>NC_014722.1:0-688827 GCF_000198775.1 Mycetohabitans rhizoxinica HKI 454 | reverse complement strand
ACGGCCGCGTAGTATGAGGAATGATCTTAGCCGCGCGCAAGTAATCGGGTCACTGCTGGACTGGCTTGAGGCAAGGCTCGGCACGGTCCATGGCTGCGCATGCCGCCGATCCATGGATGATAGGCGCTACAGATTGGCCAGCGCTTTCAGATGTGCGACGACGCTGCGGCCGAGCGCCGACAAGCTGTAGCCGCCCTCCAGGCAACTGACGATACGCCCATGCGCGTAACGCACGGCGACATCGCGCACTTGCCGAGTAATCCATGCGTAGTCATCCTCGACCAACCCCATGTTGCCAAGTTCGTCCTCGCGATGCGCGTCAAAGCCGGCCGATACGAATATCATCTGCGGTCGGAACGCATCAAGCCGTGGCAGCCAGATTAAGTCGATTGCCTCGCGTACCTCCATGCCCCGCGTGCGAGCCGGCAGGGGCAGGTTCACCATGTTCGGCGCCTGATTGTCAAAACCACTGAACGGGTAGAAAGGATGCTGGAAGAAGCTACACATCAACACCCGCTCGTCGCCGGCGAATACAGCTTCGGTTCCGTTGCCGTGATGGACGTCGAAGTCGATGATCGCCACACGCGCCAGCCCGTGCACGTCCAACGCATGACGCGCCGCGATCGCGACATTGTTGAAGAAGCAAAAACCCATTGCCCGAGCCGGTTCGGCATGATGGCCGGGCGGGCGCACACTGCAAAAGGCATTGTCGTAGCGGCCCGCCATGACCGCGTCCGTGGCCGCCACCGATGCACCGGCGGAGCGCAGCGCCGCCCGCCAGCTATGAGGATTCATCTGTGTATCAGCATCGATTTCCGCATAGCCCTGCTCAGGTGCGGTGTCGCGCACGAAATCGATGTGCGCGCGCGTATGGACCCGCGCAAGCGACGCTTCGTCTGCCAATGGGGCCAACTCGTGTTGGATCAGCGGATCGATGCCGTTGGCGATCAGCTGATCCTCAATCGCGGACAAGCGCGCCGGGCATTCCGGATGCCCCTGCCCCATTTCGTGCAGCCGACACTCCGGGTGGGTGAAAAAACCTGTTGCCATCGCAATACGGTCGGTTGGGTCATGAACGCGCCCGCGACGCGCCGCCTTCTTGTGGGTCCCGGCCACCGCATGCGGCGACCCTCTGATTAAGTTACCACACCACCCTCGGTTATACTGCGTTGACCCTGTCCAACCGGCGTGCCGCCCTTTGCGCATCGGCGCATTGCCTGGACAACACCGACGCACTGCCGTATTCGTTCGCCGCTTTACTTGCCACGCCTTGCCATGACCGTCTTGCTCGATCTACTGATGTGCCGCCGTTGTCCCCGTTCTCAATCGAGATCCAGCCGCGTGATGACCCGCGGACCGCAGGCGTTGCTGCTCTGGCTCGCCACCGCGCAGGGTGCAGCGCTCGCCGCGCCGATCAGCGCGGCGCCGAGCGACTCCCGGCCGATGATCGTCGCCCAGGCGCAACCGGAGGCGCCGGTGCCACCAGGTCAGACGTTCGAGGAGGAAATCGTGCCGCAGCGCTATGCGGCCAATCCGAATGTCGATGCGTTCATCAACGACATGGTCGCCCGATACGACTTCGATTCAAACGCGCTGCACGCGCTGTTCAACCAGGCCGTGTATTCGAAAACCGCAGTCAAGCTAGTGCTTCCCGCGCCGACGCCGACGATCCAGAATTGGCAAGCATACCAAGCACGCTTCATTGAACCGGTGCGTATCAACGCGGGGGTGAAGTTCTGGCAGCAGAACGCGGCGGTGCTACAACGGGCCAGCGAACAATTCGGCGTGCCGCCGGAAGTGATTGTCGGCATCATCGGCGTCGAAACATTGTATGGCCGGTACATGGGCAACTTCCGCGTGCTCGATGCGCTGACCACCCTCGCGTTCGATTATCCGGGCACACCCAATCGCACGCAACGCATGGCGTTGTTCCGCAAGAACCTAGAAGACTTTCTGGTCTGGACTCGCAGTGCCGGCATCGAGCCGACCACGGTGCTGGGCTCCTATACGGGCGCGATCGGCATCCCGCAGTTCCTGCCGACCAGCATCATCGGATACGCGGTTGATTACGAGGGCAATCACCGTATCGACTTGCGCAACAGCCCGGCCGATGCCATCGGCAGCGTCGCCAACTATCTGAAACAGCACGGCTGGGAAAGCGGCCGGCCGGTTGTATGGCATATTCGCTCGGATGCCGGCAGCATTGGCATTGCGCAGGCCGCCGCGGACGGGCAGGCCGAACCCCGTTGGGCGCTGCAACAACTGTTGCGCGCCGGCATGCTGCTCGATGAACGCGGCATCGATACGGCGAGCGAAGCTGGAACACCCGTGACCGTGGTCGAGTTGCCCACCCCTGGACAACCCACGCAGTATATGCTCGGGTTAAGGAATTTCTACGTGTTGACCCGCTACAACCGCAGCTTCTTTTATGCACTGGCGGTGTATCAACTGGGCGAACGGATCAAGGCGCAGATGCAAGCCCTTTGCGCGACGACCCCTCGGCCAGCGGCGTTTGCCACACCGTCCGCGCTGCAGTAGCGGCTATACGGAGAACACGCCTGTCGACAGGTACCGGTCGCCGCGGTCGCAAACGCAGAACACGATGGTCGCGTTCTGCGTTTGCCGCGCGATGCGCAGCGCCACCTCGCAGGCCCCACCGGATGAAATGCCGCAGAAAATGCCTTCAACGGCGGCCATCCGGCGCGCCATCGCCTCCGATGCCGACTGGCTTACGTGCTCGATGCGGTCCACGCGCGCGCGGTCGAAGATCTTCGGCAAATACGCGTTTGGCCACTTGCGAATGCCCGGGATACGGGAACCCTCGTCCGGTTGCGCACCGATGATTTCGATGCGCGCGTTCTGCTCCTTCAGGTAGTGCGACACACCCATGATCGTGCCGGTGGTGCCCATGGCCGAGACGAAATGCGTGACACGCCCATCGGTATCACGCCAAATCTCCGGCCCGGTGCCCTCATAATGTGCAACCGGGTTATCCGGGTTGGCGAATTGGTCGAGTATCACGCCCTTGCCGTCGCGCTGCATTTGCTCGGCCAAATCGCGTGCATACTCCATACCGCCTTTGACCGGCGTCAGCACGATCTGCGCGCCATACGCGGCCATGCTCTGCTGGCGCTCGACCGACAGATCCTCCGGCATCAACAGCACCATCTTGTAGCCTCGAATCGCTGCAGCCATCGCCAGCGCGATGCCCGTATTGCCACTAGTCGCCTCGATCAGCGTATCCCCGGGCTGGATGCGACCACGTTGCTCAGCCTTGCTGATCATCGACAGCGCGGCACGGTCCTTCACCGATCCAGCGGGATTGTTTCCCTCAAGCTTGGCCAAAATCACGTTGCCCCGGCTGCGGATATCGTCGTCAGGCAGCCTGGCCAGTTGAACGAGCGGCGTGTTGCCGATTGTGTCTTGAATTGTTTTATAAGCCATCGCTGCACTTGCACGGGAATGTGGCAATTTTTTATTGTAAAGCGGAACCGCGTGCGCTCGCTCGCGCCCCGTTGCCGCCGTGCGGGTTACCGCGCGGCCGCACTCGCGGGCGCGCAGTGCCACTGCGGCGGCGCGGCATCGAAAATCAGGCCCTGTGCCTGCCACTTCGCCACCGACTTCGCCCCCACGCGCTTGACGCGTCGCACAAGGTCGTCCGCACTGCTAAACGGACCCTGCGCGTCCCGGGCCTCGATGATTGCCTGCGCAGTGGACGGACCGATCCCGTGGATCGCCTGCAGCATCGCGTCATCCGCAGCGTTAATCTCCACGCGGGGCGACGCCACAGCCAGGCTCGCGGCCAGCCACAGCACCACCGCCATGCGCGACGCGTTCAGCGTATTGAGAAGCGTACCCATCGAATCCCCCAACGAACTTGTGCCGGCGGACATCGCCGGCACAGGATGCCAGTCTACGCAGGACGACGGTGCCGCCGCAGTCAGCCGTTCAGCCAGCGCACGTAGCGCGCCACCCCTTCCTGCACGGTCAGGAACGGCGCGTCATAGCCGGCGGCACGCAGCTTGGTGAGGTCGGCCTGTGTGAAGCACTGGTACTTGCCGCGCAGCGCGTCCGGAAATGCGATGTACTCGATCGTGCCATCCTGAACCAGCTCGGGAAGCGGCAACGCCGGCTTGCCATCAAGCTCGCGCAACGTGTTCACAACCGTCATCGCGATATCGTTGAACGGTTGCGCACGGCCCGTGCCAAGATTGAAAATGCCCGACTTGTCCGGATGATCGAAGAAGAACAGGTTCACCTTAACGACATCCTCGACAGACACGAAATCCCGTGTCTGCTCGCCGGCCGCATAGCCGTTGTATTCACCGAACAGCTTAACGTGGCGTTGCGCACGGAACTCGTTGAAGTTGTGGAACGCCACCGACGCCATGCGTCCCTTGTGCGTCTCGCGAGGACCATAGACGTTGAAATAGCGAAAGCCGACAATCTGGCTTGCTGCCTCGGGCAGCATGCGTCGCACGACTTGGTCGAACAGAAACTTCGAATAGCCGTAGACGTTCAACGGGCTTTCAGCACCCCGCTCCTCGACAAACGTCGTTGAGCCGCCGTAGATCGCTGCAGACGATGCATACAGGAACTGTGCACGCTGCGCGACGCAAGCCTCCAGCACCGCGCGGCTGTACGTGAAATTGTTGTCCATCATGTAGCGCCCGTCCGTCTCCATGGTGTCGGAGCACGCGCCTTCGTGGAATACCGCACGCACCTTGCCGAAGTCATGACGGCGCAAGCGCTCGACAAACTCGCGCTTGTCGATGTAGTCATCGATCTCGCAATCGACGAGGTTGCGGAACTTGTCCGCGCGCGTCAGATTGTCAACGGCGATGATCCGGCGTTCGCCGCGCTCGTTCAATCCCTTGACGATATTGCTGCCAATGAAACCGGCCGCGCCGGTAACGATGATGGTCATAAATTGCGTATCCGTGGAATTAGGTCAGGCATGGGCCGTACACTAGGCCAATGCCGGCGGGTCGGGAAACAGTTCGTCGTCGCTCACGGTCGCGGTACCGAGCTTGCCGACCACGATGCCGGCGGCGCGATTCGCATGGCGAACCGCCTCGATAAGCGGCACGCCGGCGCCGAGCATGGCCGCCAGCGTCGCGATGACCGTATCGCCCGCGCCCGACACATCATACACTTCGCGTGCGCGCGCCGATTCGTGCAGTACGCCGGCATCGGTAAACAGCGTCATGCCCTCCTCCGAACGGGTCAGCAGCAATGCACAAAGCTGCAGTGAGGCGCGCAAGGCATCCACGCGCGCATGCAGGTCAGCTTCGGACTTCCAGCGGCCAACGACCTCGGTCAACTCCGCCCGGTTCGGCGTGATCAGCGTAGCACCGCGGTAGCGCTCCCAGTCATCCCCCTTCGGATCGACCAACACGGGCTTACCCGCCGCCCGCGCGGTCTCGATCATGCGCGTCACATGGGTTAGGCCGCCTTTCGCGTAATCGGACAACAACACGACGTCATGGCCGGGCAGCAGCGTCTCGAACTTCACCAGTCCCGCCAGCAATACCTCATGTGCCGGCGTCTTTTCAAAATCGATCCGCAGCAATTGTTGCTGGCGCGACAGGATGCGCAGCTTGATCGTCGTTGGCAACGCGGGATCGCGCTCCAGATGGGCGTTCACGCTGCTCTGGCCGAGCAACTCGACGATACGCTCGCCCGGCTCGTCGTGTCCCACCACACACAGTAGCCCCGCCTGGGCGCCAAGCGCCGATACGTTGCGCGCGACATTCGCGGCACCGCCCAGACGATCCTCCGTGCGCTGCACGTGGACAACGGGCACCGGCGCCTCCGGCGAGATTCGTGTGACATCACCGAACCAATAACGATCCAGCATCACGTCGCCGACGACCAGCACGCGCGACGCGGCGAGCCGTGGCCGCCGCACGGTCGGCACTTGCTGCGACGCGTGCGCCGCGTCGTGGGTAGCCGCTTCGGTCGCGGCATGCAGCGTGGAACGCGAAATCGGCTGATCAGACACGCTGCACCTCGCCGGGCATCGCATTGGCCGGTACCGCACCGCGACCAATCGCGTGGTATTCGATGCCAAGCTCGGCCATTGCATTGGGCTCGTACAGGTTGCGTCCGTCGAATATCAACGGCGCCTGCAGCGCACGCTTAAGCGCGTTGAAGTCCGGGCTCTTAAACGCTTTCCACTCGGTCATGATCACCAGTGCGTGCGCGCCGTCCACCGCCTCGGCTTGCGTGTTGGCGAACGACAGCCGCGCCTGCGCTTGTGGCTCATCCCGCAGATCCAGCGCCAACACCCGCCGCGCCTCCTGCACCGCCACCGGGTCGTACGCGCGCACCGTCGCCCCGCGCCTGAGCAGCGCCGTGATCAACGTGCGACTCGGCGCCTCGCGCATGTCATCCGTATTCGGCTTGAACGCCAGACCCCACACCGC
This sequence comes from Mycetohabitans rhizoxinica HKI 454, assembly GCF_000198775.1. Classification (NCBI taxonomy): domain Bacteria; kingdom Pseudomonadati; phylum Pseudomonadota; class Betaproteobacteria; order Burkholderiales; family Burkholderiaceae; genus Mycetohabitans; species Mycetohabitans rhizoxinica. The sequence goes on along the minus strand of NC_014722.1, from coordinate 682,399 downwards.
CACGGCGCGCCCGCTCAAGTCCTGTCCCAGCCGCGCCGTGATCTTGTCCACCAGCACACTCTTTTGCGCTTCATTCACCGCCTCCACCGCCTCCAGGATCCGCAGCGGGCACCCATACTCGCCCGCCGTGCGCATCAGCGCCTGCACGTCCTTCGGAAAGCACGAGCCACCGTAGCCCGCCCCCGCGTACAGAAAGCTGTAACCGATGCGCGGGTCCGAACCGATCCCCCGGCGCACTGCCTCGATGTCCGCGCCCACCCGATCCGCCAGGTTCGCCAGCTCGTTCATGAACGAGATCCGCGTAGCCAGCATTGCATTGGCCGCATACTTGGTGAACTCCGCCGAGCGAACGTCCATGTACATCGTGCGCTCGTGGTTCCGGTTGAACGGCTTGTATAGCCGCTTCATCTGCTCGCGCGCGTACTTGCCGGCCTCGTCCTTGTCGCTGCCGATCACGATCCGGTCCGGGCGCATGAAATCGTCCACCGCCGCGCCCTCCTTCAAGAACTCCGGATTCGACACCACCGAGAAACCGTGTCCCACTGCGCGCCGCGCCAACTCATCGGCCACCACCGCCCCTACCCGCTCGGCCGTGCCTACCGGCACCGTTGACTTGTTCACGATCACCTTGAAACCCTGCATGTGCCGGCCAATATTGCGCGCCGCCGCCAGCACGTACTGGAGGTCCGCCGAGCCATCCTCGTCCGGCGGCGTGCCCACCGCGATGAACTGCACATCCCCGTGCGCCACGCTTGCCTCCACCTGCGTGGAGAACCGCAACCGCCCCGCCGCGCGGTTGCGATCGATCAGCTCCTTGAGCCCCGGCTCGTGGATTGGCACGCCCCCGCCATTCAAAGTCTCGATCTTGCGCGGATCCACGTCCAGGCAGAACACATCGTTACCCAGCTCCGCCAGGCATGCGCCAGTGACCAGGCCAACATAGCCCGTGCCGATTATGGTGATTTTCATGCTTATTCAAATCCGATGAGGTTCACGGTCCTTTTGCCAGGGCCGCGCGCCGTCACGCCGACTACAATCGGCGTGTCGCGCATCGTCAGTTGGCCGACGCGATCGGCTCGACCCGCCGCGGCGCGTAGGTTTCCCAGCCGCTGCAGCCGGGGCACTGCCAGTAAAATAGCCGCGCCCGGAAACCGCAATTCTGGCACGTATATCGCGGCAGGTTCTTCGTGCGCTGCTGGATCAACGTGCGCATCAGTTCCAGTTCGCTCTTGCGCGGCTCGTCGGCCACCGCGATCTGCGCTTCGAGCAGCCGCGTCATGCCCGCCAGGTTGGGCGACTTTTGCATCTGCGTACGCGCCAGCGCATGCGCGGCCTGCGCGCCGCGCAACTCGGCGATGTGCTTGTAGGCGGCGTCGAGCAGATCGTTCGACGGATACGCCTCGACATAGCGCGTCAACAGCGCGGCGCCCTGCGCCGACTGGCCGGTCGCCGCATACGCTTGCATCAGCTTGTCGGCAACCAGTGGCAAGTAGGCGGGATTCTGCTGCTCAACCTGTCGCCAATGCTCGAGCGCCCGCGTCGGCTCGTGACACGCCATCTCAACATCGCCGCTCAGGATCGTCGCGCGCACATTCTGCGGGTTGCACCGCAGCGCCTGCTGCAATGCGTTGCGTGCCTCGTCTATCCGCTTGTGCTGCAACGCTTCCTGCGCAAGCTCGCAGTGGAATTGCGAAATCTCCTTGTCCAGCGGCGGCACGCCCATCGCTTCAATCCGTTGCGCCGCCTCGATCGCCTTGTGCCAGTCCTTCTCGATTTCGAAAATGGTCAACAATGCCCGCAACGCACCGAGTGCGTAGCCGCCACTGTGCAACCGCTGGAAGGTCTCTTCCGCCCGATCGAGCAGCCCGGCCTTCAGGAAGTCCTGGCCAAGCTCGTACAACGCATGGTCGCGCTCGTTGGCTGGCAAGTCCTCGCGCGAAAGCAGGTTTTGATGAACCCGGATCGCGCGTTCCGTCTCGCCGCGCCGACGAAATAAATTGCCTAGGGCAAAGTGAAGCTCGGTCGTCTCCGGATCTAGCTTCACCACTTCGATGAACGCATCGATGGCTTGATCCGGTTGCTCATTGAGCAGGAAATTCAAGCCCCGGAAGTAAGAGCGCGGCAAGTTCGCGCTCTCGGACAACAGGTGTTTCAGGTCATAGCGGGCCGCGACCCAGCCCAGCCCGAAGGCCACCGGAATGATGAGCAACCACCAAAAATCAAGATCCATGAATGTGATTCGTTGAGCATGCGCGTGCCGGACGCGTCAGATGATCGGCGGCATCGGCGGCTCGTCCACCGTCGCCGGCGTCTGCCGGGCCGTCTTCAGCTCGCGCCTGAGCCGGCCGTTTTCGAGCCGCAGCCGGAGGACCGCCGGCAGCGCCGACATCAGCCCAGCAAGCAAGCCGACCACGAAAAATGCGAGCCCGATCACGATCAACGGCGCATTCCACGTATAGCCGGCCAGGAAGTTCAGTGTCACGCCTTGCGTGTTGGCAAGCGCCAGCACCAACAGCAACACGAATACGATGACGCGGATCAGCCAGACAATGAGCTTCATGGGCAATCTCGATGACGGCGACCGGACAGCGAATCGCCAGCGAATTGGACAAACGCCCCGCACCCGCGCATCGGGTGGCCGGGCCGTGACAGGGAACCGGACCGTGGCCGGGGGCCGGGAAAAGTGCCCGTATTGTAATGGAAGCGCTCGCACTCACCTACTGGCGCGCCCAACGGCGTGCTTGTTTGGCCACACCTGGCCGCCAAAGCCGCCGGCATCGTGCGATGCTAATAAAAGAAAAAGCGCCATTTGGCGCTTTTTCCATGGTTGCCGAAACAGCAGGCCTTATCCCGATATTGACGTCATGTGTCGTCCGACGCCTCGACACTGTCGGCCTTCATCGGTTGGCCGGCCTTGCCGTCGACCCGCTCACGCAACTCCTTGCCCGGCTTGAAGTGCGGCACCCATTTCTCCGGGACCTGGACTCGTTCGCCAGACTTGGGGTTGCGTCCGACCCGGGCCGGACGACGATTCAGTGCAAAGCTGCCAAAGCCGCGTATCTCAATGCGATGACCATTGGCAAGCGCGTCGGACATCGCGTCGAGCATCGCCTTGACTGCAAAATCCGCATCCTTTAGGACAAGTTGCGGAAATCGCAGCGCCAGTTGAGCGACCAACTCGGATTTGGTCATGCTGCCTTACTGGTTCTGTTGACCGTCCAGCTTTGCCTTGAGCAACGCACCGAGATTGGTCGTGCCGCTGGCAGCCGCGCTGCTGTCGGCGTGCAGGCCACGCATCGCTTCCTGCTGCTCCGCGGAGTCCTTCGCCTTGATCGACAGCTGGATGCCGCGCGATTTGCGGTCAATATTGATGACCATCACGTTGACCTTGTCACCTTCCTTCAGCACATTGCGTGCGTCCTCGACACGATCTTGCGCGATTTCCGACGCCCGCAGATAGCCTTCGACCTCGACGCTCAACTGGATCACGGCCCCCTTCGGATCGACGGCCTTGACCGTGCCATCGACGATGGAACCCTTGTCGTTCATCGCCACGAAGTTGCTGAACGGGTCGCCTTCCAGCTGCTTGATACCCAGCGAGATGCGCTCTTTTTCGACATCGATGCCGAGCACCATGGCCTCGACCTCGTCGCCCTTCTTGTACTTGCGGACCGCTTCCTCGCCGGATTCGCTCCACGACAGGTCCGACAAGTGCACCAGGCCATCGATCCCGCCCGGCAGGCCGATGAACACGCCGAAATCGGTAATCGACTTGATTGCGCCGGTGATCTTGTCGCCCTTCTTGAAGTTGCGGCTGAAGTCATCCCACGGATTCGGCTTGCATTGCTTCATCCCAAGGCTGATACGGCGGCGGTCCTCGTCGATCTCGAGCACCATGACTTCCACTTCGTCACCGAGCTGCACCACCTTGCTCGGCGCGACGTTCTTGTTGGTCCAGTCCATCTCGGACACGTGCACGAGGCCTTCGATGCCCGACTCGACTTCGACGAACGCGCCGTAGTCGGTAATGTTTGTGACCTTGCCGAACAGCCGCGTGCCGGACGGGTAGCGACGCGAAATGCCTTCCCACGGATCGTCGCCGAGCTGCTTGATGCCAAGCGACACACGATTCTTCTCCTGATCGAACTTCAGGATCTTCGCGGTCACTTCTTGGCCCACAGACAGCACTTCGCTCGGGTGACGCACACGACGCCACGCGATGTCGGTGATGTGCAGCAAGCCATCGATGCCGCCGAGGTCAACGAACGCACCGTAGTCAGTGATGTTCTTCACGACGCCATTGACGATCGCGCCTTCCTTCAGCGTCTCGAGCAGCTTCGCGCGCTCTTCGCCTTGCGTGGCTTCGATCACCGCGCGGCGCGACAGCACGACGTTGTTGCGCTTACGGTCCAGCTTGATCACGCGGAACTCGAGCGTCTTGCCCTCGTACGGCGTCGTGTCCTTGACTGGACGGGTGTCAACCAGCGAGCCGGGCAGGAACGCACGGATGCCGTTGACCATCACGGTCATGCCGCCCTTAACCTTGCCGGTAATCGTGCCGGTCACAAGCTCGTTGTTGTCCAGCGCCTTTTCAAGCGCAAGCCACGAAGCAAGGCGCTTGGCCTTGTCGCGCGACAAGATCGTATCGCCATAGCCGTTCTCGAGGGCGTCGATCGCGACCGATACGAAATCGCCCGCCTGCACCTCAACCTCGCCCTGATCATTCAGGAACTCTTCGATCGGAATGTAGGCTTCAGACTTCAGACCCGCGTTGACGACCACAAAATTGTGGTCAACGCGCACGACTTCGGCAGAGATCACTTCGCCTGCGCGCATGTCCTGGCGGGTCAGCGACTCTTCGAACAGAGCCGCAAAAGATTCAGTATTCGGGTTAGAGGTTTGCAGGTCGGACATAAAAATGAAATGGTGCATGGGGCGGGACTCGGCTTCATGATCGCCAGCGACCGCATGCGGGGTTAAGGGTTGAAAATACATCCCACGTCACCGTGGAATACCTACGGTACTGCTATTCACTACCATTGCATCGGGCACTACGAAGCCTCACCGCCGATGCATGACTGCCCGATCCGTCGCGGTATAGCCGCAACGCTCATGCCTGCGGGCCTTGCCGGCCATGGCCCGCGTTCGTGGCACCGGTGGCCGGCTCGATTTGCTGGTACCAAGCCACGACCCGGTCAACCGCTTCGCCGATCGACAACGTGGACGTGTCGAGCAGGCGCGCATGCGCCGCTGGCTTGAGCGGCGCGCTTGCGCGATTCGCATCGCGCGCGTCACGCTCGCGCAGATCCCGCAGAAGGTCATCGATATTAGCAGAAAACCCTTTTTGTATCAATTGCTTATAACGCCTCTGCGCGCGGGCCTCCGCGCTTGCCGTCAAAAACACCTTCAATACCGCGTCGGTAAAAATCACCGTGCCCATGTCGCGGCCGTCCGCGACTAAGCCGGGCGGCTTGCGAAACGCGCGCTGTCGGGCCACCAGCGCGCCGCGCACCGGCGCGTGTACCGCGATCGCCGAGGCCAGCTTGCCGATGGCCTCCTGCCGAATCTCGGTCGAGACGTCCACACCATCCAATTGCGCACAGCCTTCGCGAAAGGTGATATGCAGGTCATCGATCAGCGCCACCAGCGCGGCGACGTCGTCCTTGCCCACTCCGTAGCGCTGCGCCGCCAGCGCCGCCAGCCGATACAGCGCGCCGCTGTCCAACAAATGAAAGCCCAGGTGTGCCGCCACCAATTGCGCGACCGTGCCTTTGCCAGATGCCGTCGGCCCGTCAATCGTGATGACCGGCACGGGTTCATGAAATGGACGATTGGACTTCATTACTCTATTTGAAGACTAAAATACTTGAAACGAAACGACCGACCGCACGTATGCGGACCGGCCGGCCGCCGGCACTGGATCAAGCGCGGGTAATCGCGGCAAATCTGTCGAAATAATCGGGAAACGTCTTGCCGACGCAACTGGGATCGTGAATCCTCACCGGAACATGGCCCAGACTGACCAGTGAGAAACACATTGCCATCCGATGGTCATCATACGTGTCGATTGCGGCATTAGGCGTCAGCGCGGCAGGCGGCGCCACACGCAAGTAGTCCGCGCCTTCCTCGACGTGCGCCCCCAGTTTGCGCAGCTCGGTGGCCATGGCGGCGATCCGGTCCGTTTCCTTAACCCGCCAGCTGCCGATGTTGCGCAGCGTGGTCATGCCGCTGGCAAACAACGCGGCGACTGCAATCGTCATCGCGGCATCCGGAATCAGATTGCAATCCATGTCCAACGGCTGCAGCCTGCCATCATCTGATTCGACCCCGCGCACTTCGATCCAATCGTCGCCGATCATCACATTCGCCCCCATGCGGACCAACGCGTCGGCAAACTGCACGTCGCCTTGGATGCTGGCCCGCCCGACTCCTTCGACACGCACCGGCCCATGGGCGAGCGCGCCGGCCGCGAGGAAATAGGACGCCGACGATGCGTCGCCTTCGACGACGATCCGGCCCGGCGAGCGGTAACGCGCGCAGCCGGCGGCCGGCACGATGAAGCGCCGCCAACCGTCGCGCTGCACGTGCACGCCGAAGCGCTCCATCAAGCGGATCGTGATCTCAACATACGGCTTGGAGATGAGCTCGCCCTCGACTTCGACCACCGCCTCGCCGCCAGCCGTCTCCACCAGCGGCAGCGTGATCAGCAGCGCAGTCAGAAACTGGCTCGATACGTCACCGCGCACGCGAATCGGCGCATTCGCGCGAAGCGACGCCGGATGCACGAGCAACGGCGGATAACCCGGATTGCCTTCATAGTCGATTCGCGCCCCGAGCTGCCGCAGGCCATCGACCAGGTCACCGATCGGACGCTCGTGCATTCTCGGTACGCCATGCAGTCGATACTCGCCGCCCATGACTGCCAACGCCGCGGTTAGCGGCCGCACAGCGGTTCCCGCGTTGCCGAGAAACAACGCCGCCCGCTTGACCGGAAACACGCTCCCAGCGCCTGTCACGGTGCAACGCCACTGCGCGGCGTCATGCTGCAGCGTGACGCCCAGTTGTTCGAGCGCGGCCAGCATGACGCGGGTGTCATCCGAATCGAGCAGGTTGTCGATCGTCGTGACGCCCTCAGCCAATGCCGCCAGCAGCAGTACGCGGTTCGAAATACTCTTGGAGCCAGGCAGGCGCACCGTGCCGGTCGCGCGCGTGTAGGGTCCGAGGTCGAGGTATTCCATAATAGAAGCTCCTTTTAGCACTGCTTGAGCTTGGACGCCGCATCACGCTCGTGACCCCATTGCACCCGCGCGCTGCGCGAACGCGCGAACAGCGCTTCGAGCATCGCACCATCGCCCGCAGCGATCGCCGCACGCACTGTCGCAAGTACGGCCGAGTAAGCGTCGATCCCGTCTAGTAGCGCATCACGGTTGGCCACGCAGATGTCGCGCCACATTTCCGGACTCGACGCCGCGATCCGCGTGAAGTCGCGAAAGCCCCCGCCGGCGAACGAGAGCTTCAACGCCGCATCCGGCGCGCGCAGGATCGTCTCGACGAGCGTGAACGACAGCACATGCGGCAAGTGGCTAACGGCGGCGAAAACCGCATCATGCTGCTGCGCAGTCATCTCATGCAGCGAGGCGCCGCTCGCCTCCCACATGGCGGCTACCCGGTCCACCAACGCGCGTGGGTTCTCCGCGAGCGGGCACAACACCACCTTGCGCCCCACATACAGGTCGGCAAGCGCCGCCTCGACCCCGCTGGATTCGCGTCCAGCGATCGGATGCCCAGGCACGAACTGCGCGAGCCGCGTGCCTAGCGCGGCGCGGGCAGCGGCAATGACGTCTTGCTTCGTGCTGCCCGCGTCGGTGACGATCGTGGATCGCTCCAAGTGCGGCGCGATGGCACCAAGCAGCGCACGGGTCTGCGCGACGGGCGCCGCCAGCACGACCCAATCCGCGCCGCGCAACGCGCCGGCCAGCGCGGCGTCATCGTCGACCACGATCGCCTCATCAATGACGCGCCGCTCGAGCGCCGTGCGCAGCGAGCCAGCGCCGCGGCCGACACCGACGATCGTGCCGGTGCCGCCGTGACGCTCGCGCAGCGCCAACGCCAATGAGCCGCCGATCAGCCCGACGCCGACGACGACGAGTTTATTAAACGAGAACGCGGCCACGATACGATAGCGTAATGAGGTGCACGATATGCGCCTGCGGGATCAGGACGGTGCCAGCGCCTTTTGCAGCGCGGCCAGGAACACTTCGTTTGGGGGCAAGCGCACGCACGTGGGGCGGACCGTATTGCATGGCTGACATGATGTTCAAGCTCCAGACAAATGACGACGAGGTTGGCCAACGGCCGTGGCAGGCGATGACGTTCACACGTCAGCCGCCACCGGATGGCCCACCGGCGCGGACCCTACCGGGCCCGCGGATAGGAGCCGAGTATCTTCACATAGGCTGCGGTATGCTCCAGCTCCGCGAGCGCGGCCGCGACCGCCGCGTCTTGCCGATGGCCTTCAAGATCAATATAGAAAAAATACTCCCACGCACTGCTGCGCGCCGGGCGCGACTCGAAACGGCTCATCGATACACCATGCCGTGCCAGCGGCTCGAGCATCCGGAATACGGCACCCGGTTCGTTCTTCACCGAGAAAATCACCGATGTCTTGTCACAACCCGTTGCACCCGGCGAATCGCCGCCGATGATCAGGAAACGCGTGCGATTGCGCGGATCGTCCTGAATCAACGCGAACGCGGTTTGCAAGCCATACTGCGTCCCGGCGCGTTCGCTGGCAATCGCCGCGACGGTGGGATCCGCCGCCGCCACCCGGGCAGCCTCGGCATTGCTTGACACTGCCTGACGCTCGAGCAGCGGCGCGTTGGCAAAGAGCCAATTCTGGCACTGCGCGAGCGCTTGCGCGTGCGCGCACACCCGCGTGACCCGTTGCAACGTGCCGCTTTGCGTGAGCAGATGATGCTGGATCGGCAGCGATAGCTCACCGCTGATCTGCAGCGACGTCTCCAGCAACAGGTCCAGCGTGCGCGACACTGCACCTTCGGTCGAATTCTCGACGGGCACGACGCCAAAATCGGCTGCGCCCGCCTCGACCGAGCGGAACACCTCGTCGATCGACACGCACGGCAGGCCGGTCATCGACTGGCCGAAATAGCCGAGCATCGCCTGCTCGCTATAGGTGCCCTGCGGGCCCAGATACGCCACCCGCTGCGCTTTCTCGAGTTGGCGGCTCGCCGCCATGATCTCGCGCCAGATCAACGCGATATGCTCGCCGCCCAGCGGCCCGGTGGATAACGCCTGCAGACGCGAGATCACCTGCTGCTCGCGCTCCGGCCAAAACACTGGCGCGTTATACGCCTTCTTGACCTCGCCGACCTCGAGAGCAATTTGCGCGCGCTGGTTCAGCAGCGTGATCAATTGCCGGTCGATCTCGTCGATGCGCTCGCGCAATGGCTTGAGCTTCAAATTCAGTTCTTCGTCCATCGCAACATCGGCTCGTGAAAAAACCAGTCTTGGGTCCACGCGACCTCAGGCGCGGCGTTGCTCGAATTCCTTCATGTATTCGACAAGCGCTTTTACACCGCCCAACGGCACCGCGTTGTAGATCGATGCCCTCATGCCGCCAACGGACCTGTGGCCCTTCAGTTGCAATAGCCCCCGCGCGTTCGCACCGGCCAGGAAATCGTCGTTGCGCGATTCGTCAGCAAGAAAGAACGGCACGTTCATTCTCGAGCGCGACCCGCGCTCGACCTTGTTCGAGTAAAAATCGCTGCTGTCGATGAAGTCATACAGCAGTGTGGCCTTCTCGATATTGCGCGCCTCAATCGCGGCAAGCCCGCCCTGGCGCTTCAGCCATTGGAACACCAGCCCGGCGACATAGATCGCATACGTGGGAGGCGTGTTGTACATCGAGTTGTTTGCGGCAACCGTCTTCCACTCAAACGCCGACGGGCAAATCGCGAGCGAGCGATCTAGCAGATCCTCGCGCACGATCACGATCGTCAAGCCGGCAATGCCAATGTTCTTCTGCGCGCCGGCAAACAACGCGCCGCACTTGGTCACATCCATCGGACGCGACAGAATGTGCGACGACGCATCGACCACCAGCGGCACATTGCCCAGGTCGGGAAACTCGAACATTTCGACGCCGTCAATCGTTTCGTTCGAGCACACATGCACGTACGCGGAATCATCACCAAGCTGCCATTCCGACACTGCCGGCATCCGCGTGAAGCCCGCCTCGGTCTTGCCCGATGCGGCAATATGCGCACTGCAATACTTCTTTGCCTCGTGATAGGACTTCTGCGTCCAAGCGCCAGTCAACACGAAATCCGCGCTCGAGCGCGAGCCGAGCAGGTTCATCGGCACAATCGCGTTTGCGCCGAGCCCGCCGCCTTGCAGGAACAGGATCTGGTGGCTGGCCGGCACCGCCAGCAGTTCCCGCAGGTCGAGCAATGCCCGCTCGTGGATCGACGAGAACTCACGGCCGCGGTGGCTCATTTCCATCACGCCCATGCCGCAGCCGTGCCAATCGAGCATCTCGTCGGCAGCCTGTTGCAATACCTCTTCAGGCAGTGCCGCGGGGCCCGCCGAAAAATTGAACGCTCGCATCTGGGACTCTGGCTGAAACGGACGCAAACAACGCGTCTGCGTCGAAAAAAAGCAATGGCCGCTTGCAGCATCGCAAACGGCCATTATGGCATCGCCATCACGGCACCGCCAAGCAACTGGCGGCGCCCAGCCCGCCGCTCACGCGCCGACGCGTCACCCGCGTAGCAGCGCGCATCCGCGGCCGACGTTACTTCGTCTTGACCGCAGCCACTTCCTTGTCGGCCTGGTCGCGCGTCGCCTTGATCGATGCCGGCATGTACTTCTGCATCAAGCCGCTGACCACGTCGCGGCCCACCTGATCTTGCACCTCGATGAACTTGCGGCCGGTCGGGCTCTTATAGAACGCCGTCAGGTCCTTGATTTCCGATGCCGAATAGTACTTCGCATACGCGTCATACTGCGCCTGCATCGCATCCTGGCGGAATGGCTCGCTGTTGAATACCGTGCCGGCGGATTCCACGAGCTTGGGCACGGCATTCTTTTGCAGCGCCGGCACGGCAGCCTGCTTCTGCTTGTCGTTGAGCGCCTTGTTCTCGGTCAGCGCGTCGGACAGGATCGCCGGCACCAGTTGCTTGGCTTGCATTTGTGCACTGTTGGCAATGGCACCGACCAGCTTCGGCGCGTCGATCGCATCGAGCAGATCCTTGATGGCGGCCTGCTTGGCCGGATCGATCGGCACTGCACTGGAGGTCGAAGCCGCGCTGCCCTGGGCAGGCAGCGCCTGTGCCATCGCCAACGTCGGCACGAAAAGGGCCAGCAACATCCACTGCTTGAATTGTTTTTGCATCACGACTCCCATGAAAAAGTTGTTCTGTCGACCCGGCGCTCGCTCAGCAGCCACACCCGGCCGACATACATGCAGCCAGCCGTCATTCGTCGGCGCCACCGGTATCCGCATCGGACTCGGCGTCGGCTTCCGCGTCGGTCTCAGCGATCTGCTGCAAGCCCGACAGCTTGGTGCCCTCGTCAAGGCTGATTAGTGTAACACCTTGCGTTGCACGGCCCATCTCGCGGATTTCAGAAACGCGTGTACGGATCAGCACACCAGCGGTCGTGATCAGCATAATCTCGCTATCCGGTTCGACCAGCGTCGCGGCGACTACCCGGCCATTGCGCTCCGAGGTCTGGATCGCGATCATACCCTTCGTGCCACGCCCATGCCGCGTGTATTCGGCAATCGGCGTGCGCTTGCCGTAGCCGTTCTCGGTTGCGGTCAGTACCGATTGCGACTCGCCGCCGGCCACTAGCAACGCGATCACCTGCTGGCCCTCCTCGAGCTGCATGCCGCGCACGCCGCGTGCCTCCCGCCCCATCGGCCGCACGTCGTTCTCGTCGAAGCGCACCGCCTTGCCGGCGTCGGAGAACAGCATCACGTCATGCTGCCCGTCGGTGATCTGCGCGCCGATCAGGAAATCGCCATCATCGAGCCCCACCGCGATAATGCCCTTTCTCAGCGGCCGCGAGAACGCCTCCAGCGGCGTCTTCTTCACGGTGCCAAGCGACGTGGCGAGGAATACGAACTTGTCGGCCGAAAATTCCTTGACCGGTAGCACCACGTTGATTTTCTCGCCTTCTTGCAGCGGGAACATGTTCACGATCGGCCGGCCGCGCGAGTTGCGCGAGCCCTGCGGCACCTCGTAGACCTTGAGCCAGTACACGCGCCCGCGGTTCGAGAAACACAGAATATAATCATGCGTATTCGCGATGAACAACGTCTCGATCCAATCGTCGTCCTTCATCACGATCGCCTGCTTGCCGCGGCCACCGCGCTTTTGCGCACGATACTCGGACAGCGGCTGCGACTTGATGTAGCCGGCGTGCGACATCGTGACGACCATGTCCTGCGGCGTGATTAGATCTTCGGTGCCAAGCTCGGTGGCGTTCAATTCGATCTGCGAGCGCCTCGGGTCGCCGAATTCCGCCTTGATCGCGACCAGCTCGTCGGCGATGATCGTACGGATCCGCTCCGGCTTGGCCAGGATATCTAGCAGATCGGCGATCTGCGCCATCACCTCGCGATACTCGGCGGTGATTTTGTCTTGCTCCAGGCCGGTCAAGCGCTGCAGGCGCATCTGCAGGATTTCCTGCGCCTGCGTGTCCGACAGCTTGTACAGCCCATCGGATTGCATGCCGAAGATGGGCGCCAGCCCATCGGGGCGGAACGCATCGCGCCCGCCCGGGGTTTCGCCTTGCGCGCGTGACAACATATCGCGCACTAGCGCCGAGTCCCATGCGCGCGTCATCAACGCCTGCTTCGCGATCGGCGGCGTCGGTGCCGCTTTGATGATCGCAATGAACTCGTCGATGTTCGCCAGCGCCACCGCCAAGCCTTCGAGCACGTGGCCACGCTCGCGCGCGCGGCGTAACTCATAGAGGGTGCGGCGCGTGACGACTTCGCGCCGGTGCGACAGGAAGCACTCGAGCAACTCGCGCAGGTTCAGCAGCTTCGGCTGACCGTCGATCAGCGCGACCATGTTCATGCCGAACGTATCCTGCAGTTGCGTGTTCTTGTACAGATTGTTGAGCACGACCTCCGGCACCTCGCCGCGCTTAAGCTCGATCACCACGCGCATGCCGCTCTTGTCGGACTCGTCACGGATATCGGAGATGCCCTCTATTTTCTTCTCGTTGACCAGCTCGGCGATGCGCTCGAGCAGCGAGCGCTTGTTCACCTGGTACGGCAACTCGTCGACGATGATCGCCATGCGCTGGCCGCGGTCGATCTCCTCGAAGTGGGTCTTGGCGCGCATCACGACGCGGCCGCGGCCGGTACGATAGCCGTCGCGCACGCCTTGCACGCCGTAGACGATCCCCGCCGTCGGGAAGTCGGGCGCCGGGACGATCTCGATCAACTCGTCGATCGACGCTTGCGGATGGTTTAGCAGATGCTGGCACGCGTCGACGACTTCGTTCAAGTTATGCGGCGGGATGTTCGTCGCCATGCCGACCGCGATACCGGACGAGCCGTTGATCAACAGGTTCGGGATCCGCGCCGGCAGCACCTGCGGCTGGGTCTCGCTACCGTCGTAGTTCGGCTCAAAGTCGACGGTCTCCTTGTCGATATCAGCCAGCAGCTCATGGCCAATCTTCGCAAGCCGGATCTCGGTGTAGCGCATCGCCGCGGCGTTGTCGCCGTCGACCGAGCCGAAGTTGCCCTGCCCGTCCACCAGCATGTAGCGCAACGAGAAATCCTGCGCCATGCGCACGATCGTCTCGTAGACCGCGCTGTCGCCATGCGGGTGATATTTACCGATCACGTCCCCGACGATCCGCGCGGACTTCTTGTACGCACGATTCCAGTCGTTGTTCAGCTCATGCATCGCATAGAGCACGCGCCGATGCACCGGCTTGAGCCCATCGCGCGCATCGGGCAGCGCGCGGCCCACGATCACGCTCATCGCGTAGTCGAGGTAGGAGCGGCGCATTTCCTCTTCGAGAGAAATGGGCAGGGTCTCTTTGGCGAATTGATCCATTTATTGGTGTCTGTGACAAACTCTGGCGGTGCCTGCCCCAGGCCGCGGGCGTGGCGTGGGCGCATGTGCCGATGTGGCGGTGGAGGACAACGCGTATCACGCGATTCTAGCATGTGAGCCCGGCGGCCCCAGCGCGCAGCGCAGCGCGTAAGCGGGCACACAGCGCGGCCGGCGCGTGAGTCCCGAACTTAAAGCGGCGTGCCGCGCTAGGGAGCCACCGGCCGCGACGGCTCGCGCGTGAATGCCGATTCTCGCCGGCCGATTCATCCCCCCCTTCTCGACGGCGTCACGAAATCCTGTCGACAATGCCGCACAGCCAAGCTGGACAGTGTTCTTCGGCGACTGTTGCGAGCAAACCACAATTGCCGGATTAGGGCCTAGCGAGGAGGAGAAATTTATCGTTGGATAGTACCAATATGGCAAAATGTGGCGCAGAAGCCAGACCCTGTTCGAAGTGTATACATCGGTTTTCCGCATTGCCATAATGTTATACTTCGCGCAATGTCTGACTTGTCTTCGTCAACAGGCTCGCAGTAAAGCTGCGGTAATCTCAATTTCGAGAGGAGAAATATGAATAAACTTTCAAAGCTCGCGTTCATTGCAGCTACCGCGGTCATGGCTGCATCCGCATCGGCACAGTCGGTGCCGGCTTCGCGACAAGCCGCCAACGACAACTGGGCAAACGGCACCGGCGAATACGTGTGGATGAACGGCACGAGCGAGCTTTGCTGGCGCGATGCGTTCTGGACCCCGGCCACGGCGAACGCGAAATGCGACGGCGCGCTGGTGGCTCAGGCTCCGACGCCGCCGGCGCCCCCCCCGCCGGTCGTACCGGCACCGGTCATCACGAGCCAGAAAGTCACTTATCAGGCGGACACGCTGTTCGACTTCGACAAGGCGGTGCTGAAGCCGGCTGGCAAGGAAAAGCTCGATGATCTGGCATCGAAGATCCAAGACTTGAACCTCGAAGTGGTCGTCGCCACGGGCTATACCGACAAGATCGGCTCGGACAAGTACAACGACCATCTGTCGCTGCGCCGTGCGCAAGCGGTGAAAGCGTATCTGGTCAGCAAGGACATCCCGGCCAACCGCATCTACACGGAAGGCAAGGGCAAGCGTAATCCGGTCGTGACGGACTGCAACCAGAAGAACCGCAAGGCGCTGATCGCATGCCTGGCACCGAACCGCCGCGTGGAAGTGGAAGTCGTCGGTACGAAGAGCCTGCCCGTCGATACGTCGAGCCAACCCATCGATACGTCGAACCAGCCTGTCGTCGGTACGTCGAGCCAGCCGCAGCAATAAGTCGGCTCGCTTGCAACCGAGGTACCTAGCCCTGCATCGGCAGGGCTTTTTTTCGCCCTCATCCGAGCATTACCCACGGCGCCGCACGTTCCGCTCGATGCCAGTCGCGGCAATAATCGCGCAGGCACCGCTTTGCCGGCGCGTCAGCGGCCCGATATACTGGTAACTATTAGCCGCGTGAGCAGTTCGCGGCGGCGCGCCGCGCCGCCTTGCTGCCGCCCCTGCCTTGCCCGACATGACCAACGCCGATCCACACGAACTGCAAAAATTCAGCGATCTCGCTCATCGCTGGTGGGATCCCAAAGCCGAATTCAAACCGCTTCACGACATGAACCCGCTGCGACTGGCGTGGATCGACTCGCACGCCCATTTGCTCGACAAACGGGTGCTCGATGTCGGCTGCGGCGGCGGCATCTTGTCGGAGTCGATTGCGCAACTGGGCGCCGCGTCGGTCAAGGGAATCGATTTGTCCGAAAACGCACTCGGCGTCGCCGACCTGCACAGCCTGGAGAGCGGCGTGACAAACGTCGAGTATGAAGCAATCTCCGCGGAGGCACTCGCCGATCGCGAGCCGGCGACATATGACGTGGTCACCTGCATGGAGATGCTGGAACACGTCCCGCGACCGGTGAGCATCGTGCGCGCCTGCGCGCAGTTGGTGAAGCCAGGCGGCTGGGTGTTCTTCTCGACGCTGAACCGAAATCTAAAGGCCTATTTGTTCGCGGTAATCGGCGCTGAATACGTGATGCAGATGCTGCCGCGGGGCACGCACGACTATACGCGCTTCATCAAGCCATCGGAGCTTGCCAAGTTCGTTCGTGACGCCGGATTGCTCGCGCACGAATTCAAAGGGGTAGCCTATCACCCGATCGGCCAGCGCTTCGCGTTGACCGACGATACCCGCGTCAATTACATGCTTGCGTGCCAACGCGCCACGTGAACCGCAACGACATGACAGACACTGTCTCGCCGACCGGCCCAATACCCGCCGCCGTGTTCGCGACTTGCCGCGCGGTCTTGTTCGACTTGGACGGTACGATCGCCGATACCGCACCGGATCTAGTGGCAGCAGTCAACAAGATGCGCCGCGGGCGCGGCTTACCGGCGGTGCCGCTGCAGAGGCTGCGTCCGTTGGCCTCGGCCGGTGCACGCGGGCTGCTCGGCGGTGCATTCGGCATTGGGCCACACGACCCCGATTTCAGCGCAATGCGGGAAGAGTTCCTCGCCCACTATGAGGCCGATCTTTGCATCGACACGACGCTGTTCGACGGCATTCGTCCATTGCTTGACGCACTGTCCGCGCGCGGCATTCAGTGGGGCATTGTCACGAATAAGGTCGAACGGCTGGCATTGCCGCTGGTCGCCCGGCTGGGCCTGGGCGCCAGCGCCGGGTGCGTCATCGGCGGCGATACCACACCGTACCCGAAACCCCACCCTGCGCCGCTATTGCTGGCCGCACAGCAGCTCGGCATTGCGCCGACCAGCGCGGTCTACATCGGCGACGACCTGCGCGATATCGAGGCCGGCAAGGCGGCCGGCATGCTGACCGTCGCGGCGGCCTATGGCTATTGCGGCAGCGACGTGGCCCCGTCCAATTGGGGGGCCGATCACGTGGTCGAAACAACAACGGAACTGCAGCGCCTGTTCGGGGTCTTGTCGCAGTAACACGAACGCGATGTACTGGGCGCGCCCGTTACTTGTGCTGGACGCGCTCGTTACTTGAAGCCGACCCATCGACCCCATCTTATGGTCTGTGTGATAATAGGCATCTACTTTTCGGGGCCGACCTGGTTTCGACGTGGGTAGCGAAGCAATACAGGGCATACCGAGGACCCGTCACCTCGTAAATCAATGGGACTTAAGTAACTGCGAACGACGAAACGTACGCACTGGCCGCTTAACACCGGCCTGCCTCGCACTAGCTCGCTGACGGGCTAGGGTCGCAAGACCGCGCGAGGTCATTCACGTCAGCTAATCCCCGGTGAGGTCACGACGCCGGGGCCGAAAATTCAGTGACTCGCCGTAACGAAGCGTGTTCGTCCGCGTCGGTGCGGTTAAAGCAAAAGACTGGACTAAGTATGTAGAACTGGTTGTAGAGTGCTTACGGACGCGGGTTCGATTCCCGCCGGCTCCACCAATACGCGCGCGCTCCAGCAGTGCCTGCTGGAGTAGCACATCGGCAGTAGAATCACCGCACGAACGATATTTCAGGACGCCGACACATTGTTATGCCGTCGATGACGCTTGCCTAGCGAGACGCTGGAAATCCAGCGCTTCAGCACAGACGGACGCTGGCGTTCGGGCAACGGCGGCACTGGGGTTGCCTCAAGCAAAACAGGGGGGCGTTCCGGGGCGTTTGACATCGATTGACTGCGCCCGATAGCGCGATGGCGCATGACCGGTGTCGTATTGCCGCTCACCGGTACGTTCTGAGGCGAGCTTTGCATGGGTTTCGTCGTCCGATTGGCGCGATTAGGATACGTGGCACAGAAATACTCAAGCACGGCCTCCCGGCTAACACCAAGCGGGTTCGACTCGATGCAAGTACCGATCCGCTGCCTCTTCTGCAGACTGCGGCTCTTTTGTATAACTTCCATCCGAAGATCGAGTACTGACTGTTGGCGGGATCGACTCCTTTGCAGTCTTGTGAGATCCTGCGTTCACATACTGCGTATTCCATTGGGCACACGTATCCCTAATGTCCTTAATTAAATTAGAAGTACGTATGTTTCCATTGTAAAATTGCTCTTCTATAAATTGCGTCGGTGACTGCCTAGGTTTAACAGGACATTGATCCGCCCTAAGCTGCGCGAGTAATCCTGTCCCGGGCCGCGTGCTGGGAGCGATAAGCCGGTGGCGATACAGGCTTGCTAACGGCACAGTATCGTCTGCTTCCGATGTCGACGAGTCGCTGACACTGCTCGATTGTTGGTGGTACTTGAGATTCCCGGTGGAATATAGGCTCCGTGGATCCGACTGAATCGTCATATTGCGTTTAGACCTTATCTCTTAGCGAAAACTCACACTACCCCAGATCGCAGACAATCGAGGCGCATACACGATCACACATTAGCATTGGCGAAACAAGCGAACATCCTGCGTTTCTTCAATGACCTGCAACATCCCTAATTAATATTGAATTCCCAATACTGGATGAACCACCACGCAATTGCCGCGGCAGTAAGCCTCCTATCCGTCCAGTTGGGCAACCATGTGTCGAAAGTCACCACTGCGTAACTCGTCGCCGATCATCGCCAAGGGTGACGTATAAGTTGTATCCCCGTGACAAATAAAGTAGTATCCCTTATCAATTATTGGTATGAACTCTAAGCCAAATTAGGCAGCTGCCGACTGCACGCCGAATCCGACATCGACGTTGCCACTTGCAACGAATGCCGCAATCGCATGCCCATGTGATGCATGGATCTGCATACTGCGTCGCGCCGGCGTAATAAGCCGCCCAATCTCGTCCGCTCCTTCGATGCTCAGCAACTGTGGACTGAGCCGCTCCACCCGCATACGCTCGGCCCAAAGCAGCTTTTCACCTAGTGGCGGCAGCACTAAACTTTGACCATGGACCTTGACCAGCAATGGGCCACCAAGCCGCTGTTGCTGGCTGCACAGCGACTCGGCATCGTGCCGACCAGCGCGGTCTACATCGGCGACGACCTGCGCGATATCGAGGCCGGCAAGGCGGCCGGCATGCTGGCCGTCGTGGCGGCCTATGGCTATTGCGGCAGCGACGTGGCCCTGTCCAATTGGGGGGCTGATCACGTGGTCGAAACAACAACGGAACTGCAGCGCCTGTTCGGGGGTCATGTCGCAGTAACACGAACGCGGTGTACTGGATGCGCCCGTTACTTGTGCTGGACGTGCCCGTTACTTGAAGCCGACCCATCGACCACATCTTATAGTCTGTGAGATAATGATCACCTACTTTTTGGGGCCGACCTGGTTTCGACGTGGGTAGCGAAGCAATACAGGGCATACCGAGGACCCGTCACCTCGTAAATCAATGGGACTTAAGTAACTGCGAACGACGAAACGTACGCACTGGCCGCTTAACACCGGCCTGCCTCGCACTAGCTCGCTGACGGGCTAGGGTCGCAAGACCGCGCGAGGTCATTCACGTCAGCTAATCCCCGGTGAGGTCACGGCGCCGGGGCCGAAAACTCAGTGACTCGCCGTAGCGAAGCGTGTTCGTCCGCGTCGGTGCGGTTAAAGCAAAAGACTGGACTAAGTATGTAGAACTGGTTGTAGAGTGCTTACGGACGCGGGTTCGATTCCCGCCGGCTCCACCACTATTCAAGCCCCAACCACGCTCGGTTGGTTTTTTTTATGTGCTTCCGCCAAGCGCTCGTTGTAGATGGGGCGCGAACGCCCGCTCCGACTGGCATGGTCTGGCATGCGTACGTTCATGCAACTGTTAGTGGTGGGCGAGTGTCCCGCCACCCAACTTTCTTAAGCAAAATATCACCGGTGCAGCGGCGATCGCGCAGCGCCACGGCGGCGTGCCGGGTCGCGTGTCATTCGTCGGGCGGTGACGCCGAGCGTAAGCCAGCCGACGCATCGACGTATTGCCACACAGCTCGAGTCCGCGAGCGCGTAGCCGTTTTAAGCCGGGGTCAGTAACCGCTGAATCAGCGCTTCGGCTTGCGGACCTTGACGCGGTCCGGCAGCGGGGGGACCGGCGGAACAGACGACCCATCGGCGGCCCCCGAGGTGGCGGCGGTATCCGACATCGACTTACGGCGCTTCACACTAAGTTTTCTCGTCAACGTCGAAAAACCGTTGCGGATATTTTCCGCCGACGCGCTGCGCGCACGAAGCTTGGGCGCCCGTTTCGCTGACGAAACAGGCGTTGCATCCGCAGCCGAGGCAGCAACACCTGGCCCGGCTGGGTTGTTTTACTCCCATCGATTGAGTCGAGTTAGAGCGTCGTCGCCCTATATTTTTCAGCGAGTCGGTCAAGCGACTGAAGGTACCTTCACGGCGCCTACCCCGCTGCTTGGGCTCCTCGGGTTGGACGTCATGTTTTACAAAGTTCTTTTTCCAGTCACTATAGGTYTCATCGAAAAACTTGGTAAGCGCATCGTATTGTGCATCGATTCCCTTGACGAGGTGACCGATGAATCGTTCGGCATCCGTCTTTAGCTTCGCCTCCTCTCCTGCGAGATGATCATCGGCAAACCGCGCCGTAGCCGTCTTTGACTTTGTCTGCCCAACGTCCAGATGATTAACAAACGGCTCCACAGCCGTTTTTTGCTTCAAATTCTCAGCTTTTTGAGGCCAATTCTCTTCTAGTAGTTCAGTGAACCGGCTCCCCGACTTCGATGAACTCGTACTGTCGAAGGATTTCTTGCTCGATTCAGCAGGCGAGTGCGTCACCTTGCTTGACTCTTCGCTTGCGCGATGCCGGGAACGCAGGCCTGCCAGCTCACCCGGCCGCCCGGTACTTGACGCCCCGCCCCGACTCTTCGGTGTGAGCGAATCTATATCTTTAATAAAACGATCCAAGCCGCTGTCCGTCGGCAAGTCGGTCAGGGAAAGCTGCTGCAGTGAGTGCACCTTGGTCATAGCGCTTGACATCCTTCTATCATGCTGAAACCGCACACTACACCAATGCACAACTCAGGCTATTCAGGTACGCGATCACATATTGCCGTGCGCGAAGGCCTCGCTCCCCACCGTCCTGACGCCCTTTAAATAATAAGATATCCGGATCAATTCCGCGGCCCCACGCCCTCCTGAAGCGGAACGCAGTCGCCGCAGCGCGCGGCATCGTACCCGTGCAGTTGCGCGACCGCGCCTTTGAACGCGTCGCCGCGCAACTCATCGACAATCGTCGATAACGGTGCCATATCAAGCGCGGCTTGCTCGCACGCGAAGTAATAATCCTCATCGACTATCGGAATGAAGTCCAGTCCGAAATACGCAGCCGCCGGCTGAACGCCGAACCCGACATCGGCCTTACCGCTCGCCACGAACGCCGCGATCGCCGAATGCGTCAGTTCGGTTGACGCGTAGCCGTTGATGCGCGTCGGATCGATACCGATATCGCGCAGCATCAGGTCGAGCAGCATGCGCGTGCCGGAGCCTGGCTGACGATTGACAAAGCGCAAGCCTTCGCGGGACAGGTCGGCAAGGCCGCCGATGTGCTGCGGATTGCCCTTCGGCACGAACAACCCCTGCTTGCGGCGCGCCAGGTGAATCAGCACGTGTCGCCTGTCGTCCAGCCATGGCCGGTAGACGGCCGCGCATACTGCGCGGAATGGTCCAATCGGCAAGTGGAAACCGGCCAGGTCGCATTCGCCGCGCGACAACGACGCGACGGCGTCCGCACTGTCCCGATACCGGATCTCCACCGGGGTGCCGTCTTCGGCGAGCGCTTGTACCAGCGCCGCGACGGCATATCCATGTGACGCGTGAATCCGCACGTCACGCCGCTCTGGGGCCAGCAATCGCCGGATTTCCTCGGTGACTTCGACGCCGAGCGACTGCGCGAGCGGCTCCAGCCGTTCGATACGCACGCGCTCGGCCCACAGCAGTTTTTCGCCGAGCGGGGACAGCAGCGAACCTTGGCCTCGAACCTTGATCAGCAATGGGCCGCCAAGGCGCTGTTCGGCCGCACGCAGCACGCCCCATGCGTGCCGGTACGACAGACCGAGCGCTTGCGCCGCGCTCGCAATGCTGCCCAGCTCGACCAGTCGCGTCAGCAGCAGGATCACGTCCGACAAGCGCCCGCCCGCGTGATCCGTACCCGCGATCCGCCATTCGGACACCGCTTCGATCCTGGGCATACTCATATGCAATTTATTTTCCTATTGAAATCGACACCGGCAACGACTAACGTTCGAAAAAGACATCAATCCAACGAACGGTATATGAACGGATAAATCATATACTACTCCCCCACCGGAGGCCCCTTGGCAGAACCCTCTACCGGCCGTGCAACGGGCGCCGCATTGGCGCCGGACGCGGCAGCTCGGCTTGTCGCGCACCACACGAGTGCGGCAGCGCGCGCCGTACCGGGACATTCGCTATTAAGCGTTTTGCACGCAATCCAGGACGATGCTGGTTACATCCCCGACAGTGTCATCGCCCCGCTTGCCCAGGCAATGAACTTGTCGCGCGCCGAAGTCCATGGCGTGATCACGTATTACCATCACTTTCGCACATCGCCACCGGCCGCCGTGACAGTCCAGCTGTGCCGCGCCGAATCCTGTCGCGCGATGGGCAGCGAAGCGCTGGCGCGGCATGCCGAGACCCGCACGGGTCACCGCTTCGATGCGTGTCGCCACGGCGACGACCATCGCGCGGCGCCACCGGCCGCACCGCTCGCCGGCCACCCGGCAGTTGAGTTGCAATCCGCGTACTGCCTGGGCTTGTGCAGCACGTCCCCGGCGATGATGGTCAATGGCAAGCCCTACGCCCGCGTCACGCCGGAGAAGCTCGATACAGTGCTCGCCGCGGCGATCGGCGACGCGCAACGGGGAGCGTGCTAATGGCGATTCGCATTTACGTGCCGTCCGATACGACAGCGATCGCGCTCGGAGCAGACGAGATCGCGCAGGCCATCGCGGGACAAGCCGCGCGACGCGCGCTCGACATCGAGCTGGTACGCAACGGCTCGCGAGGATTGTCCTGGTTGGAGCCACTCGTGGAGGTCGGCACGGCCGCCGGCCGCATCGGCTACGCTAACGTTGCGTTGCAGGACATCGACGCGTTGTTCGACTCGGGTTTCCACACCGACGACGCTGCGCAAGCACGGGCAGCGGCCCATCCGAAATGCGTCGGCCTCGTCGAAGCCCTCCCCTACCTAAGCAAGCAACAGCGTTTGACCTTTTCCCGGATCGGCCTCATCGATCCGCTATCGATCGACGACTATGTTGCGCACGGTGGCCTGCAAGGCCTGCACCGCGCGTTGCAGATGGCGCCAGCCGCCGCCTGCCAGTTACTGATTGACGCTGGACTGCGCGGACGCGGCGGCGCCGCGTTTCCGGCAGGTATTAAGTGGCGCACGGTACTGCAAGCCCAGGCAGACCAAAAATACGTAGTCTGCAACGCGGACGAAGGTGACAGCGGCACGTTCTCGGACCGCTTGTCGATGGAATGTGACCCATTTGGCCTGATCGAAGGCATGATCATCGCCGGCGTGTCGACCGGTGCGACGCAAGGCTACCTCTACGTGCGCAGCGAATACCCGTTGGCGATCGCGCGATTGAACGCGGCGATCGCCCGTGCGCGCGCCGCCGGCTGGCTCGGCCCAGATGTGCTGGGCTCCGGTCGGGCTTTCGATCTGTTCGTCGCGAAAGGCGCCGGCGCGTATGTCTGCGGCGAGGAGACGGCGCTACTCGAATCGCTCGAAGGCAAGCGAGGCATCGTGCGCGCCAAGCCACCGCTGCCCGCGTTGGCCGGCTACCGAGGCAAGCCGACGGTGATCAACAACGTGATCACGCTGGCGTCCGTGCCGATCATTTTCGCGCGCGGCGATGCGTTCTACCGAGACTTCGGCATGGGGCGCTCGCGTGGCACGCTACCGTTCCAACTCGCCGGCAATGTACAGCGCGGCGGGCTGGTCGAAGTTGCGTTCGGCGTCACGCTGCGCGAACTGGTGTTCGAATTCGGAGGCGGCACGGCGAGTGGACGCCCCGCACGCGCGATCCAGGTCGGCGGCCCGCTCGGCACCTATCTGCCGCCGAGCCAGTGGGACGTGCCGCTGGATTACGAAGCCTATACGGCGATCGGCGCCGTCGTGGGCCACGGCGGCATCGTGGTCCACGATGACACCGCCAACCTGGCCGAGCTGGCGCGTTATGCGATGCACTTCTGTGCGCTTGAATCGTGCGGCAAGTGCACGCCGTGCCGGATCGGCTCCACGCGCGGCGCGGAGGTCATCGACAAGCTCCGTGCCCCGGAGCAGGACGCGCGCGCGCGCACGCACCACGTGACGTTGCTGCGCGAGCTGTGCGACACGATGCTGCACGGCTCGCTGTGCGCGATGGGCGGGATGACCCCCTACCCGGTGCTGTCCGCGCTGGACCATTTCCCTGAAGACTTCGGCCTTGCGAGCGCCGAAGGCGACGCGCCGTGCGAGCCTGAACGCAGCGCCGCGGCATGATGACAGACGCGCGCCGCTTCACGCGACGCGCAGGAGCAGACAATGAATGACATGAGCCAGGATGGCCTTCGTGGTGGGTGCGGGTCCGGATCGTGCGCTTGCCGCGCGAACAATGTACCGCTGGACGACGTCGATTTCGGTACGCCGGCCCGCCACGGCCCAAGCGTGTCGCTGCAGATCGACGGCGTGCAGGTGGATGTGCCGGCAGGCACATCGGTCATGCGCGCGGCGATCCACGCCGGCGTTCGCGTGCCGAAACTATGCGCAACCGATTCTCTAGAGGCGTTCGGCTCGTGCCGGCTGTGCCTGGTCGAGATCGAAGGCCGCCGGGGTTATCCGGCCTCCTGCACGACGCCGGTCGAGCCGGGCATGAAGGTGCGCACGCAAAGCGACAAGCTGCAGGCGCTGCGTCGCAACGTGATGGAGTTGTACATTTCCGATCACCCGTTAGACTGTCTGACGTGCCCGTCCAACGGGCGTTGCGAGTTGCAGGACATGGCGGGCGTCGTGGGGCTGCGCGAGGTCCGCTACGGCTACGATGGCGCCAATCATCTGCGCGACGCGAAGGACGAATCGAACCCGTACTTCACCTATGACGCCAGCAAGTGCATCGTGTGCAACCGATGCGTGCGCGCGTGCGAGCAAACGCAAGGCACCTTTGCGCTGACCATCGCGGGACGCGGCTTCGAGTCGCGCGTTGCGGCAAGCGAAGGCGTCTCGTTCATGGCATCGGAGTGTGTCTCGTGTGGAGCGTGCGTGGCCGCTTGCCCGACCGCGACGTTGCACGAAAAATCGATTGCCGAACTGGGCCAACCGGAGCACGCCGTCGTCACGACCTGTGCTTATTGCGGTGTCGGCTGTTCGCTAAAGGCCGAGATGAAGGGCAATCAGGTGGTACGGATGGTGCCGCACAAGGACGGCCGCGCCAACGAGGGCCATGCTTGCGTGAAGGGGCGCTTTGCATGGGGCTATGCGACGCACCGCGACCGCATCACGCGGCCGATGATCCGCGCGTCGATCGACGCGCCGTGGCGCGAAGTCAGCTGGGATGAGGCGCTGGACTACGCGGCCAGCGCGTTCCGGCGCATCCAGGACAAGTACGGACGCGAGTCGATCGGCGGCATCACATCGTCACGATGCACGAACGAAGAGACGTACCTAGTGCAAAAACTCGTGCGGGCGGCATTTGGCAACAACAACGTCGACACCTGCGCCCGCGTGTGTCACTCGCCGACCGGCTACGGCTTGAAGACCACGCTTGGCGAATCGGCCGGCACGCAGACTTTCGCATCGGTCGCGCATAGCGACGTGATCATGGTAATCGGCGCCAACCCGACTGATGGCCATCCGGTATTCGGCTCACGGCTTAAGCGGCGCCTGCGCGAAGGCGCGAAGCTGATCGTGATCGACCCGCGCCGCATCGATCTGGTCCAGGGACCTCACGTCAACGCGCAGTATCACCTACCCGTGCGCCCGGGCACGAATGTCGCGATCATCAATGCGTTCGCGCATGTGATTGTCACCGAGGGCCTGCTCGACACGGCTTTCATCGCCCAGCGGTGCGAGCCGCTCGCATTCGAGCAATGGCGGGATTTCGCGGCCCAGCCACAGAACGCGCCGGAAGCCACCGAGTCGATCACCGGCGTGCCGGCGGCGCAGGTGCGCGAAGCCGCTCGTCTGTATGCCACCGGCGGCAATGCGGCGATTTATTACGGGTTAGGCGTCACCGAACATTCGCAGGGCTCCACGATGGTGATGGGCATTGCGAATCTGGCGATGGCCACTGGCAACCTCGGCCGTGAAGGCGTCGGTGTCAACCCACTGCGCGGGCAAAACAACGTGCAGGGCTCCTGCGACATGGGATCGTTCCCGCATGAGTTGCCGGGCTACCGGCATATCGGTGACGCCGCCACGCGCAGCCTGTTCGAGGCCGCTTGGAACGTCACGCTACAACCCGAGCCGGGTCTGCGCATTCCGAACATGTTCGATGCCGCGCTGAGCGGCACGTTCAAGGGCCTGTATTGCCAGGGCGAGGACATCGCGCAATCGGACCCGAACACGCAGCATGTCGCCGCGGCGCTGTCGTCGATGGAGTGCATCGTCGTGCAGGATATTTTCCTGAACGAGACGGCCAAGTACGCGCACGTTTTCCTGCCGGGCACGTCATTTTTGGAAAAGGATGGCACGTTCACGAATGCGGAGCGCCGGATTTCCCGCGTGCGACAGGTGATGCCCCCGCTACCCGGCATGGCCGACTGGCAAGTGACGATCAAGCTGGCCGCCAAGCTGGGCTACGCGATGGATTATTCCCATCCGAGCCAAATCATGGACGAAATCGCACGGCTCACGCCCACCTTCCATGGCGTATCGTACGCGCGGCTGGACGAATTGGGCAGCATCCAGTGGCCATGCAATGAAGCGGCGCCACACGGCACCCCGACCATGCACGTGGACACCTTCGTGCGCGGCAAGGGACGCTTCGTGATCACGCAGTTCATCCCGACGCGCGAGAAGGTCACCCGCCGGTTCCCGCTATTGCTGACCACGGGCCGAATCCTGTCGCAGTACAATGTCGGCGCGCAGACCCGCCGCACGGACAATTCGCGCTGGCATGAAGAGGACCGGCTGGAGATCCATCCGGTGGACGCAGAGGACCGGGGAATCAAGAGCGGCGACTGGGTCGGCGTCGCGTCGCGCGCGGGACACACGGTCCTGCGCGCGCTGGTGACCACGCGGATGCAGCCCGGCGTCGTCTACACGACGTTCCACTTTCCGGAATCCGGCGCCAACGTGGTAACCACCGACTCGTCCGACTGGGCGACCAATTGCCCAGAGTACAAAGTGACCGCGGTGCAGGTCACGCCGGTTGTCGGTCAGTTATCGGACTGGCAGCAGCGCTATGCCCGCTTCAGCGACCAGCAACTGGCGCTGCTGAAAGAACGTACCCTACTGGACGCATCGGGCGTCGCGACGGCCCAATAGGAGGAGTCGACAATGGCAATGCCGCTGCACACCCTGGTCGACATGGCCAACCGCATTGGAGAGTTCTTCGAATCGATGCCCGATCGGCACGCCGCGCTCGAAGGTATCGCCGATCATCTAAAGCGCTTTTGGGAGCCGCGCATGCGGCGCACACTGCTCGACGCGCTCGATCGCGGCATGGATCCGGCGTTGGACGAGTTGATGCCGATCGCGCGCGAGGCCCTTGTTCGCTATCGTGACAGGTTAATGCCGGCCGCCGCGCCGGCATAACCCGCGCTCCCCCCCGCAGCCGGGGGAGGCGCTTGCGCGCACAATGCGCTTGACAGGCATGCAGCTGCGGCTGCAGCTGCACGTGTCATGACGCGGGCCATGTGCGCGCCGAGCAGCGCGCGCGCAGGCCTTCACGTGTGCGTCCTGTGACTGTGCGCCGCACTCCTGTACACCACACCATGGCGACGGACGACGTATCCGCTAGAATCCAGGATTTAGTCTACCGGGCAGCGCCCGAATGGAACCCGCGATGCTTTCATCGATAGCCGCAGTCGCGCTAGGCGGCGCGCTCGGCTCGCTGCTGCGCTGGGTGCTCAGCACGCGCTACAACCCCCTGCTTCCCGCGTTGCCGCTCGGCACGCTCGCCTCGAATCTGATCGCCGGTTATGTAATAGGCGTGTCCATTGCGTACTTCGGCAAGCATGCGGATCTCGCGCCGCAATGGCGGCTATTCGTCATCACCGGCTTGATGGGTGGCTTGTCGACGTTTTCGACGTTCTCCGCCGAAATCACCGCGCATCTGCAAGCCGGGCGCATCGGCTGGGCCGCCGGCGAGGCCGCGATCCATCTCGCCGGCTCGGTGCTGATGACGCTGGCCGGGCTGGCCAGCGTCATATGGCTTCGCCGCTAGCGGCTAGCGGGGCGATGCTTCCGTCGGTTCGCCCGCACGCTGCGTTTGCGGCAGCGCGCCAAACCAATCCTCGCAATAGCGCAGCAGCGCGGGCGCATCGCTCAGCAGCCGTCCGCGGGTCGCAACGTAGCCGTCCGGACGAACCAGGTAGAAGCACGGGCGCGTGCGTCCGTAGCTAAAGGCCAGCGATGAGGCGGTCTCGCCCGCTACATCGCACGGCTGTTGCGTATCGCTCACCCGCCATGTCCGCACGCGCGCACGAAGCAATGCCTCGACCTTGGCAGCAAAACCGCCCAAGGCGCCGGCCTCTTCACGCGCGCGCGACTCGTCATCGTCAGCCGACACAAGCATCAGCAAAGTAAAACTCGCCGGATCGTACAAGTCGAACAGGCGAGCCACATACGGCACTTGGCCGAGCGGGCCATCCATCACATGCACCAATGCGTCCGGTGCCCGCTCGCCAGCGCGCACGCCCCCGTCGAGTGGGCACTCCAACGTCAGCGGGCTGCGCCGGTACTGAATCGCAAGCTCGCTCACGGCGCGGCGCGCAGCATCACGAACCGGCCCGAGCGAAGCGATCAGCGGCATCAGCCGGTCGCGCACGAGCCGCAGTACGCCGTGATCGGCCTCGACCAGATGCGTAGCGAAGCTGGTCTGCCGCAGCACGCCGCGCTCAATCGGATTGCGCTCGAGATGGTACGTCTCGAGCAAGTGATCCGGAGCACCGCCGTTGAGCACCTGCGCCAGTTTCCAACCTAGGTTCAGTGCCTCATGGATCCCGGTGTTCATCCCCTGCGCACCCGCTGGGCTATGCACGTGCGCGGCGTCTCCGGCCAGGAACACGTTGCCGGTGCGCAGCCGCGCCACCATCCGGCTGTGAATGTGGAAATAGGAGGACCACGCTAGTTGCGACAGCCGCACCGGCACATGAATGCGGCGCTCGACCCACTGCTGGCATTCGTCGAGCGAGGGACCGTTGCCATCGTCCGTCCCGCGTTGCCGATCCTCGACATCGTCGAGCTGTGCCGAGTAGTCTCCAGCGCGGCGGCGTTCGCGCTGCATGCCCGCCCCGGCAGCCGGCGCCGATGTGGCAGGTAGCAGCCCGGTGCGCACTGCAGCCTGGTGCGCCGCGCCAAGCGGCGGCCGGTCCGCGATCAGCCGGTAGCGATCACCGCCCAGCGGAAAGACCCCTGCCAATCCGTCAGCCGTGGCAAACAATTGGAATTCATCGACCGGCAATGTCCAATCCACGCGCAAATCCGCCAGCAGGAATGACTGGTCAAGCGTTTCGCCGGCAAACGCGACGCCCAGTAAGTGGCGCACCGTGCTGTGTGCGCCGTCGGCACCAACCAGATACCGTACCCGCTGCGTTTGCACGCGCCCATCGGGCAGCCGCAGTGTCGCGTCAACCCCGGCTACGTCCTGCTGCAGCCCGATCAGCTCGACGCCGCGCTCGATGTCCACGCCCAATGTGTGCAGATGTTCAGCGAGAATCCGCTCCGTCTGCGACTGATCGACGAACAGCAGGTAAGGATAGCGGGTCTGCAGCGGGTCAAAATCGAGCCGCAGCAGCGTTTGCCCATTCGAGTACAGATGGGCAGCGCGGCCCCGATGCCCGATCTCGATGAACGGCTCCACCACGCGATGCAACTCGAACAATTCAAGCGTACGCGCCTGAATTCCGATCGCGCGGGAGGTGGTGGCGGGACACGGCGCGCGGTCGATGACGCGCACCGCAATACCCGCGCGCGCTAGACTCATTGCGGCGGCCAGTCCCGTCGGGCCGGCGCCCACGATCAGCACCTGCGGTGGCTGTAGCGAAGAATGGGCCATGCTGCACTCCATCACTGCTGTTCGGTTCAGTTTAGACCATTCGGCGGCGCTTCCCATGCGGCAGCGCGACAGCAAGCAACGCGCCTAGCCCAGCGTGCACCTGAATTTGGCGATGATGTATCTAACCCGCCGCGATTTCGTACGCGGCTGGCGCGCCTATGAGTGGCGCCATGCAACGTTGGCGACGCCCCACACGATCGACTTGCCGCGCTGGCTCGGCGATGTGCCGCTGGCGGACCAAACGCTGCTGGTCCACGCGGAACAAGGGCTCGGTGACACGTTGCACTTTTTGCGTTATGTGCCGCGGCTGGTGCCACTTGCCGCGCACGTCGTGTTGCAAGTACAAGTCGAACTGGCACGCCTGCTCGAGCCGTTCTGCGCGCGCCATCGCATCACGCTCGTGCATGATGGCACGCGGCTGCCCCCCTGCGACTGCCATGTTCCATTGCTGAGCCTGCCACGAGTGTTAAACCTGGATGACCAGACGCTGCACGAGACCAGCGTGCCGTATCTGCAAGTGCCGCTCGCGTATCAGCACAAGT
Source organism: Mycetohabitans rhizoxinica HKI 454 (assembly GCF_000198775.1). Classification (NCBI taxonomy): domain Bacteria; kingdom Pseudomonadati; phylum Pseudomonadota; class Betaproteobacteria; order Burkholderiales; family Burkholderiaceae; genus Mycetohabitans; species Mycetohabitans rhizoxinica. Next base: position 651,619 of record NC_014722.1, on the reverse strand, counting down.
GGCAAGGCCGCCTCACACGCCACGCACCGAGCCGGATTGGCCTCGCCTGGTCCGGCCGCATACAGCCGAACGAAACCCGAGCAGTGCCGTTCGATGTGCTCAAGCCGTTGCTGACACTGCCGCAGATTGACTGGTTCGTGCTGCAATGTGACTGGACTCGCGCCGATCTCGACGCGTTCAACGCGATGCAGGCTACGCACGTGCATCGGCTGGACGCAGCGATCGGCGATTTTGCCGACACTGCCGCCATCATCGAGCAATTGGATGCCATGGTATCGGTCGACACGTCGATCGCGCACCTGGCCGGCGCGCTGGGCGCACCACTTTGGTTAATGCTGCCGTTCGCGGCCGACTGGCGCTGGTTCGAGGACCCGCACCGCACGCCGTGGTATCCGCGCGCGCGCCTGGTACGGCAACGCGTAGCCGGCCAGTGGGAGGATGTGATCTCCCGGGTCCGGGACGAGATCGCCGCCACGACGGCGCGCACACACGCCTAAGCCAGCTTGTACCGATTGCGTGCCGCCTCGCTGCGGTACAGGGCCAGCGTCGCGATCAGGCCGCACAGCGCGGCGGCCGACATCCACAAACCCGGCGCCGCCTGGTTGCCGGTCACATGGATCAGGTAGGTCGAGATCGCCGGCGTGAAGCCGCCGATGGTCGTGGCCAGACTGTACGCGAGCGAAAACCCGACGGTACGCACCTCAACGGGCATCACCTCGGTCAAGCCGACCACCATGGCGCCGTTATAGCATGCGTAGATGAACGAGAGCCACAGCTGCACCGCCAGCAACCGCTCGAACGAGGGTCGCGCAACCAGCCATTGCATCGCCGGATACACGCTCACCAGGGCGATCAGCGTGAACGCAACCAGGATCGCACGGCGCCCGATTCGGTCCGACAGTGCGCCACTGACCGGCAGCCAGAACAAATTCGACAGGCCGATGCAAATCGTCACCACGAGCGTATCCACAGCAGACAGCTTGAGCACCTCCTTGCCGAAGGTGGGTGTGTACGCGGTGATCAGATAAAAAGACACCGTGGTCATGATGACCAGGCCCATGCCGGCGATCACCGTGCGCCAGTTCGCGACCATCGATGCGAAGATCTCGCCCATCGTCGGGCGATGCTTGCGCGCCAAAAATTCGTCAGTCTCCGTCAGCGATCGCCGGATCAGGAACAGAAACGGAACGATCAGGCAACCGATTAGGAAAGGTATCCGCCAGCCCCACTCACCCATTTGGTCGGTCGGCAACACGCGGTTCAGGATCACGCCGAGCAACGCGGCAAAAACCACCGCCACCTGCTGGCTACCCGACTGCCACGCGCAGTAGAAGCCCTTGCGCCCCTTGGTTGCGATCTCCGCCAGATAGACCGATACGCCACCAAGCTCGACCCCGGCGGAGAAGCCTTGCAGCAGCCTACCGGCCAGCACCAGTGCCGGTGCCGCCAGCCCGATCGTCGCATAGCCGGGCACGAGCGCCACCGCCGCGGTCCCAACCGCCATCAGCAACAAGGTCAAGATGAGGCCCTTGCGGCGCCCATGATGATCGATGTACGCCCCTAACACGATCGCCCCGAGCGGGCGCATCAGGAAGCCGGCGCCAAACACCGACAACGACAGCATCAGCGACGCGAACGCACTGCCAACCGGGAAGTACGTCTTCGCGATCGCCGACGCATAGTAGCCGTAGACCATGAAGTCGTACATCTCCAAGAAATTGCCACTGGTCACGCGGAATACGGCACGCACTTTCGATTCTGACACGGTTGTCGCAGTCATCTGGCCTCCTGAGGAAAAACATCGACGGTTAGAAGCGGGTCTCGCGCGCCGCGCGCAGAAACGTATCGAGCAGCGGCGTACAGTCAAGCAGTTCGGCGCCGCCCGCGCGGTGGAATTCGGGATGCCACTGGACGCCGACGACGAACGGCGAGCGGCGATAGCGCACGGCCTCCACTAGGCCGTCGTCGGCCGAGATCGCCTCGACGCTCAGGTCACGCCCGACAGTCTTCACCGCCTGGTGGTGAATCGAGTTGACCAGCGCGTCGCGCTTGCCGGGGAACAGGCTGGCCAGCGTCGAGCCTTCCGGAAATAGGATCGCATGACGATGCCGGTCGTATTGCTCGTTCACATGAGGCACGGCGTTGGGCAGGTCCGTGGCGATGTCCTGGTACAGCGTGCCGCCGAACGCGACGTTGATCAATTGGCATCCTCGGCAAATGCCCAGCACCGGCTTGCCCGACTCGATGAATTCGTGCAGCAGTTCCAGTTCGTACATGTCCCGCACGCGGTCGCCCGGCCACTCGAGCCGCGCGCCACTGTCTGCATAGGTTTGCGGCGACACGTCGGCGCCGCCTTGCAACACCAGACCATCCAGGTGACGGGCATAATCGCGCAGCCTGATGTTGCTAGGATGCAGCATGCCGGCATGCCCGACCGTGGGGATCATCATCACGAGCACGTCGCGCGACATCACCCAATGCGCGACGGACTCTTCCAGGTATTGCAGCGTCTTACCGCGCAGGCCCTTGCCGCCCGGCTCGGGATGGAAGATGCGCGCCGACACCCCGATGCGCAGCGTACGCTGCGTGATGCGCTGGCCGGCACGGTCGAATAGTTGCCGTGCACGCGCGGCGATGATGCGCCCGAACACGCTCCACGCCGAATCGGACTGTTTCAGGTAATTGGGCCGCGACGCCGGCTCACGCGCATACGCCTGCGGCGGCGGATGAGAGGGCGTGCCGAAGTCGGGCACCGTTTGATAGAGATCCTTGGGCGGCGCGCCCGAGGGCACGCCGCCCGCCGTTTCGGCCTCGGGTTGCGGCTTGACGCAGAAGGCATCGGCGGCCGGCGGCGCTGGCGCCGCGCCTTGCGCCACAGGGGCGACGGCCGCGGATTCAACGAAGCGGGGAGTCGAGTGTTCGCTCATGGTGAATCGTCAGACGTGCAGAACCGCACATTTTCAGCCAGGGTTCGCGCATTATCCGCCGTTCACCGCGCACGGGCAAACAACGGCCTTCATTCGCATACAATGCGTGCACGGCACGATGTTTTCCACGACGACGCCACGACCCCACATTGCTTGCCGGATGGACTTCGATCATGACAGTTTCCCGCACCGCTGATTTCACGCCGCTGCCGCCGTTGTCGGCACTTGCCGCCGCGCTGCAGGCCGGCACGAGCACCAGCCGCGAGTTGGTCGAGACCACACTTGAGCGGATCGCCGCGCCGCACGGGCAAGGCCGCTCGGTGTTCATTCAGGTGCACGCGCAGGCGGCTCGCCAATGCGCGGATGCGCTGGACAAGCTGCGCGCCGCCGGCACGGTGCTGTCGCCGCTGATGGGCGTGCCGGTCTCGATCAAGGACCTGTTCGACATCGCCGGCCAGGTCACGCGCGCGGGCTCGGTCGTGTTGTCTGACGCGCCGCCCGCTCGCACCGATGCGAGCACGGTCGCACGGCTGCAACAAGCCGGCGCGGTCATCATCGGACGCACCAACATGACCGAGTTCGCTTTCTCCGGCCTGGGACTGAACCCCCACTACGGCACGCCGGCCTCGCCATGGCAGCGCACCGCCGACGACGCCGAACGCCGCATTGCCGGCGGCTCGTCGTCGGGGGCGGCCGCGTGCGTTGCCGACGGGATGGCTGCGGTTGGGCTCGGCACGGACACCGGCGGCTCGGTCCGCATCCCAGCCGCGTTGTGTGGGTTGACCGGCTTTAAGCCAACCGCGCGGCGCATTCCGACCGATGGCGTGCTGCCCCTGTCCTCGTCGCTCGACTCGGTCGGCCCCATCGGCTCGTCGGTCGCCTGCTGCGCCCTCACCGACCGGATCTTGGCCGGCCTGCCACCTGTCGTGCCGCCAGCGCGGCCCATCGAAGGCGTGCGGCTCGGCGCGCTGACCCACCTGATGCTCGACGACATGGACCTGAGCGTGGCGCGCGCCTATGACGACGCCCTCCAGCACCTTTCGGCGGCCGGCGCGCGGGTCAGCGAACTGCGTTTCGCGCCGCTCGAGCGCCTCGCGCACATCAACCGGCTGAACCTGCCATCGATCGAGTCGTTCGCATGGCACCGCAAGCTGATCGAAAACCGTGCCAGCGACTATGACCCGCGCGTACTGGCCCGCATCCGCAAGGGCGAGCACGCTAGCGCGGCCGACTATATCGAGTTGCTGCGCGAGCGAGCCGACATCATCGCGCAGGCCGAGCCGCTATGGCACAGCTTCGATGCCATCGTCTGTCCGACCGTGCCCATCGAGCCGCCGCGCATCGCGGAACTGCAAGCGGATGACGCTGTCTATGCGCGCGTCAACGCAACGATACTGCGCAACCCGAGCCTGATCAATTACCTCGACGGCTGCGCGCTGTCGTTGCCGTGCTCGCGTCATGGCGAAGCGCCGGTCGGCCTGATGCTGGCCTCAGGCACTGGTCGCGACACTGCGCTGCTCATGCTGGGCCGCGCGGTCGAAGCCGTGCTCGCACCGCTGCGATGACCGCATGCCGGCCTTGTGCGACGTGCCCCGACGTGTCCTCACTGGGTAAAACACTATGAATGATTCTTTGAGAGTGCGCCGTGAGCGACGCCTACTGGTCCTGCTGGGACTGGCCTGCGTCGCCCTCATCAGCGGCGCGTTGTATCTGCAGTACTTCAAACACGAAGATCCCTGCCCGTTGTGCATCATCCAGCGCTACTTCTTCTTGCTGATCGCCGTGTTCGCATTCACCGGCGCGACGCTACGGGGGTGGCGCGGCATCGCGGTATTGGAGACACTGATCGTCGTTGCGGCGGCCGGCGGGATGGCCGCCGCGATCCAGCATATCGAGGTCCAGGCCAATCCGTCGTTCAATTGCGGCTTCGACGCACTCGAGCCGATCGTCGATGCGCTGCCGCTCGCCAAGCTGTGGCCCGGCGCGTTCAAGGTCGCGGGACTGTGCGAGATACCGTACCCGCCGATCCTTGGCTTGAGCCTGCCACAATGGGGACTGATCGCGTTCGGCCTCATGTTCGTGCTCGTCTCGCGCAGTCTATGGCGCACCCGCAAGCTGCGCGCATCGCGCCAAGCATGAGGCGCGATGCGTGAGGTGTGAGGTGTGATGCTGAGCGCCTAATATCCGGGTGAGCGCTGATCCGCGCAGCACCGAACACTGTTGCGCGATGCCACCTGGCCATCCCCCGTCATCGCTCCATACGCCATTGCGGAAGTCCTTTCATCGGCGCTGCTTTGCCCGTGCCTGCGCAGCGGCCAACAGGCCCCCACGCGGAGCGATCCGCGAGGCATCGGGCCTACCCAATTGGCTCGGATGACGTGCCCAATCGGTATCGAGGGCGTGGCAAGCAAGGCGCCCACGTCGATGGCGATCGCCGTAGCGGCACAACTGTTGCGTGTGGTAGAACAACGCCATCCCTACACGATGTCACAGTCGCCATGAACCCGATCCTCGCAGACAAGATCACGCACGCGCCGAAAGCGGAGCTGCATATCCATATCGAGGGCTCGCTGGAGCCAGAATTGATTTTCGAGCTGGCCCGCCGCAACGGCGTTGCGCTGCCGTACCCGACAATCCAGGCGCTGCGCGACGCGTACGCGTTCACCGACCTGCAGTCGTTTCTGGATATTTATTACGCCGGCGCAAGCGTGCTGCTGCACGAACAGGACTTCTACGACATGACTGCGGCGTACGTCGAACGCGCCATGGCCGATCACGTCGTCCATGCGGAAATCTTCTTCGACCCGCAGACACATATCGAACGCGGCGTGTCGATCGAGACCATGGTGACCGGCATGGAGCGGGCGCTGGCGCAGGCCGACGCGCGGGGGCTTTCCAGCAAGCTGATCCCGTGCTTTCTGCGCCATCTGCCGGAAGAACATGCGTTGCAGACGTTCGATGCCGCGCTGCCGATGTTCGAGCGGTATGGGCACAGGCTGATCGGCGTTGGACTAGATTCATCCGAGTACGGTCATCCTCCGTCCAAGTTCGCACGCGTGTTTGCCCTCGCGAAGGAGCGGGGCTTGAAGCTGGTCGCCCACGCGGGTGAAGAGGGGCCGCCGGCATACGTCGTCGAGGCGCTCGACGTACTGGACGTACATCGCGTCGACCACGGCGTGCGCAGCATCGAGGACGCGGCATTGGTCGCGCGGCTGGCGGACGCGCGTGTTGCGCTGACCGTGTGCCCCCTGTCAAACCTGAAGTTGTGCGTCGTCAACGACATGACCGAGCATACGCTGAAGCGGCTGCTGGATGCCGACGTGATGGTGACGATCAATTCCGACGATCCGGCTTATTTCGGCGGCTACATCAACCAGAATTACCTGGCGATCGCCGACGCGCTGAAGCTGACCGACGACGAGTTGTACAAGATCATCCGCAACGGATTCGAGGCATCGTTCATCACCGACGCGCAACGCGCGGCCTACCTGTCATTGCTGGACGCATACTGGCATACGCCGCAAGCCCAGCCATAACGCACTGAAGCGGAACTTAGGAGAAACAAACTATGGAAAGTCAACGCGGCGCGGCAGCCAACGCTTCGCTGCTGGAGCGCTTCTTCGGCGTGCGCGAGAACGGTTCGAGCGTGCGCACCGAGGTGGTGGCCGGCATCACGACGTTTCTGACGTCGATGTACATCATCGTGGTCAATCCTGCCATCCTGTCACAGGCGGGCATCCCATTTCCGGCCGCGCTCAGCGCCACGGTGCTGGTTAGCTTCGCCGGCAGTTGTGCGATGGGCTTGTACGCGCGCAACCCGGTGCTGGTCGCGCCCGGCATGGGGATGAATGCGCTGTTTGCGTTCGTCATGGTGCACGCCGGCAAGATGCCGTGGCAAACGGCGCTGGGCTGCGTGTTCTGGGCGGGCGTGATCTTCGCGGTGCTGGCCGCCTTCAACGTGCGTCGGCTCGTGGTCGACGCGATCCCGGCCAATCTGCGGCACGCGCTGTCGTGCGGCATCGGTCTGTTCATCTCGCTGATCGGGCTGGTCAATGCGAAATTTGTGATTTCCGATCCGGTGACCATCGTGCGTGCCGCGTCGCTGAACCCGGTGATCGTTACGTTCCTCGCCGGCCTGGCGGTCACCACGGTGCTGGTGGCACGTCGCGTCACCGGTGCGCTGATGATCGGCATTGTCGTCACGACGATCCTGGCGATCCCAATCGGGCGCCTGTGGGGCGACGGCAGCGCGTACTGGCCGGCGGCGATGGCCATGCCCACGCTGGTGAACTGGCACGGCCTGGTCGCAGCGCCGGACTTCTCCGCGCTGTTTCAACTGGACCTGGTCGGGGCGCTGAAGGTCGCATACTGGCCGTTTATCTTCGTGATGCTGTTCACTTCGTTTTTCGATGCGCTGTCCACATTCATGGCCGTGTCCAACGCCGGCAACCTGCTGGATGCCGATGGCAACCCGCGCAACATCCGGCAATCGATGATCGTCGACGCGTTCTCGGCACTGGTGTCCGCGCCGCTGGGCACGTCGCCGGCCAACGCCTACATCGAGTCGGCTGCGGGCATTTCCGCGGGCGGGCGCACCGGGCTGGTTGCGGTGGTCGCCGCGGTGTGCTTCCTGCCCTTTCTGTTCCTTTCTCCGCTGCTGTCGCTGGTGCCGGCGATTGCCACCGCCCCGGCGCTCGTGCTGGTCGGCGTGTTCATGATGGAGCCGATTACGCGGATCGAATGGCACCGTTTCGATGAGGCGATACCCGCGTTCATCGCGATGATCCTAATTCCGCTCACGTACTCGATTACCGCTGGCATCGCGTATGGCTTTCTGGCCTTTGTCGTGCTGAAGCTGTTCGTCGGCCGGGCCCGCGAGGTCAAGCCAGCCATGTGGGCGAGCGCGGCGCTGTCGGGGTTGATGCTGGCCCAACTCTGATTTGCTTTGACCGCAGGACAACCATGGCCCAGACTGTTTATCGCGCCAGGCTCCTCGTCTTCGATGCGCCGTTCGATGGTATCTATCCGGGCGCTGAGCAACGGGCGAGCTTCAACGAGGACGGCGCGCTGCTCGTCGAGCATGGCCGCGTCGTCGCCAGCGGCGCCTACGATGCCGTCGCACCGCGCATCACCGCGCAGGCGAGCGTCATCTCGTTGCGCGACAAGCTGATCGTGCCCGGTTTCATCGACACGCATCTGCACTTTGCGCAAACTGAGATCATCGCCTCGCCCGCGCCTAGCCTGCTGCCATGGTTGCAGACGTGGACCTTCCCGGCCGAGCGCCGCTTCGAGGACGCGGCCTACGCGCGCGAGGTCGCCGACTTTTTCCTGGACCAGCTACTGGCGGCCGGCACGACCAGCGCGGCAGTGTATTGCAGCGTGCATCCTCAATCGGTGCACGCGTTGTTCGAGGCCAGCCACGCGCGGAACCTGCGGCTGATTGCCGGCAAGGTACTGATGGACCGCAACTGCCCGCCGTTTCTGCGCGATACCGCGCAAAGCGGCTATGACGACAGCTTAGCGCTAATGACACGCTGGCACGGTACCGGACGCCAGTTGTACGCATTGACGCCGCGCTTTGCGCCGACCTCGACACAGGCACAACTGGACGCATGCCGCACGCTGGCCGCCGCCCATCCGGACGTATTCATCCAAAGCCATGTGGCCGAGAACACCGACGAGATCGCCTGGGTCGCGCAGCTGTTTCCCGGGCACCGCAGCTACCTAGACGTCTACGAGCACTACGGGTTGCTAAGGCGCCGCGCGATCTACGGCCATTGCATCCACCTGGATGACGTCGACCGCGCACGCATGGCCGCCTGCGGCGCGCTCGCGTCGCACTGCCCGACCTCAAACCTGTTCCTGGGTAGCGGCCTGTTCGACTTTGAGGCGGCCGACGCCACCAACATGCCGGTCGCTTTGGGTAGCGACGTCGGCGCAGGAACCTCGTTCTCGATGCTGCAGACGATGAACGAAGCCCACAAGATCGCGCGCCTGCGCGGGTACCATCTAAGCGCGTTGCGCATGTTCTGGCTGGCCACCGCTGCGGCCGCTCACGCACTTGAGCTGGCCGGGCACATTGGCACGCTGGCGGCGGGCAGCGAGGCGGATTTTATCGTGCTGGACCCGGCCGCCACCACGCTGCTCGCGCGCCGCACCGCGCAGGCGGACTCGCTCGAGGCGCTGCTATTCGCGTTCGCGCTGCTCGGCGATGATCGTGCGGTCGCGCACACGTATGCCGCAGGCCGCCTGGTCCATTCAAGGGCCACGCCGCCCGAACTCGCGGTCCAGCTGCGATAAGACCGATAATCCACGAACTGCCGGAACAGGCCGGGCAGCGCGTGAATCGTCGTTTGCGCATCCACGGCCTGCGGATAACCTCATTGATGACCGAAGCTTTCCTCGTTTGCGCCGGCAGCGTCGCACTCGCCGAGATCGGCGACAAGACACAGCTGCTATCCCTCGTGCTCGCCGCCCGCTATCGCAAGCCCTGGCCAATCGTGTTCGGCGTGCTGGCCGCCACGCTGGCGAACCATGCCGGCGCAGGCGCGCTCGGCCAGTGGTTGTCGTCGCTGCTCACGCCCGACGCGATGCGCTGGGCGCTCGCGCTGTCGTTCATCGCAATGGGCGCGTGGGTGCTGGTGCCAGATAGATTGCGCGCCGAAGACGCGCGGCCCGCGCAGACCCGGCTGGGCATTTTCGGCACGACGGTGCTCACGTTCTTTATCGCGGAAATGGGCGACAAGACGCAGATTGCGACGATCGCACTGGCCGCGCGATTTCACGACCTGCCGAGCGTGGTCATCGGCACCACGCTCGGCATGATGCTTGCCAACGTGCCAGCGATTTTCCTAGGCGAGCGTTTTGCCCACCGGTTGCCCACCACCGCAGTGCACGCGGTGGCCGCGGTCATGTTCATCGTGCTCGGCGTGCTGGCACTGTGCGGCATCGACCTTAGCAGCCAATAACCCCGTTGGGTGGTCCATGACCCCGTTAAGCCGCAAGCACTCGGTGCCCCGCACTTGCGCTCAGCGCCCCACACTCGGTGACGCAGCCGAGGCCGGCTGCTCGTCGCGCATCGGAGACGCCGCCACTGCAGCCTTCTCGTTGGACGACGGCGCGTCGCCCGCCGCCTGTCCGTGCAACTGGGCAGGCAAGCGCACCTGCCGGGTCGTGCCGTTTTGCAACGGGAAGTCGGCCAGCGCGCTGCGTATCAGGTATGGCATGGCGAGCGGCAGCGCCTGGCGCGCGGTCGGCGTCGTCGCCGTGACCTTGTACCGCTCCTTGCCGCTCGCGCGCTCTGTTATGCGGATCGTCAAGCGCTGCATGAACACGGGCAGTGCCGTATCGACGTAGGTCGGCATCATGCCGAACGGCCCCCACGGGCCGAATCGCCCCCATCCTGGCCACCATGGATCAGTATAGATGGGTTGCTGCACGACAATGCTGCCGGCGTGCGTGCCATAGGCCAGTTCGACGTCATAGTGGGCACTGGCCGGCGCCACCTGTCGGAAATTGTAGTGTGACAACTCGTCAGCGAGTTGCGCCTCATAGGTGCGCTGCTCAATACTGTTCTGCTGCTGCGCATCACGCTTGAATGCAAAAGTGCGGTCACGGTCCGAGGCGCTGGTACTCCACGCATTGAACGCGATCACATCCGAAGTCACATAGCTGGCGCACCCCGACAGCACCAGCATCGCAAGCCAGCCGGCCGCCCATGGGCGCCCACGTGTCATGCACTGCAAAAATCGTCTGAACATCATGGTTTTCCTTAGATTTGGCTTTCGTGCCGGCCGCCCGGCGAAACGCCCGCGACGCAAGTTCATTATCTATTTTGTACAATCATCGGATCAACATGTCCACGGCCTCGCCGCGGTCACCTGAAACATAAGACACCGGTTCACGCCATTCTTTCCCGACGCGGCTCTTGACGCCATGCGACGGCGCGGCCCGGGTCCATTGCCATTGAACCGCCTTTCGACGGATACGCCATGTCCAAACCTGCTGAAACCACCGTTATCCGCCGTGCGGATTACACACCGCCCGCGTTCCTAATCGATAACGTGGAACTCGAATTCGATCTCGTGCCAGAACGCACGCTGGTGCGCAGCACATTGCGCGTGCGGCGCAATCCGCAGGCCGGCGACGCGGCTGCCGACCTCGAATTGGCCGGCGAGGCATTGGAGTTGCTGTCGTTGACCGTCGATGCCCGCGCGCACGATGCGGTAACGGTGCACGACGGCGGGCTCGTCGTGTCGAACGTGCCGGAGGCGTTTGAACTGGTAATCGAGAACGCGTGCCGCCCCGCCACCAACACGACATTGTCGGGCCTTTACGTCTCCAACGGCAATTTTTTCACCCAGTGCGAAGCCGAGGGCTTTCGTCGCATCACGTACTTCCTGGACCGGCCCGACGTGATGGCGACCTACCGCGTCACACTACGCGCCGACCAAGCCGCTTATCCGGTGCTGTTGTCCAACGGCAATCTGGTGGACAGCGGCACGCTGCCGCACGGCCGGCATTATGCGAAGTGGGAGGATCCTTTCCGCAAGCCGAGCTACTTGTTCGCGCTGGTCGCCGGCAAGCTCGTTGCCCGCGAGCAAACGATGACGACGCGCTCGGGCAAGGAAAAGCTGCTGCAAGTATGGGTCGAGCCGCATGACCTAGACAAGACCGGTCACGCGCTCGATTCGCTGGTGCACGCGATTCGCTGGGATGAGCAGCGCTTCGGGCTCGAGTTGGACCTGGACCGCTTCATGATTGTCGCCGTCAGCGATTTCAACATGGGCGCCATGGAGAACAAGGGACTTAACATCTTCAATACGAAGTACGTGCTCGCGAATGCGCAGAGCGCGACCGACATCGACTTCGCGAACATCGAATCGGTCGTCGGGCATGAGTACTTCCATAACTGGACTGGCAATCGCGTGACCTGCCGTGACTGGTTCCAGCTCAGCCTCAAGGAAGGACTCACCGTATTCCGTGACCAGGAGTTCTCCGCCGACATGGCGGGCGGCGCCACCGATCCGGCCGCTGCCGCAGTTAAGCGCATTGACGATGTACGCGTGCTGCGGCAGATGCAGTTTGCCGAGGATGCCGGCCCGATGGCGCATCCAGTGCGACCGGAAAGCTATGTCGAGATCAATAACTTCTACACGGTCACCGTCTACGAGAAAGGAGCGGAAGTCGTGCGGATGTACCAGACGCTGTTCGGACGCGACGGCTTGCGCCGAGGCATGGACCTGTATTTCAAACGGCATGATGGCCAGGCGGTGACCTGTGATGATTTTCGCGCTGCGATAGCTGACGCGAACCACCGGGATCTGGCCCAGTTCGAGCGCTGGTACAGCCAGGCCGGCACGCCCCGCGTGGCGGTGCGCACCGCGTATGATCCGATGGCCCGCACCTTGACATTGACGCTGGCACAGCACTATGGGGAATCGTCGCCGCAGGCGGCGCAAACGCAAAAGGGGCCGCTGCTGATCCCGTTCGCACTCGGCCTGCTCGACGCGCAAGGGCGCGACATGCCGCTACGCCTGCAAGGTGAACCGGCCGACGCCGGTGCGGCGACCACGCGCGTGCTCGAGCTCACCGACACGGAGCAGTCCTTCACGTTTGTCGACATCGCAGAGAAGCCACTGCCGTCGCTGTTGCGCAATTTCTCCGCGCCGGTGATCGTCGAATACGACTATACATCCGACGAACTCGCGTTTTTGCTCGCGCATGACAGCGATCCGTTCAACCGCTGGGAGGCCGGGCAGCGCCTGGCCACGCGCGCGCTGCTGTCGCTGGCCACACAAGTGCAGCAGCACGAGCCGCTCGAGCTACCGGCGGCGTTCATTGCCGCATTCGGCGCCGTGCTGCGCGACGCATCGTTGTCGCCGGCGCTGCGCGAACAAGCGCTGACCCTGCCATCCGAGACCTATTTGGCCGAGCAAATGGACGAAGCCGATCCGGCCGCCGTTCACCAGGCGCGGCAATTTGTGCGCCGCAGGCTGGCGACCGCGCTGCGCGAGGATTGGCTCGCCGCGTACGACAGGCACCGCACACCAGGCGAGTACGACCCGAACCCGGCCGATGCCGGCAAGCGTGCGCTAAAGAACTTGGCGCTACACTACCTTGCAGAACTGGACGATCCGACGGACGCGTTGCGGCTCGCCCGTGCGCAGTTCGACGAGGCCAACAACATGACCGACCGCGCTGCCGCGCTCGCCACGCTGATCACGTTGCGCGCGAACGCGCCCGCCCAAGCGCAAGCTGCAGCACAAGCCGCGCTCGACGCATTCTACCGCCGCCACAAGGACGACGCGCTGGTGATCGACAAGTGGTTCGCGCTGCAGGCTCAGCAACGCGGCGGCGCAGGCCGACGCACGCTCGACACGGTGCGTGAGCTGATGCGGCACCCGGCCTTCAACCTGAAAAATCCGAACCGGGCCCGCGCGTTGATCTTCAGCTTCTGCGCGGCCAACCCGGATCAATTCCATCTATCGGACGGCTCCGGCTACGCGTTCTGGGCCGAGCAGGTCATCGCGCTCGACGCAATCAATCCGCAGGTGGCCGCCCGCTTGACCCGCTCGTTGGAGCGCTGGCGCAAGTTCGTGCCGGCGCTGCGCGAGCCGATGCGCGCGGCGCTGGAAAAGGTCGCCGCCGACGCAAGTTCGAAAGACGTGCGTGAAATCGTTGACAAGGCCCTGGCGTAGCCGTTGCTTAAAGCGTCGGCGGGGTGCGGTGCCGCAGCCGACGCTCACGCGGTGCGGTACAGTGGTGGTCAGCGCGGCGGTCGGGCTGTCGTGCAACACCGCCCATGTAGAATGGCGGCCATGCAGATCGCGGCGCGGTGCTAACGACAGTGTCCCAAGACAGCGATCGCGCCTCTCGAATAGCGTTTTTCGGAGCTTATTATGGAAGCGACCCGGCACACCTTACGCCGCACGACTCTCACCCAATACCTAATCGAACAACAGCGCGAACATAACAGCATCCCGGCCGATCTGCGGCTGCTGATCGAGGTCGTGGCGCGAGCCTGCAAGCTCATTAGCTATCACGTCAGCAAGGGCGCGCTGGGTGAGGCGCTCGGCAGCGCCGGCAGCGAGAACGTCCAAGGCGAAGTACAGAAAAAACTCGATATCCTGTCCAACGAAATCTTGCTCGAGGCCAACGAGTGGGGTGGCAACCTCGCCGCGATGGCATCGGAGGAAATGGAGAACATTCATCCGATCCCCACGTTCTTCCCCAAAGGCGAGTACCTGCTGCTGTTCGATCCGCTCGATGGCTCGTCCAACATCGACGTGAACGTGTCAATCGGCACGATCTTCTCGGTTCTGCGCTGCCCTGATGGCACCAACCCGACCGAACAATCATTCCTGCAAAAGGGCTCGTGTCAGGTGGCGGCCGGCTTTGCGGTGTACGGCCCGCAAACGGTGCTCGTGCTAACCACGGGCCACGGCGTCAACTGCTTCACGCTCGATCGAGAACTCGGCTCATGGGTATTGACGCATCGCGACCTGCGCATCCCAGTGGACACGCGCGAATATGCGATCAATGCGTCGAACCAGCGCCATTGGTATGCACCCGTGCAACGTTATGTCAGCGAGCTGACGCAGGGCGTGGACGGCCCCCGCAAAACGGACTTCAATATGCGCTGGATCGCATCGATGGTGTCGGACGTGAACCGCATTCTGCATCGCGGCGGCATCTTCATGTATCCGGCCGACAAGCGCACGCCGGACAAGCCCGGCAAGCTGCGCCTCATGTACGAGGCAAATCCAATGGCGTTCATCGTCGAACAGGCGGGCGGCGCCGCGACCAACGGCGAAAAGCGGATCCTGGACATCCAGCCCAAGAGTTTGCATGAGCGTGTCGCCGTGTTCCTCGGCTCCAAGAATGAAGTTGATCGCGTGACACGGTACCACGTCGAGGGCTGAGTACGTTATTCGGATGCGAGCGCTCCTGACACCGCAGTGGTGGGCAGGGAGGCGGGCACAGGGTGTCAGCGGGGGTTGCCAACCCCCATCATCCACTCTTATAATCTCGCTTCTGTTGCCGGTGTAGCTCAGTTGGTAGAGCAGCGCATTCGTAATGCGAAGKTCGKWAGTTCGAGTCTTCTCTCCGGCACCATGGATTTAGCCCGTAAAACTTTGTTTTGCGGGCTTTTTTTGTGTCTCCGCTTCTCACGTGGCGCGTCGCCACCCTCCGCGGACAGCATGCGTCGCCGCGTGCTCCTCCTAACTCGCGCGCATGCAACGCCTCGCCTGCATGCCGCACACCGCCGGCACGGCCGTCCGTTGGTCGGCCACCGTTGCGATACGTTCAATCGTCTCGCGGCACAGACGGCGTCAATGTCGGGTACCGATGTTCGGTGAAGGCCTCGGTACGGTAGCGCCCAGTCAACCGCCCGCCAATCACCAACAATTGATCATTCGCCGCACGAAACGCGGCGCGTTGCCACACTGTTTCCCTGCTTGATGCAATGTACGCGGATATTTTCCAGTCGCACTGCTTTCTATTGGGCTGCTGTGCTGTTATAGCAACAGAAGGGAGAGAAAAACGCGTCGTGGCCACGTGGCACTAACACACGATCGGACCCGAAGCGGATAATCGATTCACGATAAGGAGAGTCACCATGGAAGCCAAACCCACCAAGATTCCGTCGCCAGACAAGGTCGCTAGCCCAGACCCGGAACCGGTGGGCGTCGAGTTTCTCGCAGACCTGCCCGAGCACGTCCGCGCATTCTTTGACGAACAACGCAAGTCCGGCAACACGCAGTAAGGGCGCGCTACGCGCCTCGGTTCTTGTCACGTCGGTGCCATTTAGCTGCCCGCGTGTGAGCACCACCTGCGTCCAACGTGGTTAATCGGCGACGCTCGTTTGCCGTATGTTCGCATGCCCCGCCGGGCCATTGTTGTGCCTGCCGTCTCCTCAATCATTCTGGCCTCGCCCTGCCGGTGCACGCCGTTGCATCTCGGTCCACTGCTGCCGCCCCCCCGGATTCACTCCATCCGTGACCCAGCCCATGCGTTTCAATCGTCCAGCATGAAGATCCTGCGTCCGTCGTCGCATCCCGCTCCAGCCCCGTCACGCGCCCTACCCGCCGCGGCATTGGCCACAATCGTCGGCAGCTTGTTCGCGCTGATGCCCGTTGCGTCGAATACCAACACCAATGCTGACCCAGCGATGACCAATGTGGTTGCGCTGGCCGCGCGGCGCCTGGCCCTTGCGGAGCCCGTCGCGAAATGGAAGTGGGTTCACCACCGACCGATCCAGGGCGCACCGCGGAAGCAGGCGCTATTGTTCGGCATCACCGCAGCGCGCCGTGCGTCACGGCATCGATGAGAACTTTGCCCGACAGCTCTTCGAGGACCAGATGGCTGCGGGCGAGCAGTTGCAAGCAGCGCTTTTCGCACAGTGGCGCGATACGCCGCCCGACGGCCCGGGCCCCGACCTCGCCACGGTGACCCACTCCCAGCTCGATGCGCTCGACGCCACCTTGCTGCCGGTGCTGGCGTGCGTGCAGGCACGACGCGGCACGCCGGATTGCCCGATCCGCGTGGCCCGGGCACTGGTCGACTGGAAAATGATGACGGTCTATGACGCATCGCGCTGCGCAACGCGATGTCCCGTCTATGCGCGAGCGGCGGCATCGGCACAGTAGGGTGAAGCAGCGTCTGGCAGCGCCAGCTTGCCATGGCGACCCTCGACCGGTGCCACATCCGCGAGCCGTTCCACGACCAACCCGCCCCGCGCCAACCGCTGCGCAAGAATCCGGGCAATCGCTGCATTGAAAGTCGGCTCCACAACGCCCAGCAGGCCGGGCTGAGCCATCGCGGCCTGCGCAGGCTGGACAATATCGCGTGCGTCGCGGCACGCTATGCGGGGCTGCCGATGTGCATGGAGCAACGAGCGTGCGCGATCCAAGTCGGCGGCGGATCCGAGATATTGCCACGCGTCTAGCAGATGTACTCCCTGCGCACGATCGTGGCCTGAGCGCTCAATCAATGCGATAGGTCCGTCGTAGGGCCACGGCATCGCGCCACGCGGTAGCTGCACCGTTGCCGCCACGCGACGGCCGAACCTCGGGCGCAGCACAGCACTCCAATGCGCATCCGCCAGCAACAGCCCAACCTCGCCCACCACCGGATAGACGCGCACCTCATGCACACGCGCGGCCAGTTGCGCATCGCGGCTCGAGCGGCGCTCGCCAAACAACTGCATACGCACGCGTTGCCGCAGCTTGGCGCTCTTGCCTACATACAACGGCACGCCGTCGCTGTCGAACAATGCGTAGACGCCCGAACCGGCCGGCAACGCATCGGTCATCGCGTCGGCCCCCGCCCCCGCGAATCAGGCGGCGCAGCGCTGCCTCGATGGCGGGGCGTGGATGCAGGGCATGGACACGCTGCCAAAACTGCCACACCAAATCAGCGTCAGCCAGCGCCCGATGCCGACCACACGCGCTCAGGTCCAGCCGCTGCGCGAGTGCGTCGAGCCCGTGCCGGCTTTCGCGCGGAAACAGGGCGCGGGACAGCCGCACCGTGCACAGTACATCGGGATCGAAGCGGATGCCGATCTGTTCGAACGCTTTCTTCAGGAACCCGTGATCAAAGCGCGCGTTGTGCGCGATAAACAACTTGCCATCGAGTCGGCGCGCGAGTTCAGCGGCGAGCGCATCAAATGTCGGTGCACCGCGGACCATCGCGTCCGTGATACCGGTCAACTGCTGCACAAATGGCGGGATAGGCTGCAGCGGATCGACCAGCGTGCTCCAGCGGCGAACGCCATCACGGTCAACTTCGATCACGCCCACCTCGGTGATGCGGTCGAGTCCAGGGCGCCCGCCCGTCGTCTCCAAATCCACAAACGCGAGTGGTCGTGCATCGGCATCGTGGATCAGGCTAGCAAGGTCGGTCATGGCAATGCAACAGTGGCATAAGGAACGCAAACGCGCCCATTGTCGCCTGAAATGACCGAATCCGCGCGTCGTCGTTGCACGGCGCACGGCCGAGAAAAGAAAAGCCCCGACGCGCGGAGCTTTGAGCTGCCGCCGACATACATCAGCGGCCTCGGTCCCGGATCGGGCACCGTGTCACAACGGCCGGATGTTCGCCGCTTGCTTACCCTTCGKGCCATTCTTCACTTCAAACGATACGCGCTGGCTTTCCTTCAGCGATTTGAACCCTTCCGCGCGGATTTCGGAGAAGTGTGCGAACAGGTCCTCGCCCCCCGAATCCGCAGTGATAAAGCCATAGCCTTTAGCATCGTTAAACCATTTGACGATACCCGTTTCCATAAATCGTGCTTCCCCTCAAGTGTTGACGTAACAAGCTTCCGTTCATATGCAGAAAATCATGAAACAAGGGTTCCCGCGTTATGCGGCAACCTCGCATCCTGAAAATCCAGCGGTGTTGTTATAAATAGAAACAGGACTGTACGTCAAGCAGAAAATAGGTAGCCGCGCGATTGTCCCACTTTTATCAATCCCCCGGGCAGGCCCGCGCAGTGGGCCGCAGCAGCCCACTGGGCGAAATGTGCAACGATGTCATTACAGCTTCCTTTAGTCAAATTGCATCAGTCGTTTTTACTTGAATCGCGATATTAAATTACGCATTGACAGAAATTTTTACCGCACCCGTGCAACAACACATGCAACAAATTGTAAGTGTTTACGCTGATTCTATTCCGAAGCGATTCACGCGACTATTTATAGGAACCATTCGATGTAGCAGGGAGGCAATATGTCGCTGACGCCCCTTAAGCACCTTTTCGGCTGGCCACGGCATGATTCCCACCATGCTGCAGATCGGCCCAGCCCTGTGCCGATCACCGCGCCCGCCCCCTCGGTCTTGCCCCGCTTCGATATGATTTGGCACGGCGATCACTGGCACAACCTGTTGTCGGCGCCGCTCATGGATGCACGTCATTACGTGACCGAGGMTTGATTCGTTCTGGACATTGCACCGCTCGGCGGGTGCCTAGCGCCGTCGCGCCTCACCGGAATGAACCAACGGCATCGACACCGGCTTGATGCCCGGCATGCCAGCCACAACGACCCGGCCACCGGTGCAATGACGCACTGGCGCGCCGATGCGGTGAGCGACGGCGCAAAAAAAGCGCGATCAAGACGACCGCGCTGAAGGTTTGGAGATCTTTTTCAGAAGAAAAAGCTGCTAGGGAAAGCAGTGATTGCAGTATAGCGAAACCGGCGCATCCCATGTTAATTTATTCGGCAATCATTTATTGTAGCCGCCGAAACAATAGTCGCGACTCATTAATTGCCCATTGGTTCCCTTCATTCAGCTGTCGTACAAACACAACGTCAAGCGCTCGTCCACTCTTGTCGAAATTGAGTTGAATCGCTGCTCAGCCTTGCTACATAAGGCTCTGCGGGACGCCACCAATCATTTCATAATCGTCAATATATTGTTGCAAGATTAGGAATGGTCGCATCACGACCGGGTCTTTACACTTTGCCTTTCCAGGAAACAGGTGCGTCATCTGGCTAATCGTTTGAATGCCGCACCACTTGAAATACATGCTGCCGACTCACCGGTGGCCTCGTTTCCTCAAAGCTTGGGTAAGGTTTCCCATACGTATTTGGAGTTCACAAAGATGAAAAAGACTCTCATGGTTGCGGCCCTGTCGGGCATGTTCGCGACGGCGGCCCACGCGCAGAGCAGCGTGACGCTGTATGGCTTGATCGACGCTGGCATCACGTACACGAACAGCCAAGACGGTCGCTCGAACTGGCAGGAAACCAGCGGCTCGGTGAATGGCAGCCGTTGGGGCCTGCGTGGCGCTGAAGACCTGGGTGGTGGTTTGAAGGCGATCTTCACGCTGGAGAATGGGTTCAACATTGGCAATGGCGAGACAAGCCAAAAAGGCCGCTTGTTCGGTCGCCAAGCCTTCGTCGGTCTTGCGTCGGATCAGTACGGCGCCGTCACGCTGGGTCGGCAATATGACTCCGTCGTTGACTACCTCGGCCCGCTGGCATTGACCGGCACGCAATACGGCGGCACGCAGTTCGCGCACCCGTTCGACAACGACAATCTGGACAACTCGCTGCGCGTCAACAATTCGGTGAAGTATCAAAGCCCGAACTTCGACGGCTTCAAGTTCGGCGCGTTGTACGGCTTCTCGAACCAGGCGGGCAACTTCGCGAACAACCGCGCGTATAGCGTCGGCGCATCGTACAACTACGGTCCGTTGAATGTGGCGGCGGCTTACCTGCAGCTGAACAACACGTTCACCAACGGTGCGGTATCGAACTCGCTGGGCGCCGTCTCCTCGGACGAACAAGAGTTCGCCGCTGGCCGCCAGCGCACTTGGGGTGCAGGCCTGAACTATGCGTTCGGCCCGGCAACGGCAGGCTTTGTGTACACGCAAACGAAGCTTGACAATCTGTTAGGCACCAACAGCGACCTGCGCTTCAACAACTATGAAGTCAACGGTCGCTACAACCTGACGCCGGCATTGAGCGTCGCGGGTGCGTACACGTACACCGACGGCAAGCTCAACGGCGAATCGCCGAAGTGGCATCAATTCAGCCTGCAAACCGCGTACGCGCTGTCCAAGCGTACCGACGTGTACCTGCAAGGTGAGTACCAAAAAGTTGTCGAAAGCAAGACCGGCTTCACCGCAACCATCAACGGCCTGGCTCCGTCGTCGTTCGACAAGCAAGTGGCTGTGACCGCTGGCCTGCGTCACCGCTTCTAAGCTTAAGCGGACAGGACGCTAGTCGTCCTGTGCACCAGCCCAAAAGGCGCCTTCGGGCGCCTTTTTTACGATCTACTATCACTCTGCCGCGAGCGCTGTCGTGACAGCAGCCCACGAGCGCTCGTGACAATAGCCCGCGTGCAGCGACACCCGCACGCACTCAGTGCGTAGCGGCCGGATAGTGCACGTCGAGGATATCGATTTGCTCAATCCCGCCTGGGGTGTGGAGTGGCACGGTGTCCCCGATCCGCGCTTTCAACAGCGCCCGCGCAATCGGCGAGATCCAGCTAACTCGCCCCCGGTCCAGGTCCACCTCATCGACGCCGACAATGGTAATCTGGTTCTCAGCGCCGTCGGATGTTGCATAGTGGACCGTTGCACCAAAGAACACCTGGTCGGTGTTTTCCTGTCGGCTGCTGTCAACGACCTCGGCTAAGTCGAGCCGCTTGGTCAGGAAACGGATGCGCCGGTCGATCTCGCGCAGACGCCGCTTGCCATAGATGTAGTCGCCGTTTTCGGACCGATCGCCGTTGGACGCGGCCCACGATACCATGCGCACGACCTCGGGCCGCTCAACGTCGATCAACTGCAGCAACTCGTCCTTCAAGCGGCGGTAGCCCTCGGGCGTCATATAATTTTTTGCGCCAGCCGGCATTTCCGGTTGCGGCAGCTCGTCGTCTTGCGCCGAATCATCGCTTTCCTTCACAAATGCTTTGTTCATTGTGCAAGCTCGATTGAAATCATGGAATACCTTTTGACTATTATACGAACGGGCAAACGCCTCATGGCCGACATCCGGCGTCTGCTCGTCACCGGCATGCAAAAAAAATCGCGACAGGGGCTTCACATCTTCGAAGAAGTTGCTATAATTCCACTTCTTCGCGCGGCTGTAGCTCAGTTGGATAGAGTACTTGGCTACGAACCAAGGGGTCGTGGGTTCGAATCCTGCCAGCCGCGCCACTTCTTCAGAAAAAGGCCTTCCAATCGGAAGGCCTTTTTGCTTTGCATGACATGGACGGACATCGCACCGCACAAGTCATCGTCTGGCGGTCCTGCGGCAGCCCGTAGCACTGGGGGCAATGTGCCAAGAACAGCCGGGGCGCGCGCCGTCCCGTTACGCGTCAATAGTCACCACGGTCGCGCTCGATGCGCATTCCACCGTCGTGCCGAGGGTGGCCGTCGTCGGACGCCCGCTCTCGACCAATCCGGATCACATCGGAATTGGTCCGGGTCCGTCGGATCACATTCGCCAAATGGACCCGGTCACTGACCTGGATCAAAAAGCGCAACACCATCGATTCCTGGGCCAGATCCTCATCCATCGCCACGTGCACAATATTCGCATCGGCGGCCGTGATATCAGCGGCCACGCGTGCAAAAACGCCTCGCGTGTTCTTGACCAGCACCTTAACCGCCACATCGAACAATCGTCCCGGCTGCGGCGCCCACGCGACATCGATCCAGCGACTGGGATCGCGCCGATGAATACGCTGCGCGACACGGCAATCGGTCGTATGGATCGACATGCCGAGGCCCATCCCAATGTAGCCCATGATGTCGTCGCCGGGAATCGGCCGGCAGCAAGGCGACAGTTGCACCGCCATCCCCTCCGTCCCAGTGATCAGTACCGGCGGCCCGCCGCTGGCATGCGCCGGCGCATCGGGGCGCGAGTTTTCGTCGGAGTCCCCATCGCGGCCGCTGAGCAACAACTCGATCCGCTTGGCGAGCACCGCTGCAACGCGACGTCCCAACCCGATATCGGCGAATACTTCTTGCTGCGACTTATTGCCGGTCGCGTGCGCGATCTTGTCCCAGATCTCCGGCGTGACTTCGGCAAGTGACAACCCATACGCCTTGAGTACCTGTTCGACGAGCCGCTCACCGAGCTGCACCGACTCGTTCAAGCGCATCGTCTTCAGGTAATGGCGAATTGCCGAACGCGCCTTGCCGGTCCGCACAAACGCCAGCCAAGCGGGATTCGGTTTTGAGTACGGCGCCGTGATGACCTCGACGATATCGCCACTCTTAAGCTCGGTGCGCAACGGCAACAACTCGTTGTTGATCTTGACGGCAACGCACTGGTTACCCAGATCGCTATGCACTGAATACGCGAAATCCAACGCCGTCGCGCCACGCGGCAGCGCCATGATCTTCGATTTAGGCGTGAACACGTAGACCGCGTCTGGAAACAGGTCGATCTTCACGTGCTCGAGGAACTCGCTGGAGTCGCCTGCCTCGCTCTGGATGTCGAGCAACGATTTGAGCCATTGATGCGCCCGCTTTTGTACGTCGTTCAGATCCGCGCTGCCGTTCTTGTACATCCAATGTGCCGCAACGCCCGCCTCGGCGATCTCATGCATCTTCAGCGTGCGGATTTGAAACTCGATGGGCGTGCCGAATGGGCCGACCAGCGTGGTATGCAGTGACTGGTATCCGTTGACCTTCGGTATCGCAATGTAGTCCTTAAACTTGCCCGGCACCGGCTTGTACAACGAATGCAGTACACCGACCGTCATATAGCACTCCATCGGCGTGTCGACGACCACACGAAAACCGTACACGTCGAGCACCTGCGAGAACGACAACTGCTTGTCGCGCATCTTTCGATAGATGCTGTAAATCGTTTTTTCACGCCCGGTCACGTCAGCATCGATTTTCGCGTCGGCCAGCGAACGCTGCACCGCCTCGAGGATTTTGCCAACCACCTCCCGCCGGTTGCCGCGCGCCGCCTTAACAGCCTTCTCGAGGGTCGCATACCGGCGCGGATTAAAATTCGCGAAACTGAGTTCCTGTAGCTCACGATACGTATTGTTGAGGCCGAGCCGATGCGCAATCGGTGCGTAAATATCGATCGTCTCGCGTGCCACCCGCCGACGCTTCTCAGTTGGCACTGCGCCAAGCGTGCGCATATTGTGCCGCCGGTCGGCAAGCTTGATCAGGATGACGCGCACGTCCCGCGCCATCGCAAGCAACATCTTACGGAAATTCTCCGCCTGCGCGTCCTCGCGGTTGCGGAACTCCATCTTGTCCAACTTGGACAGCCCGTCGACCAGTTCGGCTACCTTCGGCCCGAAACGCTCAGCCAGTTCCGCCTTCGTGACGCCCTGGTCCTCCATCACGTCGTGCAGCAACGCGGCCATGATCGACTGCGCGTCCAGCTTCCAGCCGGCGCAGATCTCGGCCACCGCCACCGGGTGCGTGATGTACGGCTCGCCGCTTTGCCGGTATTGGCCCAGGTGGGCCTCGTCGCTGAAGTGAAACGCGGCCTTGATCTCCTTGATCTCGGCCGGTGTCATGTACGAGCCTAACTCTTCGGTCAGCTTGGCGATCGATACGACTTCGTGCTTGCGTGGCTGCTCGGGCGTCGCAGTCGGACCGAACAAGTGCCGAAACGATTGTTCGAGCACCGCATCGATGTACGCGCGTGCAGACGACGTTTTGGTCGCCGCGCCAGCGCCGCCCGCAGCGTCCACGCCGGCCGGCGACGCGCACGGGCGTTTCGCCCCGGCCTGTGGGCGCCGTGCCGCGGCCTCGTCAGCCGCGCGCGCGGCACACGACAACGTGGAGGCGTGCGATGGATTGGAACTCATTTGCGCCTCCAGGTCTGTTGCGTTGTGTCGTCACATGGCGGATGTGCCGGTCAGACCGGCACTTTCTTCAACATCTCGATGCCGACCTTTCCTTCGGCAATCTCGCGCAGCGCGAGTACCGTCGGCTTATCCTTGCTTTCGATCTTCGGTGTGTGGCCCTGCGCGAGTTGGCGCGCACGATACGTCGCCGCAAGCGCAAGCTCGAAGCGGTTCGGGATATGTTCCAGGCAGTCTTCGACGGTAATGCGAGCCATATTGGAATTCCTTGTTGCTATAAATCTATTTTAACTCACCGCGCGATCCATCCGCCTGCGATGAGTGGATGCCCAGCTCGACGAACAGCTTCTCGTGGCGTGCGCGCTGCGATGCGAAACGCAGCCGCGTCGCGGCGACCACGGTCTGTATTTCGGTCAACGCACGATCGAAATGCTCGTTGATTAATACATATTCAAATTCGGGCGCATGCGCGATCTCGCTGCCGGCGGCCAGCAGCCGGCGCACAATCACGTTCGGCTCGTCCTGCCCACGCTTGCGCAGACGCTCCTCGAGCGCGTCAAGCGACGGCGGCAGAATAAAGATGCCGACCGCGTTTCGGAACTGCTTACGCACCTGCTGCGCGCCCTGCCAATCGATTTCGAGCAGCACGTCTACGCCACGCCTCATCTGCTCTTCGATCCACACGCGCGACGTACCATAGTAATTGCCATGGACTTCGGCACTCTCGAGAAATTCACCCTGGGCATGACGCTCGAGGAAGTCGGACGCCGGGATGAAATGATACTGAACGCCGTTCGTCTCGTTCGGCCGCGGCGGCCGGGTGGTGTACGACACCGACAGCCGGATCGACGGGTCGCGCGCCAATAGCGCGTTGACCAACGTGGACTTGCCCGCGCCGGACGGCGCGACCACCATGAACAGGTTACCGGGATATTCTCCGGCGTAGGGATTGCGATTGTTCGTCATCGTGTTGGACTATTCCAAATTCTGAACCTGCTCGCGCATCTGCTCGATCAGCAGCTTCAGCGTCATCGACGCGTCGGCCAGTTCTTTCGCCGCGGCCTTGGACCCCAGCGTGTTCGCTTCCCGGTTCAGTTCCTGCATCATGAAATCGAGCCGCTTACCTACCCGGCCACCCTTTTCAATCACGTGGCGAGTCTCAGCCAAATGCGCACCCAGCCGCGACAGCTCCTCAGCGATGTCGATTCGGATGCCGTACATCGTCACTTCTTGGCGGATCCGTTCAGCGATTTCCTCACGTGAKWCGTTAGTTGTGGCGAGCCGTCCGGCGCCGCCACGCCGAGTGCTGCTTGCAGCCGCTCGACAATTTTTTGCTGGTGACGCGCGACCAGTTCGGGCACCAACGGCGTAATACGGGTGACAATCGCCTCCATCTCGGTCACGTTGGCCAACAGCATCGTGGCCAATTGCGCCCCTTCGCGGCCGCGCACGTTGACCAGCTCGTCCACGGCCTGCTTACCGCATGCCAGCACTGCGTCGCGCAGCAATGCGGCCGACAGGCCGCTATCGGCGATCACGCCGGGCCAACGCAGGATTTCACCCGTGCGCAGGCCACCCGCGCCAGGAAACACATCGAGCACGGAGCGCTCCAGTGCCGCCAGTTGCAGCAGCGCGTCGCGATTGAGCGACCCGGCCAGCGCCACCTGCTCGCTGCGTTGCACGTTGATACGGATATCGACCTTGCCGCGCGAGAGGCGGTTCATCAGCATTTCACGCAACGTCGGCTCGCACGCGCGCACCTCTTCAGGCATGCGGAAATTGAGGTCGAGAAACCGTGAATTCACGGTGCGCAACTCGACCGATACGCTGGCAGTATGGGTACTGCTGCCGACCTCGGATGCGCCGTCGGCGACCAGTTCCCGCGTCACGCTCGCATAGCCCGTCATGCTGTAGATCATTGTGCGTCTCGCGAAAAGTTCCGGTAAAACGACAATTATCGCACTGAACGCCTACCTGCCCCCGGCAACGGCGGTCGGCATGGAGCGCGCGCATCCAGCTCACCGAGGACAATCCGCGTTTAGCGCTAAGATGCGGGTTTCGGGTCGGCACAGCTGACCTTCAACCGCATCCACTTTCCGACTGTTCCACTATGAAAGTTTCGACTTCGCGGCCCAGCGGCCGCGCCGCCGACGCACTGCGCGACGTGTGCATCACACGCCACTATACGAAGCATGCCGAAGGTTCCGTGTTGATCGAATGCGGCGACACGAAAGTGATTTGCACCGCTAGCGTGCTGGAAAAAGTACCCGAATTCCTGCGCGATCGCGGGCGCGGCTGGCTCACCGCCGAGTACGGCATGCTGCCGCGCGCGACGCACACGCGCAGCGATCGCGAGGCGGCGCGTGGCAAACAGAGCGGCCGCACGCAAGAAATCCAGCGACTCATCGGTCGTGCACTGCGCGCGGTGTTCGACTTGGAGAAATTAGGCCCGCGCACGCTGCATATCGACTGCGACGTGATCCAGGCCGACGGCGGCACACGTTGTGCGAGCATCACTGGCGCATTCATCGCCGCACACGATGCGGTGGACACGCTACTGGCGCACGGCAAGCTCACCGCGACGCCGATCCTCGATCACGTCGCGGCGGTGTCGGTTGGCATCCACGGCGCAACGCCGGTGCTCGATCTGGACTACGCGGAAGACTCGCACTGCGACACCGACATGAATGTGGTGATGACCGGGGCCGGCCGCTTCGTCGAGGTGCAAGGCACAGCCGAAGGCGAACCGTTCAGCCGCGACGAGCTGAACGCACTGCTCGGTCTGGCCGAATCCGGCATCACGCGACTGATCGAGTTGCAGAAAAAGGCGCTGCAGCCATGAGCGGCCACCTCGGACCTGCGCTGTCGCGCATCGTGCTAGCGTCGAACAACGCTGGCAAGCTGCGCGAATTTTCTGCGCTGAACGCGTTTGGCATCGATCTCGTGCCGCAGCACGCATTGCGCGTGGGCGAGGCGCCCGAGCCCCATCCGACGTTCATCGAGAACGCACTGGAAAAAGCGCGTCACGCGTCACGCGTCACCGGCTTGCCCGCGCTCGCCGACGATTCGGGACTATGCGTGCATGCGCTGGGCGGCGCCCCGGGCGTCTATTCAGCCCGCTATGCGCAATTGGCCGGTGGCGAAAAATCCGATGCGGCCAACAACGCGCGCCTGCTCGACGTGTTGCGCGCGCATGCCGACCGGCGCGCCTACTACTATTGCGTGTTGGTGCTGGTGCGCCATGTCGACGATCCCGAGCCGCTGATCGCCGACGGTCGCTGGCACGGCGAAATCCTCACCGAGGCCCGCGGCGGGCACGGTTTCGGCTACGACCCGCTGTTCTATGTCCCCGCGCTGCAAGCAAGCGCCGCCCAGTTGCAGCCGGAAGTGAAGAACGCCCATAGCCATCGCGCGCTGGCGTTGGCAGAGTTGATCCGTCGATTGAAGGACACATGGTGAATCATCCCATAGCGGGACGTGCATCCGCACGTTTCTTACCGCTCGCGCACGCCGACGCGCCGGGATCGGGCGGCACGGTGTCCGCGTTCATTGCGCCGGGACGCATCCGGCTCACCGCACTGCCGCCGCTGTCCCTGTATGTGCATTTTCCATGGTGCGTGCACAAGTGTCCGTATTGCGACTTCAATTCGCACGCATTCACACGCGGCCCAAACGACGCACAGTTTCCTGAAACCGAGTATCTGGACGCGCTACGTGCCGACCTAGAAGCGGCGTTGCCGTTGATCTGGGGACGGCCGGTCCATACCGTGTTCATCGGCGGTGGAACGCCAAGCCTGCTGTCGGCACAGGCGATTGACCGGCTGTTGTCAGACCTACGCGCGTTGCTGCCACTGGACGCAGATGCAGAAATCACGCTCGAGGCCAATCCCGGCACGTTCGAAGCTGCCAAGTTCGCGAGCTTTCGCAGCAGCGGCATCAACCGGCTCTCGATCGGCATCCAAAGTTTTAACGACGCTCACTTGCAGGCACTGGGCCGCATTCACGACGCGGCGCAAGCCCGCCGCGCGGTAGAAATCGCGCACTCTAGCTTTGACAACTTCAATTTGGACTTGATGTTTGCACTGCCGGGCCAGAGGCTGGCGCAATGCCAGGCAGACGTGGAGACCGCGCTGTCATTCGCGCCGCCTCATTTGTCGCTGTACCACCTCACGCTGGAGCCGAACACCTATTTCCACAAGTACCCCCCTGCGCTGCCCGACGACGACACGTCGGCCGACATGCAGGAGTGGATCCATGCACGCACGCATGAAGCCGGCTACAACCGCTACGAAGTGTCAGCGTACGCCAGAACGCACCGGCAAAGCCGGCACAACCTGAATTACTGGCAATTCGGCGATTATCTGGGTATCGGCGCAGGCGCGCATTCGAAACTGTCCTTCCCGGAACGGATTGTGCGACAGATGCGCTACAAACACCCCGCCACCTATCTGGCGCAGACCGCCGCGGGCGCACCGATCCAGGAACAGCACGAAGTTGGGGTGCGAGATCTGCCGTTCGAATTCATGCTCAATGCGCTGCGGCTGACGCAGGGCTTCCCAGTGCACCGTTTCATTGAGCGGACCGGGCTGACGATGACATCGATCGAGCCCGCCCTTGCGCAAGCTGAACGCCGTGGCTTGATCCGCCGCGATCATGCGAGTATCGCGCCGACGCCGCTCGGACAACGTTTCCTGAACGACTTGCAGGCATTATTTTTGAAGGATGACGCGTGATTCTAAAGGATGACGTGAACTGGCACGCATCGCCCATCTTGGCGGCATGAAACGACGTGCGCGCGGCCTCATGGCCTCATGGCCTCATGGCCTCAGGCCTCGTGCCAGCTGGCCAGGATGAGCGATGTGCAGCAGCCTGCCGGCCGATTTTCTGCACGCGCAGCAAATCGGCTACAATAGCGCGTTCCGGGAAGCGTGGCCGAGTGGTTTAAGGCACTGGTCTTGAAAACCAGCGACGGGCAACCGTCCGTGAGTTCGAATCTCACCGCTTCCGCCAACCTCATTCTCAAGTCCTTGATTTAAAAGGATTTCAAAGAAAAAGTCGAATGCTTGTAACTTAGTTTGTGCAAGCAAAACGGCCTCTCCAACCCAAATCAGCCTAGCGACGTTCGACTCCATGATTCGGCCGTGCGATAAGCCCTGTTCGGCACACTAGCATTCTTTGTTGTGCTTGCGATGCTGCTGCGCAACTCGGTTGAGTTCATGGTGCTGTATATCGTCTTTGCAACCGTTTATTACTCGCCTTTGGCATCACGTTGACATCGATTTGGCACCGGTTACGACAAGACCCACGTAGCAGGCGATAACAGAACGGCATTCGACCGTGACCAGTCCGATAATGAGCTGTCACAACTATACTGCAATCGTTTTAAACTGCGGGAATGTACAACATGAAAACTGATTGGAGTCTCATTCGTGACACGCTGAATGCCGCAATCGACAGTTGCGAAGCATTGGAGCAAGCAGGTTACGATGAACAACACCGAACATTGACCATCGATGTGGACGGCAAGCCGATCACCGTGCAAGCGTTCCTAATTAGCGCGTGGACGATGCCTGAGCGAGTCCGATACCATATCATCAGGGCACGGCACGACAGCGAAATTGATCTTCCCTACGTGCCGGAAACGGCACGCGTTCTGAATGCGGTTGCGGCGGCTTGCGCGGAACTTGTCGGCGCTGGCGACCATCCGCCCGCCAAAGCGGCAATACAGAGTATGAGCCATTGGTATCGGAATCATTTCGATGCTTATGTTCCGAACGCGATTATGTCGCGAAAGGATTCTACGGGGTAGAAAAAAACCAGCGCAATGGCCCGTTAACATGGCGGTCAAACTGCCGATTAGCATTGTGGACGACTCCGACTACGCGTTGTCCAAGCGCACAGATATGTACCTGCTCGTGATCTACCAGAAAGCATTCGGCAACAACACGATCGCTGGCAAGATGGTGCCGATCGATGCGCAGATCGGCTCGAGTACGAGCTACTTTGGCACTTCCGCGGGCGCAAGCCACCCGTTCGCCGCGCGCGTGGGCATCCGTCACAAGTTCTGATTGACACCGCGACCGCGCCGCGCGCGATAGACTGCACAACGCCGGCCTGCACCGGGACTGCGGCTCGATACAAGTCGGCTTGATGCACAGCCACCGGCGCCGATCGTCAGCCGACCGGCAATTCCCCTTCGCCCGGCGCCTTGCCGGGCTGGTCATGCGGCGCCTGCTTGCGGCCACTGTCGTGACGCTCTGGCATCCTGCTCTTTTCGTTGTCGCTATGACGCGCGGGTGTGGGATGTTTCGTCGGCGCATCGTTTTCCATCATGGCTTCTCCCGATTGCGGAACGGCGCGCACCGTCCATCGTGTAGCGAATCTTTAGCAAGCGCCGCTCCCGCCGACACGAATGCGCGCCACTATGCATGCGCGCGCATTCCCGGCCCACCGCCTCGACGGTGTCGGCATGCAAGATGAGGCTCGTCCGACACATCGACCCAGCCAATGCAAGCCTAGTCGAGACAATCGATCTGCAGCGGACGCTGCGCTCAGTAGTGGTGTCCTTCGCGGTGGACGTACGCAAGCATGGTTTGCACTGGCGGTGTATCGCAACAAGCATGAGTTGAATTCGGCGGTGTATTGCACCAACGGTGAGGACGACGCAAAGCGCACCGCCTTGGCCACTGTGCGCCGCGCCGTGCCACTTCCCGCTTCGCCGCCGTCGCTGCCGGATGTCAACGGGCAGCGCACGCTGATGGAGCCGTGGCCGTTCAACGACAACGGTCATTGCCAACGCTCATTTTCAACTCGGCACGCTATCGTCCCGGCAAGGCAGCCCTTGAAGCAGACGCTGGCATACGCCGGTTCAGCGCGATGCGTCCGGCTGCCGGCGTGGCCATGGTCCGCCCGCGCCGGCTTCGCTCCCCTGCCGGGCTTGAGTGGGTCGGATACCGGGCGGCATCGTCGCCGTCTGTCCAGACCGCGACACGGCGGGCCCGCCGCGCGTGGCCACCGCGCGCCGCTTCAGCGCCCGGGCCAGCCGCGCCGTGGCGATTACCGCGCTGATCGCCAGCGCGTCGCCGCATAGTCCCGCGACGAACGGCATCCGGTGCGGGCCGCTGACCCGCAGCGCCGTATCGATGACGATCGATATGAACGCGCCAGCCACGAAGCACGGCATCCCTTGCTGTCCCACGTTGACGACGTCCCGCATCCGGCTGGCCAGCGCACGGAGCCAGCCGCGCTGGACCGCGACGGCCACGGGCCACGCCAACGCGGCAAAGCTGACGATCCGCAGCGGCGCAAGGTTTTGTTTCATGATGCCCGGCATCGGCTGGGTTTGCAGCACCAGTTTAGAGAACGCAAAGCCGAGCGCGATGCCGAGGGCGAGCCGCGTCAATCCGCGAGCCGTGCACGACGCATGAAACGCTGAGGGCACAGGATGCAGCCGTGCCAGCATCCCGCAAACGAACATGAATTGCCACGCGAACGGATTGAATCCCCAGCCGCCCGCCCTGGCGCTGGGCAGTAGCGGCCCTAGCACCGGCGCGGACAGCCATACCACGAGGCTAGCAAATAACGTGGCAACGGGTGCACGGCGTGCGTAGGGCACCGCAACGCTGGCGCCGAGTGCAAAGAACGCGTACATTGGCAGCACGGCGGCCAAATATGGCTGGTGCCGAAACAACGCGATGTCACGGATCATCGACCACGGCTGCGCCGCGAACAACGGCCATTCGCTCTCGGCGAGCATCGGTGTGCGCAAGCGCAGCGCGGCGATCATCGCTCCCGAAGCAAGCATCAATGCCGCGGTCAGCCAATAGGCACGATAGATTTGCACGCTGCGCGATAGAAAGCGCAGGGACGCGGCCCGCCCGCCGCGGTTCGCGTCGATCGTCACATAGGCAGCCGCTGACGCATAGCCACCCAGAAACACGAACACTTCCGCGGCGTCACAAAACGCGTAGTTATGCAGCATGAACTTGGTAAGCGAGCTGCCGCAGATGTGATCGATCGCGATCACAATCAGTACCACGCCCCGAAGAAAATCAACCTCGATTGAGCGTCGTATAGGCGTCGTCATTCACCGCTCCCGCATTGCCATCATCAACCGCTGTGCCCCATTGCCCGGTTCACGTCGTGGAGTCGGATCGGCTCGAAAAGATTCCAGGAAAGTTTTAGATTACATAGGAACGCTGCGCTTAATGACGCAATCGTGCGGGTGGGACGCCGATACGGCAACATTATTCGCCGGCTCCAGCCGGGCCGCACCGAAGGAGCACGGTTTGATGGGCCAACGGCCGGGCACGGCGAGCAACGCGGCCCCCTATCGCATGCACTCTCAATACCTGGCCGACGCGTCGCGGTATACTCAGCGGCTTGGCCGCTACACCTACATTGGGCCGCTGCACGTACATTGCGCGCTACCGGACCGATGGATCAGAAAACCGCGCGCCACGCACGCAGATTGTGGCTGCACTATGGTGTGTTCTGGTCAGGCGCGATCGCGGTCGGTCTGCTCGCGGTGCTGTATGCGTGGCTGATCGATTTTGGCTACAGCCTGTTTCGCGCCGGCTTCGATCGTCATCCATGGCTCGCGCTGATCGTCACGCCCGCGGTAGGCGCGCTGTGCGTGGCATTGACGCGGCGTTTCTTGCGCGGCGCGCAAGGCAGCGGCATTGCGCAAGTGGTCGCCACACTGCACGGCGATACCGCTGCGCTGGGGGGCGCGCCTGCTCACAGTCCGGCTACTGGCTGGCAAGGTGCTCGTGTCGTTCGTTGCAATGTTGGGAGGCTTCACGATCAAACGCGAAGGACCGACCGTTCAGGTTGGCGCCGCGCTGATGTTCAGCCTGCACCGCGCGACGGCGCATACGCACCCGCCATGCGCGGACCGCGTGCGTCGCGACGCACGACCTGTACGATCAAGGCTGCGGAATCTCGATCTTGACCTCAAGCACCTCGAGATCGTCCTGCCGCTCGAGATGAACCCTGATGTCGTCGTTCGAGATCTTCACGTATTTTGAGATCACCGCGACAAGCTCGCGTTGCAGCGCCGGCAAATAGTCGGCCGGCGCCCGTCCGGCCGCACGCTCATGTGCGATGATCAGTTGCAAGCGCTCCTTCGCAACCGACGCAGACTTGCGTTTCTCGCCAAGCAGAAAAGAAAGAATCGACATTTCCCCCCCTTACTTGCTGCCGAACAGGCGTTGCAACAAGCCCGGCTTTTGGTAATCAATGTACCGCAGCGGCTTTTGCTCCCCAAGGAAACGCGCGATCACGTCCTTGTACGACTCGGCCACGTCGGTCCCATCTAAATGCACTGCCGGCACGCCCTGGTTCGACGCATGCAGCACCGACTCGGATTCCGGGATCACGCCGATTAACGGGATCCGCAGAATCTCTTGGATGTCGTCCAGCGACAGCATCTCGCCTTCGCTGACCCGCTTTGGGTTATAGCGCGTAATCAGCAAATGCTCCTTGACCGGTTCCCGACCCTCGATCGCGCGGCGCGTCTTGGATGCCAGGATCCCGAGGATGCGGTCCGAGTCCCGAACCGACGATACTTCGGGGTTCGTGACGATCAGCGCTTCATCCGCGAAGTGCATCGCCATCAACGCACCGGACTCGATGCCGGCCGGCGAGTCGCAAACGATGTATTCAAAGCCCATTTCGATCAAGTCGTTGATGACCTTCTCGACGCCCTCCAGCGTCAACGCATCCTTGTCGCGCGTCTGCGATGCGGGCAGGATGTACAACTGCTCGCATTTCTTGTCCTTGATCAGCCCCTGGTGCAAGTTCGCTTCACCCTGGATCACGTTGATCAGGTCGTACACGACACGACGCTCACAGCCCATGATGAGATCGAGATTGCGCAAGCCCACATCGAAATCGATGACGGCCGTCTTGTGCCCGCGCAGCGCGAGTCCGGACGCAAAGCTTGCGCTCGTCGTCGTCTTGCCGACCCCGCCCTTGCCCGAAGTCACCACAATGATTTTTGCCATACCGTTACCTTGTATTCGTCAATGTGCTCCGCCACTGTCGGGACGGATGTCTTCCTGTCTTCTAATACGGATTGCCGCTACGTCAACCGCAGCGGCTCGATGATCAACTTCTCGTCCGCCAACCGGATCTGTACCGACTTGCCAAGCACATCGGGCCCGAGTGGCGTCTCGGTGGTTCGGTAGATACCGGCGATTGAGATCAGTTCCGGCTCCAAGCACGTGCAAAAGATCCGCGCGCCGTGGTTGCCATGCACGCCCGCCAGTGCGCGTCCGCGCAGCGGCGCATAGATGTGGATGTTGCCCTCGGCAATCACTTCCGCACCGTAGCTGACCAGGCCCAGCACAACGAGGTCGCCCTTTGCATAGACCTGCTGCCCCGAACGCAGCGGCTTGTCGATCACCCGTGTCACATTGCCGCCGCCCCGCTCGGTGTCGGCTGCGGCGTCGCCCTGGGCCATCATGTCGCAGGAGGCGGCCTGCGGCACCGTCGAGGCGGCCTGTGGCGACGCCCCGGCCGCGGGCTCGTCGCTGCGGACCGCACGCCGTTCAGATGACTCGACGAACGGCAGTGCATCAAGTTGTGCCCACGACCGTTGTGCGTCGTTTGCGACGATGCCGGCCGGATGCATTCGGAATGCCTTCAGCATCTCGGCCACTTCTGCGACCGGTACGCGTTGGTCCACCGGCAGGCGCCGCAGGTCGATCGCCACCACGTCGTTGGCGAAAAACTCCGGTGTCGCGTCAAAGCGTCGACTCAGTTCAGCACGCATCTCGGCCAGATCGGTCGTCTTCACGACGAACAGAAGCGTGTCCAGCGTACCGCTGCGCAGTTCGAAAAAGGGCGATTTCTTGGCCGACATAGAAGATTGCAAAAAATTTGCCCTATTTTACAGGCCTACGAGGCTACGCCGTGAAAGATTGGCCGCATTTGCCCCAAAAGATGGCGTGACAGCTCGTGGCTTCGCTTACTGTAGTGGAACGAGGCTTGCTACACGAAGAGGGTGATTATTCGATGGGAGCGATCCAATGGACTCAACAGACAAAAACCCGCCCCAGCCCGAGCAACGACGCCAGGCAGCCGAAAGCCTGTTGAAAAAGCCCGAGACTGAAACGGCGCACGCGCAAGTGAACGACATCGAGCGCGCGTCGAGCGGAAAAGAAGCCGGCTTGGGCCAATCCACATCGTCGCCCGGTGCGACGCCATACGAGCCTCGCGCAGGCATCGACGGTCGCGCAGACCCCGTGCAGTTGGCTCATCCACGCGGCACCGACCTGCGCAACAACGATGCCACCGATAACACGGTGGACACCGACGGCAAGAACGCGGAGGCGAAGAAGACAGGCCAAAACATCCAGGCCATTGTGTCGCAGGCCACGCTGGACAACGCTGTCCCCACGCCGGCCCGTGGACTTGGCGGCTTCGACAGCCGCATCGGGGGCGAATTGCCGCTCATTGCGCTGCGCGATAACTACGAGCTGGTGGACCATGGCGTTGTCACACCAGTCGAATCGCCACACCCAGCGCTCGAGTCGACGATGACCGACCGGGAGTCGCTTGCCACCGCGGCCGCAGCGCGCGGCGAATCGTACGCCGCCCATCGGCTTCGGCCCGAGCGCCTGATTGAAATCCGCCTGCGCAGCGGCGCAAGGCACTGACGGTAGTTCAAGCCGGGCAGGAACGGTGCTTGCAACACCACCAACATACCGGCCTGCGATTAGGCCGGGCAATCAAACAGGAGAAATCTATGAACAAGGACCAAATCAAAGGCGTCACCGAGCAAGTCAAGGGAAAAGCCAACGAAGTTGCCGGGAAGGTGACCGGAAACAAGGCCCASGAGAKTAAAGGCGAGTGTTCAGCAGGCCGCCGGCAAGACCCAGAAAACGTGGGGCGATGCGAAGGAACAGGTAAAGAAAGGTTCGTGAGTTGCCCCTGCACAGCCGCGCCGGTGGGCATTGTCCGCCGCTTACTAAGGGGCGCGTGTTCAAGGCGCGGCGTATTTATTTAATATTCAGAATCGAGGCGGTCCGGCAACGCATGCCGGGCCGTTACGTAGCGTTGAAAGGCATACGACGTGTGGTTTCCTTGAAAAGCATTGACTCAATGTACGACACAGTGCTGCCAGCAAAATGATCAATGTTGGAATTGATTCATACACAGTGGCGCCGTGTTTGGTCATTGTGATGCGCGCTTGACACAACGCATAGAAAAGCCGCCTACGGGGGCGGCTTTATCCGGCTGAAGGCCTTGTCTGTGGCGGAAAGGGAGGGATTCGAACCCTCGATACGGGAGAACCGTATACCGGATTTCGAGTCCGGCGCATTCGACCACTC
Organism: Mycetohabitans rhizoxinica HKI 454; assembly: GCF_000198775.1. NCBI lineage: Bacteria > Pseudomonadati > Pseudomonadota > Betaproteobacteria > Burkholderiales > Burkholderiaceae > Mycetohabitans > Mycetohabitans rhizoxinica. Next base: position 615,057 of record NC_014722.1, on the reverse strand, counting down.
TGCCACCTTTCCTAGATTTGGATCTTCGCCAATCGGGTCGCTACTCAGCGAAGTCAAAGATTATAGACAATCCGTCGAGCAATTCCAAGCAGATTTTTACGCGCCAGGCTTTTACACCTATCTGCTCACGCGCCGGGCTCCAGCCGCGCGATGCCGCCCATGTAGGGGCGCAATGCCGTTGGAATCGTGACCGACCCGTCGGCGTTCTGGCCGTTCTCCAGAATCGCCACCAGCGTGCGACCGACTGCCAGCCCGGAACCGTTCAACGTGTGGACCAATTCGGGCTTGCCTTGTGCGTTGCGAAACCGCGCCTGCATGCGGCGCGCCTGGAACGCCTCGGTATTCGAGCACGACGAAATCTCGCGATAGGCGCGCTGCGCCGGCAGCCACACCTCAAGATCGTACGTCTTTGCCGCTGAGAACCCCATGTCGCCGGTACACAGCGTAATCACGCGGTACGGCAACTCCAGCCGCTGCAGGATCGTTTCGGCATGCCCCACCATTTCCTCCAGCGCCTGGTATGAGCTGTCCGGCGACGTGATCTGCACCATCTCGACCTTGTCGAACTGATGCTGCCGGATCATGCCGCGCGTATCGCGCCCGTACGCGCCGGCTTCGGACCGAAAGCACGGCGAATGCGCGGTCAGCCGGATCGGCAATCGATCCGCATCGACGATGCTGTCGCGCACCGTGTTGGTCAGCGAGATCTCCGACGTCGAGATCAAGTATTGCGTGACCTTGTTGTCGCCGCCCCCCTTCTCGACACGGAACATGTCGTCGGCGAACTTGGGCAATTGGCCGGTGCCGTACAAGCTCTCCGGGTTCACGATGTAGGGGGTATAACACTCGGTATAGCCATGCGTCTGCGTGTGCGTATCGAGCATGAACTGCGCGAGCGCACGATGCAGGCGCGCCGCCTGGCCGCGCAGCACCGTGAAACGCGCACCGGCCAGCTTTGCGCCTGCCTCGAAATCAACGCCCAGCGGCACACCGATGTCCACGTGATCCTTTACCGCAAAATCAAACGTGCGCGGCGTGCCCCAGCGCCGCACCTCGACGTTGCTCGCCTCGTCCGCGCCGACCGGCACGGACTCGTGTGGCAGATTCGGGATGCCAAGCATCAGCTCAGACAACTTCGCCTGGACCTCCTCCAGTTGCAGCGCCGACGCCTTCATCTCGTCGCCGATACCCGTGACTTGCGCCATCACTGCGGAAGTATCCTCGCCGCGTCCCTTCATCGCACCGATCTGCTTGGACAGGCTGTTGCGGCGCGACTGCAGGTCCTCGGTGTGCGTTTGGAGCCGACGGCGTTCGGATTCGAGCGCCTGGAACGCGGCGACGTCCAGCGTGTAGCCGCGATCGGCCAACCGTTGGGCAACCGCGTCGATGTCCTTGCGGAGCAGCGTGATGTCGAGCATGGGGAGCTTTGCAATACGTTGGATGAACTGCAGATTTTACCTTACCGACGGCACGAAGCGCGGCAGCCCAGAGGCCGGGTGCGGTCACGCCCCCGCGCCGACGTATCGGCGTGTCGGCGTGCTGCACTGCCATCACGCCGCAACGTGCAGCGCCTGCGCACCAAGCCTATGTTCAACCTTCCCCGTGCTTGTGCTCGCGGTGCCACGCCTGATCCAGCCCGCGCAGGCGCTCTAGCTTTTCACCAATCTTCTGCTCCAGTCCGCGCGGCACAGGTGCATACCAGCCGGGCTCGCGCATGCCGTCCGGCAAGTATGTCTCGCCCGCTGCATAAGCGTCGGGCTCGTCATGCGCGTAGCGGTATGCATGGCCATAGCCGAGTTCCTTCATCAGCTTGGTCGGCGCGTTGCGCAGATGCACCGGCACCGCCCGCGACCTGTCCTGCGAGACGAACCGTCGCGCCGCATTGTATGCGTTGTAGCCGGCATTCGACTTGGGCGCGACGGCCAAATACAGCACCGCTTGCGCGAGGGCAAGCTCCCCTTCGGGGGTGCCCAGCCGCTCGTACGTTTCCGACGCATCCAGCGCGATGCGCGCGGCGCGGGGATCGGCCAGCCCGATGTCCTCCCAGGCCATACGCACGATGCGGCGCGCAAGATACCGCGGATCGGCGCCCCCGTCGAGCATCCGGCACAGCCAATACAACGCACCGTCGGGGTGGCTGCCCCGCACCGATTTGTGCAATGCGCTGATTTGGTCGTAGAACGCATCGCCGCCCTTGTCGAAGCGGCGCAGATTGTCGGCCAACGCCGCGCCGAGCAGTGTATCGTCGATCGACGTAGTCTTCGCACGGTATGCGGCGCGTGCGACGATTTCGACGTTGTTGAGCAACTTGCGTCCGTCACCGTCGGCAGAGCCGATCAGCGCGTCGCGCGCGCTGTCCGTGATGGTCAACCCGCCGCCCAATTCGGCGAACGCACGCTCGAGCAATGCGCGCTGCTCATGATCGTCCAGGCTCTTGAGGACATAGACCGCCGCGCGGGACAATAAGGCGCTGTTGACCTCGAACGAGGGATTCTCGGTCGTGGCGCCGACGAACACGAACAAGCCGGACTCCACGTGCGGCAGAAAGGCATCCTGCTGGCTCTTGTTGAAGCGGTGGACTTCGTCGACAAATACCAATGTCTGCCGCCCACGCGCGCGATGGGCCTGCGCCAGATCGACCGCTTCGCGGATATCCTTGACGCCGGAGAGCACAGCGGACAGCGCAATGAATTCGGCGTGGAATGCGGCGGCCATCAAGCGCGCCAACGTCGTCTTGCCCACGCCAGGCGGCCCCCACAGTATCATCGAATGCGGCTCGCCGGACTCAAACGCCACCCGCAACGGCTTATTTTCGCCAAGCAGGTGGCGCTGGCCGATGACCTCGTCGATCGTCTTCGGGCGCAGCCGTTCTGCCAGCGGGACGGCGGTGCGGGTATCTTCGAACATGGACTTACCGGATCACTTCGCAACGACGTGCAGGCATTATGGCAGCCGCCAATACGCCCGTGTGGGCACGCCCGCCGCGCGCCGCCGCAAATTCGCCCGGCACCGGTCAACCATTGATCACGTCGGCGCCTTTCGGCACCGTGAACTTAAATGTATTGGCGGGCAGCGCCGGATTCTTGTGGATGTTTGAGAACGTGAGCAGCGTCACATTGCCGAACACGTCATGCAACTCCATCGCCTCGAGGTTGCCGTCGCGAAAACCAATGCCGACGCGCTCGAACTGCGTATCCCTTGATTTCGGGACCAGCTCAAGCCAGTCGATGCCTTGTTTGACGCCCGCATCGCGCAGCGTGAAGTTCTTTTCCAGGTCGTTGCTGCCGAACAGGATGGCAGCCGGGCTGGCGCCCAGCACGCCATTGAGTGCCCGCGCAGTCACCTGATTCAAATCCTTGTCCCAGACATACAGCTTGTCGCCGTCGGACTGCAGCAGTTGTTCATACGGTTTCTGGTACGCCCACACGAACCTGCCCGGCCGCGCAAAGCGGAATGTGCCGCTCGACGTGGCCATCGACGTGCGTGCCGCCTGGCCCTGCGCCTGCGACGCACTGCCGCCGGCTGCCTTGACCTGGCGCTGGACGAACTCGCCATCGGCCGAACGCACCTGTGCCACAAACGCCTTCAATTGCGCCGTGCCGCTGGCATGCGCACACGGCACGGCGGCCAAGGCAATCAATGCGCCTGTCGCCGCGGCCCGCGTGGCGCGAAAAAGCGATCCCATCATCAAAGCGTTTCCTGTGTTGATTTCATGCACGTAACGCATCCGGCACAGTCCGTGGCACCCGGCGGCAACCATGCCGACCTTTGCCCTCGCACCGCTCGAGGCACTTAGTCGTCATCGCCGCGCGCCGGCACCCGTATTTCACGATTGCCATTGGACGCCATTGCCGAGACCAGCCCCGACTGCTCCATCTGTTCGAGCAGCCGCGCGGCGCGGTTGTAGCCGATACGCAGGTGACGCTGCACCAGCGAGATCGACGCACGGCGCTGCTTGAGCACGACTTCGACAGCCTGGTCATATAACGGATCGGACTCGCCATCCGCGTTGCCAGTTCCCGCGCCGCCTGCTTCGTCACCTTCGCCAGCCAAGCCCCCTTCCAGAATGCCGTCGATGTAATTCGGCTCGCCCTGCTCCTTGAGCTTCTCGACGACACGGTGAACCTCTTCGTCGGAGACGAACGCGCCATGGACGCGGATCGGCAGGCCGGTGCCCGGCGGCAGATACAACATGTCGCCTTGGCCGAGCAGCGACTCAGCGCCCATCTGGTCAAGGATCGTGCGGGAATCGATCTTGGACGATACCTGAAACGCAATGCGCGTGGGCACGTTCGCCTTGATCAACCCGGTGATCACATCGACCGATGGCCGTTGCGTCGCGAGCACGAGGTGGATGCCGGCCGCCCGCGCCTTCTGTGCGATACGCGCGATTAGCTCCTCCACCTTTTTGCCGACGACCATCATCAAGTCGGCCAACTCGTCGATAATCACCACGATGAACGGCAGCTTCTCGAGCGGCTCCGGTGCATCGGGCGTCAGGCTGAACGGATTCGGAATCTTCTCGTCGCGCTTGGCGGCGTCGTCGATCTTGCTGTTGTAGCCGGCCAGGTTGCGCACACCGAGCTTGCTCATCAACTTGTAGCGCCGCTCCATCTCGCCGACCGCCCAGTTCAGCGCGTGGCCGGCCTGCCGCATGTCGGTGACGACCGGACACAGCAGGTGCGGGATACCCTCGTAGACCGACAACTCGAGCATCTTCGGGTCGATCATGATGAGGCGGACCTGCTCCGCGCTGGCCTTGTACAGCAGCGACAAAATCATCGCGTTGATGCCGACCGACTTACCCGAGCCGGTCGTGCCAGCCACCAGCAGGTGCGGCATCTTGGCCAAGTCCGCACACACTGGATTGCCCCCGATGTCTTTGCCCAGCCCCATCGTCAGCAGCGATGGCGCACTCGCATAGACCTCGGAGCCCAGGATTTCCGTCAGCCGCACGGTTTGGCGGCGCTGGTTCGGCAACTCCAGGCCCATGTAGTTCTTGCCGGGAATCGTCTCGACCACGCGGATCGACACGAGTGACAGCGAGCGCGCGAGGTCCTTCGCAAGGTTGACAACCTGGCTGCCTTTGACCCCGGTCGCCGGCTCGATTTCGTAGCGAGTGACCACTGGACCGGGATAGGCGGCCACCACGCTGACCTCGACGCCGAAGTCCTTCAGCTTCTTTTCGATCAGCCGTGACGTAAACTCGAGCGTGTCGGCCGATACGGTTTCCCGCGTGGCCGGTGGCGCGTCGAGCAGTGCAAGCGGCGGCAACGTGCCGTCGCCCGGCAGGTCCTGGAACAGCGGCACCTGCTTTTCCTTTTCGAGGCGCTCGGACTTGGTCGGCGTCACCACGGCCGGCACGATCGTCACCGGCTCCTGCTCCTCGAGCCGCACCCGACTGCGCTCGACCTTGCCCTCGCGCTTGACCGCCGCTTGCTGGCCAGCCTTGCGGTCGCGCTTCTCGTCGCGCCGCAACTGCGCGAGCATAACCGCGTTGATAATCGCCTCGCCGACGCGCTCGGCCACCGACAGCCACGAAAAGCGGAAAAACAGCGACAGGCCAATCGCCAGCGCGAGCAGCAACGCCAGCGTGCCGCCGGTGAACCCAAGCGCGTGCTGCACGCCGCGGGCCACCGCGTCGCCGATGATGCCGCCGGGTGCCCGAGGCAATTGGGCCTGGAGCGACCACATCCGCAATGCCTCGAGGCCGTCGCTGGCCACGAGCACGAGCGCGAACGACAGCATCTCGGCCAACCAGCCGCCTTCGCGCGGCGCAGCCGGCTCGTCTAGCGCGTCGTGACGCGTGATGCGCCGGTAATTGTCGGCGATGCGCCGTCCCAGCAGCACGATCCACCAATAGGCGGACAAGCCGAACAGTAGCAGCAGAATGTCGGATGTCCACGCACCGACACGGCCACCCCAATTCGCGATCCGGTCCACCTGCACAGCATGCGTCCAGCTTGGGTCGCGCCGGCTGTAGCTGACCAGCGCCATTAACAGGAACAGGCCGAGCGCGACCTGCAGCAGCCAGCGGATCTCGCTCAGCAAACGCGACAGACGATGCGGTAAAGCTTGTGTCCCGGGAGAATACGTGGATTTCGCCATTGAATCGACAAGAGAGCGACATACAGCCGCCGGAGTTCGAGCGCCTTCATTGTAAACGGTCGGACCGGCGCGCCGCGCAACAAGTTGTAAGGCCGGTGTTGCAAGCGCGCACCAGCGTGCTGCGCGAGCCGCCCAAGCACCGCCGAACATCGGGGCATCGCGCCAAGGGGTAGCAGGATATCGCGCCGATGAGTGGCGGGGTATCGCGCCGATGAGTGGCGGGGTATCACGCCGATGAGTGGCGGGGTATCGCGCCGATGAGTGGCGGAGTATTACACCGATAGGTGGCGGAACATCGCGCCGATGGGCGCCGGGGCTATCACGCCGATAGGTGGCAAAACATCGTGCCGATGGGCGCCGGGGTTATCACACCGATGCAAAAGAGCAATCAGGCCAATGCCGGCCAGCCCCTTTATAATGTTAGGTCCGACATCACCCACGCATTGCCGCGCGGTGCGGCTTTGCGCACCGCCGTCCTACAAGGATCGACCGCCATGTCCGAACGCAAGCACGCGAAAGTCCTGATTCTCGGCTCCGGCCCGGCCGGCTACAGCGCCGCCGTCTACGCGGCGCGAGCCAATCTATCGCCGATGCTGATTACCGGCCTCGCACAAGGCGGGCAGTTGATGACGACCACCGACGTCGAGAACTGGCCCGGCGACCCGAACGGCGTACAGGGTCCGGAACTGATGCAGCGGCTGCTCGAGCACGCGCAGCGCTTCAATACCGAAATCGTGTTCGATCACATTCACACCGCGAAGCTCGATGAGCGGCCGCTGCGGCTGATCGGCGACTCCGGCGAGTACACGTGCGATGCGCTAATCATCGCGACTGGCGCGTCGGCCCAATACCTGGGCCTGCCGTCAGAGCAGCAGTTCATGGGCAAGGGCGTGTCCGCATGCGCGACCTGCGATGGTTTCTTCTACCGGAATCAAGATGTCGCGGTGATCGGCGGCGGCAACACCGCCGTCGAGGAAGCGCTGTACCTGTCGGGCATCGCGAAGAAGGTCACGGTGATCCACCGTCGCGACAAGTTCCGCGCCGAGCCGATCCTGATCGATCGACTGCTCGCGAAGGAGCAGGAAGGCATCGTTCAAATCAAGTGGAACCACGTGCTCGATGAAGTCCTCGGCGACGATTCGGGCGTGACCGGCCTGCGCATCAAGCATACAAAGACTGGCGAGAGCGCCGACCTGGCGGTGCACGGCCTGTTCGTAGCGATCGGCCATAAGCCGAATACCGACATCTTCGAGGGCCAATTGGAAATGCGTAACGGCTACATCGTCACGAACGCCGGCCTGAACGGCAATGCGACCGCCACGTCGATCGCCGGCGTGTTCGCCGCGGGCGATGTGCAGGACCACATCTATCGGCAGGCGATCACTAGCGCGGGCACCGGATGCATGGCCGCGCTGGACGCACAGCGTTATCTGGAAAGCATCCATGAGACGACCGCGCCACACGTGATGAGCCACGAAGCCAACCGCTGAGCGTCGCGCGATACCGTCGCAGCGACAGCATTAAAGTCGAGGGCGACCCATGCCAAAGGAAAAAACCCATCCGAATGACCGCGTGCGGGCGCGGCCAACGCCCGCTGCCCCATCCGCCATCGCGGGAGCCGCGCTTGGCGCGGTGGTACCCGCGCCGATCTCTGCCGGCCCTGCCGCCGGCATGCGCCGCCTGTCCAGCCTAGCATCGCTCGGCGTGCTGCGCGACATGCTCAAAAGTGACGCCACGGCCCGCGAGCAGGCGCGTCGCCACGCCGAGCGCGAGCAGCGCGCCGCGCAAGCGGCCGCCACCGAATTCCGCTGCGAGATTGGCGACATCACGCCGCTCAAGCCCTCCGGTCGCGCGCCGCTGCACCGCGTGCAGCCGCCCCCCGTGCCGCTGCAAACGCAGCGCGACGAACAAGCCGTGCTCGATGAGGCACTGTCCGACGAATTCGATCCGGAAGCGCTACTCGACGTCGATGAATCGTTGTCTTATTGCCGGCCGGGCGTGGCGACCGACGTCGTACGCAAACTGCGCAGTGGCACGTGGGTCGTGCAGGCGCAGATCGACCTGCACGGACTGCGCCGCGATGAGGCCCGCGAAGCCCTGGCGGATTTTCTGCGTGCGTCGATCAAGCGGGGGCTGCGCTGCGTGCGCGTGATCCACGGCAAGGGTTTGGGCTCGATCGGCAAGGAGCCGGTGCTCAAGGGCAAAGTACGCAGTTGGCTGGCGCAAAAGGCCGAGGTGATTGCCTTTTGCCAGGCCCGGGCGCACGATGGCGGAGCCGGTGCCGTACTCGTGCTGCTGCAGCCGGAGCCGCGTGGCTGAGGGGGGCCATGTCGCCTGCATGCCACGCAGCGCAGGTGATGTCAATCAGACCGCCGCCTCGTTCTCTTCGCCGGTGCGTATCCGAATCACCCGTTCAATGTCAGCGACGAAGATTTTTCCGTCGCCGATCTTGCCGGTACGCGCGGCACCGATGATCGCATCGAGCGTCTGATCGACCTGGTCGTTTGCGACCACGACCTCGATCTTTACCTTCGGCAGGAAGTCGACCACGTACTCCGCACCGCGATAGAGTTCGGTATGCCCTTTTTGCCGACCAAAGCCTTTGACTTCGGTCACGGTCAGTCCGGTCAGGCCCACCTGTGCGAGCGCTTCGCGCACCTCGTCGAGCTTAAACGGCTTGATGATTGCAGTGATACGCTTCATGGTGTGCCTCGCCTGTCCGCTTGAAATGGAATGAAGTTATTCTAACCAGCGCGCGCGGGGCGCGCGAGCGCATGCACGACCCCACCGCCCGCAGCACCGCATCGCGCACCGTGGCGGTGCCGCGCCGTTGCCGCGCATGCTCAGGATGCCTCGCTGAAATGTGATGTAATCGGATAGCGCCAATCCCGACCAAATGCGCGGTGCGTGACGCGAATCCCGATTGGCGCCTGGCGCCGCTTGTATTCATTGATCTTGATCAGCCGCGTGACCCGCTGGACATCGTCGCGAGCATAGCCGGCCGCAACGATGCCCTCCAGCGACCGATCCTCCTCCATGTACATTCGCATGATCGCATCCAGCACTTCATACGGCGGCAGGCTGTCCTGATCGGTCTGGTTCTCGCGCAGCTCGGCCGATGGCGCCCGGGTCAGGATCCGTTCCGGGATAATGTCGCGCGTGGCAAACGTGGTCGCCGCGTTCCGATAGCGGCACAGCCGATACACCAGTGTCTTGGCGATATCCTTGATCACCGCAAAACCACCCGCCATATCCCCATACAACGTGCAATAGCCCACGGCCATCTCACTCTTGTTGCCGGTGGTCAGCACGATCGAGCCGAATTTGTTCGACAGCGCCATTAGCAGCGTACCGCGAATGCGGGCCTGAATGTTCTCCTCGGTGGCGTCTTCGGGCAAGCCAGCAAATTGCGCAGCCAGCGATGCGCGGAACGCGTCGAACATCGGACCGATCGCAATTTCGTCGTAGCGCACGCCAACGCGCCGCGCCATCTCCGCTGCATCGGACATGGACATATCCGCGGTATAGCGGGACGGCATCATGACCGCGCGCACGCGCTCGGCACCCAATGCGTCGCACGCGACGGCCAGTACCAGCGCCGAGTCCACGCCGCCGGACAGCCCGATGATCGCTCCTGGAAATCCGTTTTTGTTCAAGTAATCACGCACGCCGAGCACCAGCGCAGCATAAACCTGCGCCTCGACGCATTCGCGCGGCGCAATCTCGCCACGTTGCGCCTGTGCGCCGTCAAACTCGACAATCGCCGTCTGCTCGACGAATTGCGGCAGGCGTGCCATTAGCTCGCCATGCGCATCGAGCACGAACGAGCCCCCGTCAAACACAAGCTCGTCCTGCGCGCCGACCAGATTTAAGTAGACGGCCGGCATGCCGGTCTCGCGAATGCGCTCGCGCAGAATATCGACGCGCACATCCTCCTTGTTCACGTGATACGGTGAGCCATTGGGCACAAGCAGCACCTGGGCGCCCGCCGCCTTCGCCAGCAACGCGGCCGATGGATGCCACGCATCCTCGCAGATGATGACGCCAAACTTCACGCCCTCCAGCTCGAACACGAACGGTTGCGGATTCGACGCGAAATACCGCTTTTCGTCGAACACCTCGGTATTGGGCAGTTCCTGCTTCCGGTAGGTGCCCACAATTCGACCCTCGGCCAGCAGCGATGCTGCGTTAAACGTGTCCACCGGCGGCACGCCGCGCTCGAGCGGCCTATTTGGATTAACATCGCCTGTCGGTGCACTGCGATACGGATGGCCGACCAACACGCGCAGTCCGGCAAAGCGCGAGAGCTGAGCGGCCAACTCGCTGAGCGCCGCATGGCTTGCCGTGTAAAACGCCGGACGCAGCAACAGGTCTTCGGGCGGATAGCCGGACAGCGCCAGTTCCGGTGCGATCATCAGCGACGCGCCGGCATCATGGGCGGTTTGCGCGGCGGCGACGATTTTCGCGATATTGCCGGCAAAGTCGCCGACGGTCACGTTGATCTGGGCAAGAGCGATTTTCATGGACGAACGATGAGCGAGTTGGCTTCACAGCGCATGGGCGATTATCGCACGCGGATTCTCGCGTCACTGGACGAGGTCAACGCATGCCAATGGAATGCGCTGCTCGCGCGGCAGGCACAGCCCACGCCGTTCTTGCGACATGAATTCCTCCATGCGCTGGATGCAACGCAATGCGCGGTGGCCGACACCGGTTGGCAGGCCCAATTCGTCACGCTGTGGCGCAACGAGGGCCCGGAGTCGCGCGAGGTGCTTGCGGCAGCCGCGCCGCTCTACGTGAAGCAGCATAGCTACGGCGAGTATGTGTTCGACTGGGCGTGGGCCGATGCCTACCAGCGGCACGGACTGCATTACTACCCGAAACTGCTGTGCGCAGTGCCGTTCACGCCGGTGCAGGGCACGCGGCTGCTCGCGGACAACGACGATGCGCGCCGCCATCTGGCGGCCACGCTGCTGGCCGCGGCCGAGCAGGCCCACGTGTCGTCGCTGCACGTGCTGTACCCCTCGCCGCGCGAGGCCGAACTGCTGGTCGAGATGGGCATGCTGCTGCGCGAGGGCGTCCAGTTCCACTGGCTCAACCAAGGCTATCGGAATTTTGACGACTTCCTGTCCACGTTGGAGCAAAAGAAGCGCAAAAACATCCGTGCCGAGCGCCGCCAGGTGCGTGACGCCGGCGTCACGCTGCGCCGCGTGCCCGGCGAGGCCATCACCGCCACACAATGGGCATTTTTCTCGCGGTGCTATCGGCAGACCTATCGCGAGCATCATTCGAGCCCCTACCTGAATCTAGATTTTTTCCGGATGATCGGCGCAACGATGCCTGACAACCTGCTGCTGGTGATCGCCGAGCGCGCTGGCGCGCCGATCGCCAGCGCGCTACTGGTCTATGACCGCGATACATCCGCGTCGCGAGGGCAAGGCCGGGGCACGTTGTACGGACGCTACTGGGGTGCGCTCGAGCACATCCCATGTTTGCACTTCGAGACCGCGTACTACCAACCGCTAGAATTTTGCATCGAGGCCGGCATCGCCACATTTGAGGGCGGCGCCCAAGGCGAGCACAAGATGGCGCGCGGCTTCCTGCCCACCGTCACCCATTCGACGCACTGGCTCGCGCATCCCGCATTCGCGGACGCTGTCGCCCAGTTCCTGAACAGCGAGGCGGGCGGCATACACCGCTATGTGGATGAGTTGCGCGAACACGATCCGTTCCGGCGCGGCGCCGACACGGCATACTGACATGACCTGGCACCTATATTTGATCGAATGCGCGGACGGCAGCATCTACACGGGCATCGCCGTCGACGTGCAGGCTCGCTTCGCCAAGCATCAGGACGGCACCGGCGCCCGCTATACACGCTCGCACAAACCCGTGCGACTGCTCGCTACCTTCGCAATGGCTGACCGCTCCAGCGCGTCACGCGTCGAATATCACGTCAAACGGTTATCCGCCAGCGAGAAGCGGGCACTTGCGCAGGGCCGCCGTCCGTTGCCGCACGCGTAGCAAGGGCCGCGCCTGGCCTCGCCGCAACGCCCACCGCGCGGCGCTCACGCCGATTGTTTGCGCTGGCAAGACAGAGAATTCACAATAATGATCTTTATCCGAGCGGGCCTGCGGCGTAACGTCCGTGCTAGAGAATGCTCGGAACCATCGCCATGACTGCTATTGCAAAACACGCGGATCCTTGGCAGCAGACCGTCCGCTGCCTCGGCGCCCGTGCGCGCGAGAGCGCTGCCGACCGCCCCGCTGTCGCCGTCCCCCCGCTCCAGACCACCCGCCGCACACGCCCGGCACAGCGCGGCAAGCATACCGCCGTGGTGCCGCTTGGGCGGCAGGTCGCGGCCGGCAAGCCGATCATCCGCATCATCGACCGGCCTAGCAGCGTCACCGCCATCGTGTATTGGTCCGATGCGGCGACCTGCCACTATGGTTACCAGGGCTGGCGTGTCGCCACCGCGGAACAGGATGGCCAATGCGCGCTGAGCGGCCAGCCGGTGCGGCGCGGTGATCTCGTGTACCGGCCGGCACAACGCGAGCCCAGGCCCCGCAACGTCGACGCCATGATCCTCGCTAGCGCGATGCCGCAGACGGTCGAAGCCGAAGCCGCTTAGGCGGCTGCGGCCGGTCTCGTCTGAACGACCGGGCGGCGCGCGCCGCCGCGATCCCACACGAACTCGCCGCACCCGCAAAAAACCCGCCGAGTCGGTCCGACCCCGGCGGGTTGTCATCGACAGGCGTGTCGGCCAACGCCGCCGGCACGGCGCGTCGTTTATTGCTCGTTGAAGTTCGCGATGCCGTCGGTAATCTCCTTGTGTGCGGCGGCGATATCTTCCCAGCCTTCGACCTTGACCCACTTGCCTTTTTCGAGCGCCTTGTACTGCTCGAAGAAATGCTTGATCTGGTCCTTCAGATAAGCCGGTACGTCGTCAGCCGATTTCAGGTGCGCGGTCATCGGACAGATCTTGTCGGCCGGCACAGCAATCAGCTTCGCATCCTGGCCGGATTCGTCCGTCATATTCAGCATGCCCAATGCGCGGCAGCGCACGACTGAGCCCGCCAGCAACGGAAAGGGCGTGATCACCAGCACATCGACCGGATCACCATCGCCGGCGAGCGTTCGCGGGATGAACCCGTAGTTGGCCGGATAGCGCATTCCCGTGCCGATGAAACGGTCTACGACGAGCAGGCCCAGATCCTTGTCCGCCTCGTATTTGACTGGGTCGCTTTGCGCCGGAATTTCAATGATGACGTTGAAATCGTGCGGCAGGTCCTTGCCGGGTGGGACGTGATCGAAGCTCATGTCGAATTTCCTGTTAACGATAGAACGAACGATGGAGGCGAAAGCCCGATTATATCAACCGACCTGCTGCGATCGGGTAACGAGGTGTCCGATCCGGCTGCACGGCTTGGCTTTCGTCCGATCATCGCGAACTCGGCGCGATAATGGTCAGCACACCGCAGCCCTCGCGATGATCAACTCGTTAGGCAGTCAGCCGGTTTCGTAAGCCCGTCCCTCATCGGCTGACTCAAAGACCTGACCAGCAGCACGGATTCCGGCATGGACTGGGTGGCGGGTTCCATAGTGCTCGGCTCGCTGGTGACGCTCAGCGTGCCCAAGCGCCTCGTATCGCGCTAGCGGGCGCGGCGGTACAGGACAGCCGTCGCCGGCACGCGCAGACTGCCATCGCCCACGGGTCAGCATGGCGGGGGCGCCAGCCACTGAATACGGCCGCCGTCAGCAAGCGAGCACGCACGCCACTGGCAACCCGTGCATACGATCCGCCAGCGGTCCAATACGGCCATCGCCGCGGCGCCAGCTAAACAACATTCATCGCCGTGGCGCTGGCACGGTAGTGCTCGGCGGCCTGCTGCGCGTTGCCCAACTGCTCATGCAGGCGTGCGAGCGCCCGGTGCGCACGAATCTGCAGCGGCTCATTGTCCGCGGCGAGCTTAAGCGCCTGCTCGAGGAAGGCTTGTGCCTTACCCCACAGCTTTTGCTGCAGGCACAGGCGTCCCAGCGTAAAGGACAGGTCGGGATCGTCCTGACGCTCCTTCTGCCAGGCTTCCGCGCGCTGAATCAACGGCAATGGATCGTCGTCCGCGCAGTCGGCGTAGCGGCGCAGCAGCCTAGGATCCCAATGATGCGCGAGCGCCTCCTCGACGATCTTGCGCGCATCGGCCGGGCGGTTCAGCGCGATCAACAATTCCGCGGCCAAGTCCGCGATACGGGGCGACTGGCGCTCGGCCGCACTCAGCGATTGCCATAGTTGCAGCAGCGCGTCGGGGTTGTGACGCCGATCACGCAGCAGATGCTCGGCGGCGAGTTGCTTCAGGTGCACCGACACCGCCGGGTGGATCGCCTCGCGCTTTTCCAGGGTCTTCACCAGCTTGAGCACTTCCGCCCAGTTCTTCAGCTGCTGCTGCGCACGCAACGCGATTTGCAACGCATGGATGCGCCGCCCACCCTGCGCACGCATCTCGGTCAATGCCGCCAACGCCCCGTCGGCATCACGCGCATCCGCGCGCAATTCGGCGCTGGCCATCAACCTCGCCTCTTGCCAATCGTTGTCGGTCACCTGCGCCAGCCATTCATCGCGACGCGCGAATTCGCGCATGCGATGTGCGGCGGCTGCACCGATCAGGCCGGCTGGCGCCTTATTTGCGTCAAATGCACTGGCCTCGCGCGCGGCGTTCTCCGCGCGAGAAAAACGCCCCGCGTACAAGTTACCAATCGCCTCACGCAGCGCCTGGTGCGCGTTGGCAAGCCGCACGCGTGCCCGGTACGCCGCGACTCGTTCGGGCATTTTCAGCACCGCGCGAATCGAGCGCACGACGATATAGAGCACGACGAACGACACGACCAGCGCCGCCACGAACAAGTTCAGCGAGATATCGATCCGATAAGGCGCCCAAATGATTAGCACCTGCCCCGCGTCGTGTGCGCCGACAAGCGCCAGCAGCACGGCGGTCGCGAATAGTGCCATCAACCACAAGATTGCTCGAATTGCCATCGTTCAGCCTCGGCCCTTGTTCTGATGGATGGCATTCAAACTCGCCTCCAGGTTCGGCAACTCGATGTGCGCCGCACCTTTTTGAACCTGATCGAGCCGCTCACGCGCGTTATGCGTGGCCTGTGCCGACGGATCAAAGTACCGCGCGAGCGCCTGCTGCGCGGCCTGCAAGTCCGCCTTCATCAGCTTCTCGTCGCGCGAGAGCAGCGCGACGCGCGCGCACAGCAGCCGCAGCTTCACATTCTCACGCAACAGATAGCCCTGGTCTGGCGCGACCAGCATCGCGTCCGCGTTGTCGATGCGGCGCACCTGTACGAGACCGGTGAGTTGCGCCATGACGTCGGCCGCGAATGTATGCCACCATACCTTCCAGCGCGGCTCGCCATTGGCAGCGGCCACCTGCGCCACGTCCGCCGGCGTGCCGGTACGCGACTTGAGCGGCACAGCCGGCGCCTCGCCGGCCAACGGCAAGGCGTCCACCTGCGCGATCACATCGTCGAGCTTGATCGCGAGTCCCGCCAGGTCGACGCTTGGCGCAGCCTTCAGCTTGTCGATATCCTGCGCGATCGCCTTGCGCACCGCGATGACCTGCGCGCCCGTTGATGCCGCGAGCCGCGTGTCCGCGCTTTGCAACGCCAACAACGCCAAGCCGACATTGCCGGTTAATTGCAGTTGCTGGCTAGCAGACGAAATTGTCTGCTCGACTTCGGCCAGCGTCCAATCGTCGCGGTCCTTTGCCAAGTCCTGCAACGACGCCTGCAGGGCCTGATGCTGCGTCTGCACGTCGCCGACCCGGCCGGCGAGTTGGGCCAGCTGCGAATCGAGTTGGCGTACCGCGCTCGCGGCCTCGTCGGCCTTGAGCCGAGTGTCGCGGCTTTGCGCGTCGCTGGCCTGCTGGCGCACGATAAGTTGCTGCTGCAGCCGCTCGACCTTGCGTTCGAGCACGTAGCCGCCTGCGCCTGCGCCCGCCAGCACCAACACCGCGCCGATCCAGGCGAGCGCCGTGCTGACTGAGCGGCGGCGGCGCTTCGATTCGTACGGGGGAAAGGGTGCAGCCGGTGGGACGTTGGCCGCGGCAGGGCGCGCCGGTTGCGCTGCTTGCGGCGCCCCACCTGGCGCTGGCTGGGAATCTTTAGAATCTGTCATGCTTAATTGAGCCGATTGCGATTGAGTCTTCGAGAAGGAAGCGGCTTGAGTGATCGGTGAAAACACCGTGCGCAGCGCGCCGACGATCGCTTGATCGCCGGCACCGGACACCGTAATCGTATCAAAACCCGCTTTGCGCGCCGTATCGCCGATGCGCGGATGGGGTGTGACAATCGGGGCGCGCTTGAGCGCGACAATCTCGTCGCGATTCAGATGCTCGCGCGCCAGCTCCTCCAGGTTGCGCACGCCTTCCGAACTGGTCAATACCCAGGCGTGCGGCTGGCCGGCAAGCAGCGCGTGCACGCGTTGCCACGCGTCAAAGCTCGGTTCGGGCAGCCGTCGCTGGTACGCACCGAGCGCCTGGACGATCGCGCCATGCGCACGCAGCGTCTCGGCGAGCAACTCGCGGCCGCCGTCGCCGCGCACCAGCAACACGTGCCGCCCTTGCAACGCGGTGAGCCCGTGCGGCGCAAAGGCGGTGGCAAGCGCGTCGATCAACGCCTCGGAATCGTAGCGCGGCGCATCGCCGCTCGCATACGAGTCGGACGAGACCTGCACCGCAGGGGTATCGTCGCGCCGCGGCGGCTCGCCAGCATAGGAAACACCCGCGCCACCGTCGTACACCGGCGCCTGCAGCGCGACGCGCACCGCATCGCCGGGTGCGATGATTCGATGCGTGTGCGGCTGCACGCCGTGGCGCGCCAACGCCCGCACCGTGCCTGGACCCACGCCAGCGACCGGTACCGTGGTCGGCCACGAGAAAGCGGGCGGCGGCACGGTGGCGGCCGACGCATGCGCCGACGGCGTATCGGCTGACGAGGCGTCCGCCGACAATGCATCCGCGGGCGGTACGTCCACTGGGGATGCGCTTTCCGGCGATGCCTTCGGCCGCGCGGCGGCAAGCGCCGCGAATGCGCGATCCACCGCGTTTGGCGAGACGAATACCGCCAGCGCATAACGCTCGAGGTCGAGCAACCCATCGACCAGCGGCGCATTGTCCGTTGCGTCAGTAATGTCGATCAGCGGAAACTCGAAGCCATCAAGCCCAGTTGCGGCAAGCGCGGTCAGCAGTTCAGCACTCTGTCCTGCCGGGCGCGTAATCACCACAGTCGGACGTGCCGCGACAGGAGCGCCGGCGTCGCCCGCGGCCGCCGACTGCGACGTGGGAGGAAGCGACGCCTGCGTCACGATTGGCCGCCCCCCATCACGCGGCTCCGTCGCGCGACGCGTCAAGCAGTTGCTGCACGATTTGCATCGCACCCTGCGCCTGCAACTGCTGTACCACGTGCAAGCCAAGCGCCAGCGCACCGGCCGTATCCGTCGGCGCCGCGCTGCCCTGCGCGGCCAGTACGCGGCTGCCGTCGGGCGTGGCAACCGACGCCCGCAGTTGCAGCACATCACCCTGCCACTGCGCATACGCGGCGAGCGGCACCTCGCAGCTGCCACCGAGTGCGCGCGACACGGCCCGCTCGGCTTCCACGGCCAGCGCCGTGCGCATGTCGCACAACGGCGCCAGCCACGGGTGCAGATCGGCGCGCGAGGCGCAGATCTCAATGCCGAGCGCCCCCTGACCGGGCGCCGGCAGGCTGTCGGCGGGATCCAGCAGCGTGCGGATCCGCGCTGCGAGGCCAAGCCGCTTGAGCCCAGCGGCCGCGAGGATGATCGCCGCGTAGTCGCCCCGGTCGAGCTTGGCCAGCCGGGTATCCAGATTGCCGCGCAGCGGCTTGATCACCAGATGCGGATAGCGGCTACGCAACATCGCCTCGCGGCGCAGGCTCGATGTCCCCACCACGGCGCCCGCTGGCAATTGCGCCAACGAGGTAAATTGCGACGACACGAACGCATCACGCGGGTCTTCCCGCGTGAGGACAACCGGCAGCGCGAAGCCATCGGGCAGCCTCATCGGTACGTCCTTGAGCGAGTGAACCGCCAGGTCCGCGCGACCATCCGCCAATGCATTCTCCAATTCCTTGACGAACAACCCCTTGCCGCCCACCTTGGACAGCGTGCGATCCAGAATTTGATCGCCGCGAGTGGTCATACCGAGGATCTTTACGTCGCAAGACGGATATAATTTGTGCAGCGCACGGCCCACATGCTCGGCTTGCCACAGCGCAAGCCGGCTCTCACGCGAGGCGATCACCAGCGTCGCGGGCGGTATCGCGCATTGCATCTCGAGACTCAAGTTGACCTCGTACCCAATCGGGATGTGATAACGAATCAAATGGTAGCACGCACCCTTCGGCATCCCGATGCTGCGCGCGGATGCCGGAACCCTTCAATCGCCAGTTTGGGGAATGGCTTGTGACTACTTCCGGATCGGCCGCTGCCGCGCGCCGCAACGCCAAGACCGCCGCTACGGCCTCCCGCACCGCGCCCGCACGGCCGACCCCGACCGTGGGGACGCCGACGGCGCACGCCACGGCATCGCCCACACGCAGCCGCACCCGCGAAGACAAGGACAGGCCGCTGTTCGAGGACATCCGCTTCCTTGGCCGACTGCTTGGTGACGTGGTCCGCGAGCAAGAGGGTGACGCCGTATTCGACGTGGTCGAGACGATCCGCCAGTCGGCGGTGAAATTTCGCCGCGAGGACGACATCGACGCGGCCAAGAAGCTAGACAAGATGCTCAAGGCCCTCACGCCGGAGCAAACGGTCAGCGTGGTGCGCGCATTCAGCTACTTT
The DNA here is from genome assembly GCF_000198775.1 of Mycetohabitans rhizoxinica HKI 454. Classification (NCBI taxonomy): domain Bacteria; kingdom Pseudomonadati; phylum Pseudomonadota; class Betaproteobacteria; order Burkholderiales; family Burkholderiaceae; genus Mycetohabitans; species Mycetohabitans rhizoxinica. Next base: position 596,086 of record NC_014722.1, on the reverse strand, counting down.
TCACATCTAGCAAACATCGCCGAGGATCGCCACCATAATCGCCGCCGGCGCATCCATGCGCTGGCCGGCTCCGCACCACAGGCAGGCACCGTCGCCTACGCGCTTGCACGGCTGGCTAAAAGTGGTGGCGAATCGCTGTCCGCGCTAAAGACGTTCTTCGACACCGGGCTGATCGTGCCGGTGCTCACCGCACATCCCACCGAGGTGCAGCGCAAGAGCATCCTGGACGCGCAGCACGACATCGCACGCTTGCTGGCCGAGCATGACCAGCCGCTCACCGCGCGCGAGCGCGCGGCCAACGAAGCGCTGCTGCGCGCCCGCGTCACATCACTGTGGCAAACCCGCATGCTGCGTGATTCACGGCTCACGGTCGCCGACGAGATCGAAAACGCGCTGTCGTACTATCGCACGACCTTCCTGGACGAGATCCCGGCACTGTACGCGGACATCGAACAGGCACTGGCCGAGCACGGCCTGCCCACTCGACTGCCCCCGTTCTTCCAGATGGGTAGTTGGATCGGCGGCGACCGCGACGGCAATCCGAACGTAACGGCGGCCACGCTCGAGCGGGCGATTACGCGCCAGGCGGCGGTGCTCTTCCAACACTATCTGGAACAGGTGCACCGGCTCGGCGCGGAGCTGTCCGTCTCCGAGTTGCTCGCAGGCTCCAGCGACGCGCTGAAGCAACTGGCGGATACCTCGCCCGATACCTCGCCGCACCGCGTAGACGAGCCGTATCGGCGCGCGCTGATCGGTGTCTACGCACGGCTGGCCGCGACTGCGCGCGCGCTGCTCGGCGACGCAGCCGTCTCGATCCGTGGCGAGCACCGCGACGCGGCGCCCTATGCGTCGCCCGACGCATTCCGCGCCGACCTGCAGGTGTTGATCGACTCACTGCAGGCGCGCCACGGCGCGTCGCTTGCCGCCCCGCGGCTGTCACCGCTCGCCCGCGCGGTCGAAGTATTCGGCTTTCATCTTGCGAGCATCGACCTGCGGCAAAGTTCGGATGTCCACGAAACCGTGCTGACCGAGCTGTTTGCCCGTGCCGGCGTGGTCGACGACTATGCCGCGTTGTCCGAGGACGACAAGCTGACGCTGCTGCTGGCTGAACTGGCGCAGCCGCGCGCTTTGCGCCTGCCGTACGCGGAGTACTCGCCGCTGGTGCACAGCGAGCTTGCCGTGCTGGAGGCCACGCGTGTGATACGGCAGCGCTTTGGCGAGCGGGCCGTGCGCAACTACATCATCTCCCATACCGAGACCGTATCGGACCTGGTCGAAGTGATGCTGCTGCAAAAGGAAACCGGCCTGATGCACGGCAGCATGCCCGCCTGCGGGGCCGCGGCGGGCAATGGCCAGCACGCAACCCATGCTGGGCAGGGTGCGCCGCGCGTCAGTTTAATGGTGATTCCCCTGTTCGAGACAATCGCCGACCTGCGTCACGCGCCGCGCATCATGCAAGCGCTGCTGGCGCTGCCGGGCATGGACTCGATCGTGCGCCACCAGGGCGGCGAACAGGAAGTGATGCTCGGCTACTCGGACAGCAACAAGGACGGTGGCTTCCTCACGTCGAACTGGGAACTGTATCGGGCCGAACTGGCGCTGGTCGCGCTGTTCCGCGAGCGCGGCGTGAGGCTACGACTGTTTCACGGCCGGGGCGGCACAGTTGGGCGCGGCGGCGGCCCGACCTATCAGGCGATCCTGTCGCAGCCACCGGGCACAGTGGATGGGCAGATCCGGTTGACCGAGCAAGGCGAGGTGATTGCCAGCAAGTTCGGCAATCCGGAAATCGGCCGCCGCAATCTTGAGACCGTGGTAGCCGCGACGCTGGAGGCGACGTTGCAGCCACATGCCCAGTCACCGCGCGCGCTGCCGCAGTTCGAGGCCCTGATGCAGACGCTGTCAGACGCGGCGATGTCAGCATACCGCACGCTCGTGTACAAGACCCCGGGCTTCACCGACTATTTCTTCGAGTCCACGCCGATTGCCGAGATTGCAGAACTCAATATCGGCAGCCGCCCCGCCTCGCGCAAGCTGCACGATCCCAAGCATCGCCGCATCGAGGACTTGCGCGCGATTCCATGGGGCTTCTCGTGGGGTCAATGCCGGCTGCTGCTTACCGGCTGGTACGGCTTTGGCAGCGCGATTAGCGCGTACCTGGATGCTGCGCCGGATGCGCTGGACCGGGAAAAGCGCGTGGCGCTGCTGCGCAAAATGGTCAAGACGTGGCCGTTCTTCTCGAACCTGCTGTCCAACATGGACATGGTGCTCGCTAAGTCAGATCTGGCGGTCGCGTCGCGCTATGCGCAACTCGTGCCGGACAAGAAGCTTCGCAAGCAGGTATTCGGCCAGATCGTCGCCGAATGGCATCGCACCACGGACGCGCTCGCGCAGATCACCGGCCATTCGTCGCGGCTGGCGGACAATCCGCTGCTCGCCCGCTCGATCAAGAACCGCTTCCCGTACCTCGATCCGCTGAACCACTTGCAGGTCGAACTGCTGCGCCGGCACCGCGCGGGCACCACGAACGCACGACTGCGCCGCGGCATTCACTTGACGATCAATGGGATCGCCGCAGGGTTGCGTAATACGGGCTGACGCCGGCATGCTGGCCGATACGGCGTGAACCTGCGTATGACGTGAACCCGCATAGGGCATGAGCCTGTACATACGACGTGAGCCTATACAATACGCCTCTGCGTTGTACCGATACAAGATCGCTTACTATTCCGTATCGATGACTTCCCGGATCATGGCGACCGCTTTGCCTGCTGCATCGGGTGCCGCGCGTCGCGGCGCCCGCGAATCCACTTCTCGCGCCGACGCGTCAGCCGCGCGCGCGCTCGGCGACTTCATCCGCTCGCATCGTGAACGGCTCACGCCGGCCGACGTCGGCCTGCCGCGCGGGACGCGGCGCCGCACGCCGGGCCTGCGGCGCGAGGAAGTGGCGCAGTTGTGCGACGTCAGCGCCACCTGGTACACGTGGATCGAGCAGGGCCGCCCCGTATCGGCATCCGCCGACGCGCTGGCGCGGATCGCCGTCGCATTGCGGCTGTCGCGCGCGGAACGAGCCTATCTGTTCGAGCTTGCCGCGCAGCGCGATCCCGCCGAGCCGGACGCGGGCGCAACCGACGTGCCCGCGGCACTGCTGGCCAGCGTCGGACTGATCGCCGCCCCCGCCTACGTGCTGGACCCGCAGTGGAACGCGCTCGCCTGGAACGCGGCGGCGGCGGAATTGTTCATCGGCTGGCTCGACGCGGCCAAGCCGGCCGCGACCGCCGGCGTGCTGGTTCCCCGGGACGCGCAAGGCAGCGGCACCAACCTGCTGCGCTATACCTTCACCTCGCCGGCCGCGCGCACGCTAATCGTCGACTGGGAAACTCGTGCACGCCGGCTCGTCGCCGAATTCCGCGCCGACTCAATCCGACATTTGAACGATGCACCCACGCGCACGCTACTCGACACGTTGGTGGCGCAATGCGACCCGTTCGCGCGCTTCTGGGCATCGCAGGACGTGTTTGAGCGCGAAGGCGGCCGGCGCGAATTCGATCATCCGGTGCGCGGGCGCATCGCCTACGATCAGATCACCTTCGTGCCGGCCCAGCGCGACGACATGAAACTCGTGGTGCTGATCGCGCAACATGAACCGCGCCGCGAAGCCACCACCGCGGCCGTCGCGCACGACGCCGGTGCCACGCTGCCGCGATGCTAAAATGCCTGTCTTTGCCGCACGGCGGTGCGGCGAGCGGCACCCTCCACTATTGCGGCATCCTGTCATGACTTCCCAATTGCACAAAAAGGGCGAAGCCTGGTCGGCGCGTTTTTCCGAGCCGATGTCAGAACTCGTCAAGCGCTATACGTCGTCCGTGTTCTTCGATAAGCGGCTCGCGCTCGTCGACATCGAGGGTCTCGCTCGCGCACGCGGCGATGCTCGGCGCGCAACGGATCATCAGCGACGACGACGTCGCGGCGATCCGCAAAGGCATGGAACAGATCCGCGGCGAGATCGAGCGCGGCGAATTCGAATGGCAACTGGACCTCGAAGACGTCCACCTGAACATCGAGGCCCGGCTGACCGCGCTAATTGGCGACGCGGGCAAGCGGCTGCACACTGGGCGCTCGCGCAACGACCAGGTCGCCACCGACATCCGGCTTTGGCTGCGCGGCGAGATTGACCGGATCAGCGCGCTGCTCAAGGGTTTGCGAGGCGCGCTGCTCGAGCTTGCGGAACGGTATGCCGACACGATCCTGCCGGGCTTCACGCACCTGCAGGTCGCGCAACCGGTGACCTTCGGCCACCATCTGCTAGCGTACGTGGAGATGTTTGCGCGCGACACCGAGCGGATGCTCGACTGCCGTAAGCGGGTCAACCGGCTGCCGTTGGGCGCCGCGGCGCTCGCGGGCACCAGCTATCCGATCGAGCGCGAGCAAGTCGCCAGGACGCTCGGCTTTGACGGCGTCTGCGCCAATTCGCTCGATGCGGTGTCGGACCGGGACTTCGCGATCGAATTCACGGCAGCCGCGGCGCTCATCATGACGCACGTGTCGCGGCTGTCCGAGGAGTTGGTGCTGTGGATGAGCCCGCGAGTCGGCTTCATCGATCTGGCCGACCGTTTCTGCACCGGCTCGTCGATCATGCCGCAGAAGAAAAACCCCGACGTGCCGGAGCTAGCACGCGGCAAAACCGGCCGCGTGAACGGCCACCTGATCGCGCTGCTCACGCTCATGAAGGGCCAGCCGCTCGCGTACAACAAGGACAATCAAGAAGACAAAGAGCCGCTGTTCGATACCGTTGACACGGTGGCCGACACGCTGCGCATCTTCACCGAAATGGTCGCCGGCATCACCGTCAAGCCGGATACGATGCGGGCCGCGGCGCTGCAGGGCTTTTCGACGGCGACTGATCTGGCCGATTACCTCGTCAAGCGTGGCTTGCCGTTTCGCGACGCACACGAGGCGGTGGCGCATGCGGTACGAGTTTGCGTGGACCGGCGCTGTGACCTGGCGGACCTGACGCTCGATCAGTTGCGCGTCGAGTTGCCCAAAGTCGCGGCGCTGCTAGGTGACGACGTGTTCGACTACCTGACACTGGAAGGCTCGGTCGCCAGCCGCAATCACGTGGGTGGCACAGCACCGCAGCAGGTGCGGGCCGCGATCGCAACAGCACGCGCCGCGCTGTCTCATTAACGGCGGCGCGCGGCGGCTATTGGCTGGCTAGCGCCATCGGCACCGCCCGCCGGCCCGAGGGCCGGCGCCCCGCTCAGGGCCGCACACAATCCACAAAGTACTTGACGTTGCCGCCGACCACTTCGGTGACCAGCCCGTGGATATCGGTATGAAAGCCGGGGAACCGCGCATTGAAGTCGCGCGCGAACCTCAGGTAGCGCACGATGGTCTCGTTGAACCGCTCACCTGGAATCAACAGCGGAATGCCCGGCGGATACGGCGTAAGCAAGATGCTGGTGACGCGGCCCTCGAGGTCGTCGATCGGCACGCGATCGATCTCGCGGTGCGCGATCTTCGAGAACGCGTCGGTCGGGCGCATTGCCGGCTCCATGTCGGACAGGTACATCTCGGTCGTCAGCCGCGCGATGTCATTGTCACGATACACGCTGTGAATCTGCTCGCACAGGTCGCGCAGCCCGACGCGCTCGTACATGGGATACTGCGCAACGAACTCCGGCAACACGCGCCATAGCGGCTGGTTTCGATCGTAGTCGTCCTTGAACTGCTGCAATTCGGTGACCATCGAGTTCCAGCGGCCCTTGGTGATGCCGATCGTGAACATGATGAAGAACGAGTACAGCCCGGTCTTCTCGACGATGATGCCGTGCTCGGCCAGATAGCGGGTGACGATCGCCGCCGGAATGCCCGTTTCGCCGAACTCGCCGTCCACGTCCAGCCCCGGCGTGATGATCGTCGCCTTGATCGGGTCCAGCATGTTGAAGCCTTCGGCCAGGTTGCCGAAACCATGCCAGCGGTCGTTCGGCCGCAATATCCAGTCCTCGCGCGAACCAATGCCCTCGGTGACGAGCTGATCAGGCCCCCACACCTTGAAGAACCAATCGTCGCCATATTCGGCAGCGACCTTGCGCATCGCGCGACGGAAATCAAGCGCCTCGGCAATCGACTCCTCGACAAGCGCGGTGCCGCCGGGCGGCTCCATCATCGCCGCAGCCACATCGCACGACGCAATGATCGCGTATTGCGGGCTGGTCGAGGTGTGCATCAGGTACGCCTCGTTGAAGCGATGCCGATCAAAGCGCGGCAACTGCGAATCCTGCACCAGGATCTGCGACGCCTGCGAGATGCCAGCCAGCAGCTTGTGCGTCGAATGGGTCGCGAACACCAGCGCGTCGGTCCGGCGGGCGCTCTGCCCGATCGCATGCATGTCCTGATAGAACGGGTGGAACTCGGCGTGCGGCAGCCAGGCCTCGTCAAAGTGCAGTGTGTCGATCGTGTCGCCAAGCAGGTCCTTGATCATCTCGACGTTGTAGAGGACGCCATCGTAGGTGCTTTGCGTGATCGTCAGAATCCGCGGCTTAAGCTTCGGGTTTTTCGCGAGCGCCTCGCGCGCAAACGGATTCGCGTCGATCTTGCGGCGGATGTTCTCCGGTTGGAACTCATCGCGCGGGATCGGCCCGATGATGCCGAAATGGTTGCGGGTGGGCGTCAGGAAAACCGGGATCGCGCCAGTCATCGTGATCGCGTGCAGGATCGACTTGTGGCAGTTGCGGTCCACCACAACGATGTCGCCCGGCGCGACGGTGGCGTGCCAAACGATTTTGTTCGACGTGGACGTGCCGTTAGTCACAAAAAACAGGTGATCGGCGCTGAAGATGCGCGCCGCATTGCGCTCGGACGCGGCCACCGGCCCGGTATGGTCCAGTAGTTGCCCAAGCTCGTCTACGGCGTTGCACACGTCCGCGCGCAGCATGTTCTCGCCAAAGAACTGGTGAAACATCTGGCCAAGCGGACTCTTCAGGAACGCGACGCCTCCGGAATGACCCGGGCAATGCCACGAATACGAGCCTTCGTCCGCGTACTTGACCAGCTCCTTAAAGAAGGGCGGCGCTAACGAATCCAGGTACACCTTCGCCTCGCGAATGATATGCCGCGCAACGAACTCAGGCGTATCCTCGAACATATGAATGAAGCCGTGCAACTCGCGCAGGATGTCGTTCGGAATGTGACGCGACGTGCGCGTCTCGCCGTACAGGAAAATTGGGATGTCGGCGTTGCGACGCCGCACCTCGGCGACGAACGAGCGCAGCGCCAGGATCGCGTTGGCAAGCTCGGGCACCTGGTCGTGCGTCGCGGCGACCTCGTCGACCAGCGCAATCTCGTCGTCATCGATCGACAGGATGAAGCAAGACGCGCGGCTGGATTGCTGCGCGAACGAGGTCAGATCACCGTAGCTCGTCAGGCCAAGCACCTCGACCCCCTCGCGCTCGATCGCCTCGGCCAGCGCGCGGATACCCGAGCCGGAGATGTTCTCCGAGCGAAAATCCTCGTCGATGATGACGACAGGGTAGCGAAACTTCATCGGTGACTCTCCAAAAACAAACCGCTGCACTCTATCGTTCGAGTAAGCAGCGGCCGCAACATGCCGGAATGCGCCACGCCGCGTAGCGCGGCGGCGCGCGAAAACTCAGGTCTTGGGCAGCGTGACGCCATGCTGGCCCTGGTACTTACCGCGACGGTCCGCATAGGATGTCTCGCAGACTTCGTCGCTCTCAAAGAACAGCACCTGCGCCACGCCTTCGTTCGCGTAGATCTTCGCCGGCAGTGGTGTCGTGTTAGAAAACTCCAGCGTCACGTGCCCTTCCCATTCGGGCTCGAACGGCGTGACGTTGACAATGATCCCGCAGCGCGCATACGTTGATTTGCCCAGGCACACGGTCAGCACGTTGCGCGGAATGCGGAAGTACTCGACGGTGCGTGCCAGCGCGAACGAGTTCGGCGGGATGATGCACACGTCGCCCTTGAAGTCGACAAAGGACTTCTCGTCGAAGTTCTTCGGATCGACGATCGTCGAGTTGATGTTAGTGAAGATTTTGAATTCGTCCGCACAGCGGATGTCGTAGCCGTAGCTCGACGTGCCGTAGCTGACGATCTTATGGCCATCCGGCGCGACGCGCACCTGATCCGGCGCGAATGGCTCGATCATGCTGTACTGCTCGGCCATGCGCCGGATCCATTTATCGGATTTGATCGTCATACGTGCAATCGAAAGGCGGCAGGGCCGCGGGTTGAAAACGAGCGAACGGGGGTTGGCGCCGCCGCCTCATCGCAGCGTGGCCATCTCATCGCAGCGTGACCATTATTTGCGAATGATGCCGCAGCCCAGCGCGGGACCGGCGTCGCGAGGCGGAAACGCATAATAGTCCTGCGCGTCGCGGTGCACGATCAGCGCGCGGCCGACCACCGAGCGCACGCCGTCCAGTGACACGTCCGGCGACACGATGAACCCGGCCGCCACGCCATTCGCGTCCGCATGCAAGTTCACCAGGTCACCTTCGAGCCGGATCCCCTGCTTCAGGCGCTCAGCCCCGGGGCTGAACACCCCACCTGCGGCGCCCGGCGAATGGCAGTCGCCGCGCTCATGGATCTGCAGCGCATGATCGCTGTCCGGCGGCAGCCCGCTCAGGTTGTAGGTCACCTGCACGCCGTCAGCATGCTCGATCAACGTGACCGTGCCGCGTGCGGCATGGCCGGCCGCCGGCACGATCTGGACGTCGGCACGCTTGTCGTGACTGCCGAAGAGCAACGCACACCCGGCCAGCATCACGCTGGTCGCGAGCAGCGTGATGATCGTGCCGGCAAGACGCCATCCCAATCGCGGTTCCATTAAGCCTCAGGGTACTGAACAAGCCGCAATGATACCGCGTCTGGCACATCTGGCGAGGCGTCCACACTAGAGGAGGTCACAGAACCGCGTCAGGTGTTCTGGACGACGATGGTCGGGAACTTCGAGCTCATGTCACGCGACAGCTTCGCAATCCGGATTGCGACCTGGCGGGCCATGTCGTGATACAGACCGGCGATGCGTCCGTGCGGGTCGGCGACCACCGTCGGACGCCCCGCATCGGCCTGCTCGCGGATCGCCGATATCCAGTGGCAAACTGCCTAGGAACGGCACGCCATACTGTGCGCAGAGGCGCTCGCCGCCACCGGCGCCGAAGATCGGCTCGGCGTGGCCGCAGTGCGAGCAGATATGGATGCTCATGTTCTCGACGACGCCTAAAATCGGCACGCCGACCTTCTCAAACATTTTCAGGCCTTTTCGCGCGTCCAGCAGCGCAATGTCCTGCGGCGTCGTGACGATCACCGCACCGGTCACCGGCACCCGCTGCGCGAGCGTGAGCTGGATATCGCCAGTGCCGGGCGGCATGTCGACGATTAGATAGTCCAGGTCGCGCCAATTCGTCTGCCGCAACAACTGCTCGAGCGCGGACGTGACCATCGGCCCGCGCCACACCATCGGGTTGTCCTGCTCGACCAAGAAGCCGATCGAATTAGCCTGTACACCATGGCCTTCGAGCGGAATCATTGTCTTGCCGTCCTCGGATGCCGGACGGCCGTCGATGCCGAGCATCGTCGGCTGCGACGGGCCGTAGATGTCCGCGTCCAGCACGCCGACCGACGCGCCCTCGGCGGCCAGCGCAAGCGCGAGGTTCGCGGCCGTGGTGCTCTTGCCGACCCCACCCTTGCCGGAGGCGACCGCGACGATATTGCGCACGTTCGGCAGCAACTGCACACCACGTTGTACCGCATGCGCCACGATCTGATGGGATACCGCCACGTGCAGATGCGCCACGCCCTGCACGGCGCGCAGCGCCTGTTCAACACGCGCTTGGATCAGCGCATACTGGCTCTTGGCCGGGTAGCCCAGCACGACCTCGAGTGATACCGTGTCGCCGTCAATCGCGACGTTGCGCACGCCTTTGCCCGCCGTTATCGGCTCTGCGGTGTTCGGGTCGATCACGCCGTGCAGCACAGCGTCGATCTGGGCCCTGTCGATTGTCATCGTTGCTCCGTTACTTAAAGTGTTCCATCCGCTCGTCCAACACCTGCCGTGTGCATCGAACCTTGCGCGCGGGGTCGCGTCGAACCTTACGCCGGAAATTGCAAAAAATTGTTGCGTGGCGTTGCCAAACGGCGCTTCACGCGGCACGCTGCGCAACCAGCGGCTGTTCCGACATGGATCAGCAGCTGTTCTGACATTGTAGTGGCATGAAGCCTGCCTGCGAGGCTTGGGGCGCGCCCGTCGGGAAATCGCGCTTCAATGCCACACGCAAGCGTCGCTCCCGGCGGTGTGCTGTGCACATCGGTCCCATCCATTTAACCCATGAGGTGTCATATGAACGCGAAACTCACCCTCCGCCTTCCGCTGCAATGGTCGGTCCTCGCGGTGGCGGGCGCGCTGCTGGCCGGCTGCCAGACGCCGCAAGGCGGCAACGCGGCGGTTGGCACCGGCGTCGGCGCGGCCACTGGCGCCGGACTCGGTGCAATCTTTGGCGGCGGCAAGGGGGCAGCGATCGGCGCTGCGGCCGGCGCCGCGGTCGGAGGCATGACCGGGTACAACTGGCAAGCGATCAAGAACAAGCTGTCGGGCGCCACCGCGGGCACCGGCACCCAGGTGTCCGAGCAACCGGACGGCTCGCTGAAGCTCAATATCCCAAGCTCGGTCTCCTTCGACACAAACAGCTACGCAATCAAACCTTCATTTACACCCGTGCTCGACCAGGTGGCGCAGACCCTGACCCAGCATCCCGAGTTGGTGGCACACGTGGTCGGACACACCGACAGCACCGGCCAGCCGCGCTACAACCAGATGCTGTCGCAGGAACGTGCGCAAAGCGTCGCGCAATACCTGGCGCTGCACGGCGTCGCCGCGCAGCGGCTGGCCGCCGAGGGCCGCGGACAGTCACAGCCGATTGCGGACAACAGCACGGAGGCTGGCCGCGCGCAGAACCGGCGCGTGGAAATCTACCTGCGGGCTACGTTACAACCGCGCGGGTGATAAAACCCTAATTTTTTGTCTCCGCAATGTCAGCCGCCGCGACACGCGGCGGCAAACCGGCCGTTGTTAATTTTAAATTTTTTCGAACTCCGCAGCCGATTCAATGTCTGTTCATATGGTGCGTGGCGGCGATACCGTTACGTCACCATTCTCCTCTTGTCGTTGTTGCTCCGGGGCTCGAAGCCCCGGTTTTTTTTAGCATCGCACAGCCGCTCTTGCGACCGTGTCATCGCAGTCACGCCTGCTAAAATCGGCGCTCCATCCCGTTTTCGTCGAATCAAACGCTCTATCCGCCATGTCAGCTCCCGTCTCCGCCGGCGCGCCGCGCCGCATGCTCGTCACCTCCGCGCTGCCGTACGCGAACGGCCCAATCCATATCGGCCATCTTGTTGAATATATCCAGACCGACATCTGGGTGCGCGCGATGCGAATGCACGGTCACGAGGTGTACTACGTCGGCGCGGACGATACTCATGGCACGCCGATCATGCTGCGCGCGCAGTCCGAGGGCATCACGCCACGGCAGTTGATCGAGCGCGTCTGGCAGGAACATAAGCGCGATTTCGACCATTTCGGTATCTCGTTCGACAATTACTACTCGACGGACTCGGACGAGAACCGGGTGTTGTCCGAGACCATTTTCACCGCACTTCACGATGCCGGATTGATCGCGGCGCGCGATATCGAACAAGCGTATGACCCGGTCAAGGAGATGTTCCTGCCAGACCGCTTCATCAAGGGCGAATGCCCGAAATGCAGTGCGAAGGATCAATATGGCGACAGTTGCGAGGTGTGTGGGTCGACGTACCAGCCGACCGAACTGGTCAAGCCGTATTCAGTGTTGTCCGGCGCGACGCCGGTGAAAAAAACGTCGACGCACTATTTCTTCAAGCTGTCCGATCCGCGCTGCGAGACTTTCCTGCGCGGTTGGGTCAGCCAGCTCGCGCAGCAGGAGGCGACCAACAAGCTGCGCGAGTGGCTCGGCGAGGACGGCGACGCGACGCTCGCCGACTGGGACATCTCACGCGATGCACCGTACTTCGGCTTCGAGATCCCGGGCGCGCCCGGCAAGTACTTCTACGTGTGGCTCGATGCACCGGTCGGCTACTATGCCAGCTTCAAGAACCTGTGCGAGCGGCGTGGCTTGAACTTTGAAGAATGGGTCCGTCCGGGCTCGACCACCGAGCAATACCACTTCATCGGCAAGGACATCCTGTATTTCCACACGCTGTTCTGGCCTGCCATGCTGCAATTCTCCGGCCACCGCACGCCGACCAACGTGTTCGCGCATGGCTTCCTGACCGTGGACGGCACGAAGATGTCCAAGTCGCGCGGTACCTTCATCAACGCGAACAGCTACATCACGACCGGTTTGGATCCGCAATGGCTGCGATACTACCTCGCCGCGAAGCTTAACAGCACGATGGAGGACATCGACCTAAACCTCGACGACTTCCAGGCGCGTGTGAACAGCGACCTGGTCGGCAAATACGTGAACATCGCGAGCCGCGCCGCCGGTTTCCTGGTTAAGCGGTTTGATGCACGCGTGCAGGACAGCGCGATGAACCATCCGCTGCTGGTCCGGCTGCGCGACGCAATCCCGACGATCGCGGCGCACTACGAAAGCCGCGAATACAGCCGCGCACTGCGCCAAACGATGGAGTTAGCAGACGCCGTCAACGCGTACGTGGATGCCGCCAAGCCTTGGGAACAGGCCAAGGATCCCGCCAATGCGGTGGCGTTGCACGAGACGTGCAGCGTCAGTCTCGAGGCATTCCGGTTGCTCACGCTGGCGCTTAAGCCCGTATTGCCGAAACTCGCCGAATCGGTCGAGACATTCCTCTCGATCGAGCCGCTCAAATGGGCCGACGTCTCAGTGCCGCTATCGTCGGCGCGGCCGATCCGGCCGTACCAGCATCTCATGCGGCGCGTGGACCCCAAGCAGATCGACGCGCTGCTTGCCGCCAACCGCCAGTCATTGCAGCCGGCCACGGACACGGCCACGGCCGCCACCACGGCGGGCACGGTCAAGTCGTGCGGCGCCCACGACACGTCAGCAAACGGCGAGGGCTTCATCACGATCGACGATTTTGCAAAGATCGACCTACGCATTGCGCGCATCGTCGACTGCAAGGCGGTGGAAGGGTCCGACAAACTGTTGCACCTGACCCTGGACGTGGGCGAGGCGAGCACGCGCAATGTATTCTCCGGAATTAAGGCGGCCTACCGCCCCGAGGAGTTGATCGGCAAGCTGACCGTGATGGTTGCGAACCTCGCACCGCGCAAGATGAAGTTCGGCGTGTCCGAAGGCATGGTATTGGCCGCGTCGGCGGCGGATGAGAAAAAGGAACCCGGCATCTACGTGCTCGAGCCGCACAGCGGTGCAAAGCCCGGCATGCGAGTCAAATAGTGCGCTGGCGCGCGCGGCGCGCCGCTACTTTTTCCAAAAGCCGTCGAAGCGGCGGGTGAACTGCAGGTCCACGCCGTTATAGGTGCCGGCGTAGGACATGATGGCCCAGAACCGAGACAGGTTCACCGTCACCTTGAACGCGTTGTTCGACGTCTCAATGCCTTGCTCGTAGCCGAGCACGAGCCGCTCGGTGATGGCCTTCGAGAGCGTCACCACTTGCGGGTCCGTCAGGCCGACCTCGCTTTGGCCGACCGAGACTTCGTCCAGCCCGAAGGTCTGCGCGATCCGCTTGCCAGTCGCGCTGCCAAGCAGCGCGATCGCCGCATTCATCGTGCTCTGCTGCCCAAGGTTCGCACCGGTATCGGTACCATGCCCGAGCAGCAGCCATGACAGCTTTTCGTTATCGTTCACGTTGGGCTCCGACACCAGCTTGACCTTAGACGACTGCACAGTGCCGGTCACCTGTACACCGGCTTCGACCTCCTGGTTGCGCCGCATCGCGAGAATATTGATGCCCGGGTCACTGACTGGCCCATTGAACGTGAAATAGCCGTTCTCGATACCCAGCTTGCGGCCAAACGCGGTATAGGTGGAGCCCTCCACGACCCGCACGTTGCCCACGGCGCGCAACGGCTGGTTCGGCGCGCTGACGACGTTGATCACGCCACGCAGCCCCAAATCGGCGCCCGCACCGCGAAAGCGAAAGTCCCGACCGAGGTCGACGTCGATGTTGGCGCGCGGCGCGAACGGGCCCGCCGGCTCGCCGGCGGCGGACAACGCGGCGTGCTCGCCCTCGACCGTGCCGTCCGAGCGCACAATCACGACGTCATCGGACAAGCTTGGCGCCGATTGCTCCGGCAAATCGAACAGCGCCTTGTTGACGAAAAACCGGCCATTGATCGCCATCCCGCCCTGCGCGCCGGCATTGGCCACCGTCGCGTCACCGGACAACGACAGTTGGCGATACGGCGACGCGAACAACTCAAGCTTGTCGGCCACGATATGCGCGCTTAAATCAGGGTTTTGTTGGTCGAGCATCACGTTACCGGTGGCGCGCAGCGTGCCTTGAGCACCATGGAACTGGACCTGTCGGAATTCGACCCGGTTCTCGGTCAGCACCACGCGCACGATACCGTCCTTGAGCGTGATGCCTTGGTCGACGACGGTCGCCGACAAACCGTCGCCGGTCAGCGTGCCGGAGAGCTTCGGGTGCGATGCCTGACCCGCAATCGCCAGCTTCAGCAACATCTGCCCATCGAGTCGGTAGCTTGGTCCGAGCAGCCCGCCGGTGGTACGCAGCGACGGCAGCTCGAACACAACCGTGCCGTCCAACGGTGCGTCGCCGGCCACCGCCGGCACGCCATCCTGCACGGTAACCGGCATGCGCAGCGTCGCGTCCAGCGTGCCAAGGCGCTCGGCCTCCGCATGGACCGTCGCATTCAGGCGGCGGTGCGCTGCGAAGTCGATACGCACCATTGCGTCGCTGACGCCCAGCGACGCAATGCCGCGTCCCGCATCGATCGTGACGTCCCCTGAGCGCCGCTTGATCTGCGCATAGCCCGCGGCGCGCTGCCCGAACGACACGTCCCACTGCGCATCGAACACCAGATCGGTCCTGAACGACGCCGGTTGGTGCGTGAGTTGCTCGCGAAGCTGCAACAGTCGCGCCACGTCGATATGCGTCAGCGAGCCGCTCGATTGCAAGCGCCCGCCCGCATACTGGAACGACTTCAAGTCCAGCAGCGCGCGTTCCACGCTCAAGCGCGTGGCGCCGATCACCCAATGCCCGGCGCTGGCGTTCACGGTCGCCGGCGCGGCCAGCTTGATCTCGGGCAGGCCGCGGTTTTCCAGTTGGCTGATCGTGCCACTCCAGCCGATGCCGCCCCGCGCGTCGGTCAACTTGCCGCTCGCCGCCACGTTGAAATCGACCGGCTGTCCACCAACACTGCCGCTACCGCTGGCAACCAGCGTGTGGTGCGCACGCACCCCGTCCAGCCGTAGCGACAGCGCATTGAATCGCACCTGCGGCGTGGTTACCGCTCGCGCGTCAAGGGTGGCGATCATCGTGCCCTGCGCCCCATCACGCAACTCGACACGGCCCGCGGCATGGCCAATCCACTTGTCCCCCATGACCACGCCATTTGCCTGGTAGCTAGCGACCACATTCGGATGCGCGAGAGAGCCGGTCACATCGCCATTGGCGTGCGCCGCGCCCGCCATGCCAAAGCCAAGCCGCTCCAGCGCGGGCGCATCGACGTGGAACAGCAACCGGTCGCCGGCCGCGCCGAAGCTACCGCGTAATTGGATGTCGTTGCCGGCCACGCTTACGCGCACGTCACTGGGCATGATCCGCGTACCGGCCAGCGCCAGCGTCCCGCCGCCGCTCAGCGGCAAGCCGTTGTAGACGCTATCGTGCAATGCAAAGTCGGCCTGGACGGTCAGCGTCGGCGTCAACGTGCCTTTTGCGTTGAGCGTGCCGGTCACACGCGCATCGAGCCGCTGGACGGCGCCCTTGCCGATACCTTCGCCGGCATCCTTACCAACGCCCTTGCCCGAACCGCTGCCGGCCGTCTTGGGCGCCATACGGCTGCCGTTGTGCTGGACCGACCGGCCCATGCGGCCTATCTGCATGCTGTCACGCGCCAGCAGCGCGAACGGATCGAGCGCCGCCAGCGTGGCCTTCCATTCATAGCTGGAGTGCTCATCTCGACGCACCACACCGACAAGCTTTGCGTGCCCGTCGCCCGCCGTCAGCCTCACGCGCTCTAGCGCGATCTGCCTGGGATCGATCGCAACGGCCCCCTGCACGCGCAGCTTGGCGTCGGCGTCCGCCAAATCAACTTGCACCTGCTGGCGACCGGCATCGAGCTCGACGCCGATGGGTCCGGCAAGCCGGGTCGCGCGCAACGTGGCGCTGAACACGCTCAGATCCAGGTCAGCGGTGCGCAGCGCAACACGGCCGCGGCCATGCTCCAGCGTGCCTGCTCCGCTCACCGTCGCGCCGCCGAGCAGACGGACCTTCAGCGCGCAGAGGGCTTGCCGACTCGCGTCCAGGCGCACGTTGGTACGTACGTCGATCAGCGGCAGGCGTTGCTGTGCAAGCAGCCCGGGCACCGCATTGACGACGGATACTTCACCGGCGACGACCAGCGGCATGCCGGGAGCAGCGCCGCCGCGCGCCTGCGCGCTCGGCGCGGGCTCAACCGGGCGCAAGCGGGCGCGTACCGACAGGTCCGCATGCGGCGCGCCCGGATTAAAAACCCGTGGATCGAGATGGTCGGCGTCGAGCGTGACGACCTTCAGCGGCACGTCAGCAAATGGGGTCGCCTCCACATGCGCGACCCCGTTCAACTGCGTGCCGTTCGATTGCATGCCGCTCGCCTGCATGTCGGCGACAAGCGCCTGCAGCGAACCGGACAGCTGCACGCCAAGCCGCATCTCCTGCCCGTCGAACTGGCCTGACAGCCCTGCATCGCCACGCACGGCGAACGGCCGTACGCCGTCCAGCGCCACGTCCGCATGAAGCGAGCCATACGGTGTCCGCAGCCTGTCGAGCACAAGATGGTGACGCCGCCCGTCGCTGCTGCCGTGCGCGTGCAACGCCGATAGCTCGATCGTCGATCCCGGCTCGTGGAGGCGGATCGCGGCCACGTCCAGCGAATGGATCTGCAGTGGCAGCGGCACGGTCAACCGCTGCGGCAGCGTCGGACGTGTGGCGGGTTTGGCAGCCGGGGCGAGCCGAGCATCGACAGTGCCGATCCGTAGCGATTGGACGGACAAGCGCCACGGTAAGTGCGTCACCCCCCACTGTCCGTCGATTCGATCGAGCCGGATATGCGTGCCCGCGCGCTGCCACCTGACGTCGCGCGCCCGCAGCCCGTGCGCAAGCGTGCCCCCGTCGAGTGTCCCGGAGAACGCACCCGCCGTGGCCCGACCATCGCGATCTGCCACAGCACGCGCGTGCCCAACTCGGTATGCACGGCCACCAGCAGCACGAGCACCGCCAGCACGAGACCGAACCCCAGGCAGCTGGCCCAGCGCAGCGCGCGCCGGCCGCGACCACGTCGTCTTGGCGCGCAATCGCCGTGTTGCCCGGCAGCGCCACCCGCGCGCGGCGCGCCGCCGGGGCGGGAGGGGTCACGGTCGGCAGACTTGTGCTCGTCGTCGCTCATGCGTCAAGAATTGGGGAGTGCCATAAGGTGAATCAGAACGCGATGCCCAGCGTCAAATAGGGGCGCCAGCTATGATTGCGCAGGCCATACGTCAGGTCGAGATTGATCGGCCCGACGGGGCTGCGCCAGCGTGCGCCAACGCCCACGCCCTGGTAAAAAATCTTCTCGGCCCAGTTATCGGTCGCCGTGCCGATATCCCAGAAGGCCGCCGCGCCCCAGTCGTGGTTGATCCAGTGCTGGTACTCGGTGCCGGCACTGAGCAGGTATTTGGTCGGCAACACCGAGCCGCCCACATTGTTGCCAATGCTGTCATAGCCATAGCCGCGTATCGTCTCCGCGCCGCCGGCGCGAAATAGCAGCGATGCCGGCACGCCGCGCGAGCCGCCAGCCGTGAATACGCCACCGGCTTGCAGCCGCAGCAGCACGATGTCGCGCCGGCCGATCGGCACGTACTGCCGTGCGTTCGTGTAGGCCCGCCCAAACGTCTGATCCGTCATCACGCCCTTAATCGCTAAACCGGCCTCCAGGCGCAGCAGGCTACCCGCTCGCGGGAACMCCGGATCGTCGACGTTCCGTCGGGTCCACAACCACGACGGCACGAGCGCGCGGCTCACGGTGGGTCCGGCGCTGTTCTGGTCCAGGCGATCCAGGTAGAACAGCACCTGGTAGTTGTAGTCGATATTCTGCGACGTGCGCGTGCGCTGTGCGCCGACCCGCGCGCTATGGATATCGGTGCCCGACACGTCGGTGCGCGTGTACGAGCCGAGCAGCGTGTTGGTCCACGCGCGCGGTCCCGGTGGCATCGACAACTGAACCTGCCCATATTGCTGCGTTTGGTCCAACCGGCCCGAGAAGCTGAAAGGCCAGGCAGCACCGAACATATCGAGGTACGAGTATGCCCCCTGGATGTGTCCGCCGGTATCGGACGAATAACCGATGCCGGTACGCACCGCGTTGTACTGGTATTCGCTGACCTTGACGTGCACGGGCGTGTGCTGCGGCTTGCTGACGTCGTCATCGACCGAGATGCCGACGCTGGCATAGTACGGCGTGTTCTGCACTTGCCGCTGCAGCTCGGCGATGCGCTCGGCGCTGTAGATTTCGCCGGGACCCAGCGGGTTGACGTTCGTGATAATCGATTGCGGATAGCGCCGCGTGCCGGACACATCAAGCGGCCCGAGGGTAAACGTCGGCCCGCTCTCATACGTGATGCTCAATCGCGCCTCGTGGGTACGAGGGTCGATCCGCGCTTGCGAATGTGCGATCGTCGCGCCCAGGTAACGGTACGACTGCAGCGTCTTGAGCGAGGCTTTCTTGGCCTCGTCCCACGCCGCCTGCGTGAACGGCTCGCCACGGGTCAACCCGAATGCGCTGCGTACCGCCTTTTCCTGTTCGGGCGCCTCGGTCAGCATCGGTCCAGTGAACGACAATTCGATCGCCGACACATGCGTGCGCGGGCCCGGCTCCACATACACGGTCACCGCGCGACGCTTGCCAGCGCGCACATCAGTGCGCACCACCGGCTCAAAATACCCTTCAGTGGACAGTAGATCGCGCACTTGCTGCGGCACCGCCGTCACGAGAAATTCGAATTGCTCATCCGAGATGTCATTTCGCTTAGCGAAACGCGACACATCCAGGTGAGCGCGCAGCAGCTTGCGCAGCGAATGGGACGGCGCGTCGATATCCACGTCGTACTTGGCCAAGGCGGCGCCAGGCACCATCAGTGGCACGACCATTGCAGCGCATCGCAGCGCCCGGCACGCCGCATGCGTTCGCGTGCGTATTGCTCGCACGCATCGCGTGACACCGCAAGGCAGCCCGGGAGAACTACGTGGCAAATCGAACTCCATCGTTGAGCATGGCGGTCAGCGTGGCAGCGGTGGTGGCGCGAATGGACAAACCTATATTGAAACATACCACACGCGCCAGGAGCTCAGGCATGACCGACGCCCTGCGCTGGCCGGTGCCAGGTTGCGCCATTGGAGCAGCAGCCCGCCCCCTTTGTTCCGGGCCTGGAAGCTTGCGGTAAAATCTGGGATCGGATTTTTTGGTTCGCGGAGTATTGTCATGTATCAGTCGGACATCACCCAATTCCTGACCCAGCTCAAACAGCAACATCCGGAGCTCGAGGAACAGCAACGCAACGGCCGCGCACTGCTGTGGGATAAGGCGCCGATCGATCTGGACGAGCGCACGCGCCAGCAACAGGCACGCGTGCCGCAGACGCCCTACGTGTACTACCAGAATTTCTAACGTGAGCGCCGTTCCGGCACCGGACGAGGCGGGCCAGCAGGCATCCGAGGTCGTGCTGTGCGCGCCGGCCACTGACTCGACGCCGGGCACGGTCGACGGCGTCGCGTTCGCGCGCCTATACGGCGAGCCGCTGTTCAAGGTGCCGCAGGACCTGTACATCCCGCCGGACGCGCTCGAAGTCTTTCTAGAAGCATTTGAGGGTCCGCTCGATCTGCTGCTCTACCTGATTCGCAAGCAAAATTTCAATGTGCTCGACATTCCGATGGCGGACGTTACCGCGCAGTACTTGGGCTACATCGACCAAATCCGCGCGACGAACCTGGAGCTGGCGGCCGAATACTTGCTAATGGCGGCCATGCTGATCGAGATCAAGTCACGGATGTTGCTGCCGGTGAAAAAGGCCGGTACCGGCGAGGATGCCGAGGACCCGCGCGCCGAGTTGGTACGCCGGCTGCTCGAGTATGAGCAAATGAAGCTTGCCGCGCAGCAGTTGAACCGCCTGCCGCAGCATGGGCGTGACTTCCTGCGCGCGCAAGTGTATATCGAGCAAAATCTGACGCCACGCTGGCCGGACGTCAACGCGGATGACTTGCGCGGCGCGTGGGCCGACGTGCTCAAGCGCGCCAAGCTTGTGCAGCATCACAAGATCACCCGCGAGGAACTGTCGGTGCGCGAGCACATGAGCCAAATCCTGCGCAAGCTGCAGCACGCGCGTTTCATGGAATTCACCGAACTGTTCGATGTATCGCGTGGCGTGCCCGTGGTGGTCGTCAACTTCATTGCGATGCTGGAGCTTTCCCGCGAATCGTTGCTCGAAATCACGCAGGCCGAGCCATTCGCACCGATCTACGTCCGGCTGGCGTACTCACCGACCTAAGGATCCGCTCAGCGATCCTTTTTCGCTACATGAAAGTCATTAGCTCGATCAACGAATTGCGCGACCAGCTGCGCGGGCAGAACCGCGTCGCGTTCGTGCCCACGATGGGCAACTTGCACGAAGGGCACCTGTCGCTGATGCGCGTGGCGCGCCAGCACGGCGACCCCGTGGTCGCCAGCATCTTCGTGAACCGGCTGCAATTCGGGCTGAACGAGGATTTCGACAAGTATCCGCGCACGCTCGAGACCGACATCGACAAGCTGCAGCGGGAAAACGTCTACGTGCTGTTCGCGCCGACCGAGCAGGACATGTACCCGCGTGCGCAGGAATATCGCGTGCATCCGCCGCATGATCTGGGCGACATTCTCGAGGGCGAGTTCCGACCGGGGTTTTTTCACGGCGTCTGCACAGTTGTAATGAAACTGATGTCGTGCGTGCAGCCGCGCGTCGCGGTGTTCGGCAAGAAGGACTACCAGCAGTTGATGATCGTGCGGCAGATGTGTGAGCAATTCGCGCTGCCCGTCGAAGTGGTCGCCGCCGAGACGGTGCGCGACACGGACGGGCTCGCGCTGTCGTCACGCAATGTGTATCTGACGCCATCGGAGCGTGCCGAGGCACCAACCCTGTATCGCACACTGCAGCACGTGCGCGACAGTGTGCTCGCGGGTCACCGCGATTTTGCTCAGATCGAGCTAGCCGCGTTCGAGACGTTGATCAAGCGCGGCTGGAAGCCCGACTACATTGCGATTCGCAAGCGCGCCAATCTGCGCTCGCCGCAACCGCACGAAGGGCATGAACCGCTGGTCGTGCTCGCCGCGGCACAGCTTGGTGCGACCCGGCTCATTGATAACCTGGAGATTTGACCGCCCACGCCGATCCGCTGGCCCCTTTGCTCGCGCGCCGTGCCCTATCCGAAACGCACGGCACGGGGCACACCGCAGTACCGGAGCCCCCCCTTACCGGAGACCCTCATGCAACGTACGATGCTCAAATCGAAGATTCACCGCGCCACCGTCACGCACTGTGAATTGCACTATGAAGGTTCCTGTGCGATCGACGAAAATCTGCTCGAGGCCGCCAACATCGCGGAAAACGAGCAGATCGACATCTGGAACATCAATAACGGCGAACGCTTGACCACCTACGCGATCCGCGGCGAACGGGGCAGCGGCATGATCTCACTGAACGGGTCCGCCGCGCGCCGCGCGCAGGTGGGCGACCTCATCATCATCGCCGCTTTCGCGCTGGTCGACGACGCCGACGTGCGTCATGGCTTCAAGCCGAACCTGGTGTTCTGCGACGAACGCAATACGATCAAGGACACCCGGGACCACGTACCGACGCAGAACTGGGACGCGCGCTGAGCGATGCGGCCGGGCGTCCCGCGCCATCCCTGCGGCTCATTGCTCGGCCCACGCGACGACCGACTGCCACTGCTCCAGGTCCTTGTCGACCCGGCTCGACGCCACATCCCATAACGTCAGGCCATGCGCAGCCAGCTGCACATAGTTTTGCGTATCGCGCAGGTAGCCAAGCACCGGCAGGCCGAGCCCGTCGACGAATCGATGCAACTGCTCCGCCGAACGGGTGCGGGCGTCCACGCGCATGCCGACCACGCCGATCTGGATGCCGCCCTTACGCCCGCCCTTCTCATGCGCCAGTCGCTGCAGGAAGTGCTGTGTGGCGAGAATGTCAAACATCGACGGTTGCAGCGGCACCAACACCTTGTCGGCGACGGACAGCGCCAGGTTCAGGCGTGGGCCGTGCAAGCCGGCCGGCGTATCGACGACCGCATGCTCGAATCCCTTTGGCGGCCGGGTACTGCGCTCCCCGCTCATGTCCCACGGCTCGATCCTGGGCAGCGTGTCGGGCCGCAGATCCAGCCATAATCGCGATGATTGCTGCTTGTCCAGATCGGCAAGCGCCACCCACTCGCCGCGCCACGCGAAATAGCCTGCTAGATTCGTCGACAGCGTGCTCTTACCCACACCGCCTTTGGGATTAGCGACAACGATGACCGTCATGAATTCCCCCAGGATCAATGGCTTGACATAGCCGTTAGGCCCATCCAATTACTCAGCCGAATCCAGCTATTATCAAAGAACTTGACCCATTCGGCACTTCTTTCAGGATCTTTAATGAGTTCATTGTGCCCGGACGTTTTTATCGAATCGCTGGCGGCGCGCCAGCAAGGCCGGCTTCCCGAACTGCTCGGCCTGCGCGTGCGCGAGTTGCAGCAGGACCGCTTGGTCGCCGAGTTGGCGGTGCGCGCGGAACTGCTCGCGCCGAACGGGTACTGGCATGCTGCCACGGTCGTTGGGCTGGCGGACACCGCATGCGGCTATGCGTGCGTTGCGCAACTGCCGGAGAACGCGCGCGGGTTCACGACGAGGCCAGCATGCGCCAGTATGTTGACGAGCTGAGCCGGTTGAACCCGCGCGTCGCCGCACTGGCCACGCGGGTCACGCTAATGGTCGCCAGCATTCCAGTCATGGTGAAGGCATGATCGCCCGTCGGTCCCCTGTCGTGTGGCCCCGGCGCCGCACACGGCGCGCAAGCGGCGTGTTGGTGAGTCTACTGCTCGCGCTGTTAGGCGCCGGCACACCCGTGGCTTGCGCGGCCGCACCAGTGCAAGTGTTAGACGACAGCGGTGCGCGCGTAACATTGAATGCGCCGGCACGGCGCGTCGTGAGCCTGGCGCCCAGCGTCACGGAACTGATCTACGCAGCCGGCGGCGGCAGCCGGCTGGTCGGCACGGTCAGCTTCAGCGATTACCCGAGCGCCGCTCGCGACGTGCCGGTCATCGGCAGCAACACGGCACTGGACCTCGAACGGATTGCGGCGACGCACCCGGATTTGATCGTCGTCTGGTGGCACGGCAATCCACAGCGCCAGGTCGAACGGTTGAAGGCGCTGCACGTACCGCTGTTCTACAGTGAACCGCATCGGCTGGCCGACATTAGCTCGACGCTGATCCGCTTGGGCACGCTGCTTGGCACCGAGCCGCAGGCGCGCGAGGCCGCCCGGGCATTTGACACGCGTATCGCCGCGCTGCGACAGCGCTACGCGAGCCGGCCACCCGTCTCGGTTTTTTTCCAAATATGGGATGACCCGCTGATGACGCTGAACGGCACGCATATCATCAGCGACGTGCTCTGCGTCTGCGGCGGGCGTAATCTGTTCGGCTCGCTGAGCGAACAGGTGCCGACGGTGTCAACCGAAGCGGTAATTGCAGTCGATCCTGACGCAATCATTGCCACACGGCCGGAACCTGCACGCGCGCACCGGGTTGCGCAGCCCACGAATCCAAGCGGCGACGACCCAGCGCTGCGCGGATGGCAGCGCTGGCCGGGCATGCGCGCGGTCGCGCGCGGCAGCCTGTTCACCGTCGAGGCGGACCTGATCAGCCGTCCCGGCCCACGGTTAGCCGACGCCACAGCGTTGCTATGCCAGCAGTTAGAACAAGTCCGCCAGCGCGC
Organism: Mycetohabitans rhizoxinica HKI 454; assembly: GCF_000198775.1. Lineage (NCBI taxonomy): Bacteria > Pseudomonadati > Pseudomonadota > Betaproteobacteria > Burkholderiales > Burkholderiaceae > Mycetohabitans > Mycetohabitans rhizoxinica. Next base: position 571,869 of record NC_014722.1, on the reverse strand, counting down.
CCCGTCGCGAAGCCCCGCCGGCTCACGCCACCCCTAACGGTTCCAGCAGCCCAGCTCCAACGCGAAAGCGGGGCCGGCACCACGACCGCGGGATGATGCATCAGGACGACGTCCATGCGGCAGCCATCACGTAGATCGTCAACTCGAACAACTGCCGCGCAAGGCGCAGGCAATCGCCGGTATCGCCGCCGATGCGCGTTGCAGCGACGTATGCAGCGCAGTGCCAGATGGGTCGAGCGGCTCGATCGCCGCGGGCGCCTCACCAGAGATCATTGCCATCTCGCCCACTCAAAACAGGTGCATCGCCCCGCGCCGGCGCCAGCGCAGGTATCAGCGCCTCGTGCGCGCCGTCGCGCAACAGCACCAGCGGATAGCCAAACGCGTGACTGACAAGGGCGGGTGTCAGCACGTCACGCACGGGCCCAGCCCACGCGCGCCCCCGCCCGTCGATCAACAACGCGTGCGTTGCAAACCGCCGTGCCAGCGTAAGATCGTGGCACGAGAACACCACTGTGCGGGGCGCTGCGCCCACCCATTTCGCCAGCAATGTCACCGCATCGATCTGATGGTGCAAATCCAGATGCGCCAGCGGCTCGTCCAGCAACAGCAGTGGCACGTCCTGGCAGAGGGCGGCGGCAAGGGCCACACGTTGCCGCTCGCCGCCGGACAGCGACAGCACGTCGCGCGCGGCAAACCCGGCTAGGCCGACCGCCGCCAGTGCCTCATAGGCCGCGGCGCGATCCACGTCGCGCTCCCAGCCCCAGCCCGACAGGTGGGGATAGCGTGCCAGCAGTACCGTATCGAGGGCCGTTGCGCTGAACGCATCGTGAAGCTGCTGGGTCATCCACGCCCGATGCCGCGCGAGCCGATGGACCGGCCACTGAGCGAGCGGCACGCCATCGAATGCGACGCTGCCGCGCGTGGGGGTACGCAATCCGGCGAGGGTCATCAACAAGGTTGACTTGCCGGCGCCGTTCGGTCCGGCAATGCACCACAGCTCGCCGGGCTCGAAGCGCTGCGATAGTGCGTCGAGCAGCGTGCGGCTGCCCACCTGCAGCGTCAGTGCCTGTACGCTCAACGGCGCCGACCCCGGCCCCGACCCGCCCGCCCGATTCATCGTCTGCGCCCCAACAACATCCAGAGGAACAGCGGCACGCCGACCAACGCGGTCACCACGCCCACCGGCAATTGCGCCGGCGCGAAGGCACTGCGCGCGACCAGGTCCGCGCCCATCACGGCAGCGCCGCCGCCGAGCATCGACGCGGGCACCAGCATACGCTGGTCGTTGCCCCACGCCAGCCGCACCAAATGCGGCACCACCAGACCGACAAAGCCAAGCGTGCCGGCCGTGGTAACGGCCGCCGCCGCAGCCAACGACGCCATCACATAAACGCGCGCGCGCAACGCCACGACCGGCACGCCCAGCGCCTGCGCAAACTGATCGCCGCGGGCCAGCGCATTGAGTTGGCGCGTGGCCGGCACGCACGAGGCGACCAGCATCGCCAGCACGGCCAGCGCGAACCACGGCATGCCAGTGCCGTTCAAATCGCCTTGCAGCCAGAACACAATGCCGCGCAATGCGCGCTCGGGGCTGAACGTCATCATTAAAGCGGTGGCCGCACTGAAGCCCGCGGCCACGATGACGCCGGTCAGCAGCAGCCGCGGCGAGGCGTCGCGCGGCTCACCCAGCCACAACGCGCGGCGCGCAAGGCCGAACACGATGCCCATCGACGCCAGCGAGCCGGCGAACGCGGCCACCTGCGTGCCCCACCACGGCACGCCCAGCAACATCGCGGCCACCGCGAATGCCGCCGCGCCGCCCGATACGCCAAGCACGTACGGATCGGCAAGCGGATTGCGCAACAGCACCTGCAGCAACGCGCCGGCCAGCGACAGCAGCGCGCCGCAGGCAAAGCCCGCGAGCGCGCGCGGCAGCCGCAGCGTGCGCACAATATCCGCGTCAAAGCCGGGGTTGCCGGCCAATGCGGCAAGCACGCGCGCTGGCGCAATCCGCACGCTGCCCGTGGCAAGCGAGATCACCAGCAGCAAGCCGGCGGCGGCGGCCAGCGCGAGCCAAATCGCCGCCGCGCGGCGCGGCGACATCGGGCGGGCGCTGCCGCTAGACCCCGCGCTCATGGTTCGCGCGCCCCGCGCTATTGCTGCTGCCAACCAAGCGTGAGATACGCGCCACGCTTTGGCGTGTTGTACGTATAGAGCGTCTCATAATCCTTATCGAACAGGTTCTCGACGCGCGCCGCGACATACCACGATTTAGTGATATTGTATCGGGCACTCAGATTGACCACGCCATATCCGCCCAGCGGCTGGCCGTTGTCGTGGCGCGCGCCAGTCAACAGCCATTGCCCGCCGACCCGCCAACCGTCGAAGCTATGGTTCGCCGACACGGTGGCAAAGCGACGTGGCCGCCGCGTCAAATCCCGGTCCGAAACCTCGTCGACGGGATTCTGGAACGTGAAGCTGGCGCGCACGTCGGTACGGCCCATCTGCCCCGCCCATGAGGCCTCGATACCTTGGACTTTTGCCCGGCCCACATTCTGCGCAACATACCGCCCATGGTCCGCAAGCGCGTACTGGATTAGATTCCGATAGCGGGTCTGGAACGCGGTGACGCGCGCCACGCCAAACACCGGCGACGCATATTGCAACGCCGCTTCGAGCGAATGCGCCTGCTCTGGTTTCAAGCTCGGGTCACCGGAAAAGGGAAAATACAGGTCGTTGAAGGTCGGTGCGCGAAATGCATCGGAATAGTTGACAATGGTCTTCCAGTGATCGGTGAATCGGTAGCCATAGCCGATGAAGTAGCTGTTGGCGCCGCCGAAATCCGAATACTGATCGCGCCGCAGGTTCAGTTGCACCTCGTTGCGGCCCAGCTCGCCGTTATAGCCGACGTAGCCGGAATTCACGCGCCGCGCGGGCGTGGTGAAGTCCGACGCGTCCAGGTCCTGATTGACGTGCTGGTAGCCGAACACCAGCTTGTGGCCGGCGGCGATGGCATAGTCGTTCTGCCAATCCAGTTGGTAATTCATCGTGTCGTAGCGGCTAGTCTGCCGCCCGTTCACGAGGATCTGCGAGCGGTCGGTGCCCTGCGCGACGCTCAGATGCGTGCTCCAACGCTCGGTCAGGCCGCCATTAACAAATACGGAGACTTGCCCGACGCGATCTCGCTCTTCGTTCAAGTTGGTTGGCATGCCGAACGGATTGTCGAAACTGGTCTTTGAGAATGATTGAAAGTAGCGGATACCCGCGTCCCAGCCCGCGCTGAAGCGGTGCTTCAACGACGCACTCACGCTCTCGTTGAACGTGCCGTTCGCATTCGGATTCACCGAGGCCCGGTTCGGATCAATCGAAGAAAAACCATCGGTCTTCATGCGCGACGCATCGACACTGAGCGTTGTCACGCCGGCCACGTCGAGCGCCCCGTTCACACCCACATGCTGGCGCTGCGTGTGATAGCTGCCATACTCACCATCCAGCGTGAAGCGCGGCGGATCATTGCCACCGTCACGCGTGAATACCTGCACGACGCCGCCAATCGCACTCGATCCGTACAGCGCCGACACGTTGCCGTTGACGACCTCGACGCGCTCGACCTGATCCATTGGAATCTGAGCGATTTGCGTCGCGCCTAGCGCCGCGGAGTCCACGCGCACGCCGTCGATCATCACCAATGTCTGCGCGATCGGCGCGCCGCGCATGAACAGCCCCGCCGCCTGGCCCGCGCCGCCGTTGCGGGTAATCTGCACACCCGGCGCGAATTGCAGCAGCCCGGCTAGATCCGTCGCGCTGCTGTCCTCGATGGCACGCCGGTCGAACAGCGTCGTTTGCGGCAGCGCGTCCGGCAACGCCTGCGCATTGCGCGCGGCGCTCACCACAATCGGCACCAGCGCGCCGTGCCGCGCCGCGTCATCACCGGCGCAAGACCGGGCTTCGGTTGCCGGGGCACCGGTGCTCACAGCAGTGCCGGCATTCGCCGCAGTGTCGGCATCCTTCGCTGGATCGACGTGGGCCGCCATGCCGGAGCGCGTGGCAGAGCCAAGCTCACTGTCTGCGCCCGCACCTGTCCGGCGGTCATCGTCGATAGTCTGGACAAGCTGCGCCGTGGCGACGTGCGGCAAGCTGGCGAACGCGAGCAGCGCTGCCGCTGCAATAGGCGTACGCATAATATTTTCCTTGTTGTGCGACTGCGCGACGCCCGTCCCCCGCGGGCCACGCGCTACCATGAAGCGCGGCGCGGCAATCCACCGCCACACCATGCGCTTCGCGCTCTCGGCCGGTATCCGGGCTGGCGACGCATCGGCCCGGCCTTCCCACGCTCTACGCGCAGTGGCACGCACCGCCGCACGCTAACGCGTGCGGCGGTGGGCGGTTCGATGTGCAAAAAAAGCGGGTCGCTTACCGTTGCGGGGACAGCACAGGTTGGCCAGTTCGTGGCGAACTTCGCTCCCTGTTTCCCGTTTAACCCCGCGCGTGAACCGTGCGCATGGGCACCGAAAGTGCCGCAAGTGTAGGTAGCACCATGCAGGGCGTCAATGGCTGAAACACGCCACTGTTACGTCTGGATACGAGCTAGGGCATCGAGCGCCACCAGAACCGCGCTAAAATGCCGGTTCTGCAGAGGACGCAACGATGCTCACCGAACTTGAAAATTTGTCCCAGAACATCGGTCGACTGGTCGAGATCAGCGACCGGAACCGTCAAGCGCGGCTAGCCGTCGAACAGCAACTCGAGGCCGCACGTGCGCAACGCGACGCACTGCGGGCACAACTCGAACAGGCGCAGCGCGAACGCGACGCGCTGCGCATCGAACGTGACACGTTGTCCGCGAAGATTGACGATGCCCAGGTCCGCTTGAACGCGATCCTGGAAAAACTGCCGCACCCGCGACTGCCGGATCCCCCGCTCGATGTGCAGCCATCGCAAGCCAGTGACATACCGTCGCCCGCGCCCGGAAACGATCGCCAAGGAGAAACCGCATGACGACGAAACAGATCGAAGTGTCGATTCTCGGCCAATCATATCGGCTCGCTACCTCGCCCGAAAACGAGCCCGCGCTGCGCGAGGCGGCCGAGCGCGTGGACCGAGAAATGAACAAGGTCCGCGCCGCGAGCAGCGTGCGCGGCCATGACCGAATCGCGGTGATGGCCGCCCTGTCGATCGCCTCTGAACTACTGCAATTGCAAAAGAGCGTGCGGCACGGTGAGGCATTCCCCGCGGAGGAAATCCAGCGTACAATGCGTCAAATGAATGATCAGCTCGCGGCAGTCATCCGCCAGCATGATTTGACGCAAGCATAGGCCGCGCCACGTTGCGTAGCTTGTGCAGACCGCGGTTCACGAGCGATACGGCTTATACGTTCTTTTTGGCTTCCCTGCCTGGTTCGCCAAGGTCATAGACTCCTTGAACCAATGCCATGTGCACGGTTGCGGAAATTTGCAGCATGGGCGTGCGCGTCACTCTGTCTGACGTACCCGAAGTGCTGCTAACTGCGACCAATTCTGAACCTTAGGTTCAGGATGCCGGCCTAGCGGCCAAGGCGGGGACCTTATTCGGSGGCATCGAACTTTGTGGTTCGATGCCGTTTTTTCATTCGAGCGTCCCCCACGGCGATGCACTACTGGGTGATGAAGTCCGAACCCGACGAAGCGAGCATCGACGATCTTGCCGCGTCTCCTACCCGCACATTGCCGTGGACCGGCGTGCGCAACTACCAGGCGCGTAATTTCATGCGCGACGGCATGCAGCCCGGCGACGGCGTGCTGTTCTATCACAGCAGTTGTGCCGAACCGGGCATCGCGGGCCTGGCCGAAGTTGCGTCGGGCCCGTATCCGGACCCGACACAATTCGATGCCGCCAGTCCTTACTATGATCCCAAGTCGCGTCGTGACGCACCACGTTGGCTACTGGTCGATGTGCGCTTCGTCAAGAAGCTGCGACTGATTCCGCTGAGCGAGTTGCGCACGCACGCGGCACTGGCCGACATGCAGGTGCTGGCGCGCGGCAACCGTCTGTCGATTACGCCAGTTACGCCCGATCAATGGCGCTATATCACCGACACGCTGGCTAAGGCCAGATAGCGAGATCGCGAGGCACCACACCCGCTCAAAACCGGCGCAGTGCGACCCCGCCTTTGTTTCGTGGAACTTCGCATCGCGCACGCTCAACTCATAGCGCACGATCCGCCGCACGCATTGCCTAATAGGACACAGTCCGCCGCATGGGCTGCGACGGAGCCGACAACCTCGTTGGGAGTCTAAGAATGATCAATCAGTCCATACCCTCGCGGCGCCTCGCGCGTCGTGTGCGCGGCATCGTGGCTGCATGCGCGCTTGTGAGTGTTCCGCTGACGCTGAGCTTAGCGCCCGGCGCCGCGCTTGCGCAGGCCGCGCCAGTGGTACAGCCATCCGGCGTGCTGTCGCTGAGCGTCGAGCAAAGCATCGACGTGCAAGAGGACGTCGTGCGCATCACACTGTTCTATGAGCAAGAGGGCCAGGATGCTGCCGCCCTGACCCGGGCACTGAACAAGCACGCCAACGATGCGCTGCGGCAGGCGCGCCGCGACAGCAACGTGACCGTGCAAACCGGCGCCTTCACGATCTATCCGTCGACTAACCACGACGGCAAGATCGCCGCCTGGCGCGGTCGAACCGAGATCGTGCTCGAATCGTGCGACTTCGGTGCCGCGTCGCGGCTCGCGGGCCAGTTGAGCAATACGATGCAAGTGGATAATGTGGCGTTCTCGTTATCACCGCAGGCGCGCCGCGACGCGGAAACCAAGCTGACCTCGGGTGCCATTGCGGCGTTCCGCGACCAGGCGCAAGCCGCCGCGCAAGCGTTCGGCTATGGCGGCTACACGATCCGGGAAGTGCGCATCAACCGGGGCGCCGGCGGTGGCCCGCGACCGTTCATGATGATGGCCGCGCCCGCGAGAGCCGAAGCGAAGGCCACAGCGCCGCTGCCGATCGAGGCGGGCAAGCGCATGGTGACGGTCGACGTATCCGGCTCGATCCAGATGACGCGCTAAGGCTGACGTATCATCGCCGGCCGGCCCGCTGCCCGCCCCCGCCCCTGCCCTCGCCGCGCACGCGTGTCGTGGCGCCAGCACCCGGGCGTGTGCGCGGCGCAGCGTGCGTCAGCCGGCCGAGTCCGCTGAGCGGGCACTGAGCAAACGCGCATCCCGCTTGTAGGACCAGACGAGCAACAGTGCGCCGACAACGACCATCGGCAGGGAAAGCCACTGCCCCATCGATAAGTTGAACGCGAGCAATCCGAGAAAGTCGTCTGGCTCGCGCGCGAACTCGACCGTGAAGCGCGCCATGCCATAGCCGAGCAGGAAGAGCGCCGAGGCGGCGCCGATCGGACGCGGCTTGCGCGTGAAGCACCAGAGCACAACGAACAGCACACCGCCCTCCAGCGCGACCTCATAAAGCTGTGACGGATGGCGCGGCAGCATAGGGTAGCGCTGGAACACTTCCAGCAAGTGCCATTGCGCGGCTTGCAGCGGATGCGACGCGAGCCACCCCAGATCTTCATTGACCGCGCCGGGAAATCCCATCGCCCACGGGGCATCCGGTGCCGTAACACGCCCCCACAGTTCGCCGTTGATGAAATTGCCAAACCGACCGGCTGCCAACCCCGTCGGCACCATCGGCGCGACGAAATCGGTGACCTGCAGCCACGTGCGGTTGCGTTGGTACGCGAACACGGCCATCGCGAGCGTCACGCCGAGAAAGCCACCGTGGAACGACATCCCACCCTCCCAAACCTTGAAGATGTCAAGCGGATGGGCCAGATAGAAGTCGGCTTTGTAAAACAGCACGTAGCCGAGGCGGCCACCGAAGATCGTGCCTAGCACGCCATAGAACAGCATGTCGTCGATGTCGCGCAACGTCCAGCCTTGCGCCGCGACATGCGGCAGGCGCAGCCGCAACCGGCCGACAACGATCGCCGCGATGAACGCGACCAGGTACATCAACCCGTACCAGCGCACCGCGAGCGGACCGAGGTGGATCGCGACGGGGTCGAAATTCGGATGAATCAGCACGATAGGAATCTGAGATCAGTGGGAGGTCAAGGGATCGATAGCGCATGCGCGCGCACGACGTCGATGAAGCCCGCCAGTACCGGGCTGACATCGCCCGTGCGCCATACCAGGCCCGTTTCGACGACCGGCAGCGCACCGCGCAGCGCTCGGTAGACGACGCCCGTGCGCCGCAAGTTGTGAAGCGATTGCGGCACCAGCGCAACGCCCATGCCGGCCGACACAAGGCTGACGATCGTCTGCATTTGGATCGCTTCCTGGCCGATCCGCGGCACGACGCCCGCAGCCTTGTAGCAGCCCATTATGATGTCATAAAACGCGGGCGCCAAACGCCGCGGGAAAATCACCAGCGGCACGTCGGCGAACTGCGCCAACTCGATTTCCGCCTGGTCGTGCGCCGTGTCCAGCGCCTGGGCCAGGTCGCACGACATGGCGACGATCAATGGCTCACGCGCGATCGGCAGATACGACAGCGCGGCCGCATGACGGGGCGGAATCGGTGGGATCACAATGCCCGCGTCGATACGTCCGGCCACCAGTTCGTCAATCTGCACATCACTGGTCGCCTCGAGCAACTGAAGCCTGACGCGCGGAAAACGTTCGCCGAATTGCCGCAACAGGCCGGGCAGCAGCCCATAGTCGGCGCTCGACACGAACGCCAGCGCAAGCACCCCGGTCTCGCCCTGCGCCAGACTGCGCGCGAGCGGCGCCAACGCATCGGCGGCGGCCAGCACCCGCCGCACTTCGGGCAGCAGCGCGGCACCCACCGGGGTCAACTCGACCGAGCGTTTGGTGCGCTCGAACAGACGCACGCCGAGTGCGTCCTCCAGCAAGCGAATCGCCTGCGACAGCGGCGGCTGGGTCATCGCGAGCCGGGCCGCCGCCCGGCTGAAGTGCTGTTCCTCGGCCAGCGTGACAAAGTAGCGCAATTGGCGCAAATCGAAGGACATACGCGAAGGCAGAGTGGAAACTGATACATTTTACGACTTTATTAGCCTCAAATAATATATTGGACATTTGATTCGCGACGCTGCATGCTGTCACGCAAAGCTATAGGAGGTGCCCCCATGCCGTACAACCGTCGTTCAAAGAACATCACTCAAGGCGTCGCCCGTGCGCCAAACCGCTCGATGTATTACGCGCTCGGCTATAAGAAGGAAGATTTTGACAAGCCGATGATCGGCATTGCCAACGCGCATTCAACGATCACGCCGTGCAACGCGGGACTGCAACGGCTCGCCGACGCGGCAGTCGGCGCGATCCAGGACGCCGGCGCCAATGCGCAGACGTTCGGCACGCCGACGATCTCGGACGGCATGTCGATGGGCACGGAAGGCATGAAGTACTCACTGGTGTCGCGCGAAGTGATCTCCGATTCCATCGAGACCTGCGTGCAGGGGCAGTGGATGGATGGTGTGGTGGTCATCGGCGGCTGCGACAAGAACATGCCGGGTGGCATGATGGCGCTGGCCCGGATGAACGTGCCAGGCATCTATGTCTACGGCGGCACGATCCGTCCGGGTCACTGGAAAGGCAAGGATTTGACGATCGTGTCGTCGTTCGAAGCGGTCGGCGAGTTCACCGCGGGACGCATGACGCAAAAGGACTTTGACGGGGTCGAGCGCAACGCCTGTCCGAGCACCGGCTCGTGCGGCGGCATGTACACCGCGAACACGATGAGTTCGTCGTTCGAGGCGCTGGGCATGTCACTGCTGTACTCGTCGACGATGGCCAATCCGGACGACGAGAAGGTCGCGTCCGCTGCCGAATCGGCGCGCGTGCTCGTCGAAGCGGTAAAAAACGACTTGAAGCCGCGCGACATCATCACGCGCCAATCGATCGAGAACGCCGTATTCGCTGATCATGGCGACCGGCGGCTCGACGAACGCGGTGCTGCACTATCTGGCCATCGCGCACGCCGCCGAGGTCGAGTGGACGATCGATGACTTCGAGCGCATCCGCAAGCGCGTGCCGGTGCTCTGCAATCTGAAGCCGTCCGGCCAATACGTGGCGACCGACCTGCATCGCGCCGGCGGCGTTCCGCAAGTGCTGAAGATCTTGCTGGACGCCGGCCTGCTACACGGCGACTGCATGACGATCACCGGCAAGACGATCGCTGACGAACTGAAGGACGTGCCGAGCCAGCCCCGCACGGACCAGCAGGTGATCTTCCCGATCGACAAGGCGCTGTATAGCGAGGGGCATCTGGCGATCCTGAAAGGTAATCTGGCCGAGTCCGGCGCGGTCGCGAAGATCACCGGCCTGAAAAACCCCGTCATCACGGGGCCAGCCCGCGTGTTCGATGACGAGCAAAGTGCGCTCGAGGCGATTCTGGCGGACCGGATTAAGGCCGGTGACGTAATGGTGCTGCGCTATCTCGGCCCCAAGGGTGGGCCCGGCATGCCGGAAATGCTCGCGCCGACCTCCGCCATCATCGGCAAGGGGCTGGGCGAATCGGTCGGGCTCATCACCGACGGACGCTTCTCCGGCGGCACCTGGGGCATGGTGGTCGGCCACGTAGCGCCGGAAGCCTTCGCAGGCGGCACAATTGCGCTGGTACAGGAAGGTGACTCGATCACGATCGACGCGCACCAGCTCCTGCTGCAATTAAACGTCGACGAGGCCGAACTGGCGCGTCGCCGCGCCGCATGGACTCCGCCCAAGCCACGTTATACCCGCGGCGTGCTGGCCAAGTATGCCGCGCTCGCGCGCCCGGCCGACAAAGGCGCGGTCACCGGCTGAACCGCGCAGCGCAGGTTCCGGCGGCCTCGCGCCGGGACCCGTATCCTCACGTCACACCACCGACCACAATAAAACGGGGAATGACGAAAGCGCTGATCGGCATCCCGCGCATTGGACCGCTTCCAGCGTTGCTGCGCGTTGCACTGCCCGTGTCATGTGCATCGCGCGGGCGCATGCGGCGGCACAATGCGTGCGTCACTCGCCTTGCTTGTACATGTTCAACGTGTAGCCGCGGTCCCGATAGAAACGGTACCGTTCGCGCCCAGCCGCGAGCCCGTGCTCGTCATTGCCGATAACCTCGAGCAACCGTTCGAAGCGCGCGAATTGCGGCGGCACCGCGCTGCCTAAGTTGAGCAAAATTGCGTAGTGCGGCGCCTGATCCAGATCAGTGGTCAGCACCACCGGCGTCTCGCCGGCCAGCGCCGAGTCGGCCATGCAATGCGGGATGAAGTCCAGCGGCGAGAACGTCCACAGCCGCTCGTCGAAGGCGCGCAGCACGGCGGGCTCGCCCAGCACGACGAGCGGCTGCGCGGCCTGGTAGGCTTTGCGCGCCAGCCGGCACGCATAGCTCAGTGGATCCGCGACGTGGGTGTGAAAGTCCACACGGGTCATCGACAGCCCAACCCTCGCTGGTTCATGGATGCGGCGCGGTGTGCTTCGGCGAGCATCACTTCGCGCGATCGATCAAAAATTGCGTGAGCAGCGGCACGGGGCGGCCCGTTGCGCCCTTTGCGCTGCCGCTCTTCCACGCGGTGCCGGCGATGTCCAGGTGCGCCCACGGGTAGGCCTGCGCAAAACGCGCGAGAAAACACGCGGCCGTTACGCTGCCGGCTGGCCGCCCACCAATGTTGGCCATGTCCGCGAAATTCGACTTCAACTGCTCCTGGTATTCGTCGTCCAGCGGCAACCGCCACGCGAGATCCGACGCGTGACGGCCGGCCGCGAGCAACGCATCGGCCAACGCGTCATCCTTCGAGAACAAGCCGCTATTATGGTGTCCCAGCGCGATCACGCAGGCGCCCGTCAGCGTCGCGATGTCAATCACGGCAGCCGGCTTAAAGCGCTCCGCGTACGTGAGCGCATCGCACAGGATTAGCCGTCCCTCGGCGTCGGTGTTCAGGATCTCGATCGTCTGGCCGGACAGGCTGGTCACGATGTCGCCCGGCTTGTTCGCACTGCCGCTGGGCATGTTCTCGCACGTCGGGATTAGGCCGACGACGTTCAGCTTCAGCCCCATCTCGGCGATCGCGCGGAACGTGCCGAGCACCGAGCCGGCGCCGCACATGTCGTATTTCATCTCGTCCATGCCTTCACCCGGCTTGATCGAGATGCCGCCCGAGTCGAATGTGATGCCCTTGCCGACCAGCACCACCGGCGCCTGCTTCGCCCCAGCGCCATGGTGCTGCAGCACGATGAACTGCGGCGGCTGCGCCGAGCCCTTGGCGACCGACAGAAACGCGCCCATCTTCAGCGCCTCGATCCGCTTCTGGCCCAGCACCTCAACCTTTAGCTTCCAGTCCTTCGCCAGTTGTTTCGCGACACCGGCCAGGTACGTTGGCGTGCAAATATTGCTGGGCAGGTTGCCCAGTTCACGGGTCAAATCCATGCCATTAGCGATCGCCACGCCCTGCTTCAACGCGACGCGCGCCGCCTTCTCGTGTGCCGGGTCCACCACCACGATCACCTTCTTCACTGCGCCGCCATGGGCCGCGTCGGTCGCCGACTTGGACTTAGTCTGCGTGTATTGATAGGTCAGCTCGCGCAGCGTCAACGCGCTCACACGCGCGCTCCAGCTGGCCTCACGGTCGTTGACCGCCACCTGCGCGAGCGCCCATGTCACGCTCACCGCGCGCGTGGCCAACACTGCACGCCACGCCGCGCGCGCCGCATCGGTGAACGTCTTCGGGCCCAGCGCGTCCTGCTTGCCTAGGCTCACTAGCAACACGCGCGACGCGCCAATGCCGGCCACTGCATGCAGCATCAGCGTCGAGCCGGCCTTGCCATCCAGGTCACCGCTCTTGACCAGGCGGCTGACCAGCCCCTGGGTCGCGGCATCAAGCTTTTGTGCGGCGCCGGACAGCGTCCGCGCATCGAATACGCCGACCACGATGCAATCCGACTTTGCGTTCAGCAACGCGCTGTCCGCGGCTTTGTTCCAATCACAAGCTTTTGTGCTAAAGTCCATCGCGCTCGTCCTTGGCTAGAATCCTGGGCTGTTAGTCAAACCAAGCCGCAATTATCCGCTATTTTTCCTGCCGCGGCGTGGCTGGCGCCGGATCTCCTCCTTCGATGGACCGGTCCACGTGCGTCACGCGCGTGCAAACGCCCGTCGTGGACGGGCGGTGAATCCCGACTCGCCATCGTGGTCCAAGCCGGCAGCCGGGACACGAACATGATGTGACCAGATGATTCTTGAACGCTCCTTGCAGCGCGAACTCGCCTATACGGCCGGCGCGGTTTTCCTCGTGCTGCTCACCCTCGTGCTGACGACGATGATGATCCGCATCGTCGGCTTTGCCGCCTCGGGCCAGATCGATCCCCGCGATGTCGTCGTGCTGATCGGCTTGACGATGATCAGCTATGTGGCGGTGATGCTGATTGCGACGCTGTTCGTGTCAATCCTGTTCGTGCTCACGCGCTGGTACCGCGACTCCGAGATGGTGGTCTGGCTTTCGTGCGGCGTGAGCCTGACCCGGCTGATCAAGCCGATCGCCACGTTTGCCGCGCCGATCGTCGTGCTGATCGCCTTTTTTGCCTTCGTCGGCTGGCCGTGGGCGAACGAGCAAAGCAAGCTGATCCGCGAGCGCTTTCAGCAGCGCGACGAGGTGTCGCTGCTCGCGCCCGGCCAATTTCGCGAATCCGCCGCGAACCATCGGGTGTTCTTCATCGAGAAGATGAGTCCCGATCAAGGACGCGTCGAAAACGTATTTGTGACGAGCACGGAAAACGGCAAAGTCAACGTCGTTGTCTCCAAGACCGGCCATACGGAAATCCACCCGAATGGCGACCGCTTCGTCGTGTTGGAGAACGGACGCCGCTACGATGGCGAGCCGGGCAAACCCGATTTCCGCATCATGGAATTCGCGCGCTACGGGGTGAAGATCCAAAGCCGACAACTGGTGAACCGGCCGACGACCACCAGCCTGCCGACGGCCACGCTGCTGCGCGAGCCCAACCCTACCCATCTGGCCGAGTTCGCGTGGCGGGCCGGCCTGCCGTTGACTGCGCTGAACCTGATGCTGCTGGCCATTCCACTCGCGTACCAGAACCCGCGGCGCGGCCGCACAATCAATCTGGTGCTCGCAGTGCTTATCTACCTAACGTATTCGAACCTGATGAACCTGGTTCAGGCCTGGATCGAGCAAGGCAAGGTCGCGTTCGTGCCCGGGCTGCTGGGACTGCACGTGATCGTCTCGGCAATCGTCGTCTTCGTATTCTGGTTGCGCGTGCGCAACCGTCCGCTGCTGCGGCGCCCGGCGCTGCGCGCGGCATCCGGAGGCTGAACGATGCGCCTCTACGAAAGGTACCTTGCCAAGCAGGTCTACCTAACCTTTGCATTCATCCTGTTCGCGTTCTCAGGGTTGTTTTTCTTCTTCGACCTGATCAGCGAACTGAACGCCGTCGGGCACGGCAACTACAAGTTCAGCTATGCGGTGCTGCGCGTGATGCTGCAGACGCCGTCGCGGTTCTACGAGATCATCCCGGTCGCCGCACTGATCAGCGCCATCTACGTGTTCGCGCAGATGGCGGCCAGTTCCGAATTCACGATTTTTCGCGTCTCAGGGCTGTCCACGCATCGCGCGCTCGGCTCATTGCTGAAAATCGGCGTGCCGATCGTCGTGCTGACCTTCGTGATCGGCGAAATCATCGGCCCCTACACCGACCAGTTGTCCGAGCGCGTGCGCCTAGAGGCGCTCGGCTCGTCGGTATCAAGCAATTTCCAATCGGGCGTGTGGGTCAAGGATACAGTGCCGGGCAATGGCGCCACCGCACAGGTCACGCGGTTCGTGAACGTGGGAGAACTGAAGCCGGACGCGACCATTTCGAACGTGCGGATCTATGAATTCGATTCACAATTCCGTCTTGCGGACGTGCGCACGGCGCAGAGCGGCCGCTACATGCGGCCGGGCCAGTGGCTGCTCAAGGGCGTGACGGAAACGCAGCTGCATGATGTGGCGCCAGCCGCCGCGACAGCCAAGGACGTGCTCAATCCCGTGTATAAGTCCGCGCAGGTCTCGATGCCGGAGTACCCGATGCGCTCCGAGCTGACCCCGCAGATCCTGTCGGTATTGCTGGTCGCGCCGGACCGGATGTCGATGACCAACCTGTTTTCGTACGTGCAGCATTTGCGCGAGAATCACCAGGATGCGCAACGCTATGTGATTGCGCTGTGGCGCAAGGTGCTCTATCCGTTCGCCGTATTGGTAATGCTGGTGCTGTCGCTGCCGTTTGCCTACCTGCATACGCGTGCGGGCGTCGTCGGCGTCAAGGTATTCGGCGGCATCATGCTTGGCATGAGCTTCCAGTTGTTCAACACGCTGTTCTCGCACATCGGCACACTCAACACCTGGCCCGCGCCGTTGACCGCCGCAACACCCGGCCTGATCTATCTTGCGTTGGGATTATTCGCGCTGCGCTGGGCCGATCGCCACTGACGCCCGCGCCGGTGTCATCTCGATAGCATCATCGTGCCGGCGCGGTACGTGATCGACTAAGAGTATCGTCATGTCAGCATCAAGTAGCGGATTAATTTTGCTCGGCCACGGCGCACGCGATTCGCGCTGGGCCGAGCCGTTCGAGCGGGTCGCGTCGCTAGTGAGGGCGCGCCGCCGCGCGCAGCAGGACGAGGGCCCGGTGTCACTCGCATTCTTGGGACTGATGCAACCGTCGCTTCAGGCCGCGATTGCAGCGCAGGTCGCTCGCGGATGCGACCGGATCGTCATTGTGCCGGTGTTGATGGGCCAGGGCGGCCACGTGCGACGCGACTTGCCGCCGTTGCTCAATCAGGCTCGCCTCACCCATCCGCACGTGCGGATCGATTGCGCGTCGTCCATCGGCGAGGACGAAGCGGTGTTGCTCGCGATCGCGGCATGCTGCGAGCGCGCCCTGCACGAATCCCGCTAACGCTAACCACTACGCGACGTAGCACCGCGCAAGCACGTACCACCGGTGAAGCGTGCAACGAGTGAAGCGTCACCGCGCCGGTGCGGCGGTGCGCGAACAGCGGCAAGCTCATGCCGGGCATGATGCCGCCGAACACGCGGCTCATGCGGCGAATTGCAGCACCGGCAGTGGCAGTGCCGGCGGTGTGACCGGCCGTGCCTGCGATGCGGTATCGATGACGCCGCCTGTACCGAAGGCCTCGCGCGGCGCAAACGCGTCGCCAATCATCAGCAGGCTCGGCTGGGAAGGGTCGAACCAAGGCTGCGCGCGGCCGTGCGCCATCTCGCCAAGCGTCAATGTCAGCGTACGCTCACGTTCGGTGGTCGCCGCCTCGACGATCGTCACCGGCGTGCACGGCGAACGGCCGGCATCGATCAGTTGCCGCGCAATCGTCGCGGCACTGTCGCGTCCCATGTAGTAGACCAGCGAATCCGCATTGACGCGCTCGCGGATCTCGTCGGACCCGGGCGCCCGGCTGTGCGTGGCGAATGCGACGCTGCGCGCGACACCGCGCAGCGTCAATGACCGGCGCAACGTCGCCGCGCTGGCCAGTGCAGCAGTGATACCGGGCACGATCTCGTAGTCGATGCCAGCTGCCTCCAGCGCACGGATTTCTTCGTCGGCGCGGCCAAACAGCATCGGGTCGCCGCCCTTGAGCCGCACGACCCGTGCGTATTCGCGCGCCGCATCGATGAGCTGCTTGTTGATGAAATGCTGTGCACTCGAGCGCTGGCCGCACCGCTTACCGACCGCGATCTTACGGGCCTGCGGCGCGTGCTCGAGCATGCCCGGCTCGACCAGTGCATCATGCAGCACCACATCGGCGATGCCCAGCATGCGTGCGCCGCGCACCGTGATGAGATCCGACGCACCGGGTCCCGCACCGATCAAGTACACTTTACCCATCATCGCTCCTGTCCGTTCGCGATCACCGGATCACAATAGGATACATCACGCCGAATAGGCACGGATCATGCCAGCAGCGACCGTCTGGTGGGTCGCCTCGTCGATCAGCACGAACGCCCCGGTACCCGGATGACTATCGTACGTATCCACGACTACCGGCTTTTGCAGCGTCAGGGACACCGTGCCGATATCGTTCATTGCCAATGCATCCCGCCCAGTGGCATGCGACAACGTATGCACGTCGAGCACCCGCTCGATCGCACTGACGCGTGCAAACACGGTCGCGCTCGTCTGCTTGAGCAGGTACTTGCGTTGCAGCGACAACGGCGCGTCGTCGAACCAGCACAGGTCCGCCTGCAGCTTGCGGGCCGGCGTCGGGACATCGTCCGCGGCCACCAGCGTATCGCCACGTGATACGTCGATATCCTCGGCCAGACACACCGTCACGCATTGGCCAGCAAACGCCCGGTCAACCGAGGCGGTGCCACCTGACACCGGCACGATGATCTGCACCACGCTCGCCCGGCGCTGGGCCGGCAACACGGCCACGGTCTGCCCGACCTCGATCTCGCCAGATTCGACGCGCCCCATGTAGCCGCGAAAATCGTCCGCCTGCGCGCCGTCCTGCCGCGCGACCCACTGCACCGGCAGACGCAGCGCCGCGTTCACCTGCTGGTCCACCGGCAGCGACTCCAGCATATCCAATAGCGGCTCGCCGGCATACCACGGCATGCGCTCGCTCGCGGCGACAACGTTGTCGCCCTTGAGCGCCGAAACCGGCACAAAGCGCACGTTGGCCAGGCCCAACTGCGCGGCCAGCTCAACGTACGCATCGCGAATCTGATTGAAGCGTGCCTCGCTAAACTCGATTAGATCCATCTTGTTGACCGCGACGATCACGTGCGGCAAGCCCAGCAACTTGACGATCGCGCTATGGCGCTTGGTCTGCGGCAGCAGCTGCGTGCGCGCCGCATCGTTCACACTCACCCGCGTCGCGTCTACCAGGATGATCGCCGCGTGTGCGGTTGACGCACCCGTCACCATGTTGCGCGTGTATTGTTCATGCCCCGGCGTGTCCGCGATGATGAACTTGCGCTTGACAGTGGCAAAGTACCGGTATGCCACATCGATCGTGATCCCCTGCTCACGCTCGGCCTCCAGTCCATCGGTCAACAGCGACAGGTCGATGTCCTCACCGACGGCGCGCTTGTTCTTCGCGCGCGACAGGGCCGACAACTGGTCGGACAATACGGCCTTGCTGTCATACAGCAAGCGCCCGATCAGCGTGCTCTTGCCGTCATCGACACTGCCGGCGGTGATGAAACGCAGTACGCCGAGGTCTTCGGTCTGGTTCAGGCTCATGGTGTTTTACGTCAATTCGTATCGGGTCAGGGGACCAGTCAGGCACTCAAAAATATCCTTGCTTCTTGCGCTGCTCCATCGCCGCCTCGCAGGTTTGGTCATCCATTCGGGTCGCGCCGCGTTCGGTGATCTGCGTCACCGCGGTCTCGGCAATGATCTTTTCGACCGTGTCCGCGTCGCTGGCGACGGGGCAGGTGCAACTGATGTCGCCGACGGTGCGAAATCGCACCCGCAAGGACTCGCTGGTTTCTCCGTCGCGCTTGGGCGTGAGCGGTGTGACCGGCACCAGCAGAGCGTTGCGGCGAACGATCTCGCGCTCGTGCGCATAGTAGATCGACGGCAATTCGAGGTTTTCACGCGCGATGTACTGCCACACGTCAAGTTCGGTCCAATTCGAGATCGGGAACACACGCAGGTGCTCGCCCGGATGCAGGCGCGTGTTGAACAAGCGCCACAGCTCCGGCCGTTGCGCTTTCGGGTCCCATTGGCCGAACTCGTCCCGAAACGAGAAAATCCGCTCCTTTGCCCGAGCCTTCTCTTCGTCGCGGCGCGCGCCGCCGATCATCGCGTCGTAGCGGTGTGCGTCAATCGTCTCCAGCAACGTCACCGCCTGCGCGGCGTTGCGCGAATCGGTTTCGTGCCGCAGCCGCACCGTGCCGCGCCGGATCGAGTCCTCGACGTGGCCCACGACCAGTTGCGCGCCGATCTGCGCGGCCCGGCGGTCCCGGAACTCAATGACCTCGGGGTAGTTATGCCCCGTGTCGATATGCACCAGCGGAAAAGGCAACTGCGTGCGGCGCCCGGAGCCGAGGCCGAAGGCCTTGAGTGCGAGATGCAGCACGACGACCGAATCCTTGCCGCCGGAGAACAGCAGCGCCGGCCTTGCGCATTCGGCCACTAACTCGCGCAGAATATGGATCGATTCCGCCTCAAGCCAATCCAGGTGGTCTAGGCGCGTGGCCGTGTTGTGGCGCGGGGTGGTGTCCGTCGGTTCGAGCAACGTGCTCATAGTCGTCCTCAATGCTTCGATTCGGTTCAAGCTCGGGCTGGCGCGCCCGGATGCAGCCCACACTCCTTCGAGTCGCGGCTTTCCCACCACCAGCGTCCGGCGCGACGATCCTCGCCGGCGCGGATCGCGCGCGTGCACGGCTCGCAGCCGATGCTTGGGTAACCGCGCGCATGCAATGGATTGACCGGCACGTCGTACGCCTTCAGATAGGCCCAGACGTCGGCCTCGGTCCAGTCGGCGAGCGGGTTGTACTTTGCGATGCCGCGTGCCCCATCCTGCTCTCGTTCAGGCAGTTGCGCACGGGTGACCGATTGCTCACGCCGCTGCCCGGTCACCCACGCTTGCGCGCCAGCCAGCGCGTGATTTAATGGCTCGACCTTGCGGATCTCGCAACACCGCTTGCGCAGCTCGATGCTGTCGTAAAACGCATTCAGCCCATGCTCGCTGATATACGCGTCGACCGCCCCCTGCTGCGGATGCCATTGTTCGATGACGTAGCCATAACGCTGCCGGACCTGCTCGATCATGCTGACCGTTTCGGCATGCAGCCGGCCCGTATTCAGCGAGAAAATGATAATCGGCAGGTTGCGCGACAGAATCGCATGGGTCAGTAGCATGTCCTCGGCGGCCAGGCTACTGGCAAACTTCACACACGTGTGGCTCGCCGCAATCGTGGCGAGCAGCGCATCGAGCCTCTCGATGCGCTGCTCGCGCTGCGGCGTGAGCGACTCGGCGTGTACGAGCGGATCGCTCGGCGCCGCACGCCCGAACGTGACGACGGTTTCGCTCATGGCTGGCCCACCGCGCTCGCGTGGCTGACCGCCGCGGCTTGCGCGCGGCGCCGGAATAACGGGCGCGGCTCGTCGAACGCGCCCTGATAGCATACGCTCAGCTCGTCGAACGCCTTCAACGCGTCATGGATATCCTTGTCCGCACGCACCGCAAACGCATCGAAGCCGCAGCGTGACAGGTACAGCAGTTGATCGCGCAACACATCGCCGATCGCCCGCAACTGCCCCTTCCAGCCATAGCGCTCGCGCAACAGCCGCCCGATGCTATAGCCCCGCCCGTCACGGAACACCGGAAAATCCACGGCGACCAGCGCAATGTGTTCTAGGTCGTCGGCCAACTCGGCCGGCTCGCTGTCCGGCGCGAGCCACACGCCGCGCTGCGACTTGTCGCGTGCGGCGAGCAACGCGTCACGCTCGGCTTGCCAGTAGGGCAGCGGCACGATAACGCGGCCCGCCGGCAATGACCGGACGACCGGCAGCGAGCCGTCCTGCGCGACACGCACGACGCTCCAGTCGTCGTCCACGACCTGGCGTTGTCGGATGATTTTTTCAATGGCTTGAGTCATCTTCCACCTCACGCATGCGCCGGTTGACGCGCCGCGTACACCCGTTGCTTGAACGGCGCCATGCCGATCCGCTTATACGTATCGATGAAACGTTCGTCCTCGACACGATGCTCGACGAACGTATCGATCACCTTGGTGATGACCTCTGGCACCTCGTCGGCGGCGAACGACGGCCCGATCACCCGGCCCAGTGCCGATGCGTTGCCCTGCTCACCGCCAAGCGAGACCTGGTACCACTCGGAGCCATCCTTGTCCACGCCCAGAATGCCGATATTGCCGACGTGATGGTGGCCGCACGAGTTCATGCAGCCGGAGATGTTCAACGACAGCTCGCCCAGGTCGTACACGTAATCCAGATCGTCGAAGCGCTGCTGGATTGCCTGCGCGATCGGGATCGACTTCGCGTTGGCCAGCGAGCAGAAATCACCGCCCGGACAGGCAATGATGTCGGTAAGCAACCCGACGTTCGGCGCGCCGCAGCCGACTTCGCGGGCCTTTTCCCATAGCGTGTACAAATCGCGCTGCTTCACGTTCGCAAGGATCAGGTTTTGCTCGTGCGATACGCGCAGCTGACCGAAGCTGTACACATCGGCCCAATCGGCGAGCGCTTCCATCTGCGTATCGGTCACGTCGCCCGGCGGCTGATAATTCCACATGGCGCCAGGCTTCAACGACAACGTCACCGCGGCATAGCCCGGCACGCGATGGGGGGACACATTGCGCTCGACCCAGCGTGCGAATGCCCGGTTCTCCAGTAAGTGCTGTTCGAACGACGCGTCGGTATCGGACAGCTTTTCATACGGGGGCGGCGCGAAATGCTGCGCGACGCGCTGCACCTCGTCGCGGGTCAGCGTCGACGGGCCGTCCTTTAAGTGCTGCCACTCCTGCTCCACCTGCTGCGAAAACTTGTCTTTGCCGAGCGCCTTAACTAGGATCTTGATCCGAGCCTTGAACAAATTATCGCGACGGCCGAACCGGTTATACACCCGCAGCACGGCCTCGCAATACGTCAGCAGGTGCTGCCACGGCAGATCTTCCTTGATGATCGAGCCCAGAATTGGCGTGCGGCCCATGCCGCCACCCACCAACACGCTGCACATCACCTCGCCATCAGCATCGCGCTTCAGATAAACGCCTAGGTCGTGCAACTGCACAGCGGCACGATCCTGCGTCGCGCCGGCAACGGCGATCTTGAACTTGCGCGGCAGCCACGCAAATTCGGGATGGAATGTGGACCATTGGCGCAGCAACTCGGCCCATGGCCGCGGATCGACGATCTCGTCCGGCGCGACGCCGGCGAACTGGTCAGCGGTGATGTTACGGATACAGTTGCCCGAGGTCTGGATCGCGTGCATCTGCACCGACGCGAGCTTGCTCAGGATCTCCGGCGTTTCCTCCAGTTTGATCCAGTTGAACTGCATGTTCGAGCGCGTCGAGAAATGGCCGTAGCCGCGATCGTGCTCGCGTGCAATGCGCGCCAGCATCCGCAGCTGGTCGCTGCGCAGGTTGCCGTACGGAACCGCAATACGATGCATATAGGCGTGCCGCTGCATGTACAACCCGTTTTGCAATCGCAGCGGGCGGAATTCTTCCTCGGTCAGTTCTCCAGACAAACGCCGGCGGACTTGGTCGGCATACTGCCGGACACGCTCGTCGACGCTTGTCTGGTCGTACTGGTCGTATTGATACATGGGGGCCCCAGTCTTTCATGTGCGTTGCGCGCCGACGGTGCACTGCGCCGGTCCACCCTTCCTGGGACCCCCTGCGCGCCGCCGTCCCGTTCGAATAATCCGCCATTTGCAAAGCACAAAAACAGATATCGATATTGGGAAAACTGGGAAATCGTAATAGACTCGCTTTATACGTCAAACGACTAAAAAATTCTGTCCTTATGCGGAAGGGTTATATATGAACCTGCATCAGTTCCGGTTCGTGCGCGAGGCCGTCCGTCAGAATTTCAACTTAACTGAGGCGGCCAAGGCCTTGTACACTTCGCAGCCCGGCGTATCGAAGGCGATCATCGAGTTGGAGGACGAGCTTGGCGTCGAGATCTTCACCCGGCACGGCAAGCGCGTGCGCTCGTTGACCGAACCCGGCAGGATCATCTTGTCCTCGGTGGAAAAAATCCTACAAGAGGTCGAAAACCTAAAAAGAGTCGGGAAGGATTACGCAGCGCAGGACCAAGGCAATCTGGTGATCGCCGCTACCCACACGCAGGCGCGGTATTCACTGCCGCGGGCGGTGGCCGAATTCAAAAAGCGGTTTCCGAAGGTGCACCTGTCGATTTTGCAAGGCAACCCGACCCAGGTCGCCGAAATGGTCCTGCACGACCAGGCTGACCTAGCCATCGCAACCGAGGCCATCTCAACGTACAAGGACCTGGTCTCGCTGCCGGCATTCCAGTGGCATCATTTGGCGGTCACACCGCCCGAACATGCGTTGCTTGACAAAAAGGAGCAGATCACGCTGGACGATCTCGCGCAATTTCCGTTGATCACCTATGACAACGCGTTCGCGGGGCGCTCGAAGATTAACCAAGCGTTCGCTTTGCGTGGACTCACACCCGACATCATCCTTGAGGCGATCGACGCGGATGTCATTAAGACCTATGTCGAACTGGGCCTGGGCGTGGGGATCATGGCTGACGTCGCATTCAACGCGCAGCGCGACCGGCCGCTACGCGCGATTCCTGTTGGCCACCTGTTCGGCACCAACACCACACGGGTTGCATTGAAGCAAGGTACCTACCTGCGCGGCTACATCTATACATTTATCGAATTGCTCTCGCCGACACTGAACCGCAAGCTGATTGAGCAGGCGATGCGGGGCAACGCCGATTTGTATGCATGGTGAGCGGGCCTCTTACCGCGTCATGCTTCGCGCGACATCGCGCTACACGCCATCGCCATCCTCAGGAAAACCGCATGACTGAATACAACAAAAGGCGCCGTACGGTGACGCCATACCGCAGCACAAAGCAACGGGTTGTCGCTGATCACTGGCGCATGCGCCGGTAAGCGTTTGTGCGAGACTTGACATAGTCGTTTGTCGATTAGCCCGTGCAGGCCATCGGCCTCGTCGCGCCCCTCTGCCGCCCAAACGTGCACTCGCCAACCCTCAATAGCCGTGCCGCCTCCTCAGCCTGCGTGAGCCGCTTGTTCTACCAGTCGCTGTAGACTGCTTCGAATCTCATCTTCCGGGTTTCCTTTCAGCAACGTGCCCCGCTCACCGGTGGCGCCCTATGCCCCTCCAAACCGGACACATGACGTGCTACAGACCCGGACAATGCATGGGCTCACGACACTCATGACCGACATGCTTGCCGAGCGTGTCGAATTACGACATAATCACGGTTTGCGCCGCGTGGTGACTTCGATCCTACGCGGATCAGCATCGCTCACGGATAGTGAGTGTGAGGTAGTGTTGCAAGCTGCTTCACCGTTTTGCCCGGGTGGTGAAATTGGTAGACGCAGGGGACTCAGACCAAATTTGAGCCCTTCGGGGGAAACCCCGGAGGTGAAGCCCGTCAAACTCGGTGAAGGCCCTGGACGCGAGTCCGAGCTAATGCCGAGCCAAGCCTTGGCGCCGTGAGGCGTCTTGGAAGGTGTAGAGAGCAGACSGCGGGCACCTAAGGCCAATAGGCTAAGGTGAAGGCGTGCTCCAGACCACGAACGTCCTCTCTCCGAGTGGGCGGCGGCGAAAGCCGAAGTGGGAAGAAAATCCCCCGCCGCAAGGCGTGCCGGTTCGATTCCGGCCCCGGGCACCAACAGTATTTCGGCATAGGCCGCAGTATGCGGACAAACCCCGTGAGATCAACGTCTCACGGGGTTTTCTTTCGTCGATGTGCCAACTCGATGGCCCGGCCGGCGGCGTGAAACCCGGCAGGCTGACGGGATCAATGGCGATCGGCGCTGCTAAGCTTGCGCGCCCTGCGGCGCTTTCGGCCAGACCTTGACCGTCACGATGCGCGGACCGACCCGTTCGTTGACGGTAATCAGGCATGAGCCAAAGTCCACGCTCTGCCCCTGCTGCGGCAATTCGCCCAGTTTGTCCAGGATCATGCCGCCGACCGACTCGGCCGACTGCTCACCAAAGTCCACGCCCAACAGGTGCTCGAGCGAGACGATCGACAGGCTGCCGCGACCGATCACGCTGCCATCCGGCTGCCGTTGCCATTCCACGTCAGTGGCGCGCGTATCGTCCCGGATTTGGCCGACCAGCGCCGCAAGCAGGTCCGGCAACGTGACGAAACCGACCGGCTTGAGCCCGGGACGCCCAATCACCGCAAAGTGAGGCGCACCCGAGCGAAAGCGCCGCAGCAACTCGAGCGCGGGCATCTCCGGCAACACCTCGAGCACGGGGCGCGCAAGCTCGCGTAGGTCGCGCGATGTATGCCCTTCGAGACGACGAAACAGCAAGTCTTTCACGTCGACCATGCCAAGCACCTTGTCGCCACTTTCGTCGAATAGCGGATACCGGCTGTAGCGACTCTTTGCCGCCAACGCCAGGTTTGCGTCGAATGACAGACCCACGTTAAAGCTCACCGCGTCGCGCAACGGACGCATCAGGTCCGATGCAGTCAGCTCGCCGAACTCCAGCGAGTGCGACAACGTACTCAGCTCGTCGCTCGAGAACTGCCGATGCGACCGGCTCGCGCGCACGATCAGCTTCAGCTCGTCACGACCATACGGCGCTTCGGCCTGTCCGGCATCCGACAGGCCAAACCACGCGAGCATCCGGTTCGAGCTGACATTGAGCAATGCAATGGCCGGATACATGATCCAGTAGAACAGGTATAGCGGCACGGCAGTCAGCAGGCCGGCGCGCTCCGGCATCCGGATAGCGAGCGATTTCGGCGCAAGCTCACCTGCCACAATATGCAGAAACGAAATGATCAGGAACGCTAGCGCCAGCGCGATCGCGTCGGCAAGCGGCGGCACGATTTGCAGCATGCTGAACAGCGGGGCCAGCAAATGGGCAAACGCCGGCTCTCCCAACCAGCCCAGCCCAAGCGATGCCAGCGTGATGCCGAGTTGGCAAGCCGACAGGTAAGCATCCAAGTGGGCATGCACGCGCGCCAATACGCGGCCCCGCCAGCCGTAGTGCCGGGAAATGGCCGCGACCCGCGTGCCGCGCAGCTTGACCAGCGAGAATTCCGCGGCAACGAAGAAACCATTGAGAAAGACCAGCAGTAGGGCGGCGACAAACGCAAGAAATGTCTGCATCAGAAAAATCGAAACAGCTCACCGACGCGCGGGAACAAAGGGCCATTGTATGTCAGCGCGGTGACGATGTTGGATCGGCCTAGCGCACAGGTGTTGCGCAGTCGCTGACACGGCCCGCACACCGGCAAGCCGCGACGCGCCGGTGCCCACGCACACGATAACGGGCGCGGCCTACACCAACCGCGTCGCGACGATGGCATTGTTAGAATTCCAACGCATGAACCTCGAGAACATTCTTTTTTCCCAAGGCTTCGGATCGCGGCGCGAGTGCAGAGCGCTCGTCATCCGAGGCGCGGTCACGATTGGCGAGCAGCGCTGTGACGATCCGGATGCCGTCTTCGAGCCGGCAGGGCTGGTATTCCACGTGGACGGCGTACGCTGGGCGTATCGGCACCAGGCTTATCTGGTCTTGCACAAACCACCTGGGTATGAGTGCTCGCACGCACCGCAGCACCATCCGAGCGTCTATAGCCTGCTTCCCCCGGCGCTGATCACGCGCGGTGTGCAATGCGTGGGCCGCCTCGATGCGGATACGACGGGCTTATTGCTGCTCTCCGACGATGGGGCCTTCATCCATCGGCTGAGCTCGCCCAAGCACAAGATACCGAAGACGTACGTAGCCACCACGCGCCATCCGGTGCGGGACGCCCAACTTGATGCGCTGCGTCAGGGGGTGCAATTGCACGGCGAGCCAGCGGTGAGCGTGGCGCGCTCGGCACGGCTGCGTGATGAACACACGATCGAGTTGGTGCTCACCGAGGGGAAATACCACCAGGTCAAGCGGATGATCGCCGCCGCCGGCAACCGCGTCGAGCAACTCCATCGCGAAGCCATCGGAGCACTCGTACTGCCCGCGGCGCTCGCGCCGGGGCAGTGGTGGTGGCTCGAAGCCGACGAACTGGGCATGTTGACGGGATGAAACGAGCGGTATAACCGAACTTCGATCCAACTTCGGCACACTAGCAAACTATGGACCACCCGTATGTGTCAGCCTGATCTTTACCCACATCTCGGCGTGGCGCGGCTTGTAAGCTGGCGCGCCCGATGTTAACTTTTCTCTTGGACAATTTTCTTTGGGTGAAGAGCGACATTGTCTGACGCGAACGATGATGACTGGGCCAGTGATGAGTTTGGCGCCGCGCAGTTGGGCGACGCTCGCCTGAGGCGGCGTCTGATCGCACTCGCGCAACGGCTCTCGCACGCTCCACAAAGCTCGTTTCCGCAGTGCCTGGATGTCGCCGAACTCAAAGCCGGGTACCGCTTTTTTGACAATCCGAAGGTCGACACCGACGGCGTGCTCAATCCGCATATTGGCCAAACACTGGGCCGCATGCGGCAGGTGCCAATTGTATTGGCCGTGCAAGACACGACTGAATTCAACCTCAGTCATCTGCCGGCAACGGAAGGCCTGGGCTATGGCAGCGGACATAATCTGCGCGGCTTCATGATGCATAGCGTGCTGGCCGTGACACCACAGGGCTTGCCGCTCGGTGTGCTGGGCATGAAGACTTGGATTCGCCCACCCGAAGAACTTGGCAAAGGGCTGTCGCGTAAGCAGCGCACCATTGGCGATAAGGAAAGCGTTAAGTGGCTCGAGGGCTTTGAACATCTGTCGGCGCTCAAAGAGCATTGCCCTCAAACGCATATCGTTGGTGTATGCGATCGCGAGGGCGATGTCTATGATGTATTTGTCGCCGAACGCCCCGCTGGCGTTGATTGGCTGGTTCGCGCGAGTTGGAATCGCAGCGTGGATCATCCCGAGAAGTATTTGTGGGAAGCGATGGCCACAGCGCCGTTGGTGGGCCAAACCGAATTGCAGATCCCGGGCTCGGGCCGCACGATAGCGCGCACTGCACGCCTGAGGCTGCGATGCGCTCAGGTGCGCTTGCGCCCGCCGCGCTACCGGCGCTGCAAAGGCGTATCGGATGTTGAAGTCTTTGTGATCCATGTCCTGGAAGCAGCGGTGCCCGAAGGGCTCGAGCCGCTTGAATGGATGTTACTGACGTCGGTGCCCACCCATACTCATGAAGAAGCGCTGGAGCGCCTGGCGTGGTACGCGCGTCGTTGGACGATCGAATCGTGGCATCGCGTGCTCAAAAGCGGCTGTCGCGTCGAGGCACGCCAATTCGGCAATTTGGATCGATTCGTACGGGCGACCGCGCTGTTTGCCGTGATCAGTTGGCGTATCTTGTATGCAACGTTGCTGGCCCGACTGGATGGCCACTTGTCGTGCGAAGTCTTGTTCCAGCCTATCGAGTGGCGCGCGCTGTATTGCCGCGTGCATAGCACCACCAAACTGCCCAACGAGCCTCCATCGCTGGCGCAAGTGGTGCGCTGGGTCGCTAAGCTCGGCGGCTATCTCGCGCGCAAGCATGATCGTCCCCCCGGGCCAACTGTTCTGTGGCGTGGCTTTCTCAT
Organism: Mycetohabitans rhizoxinica HKI 454; assembly: GCF_000198775.1. Taxonomy (NCBI): domain Bacteria; kingdom Pseudomonadati; phylum Pseudomonadota; class Betaproteobacteria; order Burkholderiales; family Burkholderiaceae; genus Mycetohabitans; species Mycetohabitans rhizoxinica. The sequence continues at coordinate 543,628 of NC_014722.1, read as the reverse complement.
CCTGCACGAAGTCACCAAGATGTATCGCATCTTCAGGCAAAACGAGTGACCCATATTTGTGGGTAAACCTCAGATGTGTCAGCCCGGGGGTGCCATTGCTGCACCGCAACATGCTTTCCGCAGTCATATGTCTATACTGACCAGTAAGAACGCCATCAGGCGTACGCTGTGGAGGGACGGCACCATGATCATCAGCGACACCTTCGAGATCACCTATATCACGATTGCGTTCGCGTTGCTCGGCGCAATACTGATCGGGGCACTGCTGACCGCACTTCATCTAAAGCGCAAGTACCATCCCAATCTGATCGGCGCGATCCTTGGCGCACTGCTGTGTTTCGCGATCATTGAGGCCATGCCGATGCTCGCATCGTGAACGGCGTTCAGCGGTGCACGCTCGACAATTGGCGCGCGTGCTCGCGCAAAAAGTCCTCGACACTCGGGTAGCGCAACTTAACCATGAGTTCATCGCGCAAACGTCGGTTAGCCAGGCGGCGGGATTCGCGCATGAACGACAATAATGACGCATCCAGTGTGGTCTCGGCCTGTTGCCGCGTGATGCGCGGCACCGGGCGCAAGTCGCATGCGCGGGCGATACGATCGAAGTACTCACCCATTTTCCAATGCGTAGTGTCGACCGCGTGAACGACGCGCTGCGCTCGGCCGCGGAACAACGCCCGGACCGTGATAGTGGCGAGGTCGTGCGCATGGACGTGACCGGTATAGACGTCGTCCACATCGCACAAAGCGGGCGTACCGCGTCGCAGCCGCTCCACGGGCAGCCGCTCGAGGGCGTAGATCCCGGGCACCCTGAGAATCGACACCCTAACAACCCCTCGTGAGCCGGCGCGACGCAATTGGCGCTCAGCTGATGCACGGCGCACCGCGCGCGCGTTGACCGGCCGCACGGGCCGCGTTTCATCGACGAGCGCGCCATCGCAATCGCCATAGACCCCTGTGGTGCTCATATAGACAATGCGTACCGGCGACGGCTGGCGCAGCATACCCGGCTGCCACCGCCGGTGCCACGCGGCACGCGGTGGCCGCTCGGGTACAATGACGCTCTCGGTCGTGCCGCGTCTGGCAGTTGTGTGCGACCCGCCACCGGCCAGACGCGTCACGACTTTTGGCGCACCGATGGCGACGCGCGGTGCGCGGGTAGCGCGCCGCGGACCCCGCCGCGCGCCCAACGCAGCCAATAGCGCGGCAGTGCGGCGATCWRKCGYACCCGTRCCACGCTGAGCAGGCTGGCGCGCRWATSSRGYWYYKSYMSCGSCMMRMTYGCGTTCAACGCGCYWGCRAGCCCCGGTYGTCAAGATCGCCGAGCCAGCGGCACGAGCCCGGCCGAGCGCAGCGAGGCGAAACGGGCCGGYTGAGTCGTCAGGGCGAACACGCGAAAAGCGTTCGCGCAGCCATGCTGCGCAGCGCAACCCGATATCGCCGCAGCCGACCACCAGGATGCGGGGGCGGCCAAAAGCACGGCGGCGCGGCAGCACGGCTGGCCGCACAGGCGCGCCACCGCCGCTGCGCACGGGCGAGGCGGCGGCGGAAGCAGTGTCTACTACGTGCGGCGGCGTGGCGCACGATTGGAAAGATCGGCTAGAAAGGGTCATCGGGTACATTGTAACGGGCCGGCCGATCAGACGTTTTTGTTATTACTCGATTGAACTATGGCATTCAACGTAACGATCCGACAAAGCGGCAAGCAATTCCAGGTCGAAGCCGACGAACCGGTTTTGAGCGCGGCACTGCGTCAGGGTATCGGCTTGCCGTACGGCTGCAAGAATGGCGCATGCGGCTCATGCAAGGGCCAGCTCGTGAGCGGCAGTATCGAGCAGCGTTCGCATTCGTCATCGGCGCTGTCGAACGACGAAAGAACCCGCGGCATGGCGCTATTTTGTTGCACCACCGCGCAATCGGACCTGGAAATCGATATCCGTGAGATCGCCGGCGTGGGCGACATGCAAGTAAAGAAGCTGCCGTGCCGCGTCAATGCACTGGAGCGCGTGGCGCACGACGTGATCGTGCTCAAGCTGCAACTGCCGGCCAATGAACGGCTGCAATATCTGGCGGGCCAGTACATCGAGTTCATTTTGAAGGACGGCACACGCCGCAGCTATTCCATGGCGAGCGCGCCACACCATGAAGGCCCGCTCGAGCTGCATATCCGGCACATGCCGGGCGGCGTGTTCACCGACCACGTGTTCGGTGCGATGAAGGAGCGCGACATCCTTCGCTTCGAGGGTCCGCTCGGCACATTCTTCCTGCGCGAGGACGCCGACAAGCCGATCGTGCTGCTCGCCTCTGGAACCGGCTTTGCGCCCATCAAGGCAATTATCGAGCATGCCATCTTCAAGGGCATGACACGGCCCATGACGCTGTATTGGGGCGGCCGCCGGCGCGGCGATCTGTACCTGGCAAGCCTGGCCGAGCAATGGGCACGCGACGTGCCCAACTTCAAGTTCGTGCCGGTGCTCTCCGAACCCGATCCGGCCGACGGCTGGCAGGGCCGCACGGGTTTCGTTCATCGTGCCGTTGTCGAGGATCTGCCAGACTTGTCGGGCTATCAAGTATATGCATGCGGCGCCCCGGTGATGGTCGAGGCCGCGCAGCGCGATTTCACCGCGCATCACGGCTTGCCAGCCGACGAGTTCTATGCAGACTCGTTCACCAGCGCAGCGGATCTGGCGAACGCGGTCTGACCGGGTCGCATGGCGGCGTGCCCGCACCGAGCCGCATGCTGAGCAAGCGCGACGCAATTTCCGGTTTACAACCGGCGCTTGCGTCGCGTATTCTTCGCGGRWGATTCGCGCTCAAGCCCATCTGCGACGTCGTTGCTTGCTGCTTCTATAGGGAAGCCGCTGGCTCGTCCCGGACTGTCGCGCAGAATTGCCGCGCACCGGATTACCAAGCCACGGACTTCCGTGGCTTTTGTTTTTTCCGGATCCTTTGTTCCCGTTGGTCGTTGCGTGCGATCGCATTCCCGTTGAGCGGAGAGACTTGCCATGAATTTCCAGGATTACCCAATCCAGTCGCTGATGTACATCACCGATCGTCCCGATATCGTTTTCACGCACGGCAACGGATCGTGGCTATACGACAACAATGGCAAGCGCTATCTGGACTTCATCCAGGGCTGGGCGGTCAATGCGCTTGGGCACGGCAACGACGCGATGATCGACGCGCTGAACCGGCAGGCGCGACTGTTGATCAACCCGAGTCCGGCGTTCTACAACGAACCGATGGCACGGCTGGCGACGTTGCTGACCGACAACAGTTGCTTTGACAAAGTGTTCTTCGCCAACAGCGGCGCCGAAGCCAATGAGGGTGCGATCAAGCTCGCGCGCAAGTGGGGCCGTAAGTTCAAGGGCGGCGCCTACGAAATCATCACGTTCCACCACGGCTTCCACGGTCGCACGCTGGCGACGATGTCGGCCAGCGGCAAGCCCGGCTGGGATACGCTATATGCGCCGCAGGTACCCGGCTTTCCGAAGGCCGAGTTCAACGATATCGGCTCCGTCGAGAAGCTGATCACCGACAAGACCGTTGCGGTGATGCTCGAGCCGATACAAGGCGAAGCCGGCGTGGTTCCCGCGTCGCGCGAGTTCATGCAGCAATTGCGGGCCCTCACGCGCGAACGGGGCGTGCTGCTGATTGTTGACGAAGTGCAAAGCGGCTGCGGCCGCGCCGGCACGCTGTTCGCCTATCAGCTCAGCGGCATTGAGCCGGACATCATGACGCTGGGTAAGGGTATCGGCGGTGGCGTGCCGCTGGCCGCGTTGCTCGCCCGCGACGAGATTGCGTGCTTCGAGGCCGGCGACCAGGGCGGCACGTATAACGGCAACCCGTTGATGACCGCGGTCGGCGAAGCGGTGATATCGCAGCTCGTCGCGCCGGGCTTTCTCGAACACGTGCGCGAGAACGCCCGCTACCTGAGCGAGCGGTTGCTCGCGCTGTCCGACGCGCGCGGGCTGGCCGGCGAGCGTGGCGAAGGCATGCTGCGCGCGTTGCTGCTCGGCCGGGACGTCGGGCCACAAATCGTCCAGAAAGCACGCGAGTTGGCGCCGGAAGGCCTGCTACTGAATGCCGCCCGCCCTAGCCTGCTGCGCTTCATGCCGGCATTGAACGTGACGCGCGCCGAGATCGACCAGATGCTCACGATGCTCGACAACGTGCTGGACCAGGTGCTGTGAGCCCAGGGGGGGCGAGGCCGATATGCGGGCCGGCGCCCGATTGCCGGCAGTATGGGCTGCGCCCCTCGTCCTTAAAAATCAATGGGATCCACCCGCGGTATCGGTGGGATGCCCACCCGCGCCGGCCCGAAGTGCCGGCGCGGGCCACACGTCGAGGCTCGGCCGGTGCCCAGTTGGCTCACTCACCGAGGTAGGCGGTGCGCACCTTGGGATCGTCCAGCATCTGTTTGGCGTCGCCCGACATCGTAATCGCACCGCAGTCCATGACGTAGCCGCGGTTGGCCGCCTGCAGCGCGAGGCGGGCGTTCTGCTCGACTAGCAACACCGTCATGCCTTCCGAGGAAATCGCCTGCACCACCTCGAAGATCTTCTCCACCATGATCGGCGACAGGCCCATCGACGGCTCGTCGAGCAACAGCAGCTTGGGCCGCGACAACAGCGCGCGCGCCATCGCCAGCATCTGCTGCTCGCCGCCCGACAGCGTGCCCGCCAACTGCGTGGCGCGCTCCTTCAAGCGTGGGAAGAAACCGAACATGCGCTCTACATCGGCCTTGATGCCATCCGAATCGGTACGCAGATACGCGCCCATCTGCATGTTTTCCAGGATCGACATGCGCGCGAAGATGCCCCGGCCCTCCGGCACCATCGCCAAGCCCCGCTTGAGCAATTCGTGCGTGGGCACGCCCTTGATCGACTGCCCCAGATAGAGGATATCGCCCCCGGCCCATTCCTTGATCCCGGCGATCGCCTTCATCGTCGTGGTCTTGCCCGCGCCATTGGCACCAATCAGCGTGACCAGCTCACCCTGCCCGACCTTCAGGTCCACTCCGTTGACCGCCTGAATGCCCCCGTAGGCCACCCGCAGTCCCTGGATCTCCAGCATTGCCCCGTTCATTGTGCGCACGTCGCTCGCGGCCATCTCAATGCACTCCTGCGCCCAAATAGGCTTCGATCACCTTCGGGTCCTTCCGCACGTGCTGCGGCAGACCATGCGCGATGACCTTACCGTAATCCAGCACGGTCATGCGGTTACACAAGTGCATCACCAGCTTCACGTCGTGCTCGATCAGCAAGATGGTTTTGCCATCGTCGCGAATCTTCTCCAGCAGTCGCGTGAGTTCGACTTTCTCGGTCGCGTTCATCCCCGCGGCCGGCTCGTCCAGGGCCAGCAGCTTCGGGTCGGTCGCCAGCGCCCGCGCAATCTCCAGCCGCCGCTGGTGACCGTATGATAAATGGCGGGCCGTGTAGTCGGCGTACTGCAGCACGCCCACATAATCCAGCAGTTCCAGCGCGCGCGCCTTGATCTCGCGCTCTTCCTGCCGCTCGGCCGGCGTTTGCAATATCGCGCCGATCAACCCGTGGCGCGTCCGCACGTAACGCCCGACCATCACGTTCTCCAGCGCCGTCATCCCGCCGAACAGCCGGATGTTCTGGAAAGTGCGCGCGATGCCGGCCTTGGCCACCTGGTAGACCGCGGTTGGCGTGTACGGACGGCCGTCCAGCACGAACTCGCCCGAATCCGGCGTGTACAACCCGGTAATCACGTTGAAGAACGTGGTCTTGCCCGCTCCGTTCGGGCCGATCAGCCCATAAATCTCGCCCGAGCGGATCTCCAGCCCCACATCGGAAAGTGCCTGCAGGCCGCCAAAGCGCTTGTTGACGCCCTTCACGGATAGCCGAATCGTTTGCTCACTCATTGCTATTGACTCCGTGTCTCTAGGCGCGCCACGCGCGCAAGGCCTTCTTGCCGTTGCGCCGCGCAGGCTTGGCGAGCTTGTCCTCATGCTTGGCCGCCGGCCACAGCCCCTCCGGCCGATACAGCATGATGACCACCATCGCCAGGCCGTATAGCAACTGTCGGATCACTTCCGTGTCGAGGATGGGATGGCCAAAGATCGCGTTCTGCAACGGTCCCATCGTCGAGCGCAGGAATTCTGGGAATACCGCGAGCAGCACCGCGCCGAGGATCACGCCGGGAATATGCCCCATGCCGCCAAGCACCACGCACGCGAGCACCACTACCGATTCCCAGAAGGTGAACGACTCCGGTGACACAAATCCCTGGAACACACCGAACATCGCACCGGACAGCCCGCCGAATGAGGCACCCATTGCAAACGCCAGCAACTTCACGTTGCGTGTGTTAATGCCCATCGCCTTCGCGGCGACCTCATCTTCCCGAATCGCGGCCCACGCGCGGCCGATACGCGAGTGCTGCAGCCGCGTGCAGACGAAAACCACGAACAGCGAACAGAGCACGAACAAGTAGTAATACAGGTAGACCGTCGGGAACTTCAGGCCGAACAGTTCGTGGGTCTGCGCGAGATTAAAGCCGCCGATCTGCACCGGATCGATGCCCGTGATGCCCTTTGGACCGTTGGTCACATTCACCGGACGATCCATGTTGTTCATGAAGATCCGCACGATTTCACCAAAGCCCAGCGTGACGATCGCCAGATAGTCGCCCCGCAGACGCAGCGTCGGCGCGCCGAGCAACACGCCGCACACGGCGGCCAAAGCCATCGCCACCGGCACGATCAGCAGAATCGATACGTGCAGCCCGCCGGGCGCCAGATGCGCAATCCACTCGAATTGGGTGGTGAGATGAGGCGAGGACAGCAGTGCGGCCGTATAAGCGCCCACGGCATAGAATGCGATATAGCCCAAGTCCAGCAGTCCGCAGAACCCCACCACCACGTTCAGCCCCAACGCCAGCATCACGTATAGCATCGCGAAGTCCAGCACGCGCACCCAGTAAGGCCCGCCTGCGGCGCCAATGAGCAGTGGCGCGCACACGACCAACGCTGTCACCAGCAGCATGACCACATGGTCCTTCGCCGTCTTCTTGATCGAAACCCGTGTCATGGACGGCTCGATAGGTTGAATGGAACGCATATCGACTGCTCCTCAAGACGCGTCAAGCACGATCGGCAACGCGCTCGCCCAACAAGCCGGACGGACGCAAGACCAGCACGAGGATCAGCACCACGAACGCGAACACGTCCTGGTAGTTACTGCCAATCACTCCGCCAGTGAAATCGCCGATGTAACCGGCGCCCAGTTGCTCGATCAGCCCCAGCAGCACGCCCCCCACCATTGCGCCGCCCAGATTGCCGATGCCCCCTAGCACCGCTGCCGTGAATGCCTTGAGGCCCGGAATGAAGCCCATGTAGAAGTGCACGTTGCCGTACTCGGAGGCGATCATCACGCCAGCCAATGCAGCCAGCGCCGAGCCGATCATGAACGTCGCCGAGATCACGAAGTTCGGGTTCACGCCCATCAGGCTGGCCACATTCGGGTTCTCCGCGATCGCGCGCATTGCCCGTCCGAGCTTGGTCTTGTGCACCAGCAGCAGCAGAGCGACCATCACGACAAACGCCGTGACGATGATCACCACTTCTGTGGGCGAGATCACGGCGCCGGGCGACGTATCGGTGGCCTTGATGACATTGATCGGATCGGTGGAAATCAACTGCGGGAACGACAGCGGATTGCGTCCCCAAATGACCATCGCTAACGTCTGCAATAGGATGGAAACGCCGATGGCGGTAATCAGCGGAGCCAGTCGCGGCGCACGACGCAGCGGCCGGTACGCCACCTTTTCGATCGTAATACCGAGGCACGCACATACGGCTGCGGCGATCACCAGTGCAATGACCAACGTGGGTACATTGCCCAGCCCGGGAAAATGTGTCTGCAGCACGCTGATCGCCGAGAGCGCGACCATCGCGCCCACCATCAGTACGTCACCATGCGCGAAGTTGATGATGCCCAGGATCCCATACACCATCGTATAGCCCAACGCAATGATCGCATAGACGCTGCCCAGCACCAGACCGTTCAAGATCTGTTGGATGAAAATATCCATCGAATGCTCCTTGGACTGTACGCCAGGCACGCAGCCGGGCCGCAGGTGATGCGGCATGGCGAGGCGAAGCGCACGGTGCTCCTGGTACCCTAAATGAACCGATCATGATCTACCGCCGGCGACATGGACGTATTCATCATGGGAATACGCGAATGTGCATGGCGGATACGAAAACGGCACCGAGGGCTACCTCAGTGCCGCAGCGTTATACGCCGTTGCCAGCCAGTTCGATGTGGCGCATCACCCCGCTGTAGTCAGTGAACCGCACACGGCCTGACGCCGCGATCTGCATGTAGGCAGCGGCCCAAAAACCGCTGCGCACGCATAACCTGCGACGGGCTAGCTCAATGCCGATTGCCCGATGAGCCACTGGGGCAGCATTTAAGTGACAGGCCATTTTCGGCAGGGGGCAACGGATTTTCTGCCTCGTGCGAATAGCAGTCCTACTTTCCGAATAGAACGATGCCGCAAAATTTGCCAGCCTTCGCTTTATTCTGCTGCATGCGATTGGTCTGCACCGCAAGCGCGTCCCGGATACCGTGCCAGCAAATCGATTCTGCATTAAGAAGGTCTCCCGCGCCTGATAGCAAGACGACTTTCGCCCCTGAGCGGGTCACGAACGCGCGCATTGTAACTCCATTTCCGCATCGGGCAATATTCAAAACTGCCAGGGTTTTCCTGCATTGCAACCTTAATTTTGTGCGCCATAAGCAGAAAAACGTGCAACTTGGTTGCACTCAATTCATCTCTAAAGCTGCGCCCAAGCCGCACCCATATCGAGCGCAATTGCACCACCGTATTCGATAAGCGGGGCTTTCTTTGAAGTCATTTGATTAGAGAATGAATCCAGCACCCATGCGGCGGCGAAGTTTGCTGGCGGCACACAAGGCCGCACGCGAAACACTACGCGCGACGCCCGCCTCAGGCGCAAAGCGTCGGCGCAGTGCGCTTAGGCTGGCAGCGCCAGTCCTTTGGGCAACGGGAAGGAGACGTTTTCTTGGACGCCATCCAACGTCCGGACATAGGAAGCACCCAATTGACGCAGCCGCTCGACAACCGCCTGCGCCAGTGCCTCGGGAGCCGARGCGCCCGCCGTCACGCCGACGCGTTGCTTGCCGTCCAGCCAAGCCGGATCGATTTGCTCCGGCGCATCAACCATGTAGGCCGGCACGCCACGCTTTTGCGCTACTTCGCGTAGACGGTTCGAGTTGGAACTGTTCGGACTGCCGACGACGATCACGACATCGCACTGCGGCGCCATGAATTTCACCGCATCTTGCCGGTTCTGCGTCGCGTAGCAGATGTCTTGCTTCTTCGGCTCGCGAATGGCGGGAAAGCGCGCCTTCAGCGCGCCGATCACCTCCGTTGCATCGTCGATCGACAGCGTGGTCTGCGTCACGTATGCAAGCCGGTCGGGATCGGCGAGCTTTAGCGCAGCAACGTCCGCCGCGGTCTCGACTAGGTGCATGCCCGCACTGGCCTGCCCCATCGTACCTTCGACCTCCGGATGGCCGCGATGGCCCACCATCACAATCTCGAAGCCTTCGGCACGCAGCTTGGCCACCTCCATGTGCACCTTGGTGACCAGCGGGCAAGTGGCGTCAAAGACCCGCAATCCTCTGTCGATCGCGCGGGTGCGCACTGCCTTTGGCACGCCGTGCGCGCTGAAGATCAGCGTCGCGCCGTCCGGGACATCGTCGAGCGATTCAACGAATATCGCGCCCTTGCGACGCAGGTCATCCACGACATAGGCGTTGTGCACGATCTCGTGACGCACGTAGATCGGCGAACCGAACAGCGTCAACGCACGCTCGACGATCTCGATCGCCCGATCAACGCCCGCGCAGAATCCACGCGGCTGTGCCAGCAGTATTTCGCTCGGGTATCCGGTTGTTGCGGTCATGGCGCTTCCTACAGAATGCCGATGATCTGGACCTCGAAGGTCAGATGTTGGCCGGCCAGCGGGTGATTGAAGTCGAACAGCGCGTACGTCTCGCCGACCTCCTTGAGCACGCCGGCATAGCGCGCTCCACTAGGGGCGTTGAATTCGACCAAATCGCCAGGGGAGAAATTCTCGCCAATCATCGAATTTTCGCGCAGCGTGGCCAGCGAAACCTTCTGCACCAGTTCCGGATTACGCAAGCCAAATGCCTGCTCCGGTGTTAGCCGAATGGTCGAGTGGTGCCCAACCTTCATGCCGAGCAGAATGTCTTCCAGTGGTCCCGCGAGCTGTCCCGCGCCGAGCAACAGCGTCGCAGGCTTGTCGTCGAACGTGTTGACGATGTCCGCGCCCCCCTCCAGCGAAAGCCGGTAGTGCAGCGTGACATGGGAACCGGGCTTCACCTCGGAAATATCAATGATGCTCATGCGCAAATTTCGAATACCGCGCGTCGCGGACTGCGACCGCGCAAGCTGTCATTGTAAGCCACCGCAGCGACACCAACAGGGAGGTTAATCAATGCAACCCGGAACCGACAACCCGACGGCGCGCCGACATGTGCCGATCCCGATCCGCCAATGGCCGGAACATGAGCGGCCACGGGAGCGATTGTTCGTTGCCGGTGCGAGTGCCTTGAGCGATGCGGAGCTGGTCGCACTATACCTGGGCAGCGGCAGTCGCGGGCGCGATGCAGTCGGACTGGGTCAGCAATTGCTGGCGCGCTTTGGCTCACTGCGCGGGTTGTTCAGCGCGTCCCATGACGAGTTGATTCAGGTCACCGGCATCGGACCGGCAAAGATCGCACGATTGCAGGCGGCCACGGAGATCGCGCGACGCGCGCTGGGCGAGCAATCGCGCGAGCAAGCGACACTGGATCACCCCGAGATCGTCGAAGACTATCTGCGCCTGATGATTGGCACCCGGCCCTATGAGGTGTTTGTTTGCTTGTTCCTCGACACTCGGCTGCGCATGATTCATGCGGAAGAGCTGTCCCGCGGCTCTTTGTCGCATGCCGCAGTCTATCCGCGCGAAGTCGTCAGACGCGCGCTGGAGACCAACGCCGCCGCGTTGATCATCGCGCATAACCACCCATCTGGCGCGGCGCAGCCCAGTGCAGCGGACCTGTCGATGACACGCACGCTCAAGAATGCGTTGTGCTTGATGGACATCAAGCTGCTCGATCATTTCATTGTGACATCGGACACCATTCTGTCACTCGCGCGCCACGGACTACTATAGCCGGACGCGCGCGACGGCCAGCGCAGATGACACAAAACGGGTTGATTTTCCTTGTCTTTTTCTGCTAGGATTGCGGTTTGCCCGTACCAACCCTTTCGTATCACCCGAATTTAAGCGTATTAGGAGTGCTCTGATGGCACGCAAATGTCAAGTTACTGGGAAAGCGCCGATGGTCGGCAATAATGTTTCCCACGCGAACAACAAGACCAAGCGTCGCTTCCTCCCGAACTTGCAAAGCCGCCGGTTCTGGGTGGAAAGCGAAAATCGCTGGGTGCGACTGCGCGTTTCGAACGCGGGCCTGCGCCTGATCGACAAGAATGGCATCGATCCCGTGCTCGCAGACCTGCGTGCGCGCGGTGAAGCTTAAGGAGCTGCGACATGGCCAAAGGCGCTCGCGACAAGATCAAGCTGGAATCGACGGCCGGAACCGGTCACTTCTACACCACGACGAAGAACAAGCGCACGATGCCTGAAAAGATGGCGATCATGAAGTTCGACCCGGTCGCGCGCAAGCACGTGGAATACAAGGAAACGAAGATCAAGTAATAGATCTGCGGGACCTCCGATCGGCCCGCCGGTCGGAAGCTCAACGTCTCTCTCAAGACTGTGGAGCCTGACGAAGAGCAAAAGACCCCGGTCTCCGGGGTCTTTTGCTTTTTGCACGTCTTTTTGCACGTCGTGTCGCATCGGGGTATGCTCCTTCGTTTCCGCGTACGGGTTCGGGCCCGTCACGTATGGTATGAGGAGACCATCCCAATGAATTTCGACGTCGTCATCGTCGGTAGTGGGCTGGCTGGGTTGAGCGTGGCGCTGAATCTGGCGCCCACCTGCCGGGTCGCCGTCATCGCGAAGCGGGCCCTGTCCGACGGCGCCAGCAATTGGGCGCAAGGGGGCATCGCAGCGGTACTGGACTCGGCAGACAGCATCGAGAGCCATGTCCGCGATACGCTGGTCGCCGGCGCAGGCCTATGCGACGAGCCCGCGACGCGCTTCATCGTCGAGAACGGACGCTCGGCGATCGAATGGTTGGTCGGCGAAGGCGTGCCGTTCACCAAAGACGATAACGCCGAACTGGGGTTTCACCTGACGCGCGAGGGCGGACACAGCCATCGGCGCATCATTCATGCGGCCGATGCCACCGGCCATGCGGTGCTGTCAACGCTTGTCGAACAAGCCCGCCGACGCCCAAACATCACCCTGCTCGAGCATCACTGCGCAATCGACCTGGTCACGTCAGACCGGCTCGGGTTGCCGGGCCGGCATTGCCTCGGGCTGTACGTGCTGGACATTGAAAGCGGCAAGACACTGACGATCGGGGCACCGCACACCGTGCTAGCCACCGGCGGCGCCGGCAAAGTTTACTTATACACGACGAATCCGGATACCGCGACCGGCGACGGCATTGCGATGGCCTGGCGGGCCGGCGCACGGGTGGCGAACATGGAGTTCATTCAATTCCATCCGACCTGCCTGTACCATCCGTATGCCGGCTCGTTCCTTATTTCCGAGGCGGTGCGCGGCGAAGGCGGATTGCTGAAGCTGCCGGACGGTACCCGCTTCATGTCGCAGCATGACGAGCGCGCGGAATTGGCACCACGCGACATCGTCGCCCGCGCAATTGACTTTGAAATCAAAAAGCGCGGTATCGATTGCGTCTATCTCGATATCAGTCACCAACCGGCTGCATTCTTGCACAAGCATTTCCCGACAATCCTTGCCCGATGCCAGCAGTTCGGCATCGATATCACGCGCGCCCCGATCCCCGTCGTGCCGGCCGCCCATTACACATGCGGCGGTATTGTGACCGACCTGGCCGGCCGAACCGACCTCGCCGGACTCTACGCGGTCGGTGAAACCGCCTATACGGGCTTGCATGGCGCCAACCGGCTTGCAAGCAATTCGCTGCTGGAGTGCTTGGTAATCGGCAGGGCCGCGGCACGAGTCATCGAAGACGCAGGGTTTCATGCCGTGCACAGCCTCAAATTGCCGCAGTGGGATGAGAGCCGCGTATCCGATGCCGACGAAGAGGTCGTCGTGGCCCACAACTGGGATGAGGTGCGGCGGCTGATGTGGAACTATGTCGGCATCGTGCGAACCGACAAGCGGCTGGCGCGGGCGAAGCACCGGCTGGCACTGCTGCGCGATGAGATCCACGAGTACTATGCGAATTTTCGTATCAGCCGCGACCTGCTTGAATTGCGTAACTTAGTCGATGTTGCGTTACTGATCGTCGACAGTGCCCGCTCCCGGCACGAAAGCCGCGGCTTACATTTCAGCCGCGACTGGGAGCAGGTGTTACCTAAAGCAATGCCAACGGTGCTGAGCCCGAAGCGAGTCCGCAACCACTCGATCTGATTGCCCGTGGCCGCGCCCGCGACGGCCTGGCGCCGGCGGCTACGCGCGATCGAGGATCCGCATCGAATAGTCGGTCGCGCGCACGTCCTTGGTCAGTGCGCCAATCGATATCCGATCCACGCCGGTCGCCGCGATATCGCACACCGTGTCCAAGCCAACGCCCCCGGAGACCTCAAGCAGGGCCCGATGATCGTTCAGCGCAACCGCATCACGCATCATGTCCAGCGTGAAGTTGTCTAGCAACACCGATTGAGCACGATGCGCCAGTGCCACCTGTAGCTGTTCGAGCGTCTCGACCTCGACCTGCACCGGCACGCTCGCCTGCAACGCATACGCCGCCTGCAGCGCGGCGGCAACACCGCCCGCGGCCGCAATATGATTTTCCTTAATTAGGATGCCGTCATACAGCGCCAGCCGCTGGTTATCGCCGCCGCCAACCCGAACAGCATATTTTTGCGCCAGCCGCAGGCCAGGCAGCGTCTTGCGCGTATCGAGAATCCGCGCCCGGGTACCGGCAATCGCATCGACATATCGGCGCGTGGCCGTCGCGACGCCGGACAGCAATTGCAGAAAATTCAAGCCATTGCGCTCGGCCGTCAACAGCGCGCGCGCGGGGCCGCGCAACGAGCACACTGGCGTATCGGCGTGCATCCATTCGCCTTCACGATAATGCCATGACAGTTCGATACGGGCATCGACACGGCGCATCACTTCAACAAACCAGAGTACACCGCATAGCACGGCGGACTCACGCACGATGATCCGAGCGTCGAACACGTCGTGGGCGGGCACGAGCAAGCCCGTCCAGTCGCACGCGCCCACATCCTCGGCCAGCGCGTCTTGCACGTTCCGGTGCAGTGCGGCCGTGAACGCGTCGCCGTAGTGCTGACAGATTTGCTCATAGCCGTCCCACTGCGGCACCGCCACCGTGCGGATCTCGCGGCTCCCGGTAACGCCCATCACGCCGCCCCCATATGTCGAAACAACGCATCATCGCGCGCCAGGTCACCGCTCGCTCGTACATTGCGCTTTTTCTGCGCCGCGAAGTCCAGCATGCGGTCGATCGGCATCCGCGCACGCTGAGCGATGGCCGGATCGACCAATATCTCGTTTGCACCGGACTGCAGCACGGCGGCGAGATTGGTCAGGCTGTTCATCGCCATCCATGGACAATGCGCACAGCTTTTGCACGTTGCGCTGTTGCCCGCGGTCGGCGCGGCGATAAACGTCTTGCCCGGCGCCGCCGCCTGCATCTTGTACAGGATGCCCTGGTCGGTGGCCACGATGAAGCGGGTCGCGTCAAGCGCCTTCGCCGCGTCGATCAGTTGCGTGGTCGAGCCGACCACGTCGGCCTGCGCAACGACCGATTCCGGCGACTCCGGATGCACGAGTACCTTAGCGTCTGGATGCTCGGCGCGCAACAAGTCAAGCTCGATCCCCTTGAATTCGTCGTGCACGAGACACGAGCCCTGCCACATCAGCATATCGGCGCCGGTCTTGCGCTGGATGTAGCTGCCCAGATGGCGGTCCGGCGCCCACAAGATCTTCTCGCCGCGCGCATGCAGCGCGGCAACGATATCCAACCCAATTGACGAAGTCACCATCCAGTGCGCACGGGCCTTGACCGCCGCGCTCGTGTTCGCATAGACAACGACGGTGCGGTCGGGATGGGCATCGCAGAACGCGGCAAACTGGTCGGCAGGACAGCCTAGATCGAGCGAGCACGTCGCATCTAGGTCCGGCATCAACACACGCTTTTCGGGGCTCAGGATCTTCGCGGTCTCGCCCATGAAACGCACACCGGCCACGACCAGTGTACGGGCATCGTGATCACGGCCGAACCGGGCCATTTCCAGCGAATCGGCGACGCACCCTCCGGTTTCCTCCGCGAGCGACTGCAGCTCCGGATCAACATAATAATGGGCGACCAGCACGGCCTGCTGCTGCGCCAGCAACTCGCGAACACGCACGCGCAGCTCGGCGCGCTCGGCCGCCGATAGGCTGTGCGGCACGCGCGCCCAAGCTTGCCCGACGCTGCAAGCTCCGCCAGGCATCACCGGCTTGTCGAACTCGACCGTCCTAATTGAACGCTGGTTCATTGTCATCCTCTCACGGCTCAGTATGACCGCCCGCGCCACCACCCGCGAGCCTCCCAATTAACGCACGCTGGTGGCCGCATGGTGTGCCGAAACGAAAAACCCCGCCTATGCGGGGTTTTTGTGGCAAGACGGACTTCAAGTGTAACGGAATTTACCGATGCCCGCCTTTACGCGTAGCGGCGCAGGCGCAGTGCGAACTCCTGCAATGCCTTGATGCCGCTTTGCTCCGCGCGATGGCACCAATCCTGTAAGTGCGACAACAATTGCTCGCGTGACGCGTTCGAGCGATCCCATATCTGCGCCAGTTCCACCCGCAACTGATAATACGTGCGCAGGCGCTGGCTGCTGGCGAAGATCTGCATCAGTTGCCTTTTCTGCGGCTCGTCCAGGCCGGCCTCATCCTTGTGAATCCACTCGCGCGCGCCCTTGATCAGCGCGTACTTCTCACGCGCGCCCAATTCCTTCAAGTGCGCCAACTCCTGCCGGTACGCCCGCTTGACCGTTTTCGCGTAGCGCGCCATCACCTCGTAGCGGTTGGCCAGCACCGCGTGCAATGTGTCTAGGTCGGGCACCGCCTTGCGCGCCGCCAGCTTCGGCGTCGGCGCAATTTTCTTCACCTTCGCGAGTCGGCATGCCGACATGAGTCGGATGTACATCCAGCCGATGTCGAACTCGTACCACTTGTTCGACAACTTTGCCGACGTCGCATAGGTGTGGTGATTGTTGTGCAGCTCCTCCCCCCCAATCAGGATGCCCCATGGGAACAGGTTCGTGCTCGCGTCCGCACAGTTGAAATTGCGGTAGCCCCAGAAATGGCCGAGGCCATTGACCACGCCAGCGGCCCAGAACGGAATCCACACCATCTGGATGGCCCACACCGAAATGCCAACGATGCCGAACAGCGCCAAGTCGATCAACGCCATGATCGTCACGCCGAGCACCGCATGTTTGGCGTAGACATGCCGCTCGAGCCAATCGTCCGGCGTGCCGTGCCCATACTTCTTCAGCGTTTGCTCGTTCTTCGCCTCGGTGCGGTACAGTTCGGCGCCCTCGAGCAGCACTTTCCATATCCCGCGCGTCTGCGGACTGTGCGGATCCTCGTCGGTCTCGCATTTCGCATGATGCTTGCGATGAATCGCCGCCCACTGGCCGGTGACCATGCCCGTGGTCAACCATAGCCAGAAGCGGAAGAAGTGGCTGGCAATCGGATGCAAGTCCAACGCGCGGTGCGCCTGGTGCCGATGCAGGTAAACAGTGACACCGATGATCGTGATGTGCGTCATCACGAGCGTATACAGCACGATTTGCCACCAAGACCAGTTCAGCAGGCCATGTGCAACGAAATCAAGCATGAAATTCAGCAAATTAATACCCGGAAAACAAAATCGGAAAAAACGCCCGATTGGAGTATCGGACGTGACCTATCGCGGCGGCCGCGAAAGGGCTGATTCAAGATTCTACCTGATCAGCCGCAAGTGCCTGTCACAAAATGATTCCCTGTTGCGCGGCACACAGTCGCAGCCCTTGAGGCGCGACATACGCTAGTGCATGACATCGGACTAGTGCATGGCATAGGAAAGGAGAAATCAGAGGAATCAAGCTAATTGGCTGTTTCGACTGCGGCAACCGGCATCGGTTCAATAGCAGCAGACAACGGTTCGATGGCCGCGGCATTGAGTATGCGCACCTCGCGCTGCGCGCGCGGAACACGAATACCGTGCGCATTGAACCCCGCCCAGATATTGTAGTTGACGGCCGAGCGCACCGACGCGGTACCGAGCGCCGCGTCGGCGATCCAGAAACCTAGCTCCAGGTCGATCCCGTTGGCACCGAATCCGGCAAGATAAGGGCGAGGCGCCGGATCCTGCAACACGCGCTCCACGCCCTGCGTAGCTTGGACGAGCACGCGCATCGCGAGATCCACGTCCGTCCCATACGCCACTTGGACCGACACCTTAGTCCAGCCGCGCGTGAGGAACGACGACTGATTCTGCACAATGTCGGTGATCAGCTTTTCGTTCGGCACCAGCGTCTCAACGCCATCCAGCCTGCGCACCACCGTGTAGCGGGTGCGGATCTGCGTGACCCGGCCTTGCAGGCCGCCCACGCAAATGGTGTCGCCGAGCCGCAGTGAGCGGTCCAGCAGGATGATAAACCCCGACACGTAGTTGCTGGCAATCTTCTGCAAGCCAAAGCCCAGCCCGACGCCAAGCGCGCCGCCGAATACGCCGAGCACGGTGATATCGATGCCGACGATCGACAGGCTCACGAGCACCGCGGCCAGAATCAATGACGCCCGGCCGAGGCGCGATAGCACAACCTGCAGATTCGCATCGAGTGAATTGGCCTGCATGAGCCGCTCGTCCAGCGTGCGGCCAGCCCACAGCGCGCCGATCAACGTGATCATGACCCACAGCAAGCCATTGCACAGCGACAGCAGCGTCAAATGCGCGTTGGCCACGCGAAACTCCACGCTGGCCATCCAGTGCAGCACGTCGTGCTGAATGCCCACCACGGTCAGCGCCATGCCGGCCCATACCAGCACGGTGACGATTTTCTCAACCAGGTACGCGAGCCCGTGCAGGTGCCCGTCCTGGGAAAACACCCGGCGCATTAGGTACAACGCCACATAGATCAGCGCTATACCGAACAGCGGCACCCGCGCCAGGTCCAGTAGTGGCGTTTTCATCGCCTGGCCCAGCACGAGCCCCGTGCCGTCAACGATCAACCAGCCGAGGAACGGAAACAACGCCTTGTTCAGCCCATCCGCGCCAAAGCGCACCGCCGCGTTGCGGGCGCGGCGATACGCGTCCAGCCGCTGGCGCGCGTAACCGGCAAGCACCCATGCCAGCGCTAGCGCGCCGATCAGCGCAACGACTTGCCAAAGCACCGCCGGCTGGCCGAGGTCACGCATCGGCTGGCCGATCTCGCGCATTAAGTCGCCGAACAGGTGCGTCAGTACTTGATCCTGCATGTCACGCTACCCGTTGCATCACCGTCGCAAAGAAGCCATCGGTACCGTGCCGGTGCGGCCACAGCGTCAGGTCATCGCCCGTATCGAGCGCGATCTTTTGCTCGGCCAGCACCTGGCTCGCCGGCACGCGCTCGAACATCGGGTGAGCGGCGAGAAATGGCTCGACGATGCCCTCGTTCTCGTCACCAAGCAAGCTGCACGTCGCGTAGACAAGCCGCCCGCCCGGCTTGAGCAGTCGCGCGGCGGCGGCGAGGATCGATGCCTGTTTCACCGCCAACTCAGCGACTGATTGCGGCGTTTGGCGCCACTTGAGATCCGGGTTGCGGCGCAGCGTACCCAAGCCGCTGCACGGCGCATCGACCAGCACGCGATCGATCTTGCCGGCCAGCCGCTTGATCTTCACATCATGCTCGCTGTCGATGACGACCGGGTGCACGTTCGACAAGCCGCTGCGCGCGAGCCTGGGCTTGAGCTTGCCCAACCGCTTGTCGGACACATCGAACGCGTACAGCCGTCCGGACGAGCGCATCATCGCACCCAACGCGAGCGTCTTGCCGCCCGCTCCGGCGCAAAAATCGACGACCATCTCGCCGCGGCGCGGCGCGACCAGCTGGCACAGCAGTTGGCTGCCCTCGTCCTGTACCTCGAACCATCCTTGCCGAAAAGCGGCCAACGTCTGGATCGCGGGCTTGCCGGCCACCCGAATGCCCAGCGGCGCATACGGCGTCGGCTCCGCCTGCACGCCAGCCTCCACCAGCGCGGCGAGCACCGCATCGCGATTGGTGCGGATCGGATTGGCACGCAGATCCAGCGGCGCCGGATAGTTCAGCGCCGCAGCGAGCCGCGCCAACTCCTGCGCCACCGCATCCGGCCCGGCATCGGGAGTGGCCAAACGGGCGCCCAACGCAGACTCGATCCAGAGCGGCAGGTTTGTGCGCACGCGCGCCGGCAGGCTCGCCGGATCGATCTTCGACACATGGTCGAGCCACGCAAATTCCTGTGGCGACAGATGCGCACGCAATGCGTTCAGGCCGGCGATCTGCATCAGGCCGAGCAGCGTCAGCCGACGTGCCGGCGTGCCGCTGCCGCTCTCGGCCAAATGCCCATATTCCATCTTGCGGCGCAGTACCGCGAATACCGTCTCGGCGATCACCCCGCGCTCGGCGTGGCCGAGCTTCGGATGCGCGCGAAAGAATCGGCTCGCGGCCGCGTCAGCCGGACCGGCAAACTTCAGCACGTCGGCGAGCAACGTCTCGGTCTGGCCGATCAAAAATCCATGTAGCTTCATACTGTATCCCCGCCAAACACCAGCCGCGGCTCGGCGGCCGCCAGCTCCACCCGGCCGTCACGCACGCGCAGCCGGTCCTCGACAAACCAGCGCACCGCGCGCGGATAAAGCGCGTGCTCCAGGCGCAGCACCCGTGCAGCAAGCGCAGCGGCGTCGTCACCGGCAAGCACCGGCACCACGCCCTGCGCAATGATCGGGCCATGGTCCAGTTCAGCGGTCACAAAATGGACCGTGGCGCCATGCACCGCGACGCCGGCGTCCAGCGCACGCTGATGCGTATGCAGACCCGTGAAGCTGGGGAGCAACGATGGATGCACGTTCATCATGCGAGCCGCATAGCGCTCAACGAACGCTGGCGTTAGCACGCGCATGAAGCCGGCCAGCACGACGAGGTCCGGCTCGTGCGCGTCCAGTACCTGCGCCAGCGCCGCGTCGAACGCCTCGCGCCCATCAAACCGTGTGTGGTCAACAACCGCCGTGGTGACGCCGTGCGCGGCAGCGAACGCCAAGCCCGCGGCGTCGGGTCGGTTGGACACGACCGCGGCAACGCGCGCCGGCCACCGCTGCGCGGCGCACGCGCGCACGATCGCTTCCATGTTGGAGCCGCGTCCGGAAATCAGGATAACGAGTTTTTTCATCCATGGATTTTATCATCGGCACCCCTGCCGCCTGCGCCGATCCGCCGGTTCCCGCCGAAATCGGGTGCGAGCGTTTATAATTATGGGCTTTGCGGCAACGTGCCGGCGCGATGCGTCGGCGCGGCCATCCAACGCCGCAGCCCGACCGGCCAATCATCGTGAGAGTCTTCAGGGGTCTTCCAAATGCCGAGAGCCGCGCGCCCTGCGCGTTGACGATCGGCAACTTCGACGGCGTGCATCGCGGCCACCAGGCGTTGCTGGCGCAGGTGCGCGCCGCTGCCACCGCGCGCGCGCTACCGGTCTGCGTGATGACGTTCGAACCGCACCCCCGCGAGTTCTTCGATCCAGCCGGCGCACCGCCGCGCATCACGATGCTGCGCGACAAGCTCGAGGCATTGCGGCGCAACGGCGTGGACCGGATCGTGGTCGAGCATTTCAACCACACGTTCGCCAGCCAGTCGCCGGCCGCGTTCGTCGAGCACATCATCGTCAACGGATTGCACGCGCGCTGGGTGATGATCGGCGATGATTTCCGATACGGGGCAAAGCGCGCCGGTGACTTCCTGTCGCTGAAGGCGGCCGGCGCGCAGTATGGCTTTGAGGTCGAGCAGATGCCCACTGTGGCGGACCCGTGCGGCGCGCGCATCTCCAGCTCGGCCGTGCGCGCCTCGCTCGTGGCGGGCGACCTCGCGGCGGCTCGCGCTGCGCTCGGCCGTGCGATCGTGATCAGCGGCCACGTCGTGCATGGCATGAAACTGGGACGCGACCTAGGCTTTCCGACGCTGAATCTGCCGATCTCGCACAAGCGTCCCGCGCTGGCCGGCATCTTTATCGTGCGGGTGCACGGCATCGAGGCGGGCCCGTTGCCTGGCGTAGCCAGCCTGGGCTGGCGCCCGACCGTGGACGATTCCGGCCGCGTCCTGTTGGAAGTGCATCTACTGGACTGGCATGGCGACGCATACGGCAAGCTGGTGCGGGTCGAATTTCTTGAAAAATTGCGCGACGAACAGAAGTTTGTGGATCTGGAGGCGCTCGGCCGCGCGATCGCGTGCGATGTCGCCGCCGCCCGTGAATACTTCGCCACACAAGGCGACCGGGCGGCAGCGCCGACCCACGCCGACTGGACGGCGGCGCCGGCCAACCCCGCCACGCAGCCCGAGCAGCGTGGCGGCCCCGGCCCAGGCGGCGATTTTGCGACCTCCGCCACCGACCGAATTAGATAGCGCTGGGTCGTCGCGTACCGGTAAGGTGCGCGGCGACGCGTGTCGGGGCCGACGACATGTGCCCCGTGCCCGCGCGACATGCCGTGCTTCGCTGATGCGGCCGGCATGCGCCATTAGCGGCCACCGAACTTCTCCACCATCCCGATCATGAGTGACAAGAAAACCGATTCCAAGCAGCCTTCCAAATACCCTGTGAACCTGCTCGACACGCCGTTTCCGATGCGCGGTGACTTGCCCAAGCGCGAACCGCAATGGGTCCAAGAATGGCAACAGAACAAGGTGTACGAAGCGATTCGCGAGGCCAGCCGGGGACGGCCAAAGTTCGTGCTGCACGACGGCCCGCCCTATGCGAACGGCGATATCCATATCGGACACGCAGTCAACAAGATCCTAAAGGACATGATCGTCAAGGCGCGCAACATGGCCGGCTTTGACGCGGACTATGTGCCCGGATGGGATTGTCATGGCATGCCGATCGAAATCCAGATCGAGAAGCGCTTTGGCAAGTCGCTGCCGGTTGAGCTGGTGCAACGTAACGCACGCGAGTATGCCGCCGAGCAGATCGAGCGCCAGAAGGCCGATTTTCGCCGGCTTGGGTTAATCGGCGATTGGGACAACCCGTATCGCACGATGAACTTCGCGAACGAGGCGAACGAAATCCGTGCGCTCGCGCGCATCCTCGAGAAAGGCTATGTGTTTCGCGGCTTGAAGCCGGTGAACTGGTGCTTTGACTGCGGCTCGGCCCTTGCCGAGGCAGAAGTCGAATACAAGGACCGTGTCGATCCCGCCGTGGACGTCGCGTTTCCGTTTGCCGAGCCCGACCGGATCGCCGGCGCATTCGGGCTGCCGTCGCTGCCCAGTGCCGACGGCGCGATCGTGATCTGGACCACCACGCCGTGGACCATTCCCGCGAACCAAGCGCTGAACGTGAACCCCGAACTGTCGTACAGCCTCGTGGACACGCCGCGCGGCTTGCTGATCCTGGCTTCCGAGCGCGTCGAGCCGTGCCTGGCTACGTACGGCCTGGACGGCACGGTGATCGCGTCGGCGCCAGGCGCCGCGCTTGGCGGGATCTGCTTCCACCATCCGCTCGCCAACCTGCACCCGGGCTACAAGCGCACTGCGCCGGTCTATTTCGGCGACTACGTGACCATCGACTCCGGCACCGGCGTCGTACATTCGTCGCCGGCCTACGGCATCGAGGACTTCCAGTCGTGCAAGGCGCATGGCATCGACGATGGCGACATCCTAAGCCCGGTCATGGGCGACGGCCGCTATATCGAATCGTTGCCGCTGTTCGGCGGCCTGTCGATCTGGGAGGCAAACCCGAGGATCGTCGACGCGTTGCGCGATGCCGGCTCATTGCTGCACACGAACCATTACGCGCACAGTTATATGCATTGCTGGCGGCATAAGACGCCGATCATCTACCGCGCGACGTCGCAATGGTTTGCCGGCATGGACCTGACGCCCGTCGGTGGCGGCAAGACGCTGCGCGAGACCGCGCTCGACGGCATTGAGGCCACCACGTTCTATCCGGCGTGGGGCAAGCAGAGACTGCATAACATGATCGCGCATCGACCCGATTGGACATTGTCGCGCCAGCGCCAGTGGGGCGTGCCAATGGCCTTCTTCGTGCACAAGGAGACGGGCCAGCTGCACCCCCGCACGCTGGAATTGCTCGAACAGGTCGCGCAACGCGTCGAGCAACACGGCATCGAGGCCTGGCAGTCGCTCGATGCGCGCGAGCTGCTCGGCGACGACGCTGACCTGTATGAAAAGAACCGCGACACAATGGACGTTTGGTTCGATTCCGGCACGACGCACTGGCATGTGCTGCGCGGCTCGCACGCCCAGCAGCTGCAGTGGCCCGCCGACCTGTACCTCGAAGGCTCGGATCAGCACCGCGGTTGGTTCCATTCGTCGCTGCTGACCGGCTCGATGCTCGATGGCAGGCCCCCCTACAAGGCGCTGTTGACGCACGGCTTCACGGTCGATGGACAGGGCCGGAAGATGTCGAAATCGGTCGGTAACGTGATCGCGCCGCAAGAAGTCTCAAACAAGCTCGGCGCCGAAATCATTCGCCTGTGGGTGGCCTCGACCGACTACTCCGGCGAACTGTCAATCTCCGATGAGATCCTAAAGCGCGTGGTGGAAAGCTACCGCCGGATCCGCAACACGCTGCGCTTTCTGCTGGCGAATCTGTCGGATTTCGACCCGAACCGCAACAGGGTGCTGTCCGAGCAGTGGCTCGAGATCGACCGCTACGCGCTCGCGCGCGCCGCCGCGCTGCAAAAGGAGGTGCTCGACCACTACGACGCGTACGAATTCCACCCGGTCGTGGCCAAGCTGCAAACCTTCTGCTCAGAGGACCTCGGCGGCTTCTATCTCGATGTGCTCAAGGACCGGTTGTATACGTCGGCGGTTGACTCGCCCGCGCGACGCAGCGCACAGTCGGCGCTGTACCACATCACGCAGGGGCTGCTGCGGCTGATCGCGCCCTTCCTGTCGTTCACCGCGGAGGAAGCGTGGAAGATCTTCCAGCCGGGGCACACGACGATCTTTACTGAAACGTACTACGTCTATCCGCCGCTGCCCGAAGGGGCGGCGTTGTTAGATAAATGGGCGCTCGTGCGCCAATTGCGCGGTGATGTCACCAAGGCGCTCGAAGCGGCGCGCGAAGCCGGCCGGATCGGCTCGTCGTTGCAGGCCGAAGTCGAGATCCGTGCGCATGGCGCACGCTACGATACCCTCGCGAGCCTGGGTGACGACTTGAAGTTCGTGCTAATCACCTCCGCGGCGCGGGTGATCAAGGTCGACAACGAGGCCGACGAAGCAATCGACGTGGTCGCGTCCCGGTACCTGAAGTGCGAGCGCTGCTGGCATTACCGCGAGGAAGTGGGCGCGAACGCTGAGCATCCGACGCTGTGTGGGCGCTGCACGGCGAACCTATTCGGGGATGGCGAACACCGGAGCATTGCATAAATGGCGAAGATCTTATCCCGCAACGTCGCCCGTTCGGCAACGCTCATGCCGTGGCTAGGCATATCGTTAATCGTGATCCTGCTCGACCAGTTGTCCAAGCTCGCGGTATCGCGCCTGTTCGTGTACGGCGACCCGCATCCGGTTGCGCCATGCTTCAATCTAATGCTGGTTTATAACCGCGGCGCCGCGTTCAGTTTTCTGGCGACCGCCGGCGGCTGGCAGCGCTGGGCGTTCACCGCCTTGGGCATCGTCGCCGCGCTGGTGATCGCCTGGTTGCTCAAGCGCCATAGCGGGCAGAAACTGTTTTGCACCGCGCTGGCGCTGATTCTTGGCGGCGCGCTGGGCAACGTTATTGACCGGCTGGTGCACGGCCATGTGATCGACTTCGTTGATTTTCATGTCGGCGGCTGGCATTGGCCGGCGTTCAACATTGCTGACAGCGGCATCACGATCGGTGCGGTACTGCTGGTGCTCGACGAGCTTAGGCGCGTGCGCGCGGCACGCTGAAAAACCCGGATCAAGAAACAATGCCGGCACCGGACACACGCAATAGCGGAAGGAACGATATGGACCTTGCGGGCAAACACCTGGTGCTTGGACTGACAGGCGGCATTGCATGCTACAAGTCGGCCGAGCTTACGCGCATGCTGACCCAAGCCGGCGCCACCGTCCAAGTGGCGATGACGCAGGCGGCCACGCAATTCATCACGCCGGTCACGATGCAGGCGCTGTCCGGCCATCCGGTCTACACCAGCCAGTGGGACGCACGGATCGATAACAACATGCCGCACATCGATCTGTCGCGCCGTGCGGACGCGATCGTCATCGCCCCCGCGTCGACTGACTTCATCGCCAAGCTAGCCAATGGGCTGTGCGACGATCTCTTGTCCACGCTGGCCATGGCGCGCGACTGCCCGTTGCTGGTCGTGCCGGCGATGAACCGCCAGATGTGGCAAAACCCAGCGACGCAACGCAACGTCGCCCAGTTGCGCGCGGATGGCATCACAGTGCTCGGTCCGGATTCCGGCCCACAGGCGTGTGGCGAGATCGGCGACGGCCGCATGCTCGAACCTGCAGCGGTGTACGAAGCGATCATCGCCTTTTTTCAGCCGAAGAAGCTGGCGGGACAACGCGTGCTGATCACGGCGGGCCCCACGTTCGAGCCGATCGATCCGGTCCGCGGCATCACCAATCGTTCGAGCGGCAAGATGGGATTCGCGCTCGCGCGCGCCGCGGCGCAGGCCGGTGCGCACGTGCACCTGGTCGCCGGCCCGGTCGCACTCGCCACGCCGTGGGGCGTGAGCCGCGAGGACGTGCAGACCGCGCAGCAAATGTACGACGCGGTCATGGCGGCCGTCGCCGACACCGACATTTTCATCGCCGTCGCCGCGGTCGCCGACTGGCGTGTCGCTCAGGTATCCAAGCACAAGCTGAAGAAGGCTGCCGGTCAGCCGGCGCCGCCGCTGGACTTCATCGAGAACCCGGATATCCTCGCTAGTGTCGCCGCGCTACCCTCGCCGCCTTACTGCGTCGGCTTCGCGGCGGAAAGTAGCGAGCTTGGCGTGAACGGTGAAGCGAAGCGGCGGCGCAAGAACGTCCCGCTGCTGATTGGCAACCTGGGGCCAAAGACATTCGGCAAGGATGACAACGAAGTCGTACTATTCGAAACAACTGGCTCGACACCGTTGCCGCGCGCGGACAAGCAATCACTCGCGCGCACGTTGGTCGACGAGATTGCGCAGCGCGTGCCGGGCAGTCTTTTCGCGTAAGTCACGCCCGCGCGGGCGGCGTCCTGGTCTCGGCCCGCCACGCGTACGGCTCGCTATCTTGTTCTCACATGACTCGACTGTCAGTACTCGATCAAACGCCGGTGATCGACGGCTATTCGGTCGCCGACGCCATTGCCGCCACCGTCGAGCTTGCGCAGCTTGCCGTTCAGCAGCAGTTCAACGCCGACGAGTTGATTGTGCTCACCGTCGCGGCCAGCTATAAGGCACGGCTGCGCTCGTATGAATTGCTTGCACAAGCATTCGATCTAGCCGCACAAACGCACGAGACGGCATAATCGAGTCTTTTGCGTGCTTGCGGTGCCATCGCGTCGTACCGCGCCAGCACCGCGACGGCGCGTCATAACGCATACCGCGATGCCAGCACGCTGCTCTCACTACTCACTAATGAACATCGACCTTAAGATTCTCGACCCGCGCATGCGCGATGCCCTGCCCGCCTATGCCACTGCCGGCAGCGCCGGTCTAGACCTGCGCGCTTGCCTGGACGAACCGCTGATTCTGCAACCGGGCGCCACCGCGCTGGTGCCGACCGGCCKGGCCATCCATATCGGTACGCCAGGCTATGCGGCATTGATCTTGCCGCGCTCCGGATTGGGCCACAAACATGGCATCGTGCTCGGCAACCTGGTGGGACTGATCGATTCCGATTATCAAGGCCAGTTGATGATCTCCACGTGGAACCGCGGCGAGACCACGTTCACGCTGAATCCGATGGAGCGGCTTGCGCAACTCGTAGTGGTGCCGGTGGCGCAGGTGCAATTCAACGTGGTCGACGATTTCTCGCACAGCGAACGGGGTGCCGGCGGCTTCGGCAGCACTGGCCGGCACTGAGCGAGAAAAAGCGCGGGACGTTGCCCGCGCCTTATTATTGCGCGAGCACCGCGGTCACTCGACTTCGGCCGTTTCCGGGTTTGTCGGATTGCGCGGCGCCGCGTTCTCGTCAAACGTGAGTTGCACCTTGTCGTTGTCATCGACATTGACCGTCACGCGCCCACCATTCATCAGCTTGCCGAACAACAACTCGTCCGCCAACGCGCGGCGAATCGTATCCTGGATCAGCCGCTGCATCGGCCGCGCACCCATCAATGGGTCGAAACCGTGCTTGGCCAAGTGCTTGCGCAACGCATCGGTAAACAACGCATCGACCTTCTTCTCGTGCAACTGATCCTCCAGCTGCATCAGGAACTTGTCGACCACGCGCATGATGATTTCCTCATCAAGCGAGCGGAAGCTGATGATCGCGTCGAGCCGATTGCGAAACTCCGGCGTGAACATCCGCTTGATGTCCGCCATCTCGTCGCCGGTCTCACGCCGTGTCGTGAACCCGATCGTCGCCTTATTCATCGCCTCGGCGCCCGCGTTCGTCGTCATGATGATGATGACGTTACGAAAATCCGACTTGCGGCCGTTGTTGTCCGTCAACGTGCCATGGTCCATCACTTGCAGCAGCACGTTAAAGATGTCCGGATGCGCCTTCTCGATCTCGTCGAGCAACAGCACGCAATGCGGCTTCTTCGTCACCGCCTCCGTCAGCAGCCCGCCCTGGTCGAACCCGACATAGCCGGGCGGCGCGCCGATCAGCCGGCTCACCGCGTGGCGCTCCATATATTCGGACATATCGAAGCGCACCAACTCGATGCCCATCGTAAAGGCCAGTTGACGCGCCACCTCTGTCTTGCCGACGCCGGTCGGCCCGGAGAACAAGAACGCGCCGATCGGCTTGTCCGTCTTGCCCAGCCCCGCCCGCGCCATCTTGATGGCCGCGGCCAACGCATCAATGGCCGGATCCTGGCCAAACACCACGCTCTTCAAATCACGGTCCAGCGTCTGCAGTTTGCTGCGGTCGTCCTGCGACACACTTTGCGCCGGCACCCGCGCGATCTTGGAAATAATGTCCTCGATCTCCGTCTTGCCGATCGTTTTCTTTTGCTTGGACCTGGGCAGGATTCGCTGCGCCGCACCCGCCTCGTCGATCACGTCGATCGCCTTGTCCGGCAAATGCCGGTCGGTGATGAATCGTGCAGACAACTCGGCCGCCGCCGACAGCGCGCCGGATGAGTACTTGACGCCATGATGCTCCTCGAAGCGGGACTTCAAGCCACGCAGGATCGCCACCGTCTGCTCGACCGTCGGCTCGGTTACGTCGATTTTTTGGAAGCGCCGCGACAACGCTGCATCTTTTTCAAAGATGCCCCGGAATTCGGTAAAGGTCGTTGCCCCGATGCACTTGAGTTGGCCGGACGACAGCGCCGGCTTGAGCAGGTTCGACGCATCGAGCGTGCCGCCCGAGGCGGCGCCCGCGCCGATCAGCGTATGAATTTCATCAATGAACAGGATCGCATGCGGACGGTCCCTCAACTCCTTGAGCACCGTCTTGAGCCGCTGCTCAAAGTCGCCCCGGTACTTCGTGCCCGCCAGCAGCGCCCCCAAGTCGAGGGAAAACACTTGCGCATCCGCCAGGATATCGGGCACCTCGCCGCGCACGATCCGCCATGCCAGCCCTTCGACGATGGCCGTCTTGCCCACGCCGGCCTCGCCCACCATCAGCGGATTGTTCTTGCGACGCCGACACAACACCTGCACCATCCGCTCGACCTCGGGCTCGCGTCCGATCAATGGGTCGATCTTGCCGTCGCGCGCCTGCTGATTCAGGTTTTGGGTAAATTGTGCCAGCGGCGTTTCCTTCTGCGCGCTGGCATCGTCACCGTCGGCCGGCGGCTCACCGGCCTTCGCCACATCCGGCCCCGCAGTCTTCGCGATGCCGTGCGAAATAAAGTTGACCACGTCCAGCCGGGTCACGCCCTGCTGCTGCAGGTAGTACACCGCGTGTGAGTCCTTCTCGCCGAAGATCGCCACCAACACGTTCGCGCCGGTCACCTCCTTTTTGCCGCTGGAGGTCGACTGTACATGCATGATCGCGCGCTGGATCACGCGTTGAAAGCCCAATGTAGGCTGCGTGTCGACGTCGTCGGTCCCCGGCACGATCGGCGTGTTATCGTGGATGAAGTTGCGCAAGTTCTGGCGCAGATCCTCGATGTTCGCGGCGCATGCGCGAAGCACCTCCGCCGCCGTTGGGTTATCCAGCAGGGCGAGCAACAGGTGTTCGACGGTGATGAACTCATGCCTTGCCTGGCGTGCTTCCATGAACGCCATATGAAGGCTGACTTCCAGTTCCTGGGCAATCATGCTTCCTCCATCACACACTGCAGCGGGTGTCCCGCTTGCCGCGCGTGCGTTACAACCTGCTCAACCTTGGTCGACGCAATGTCCCGCGTATAGACCCCGCAAATTCCACGCCCCTCATAATGCACTTTCAACATAATCTGCGTCGCCGTATCGCGATCCTTGTTGAAGTATTGCTGTATTACCATCACGACGAATTCCATTGGCGTGAAGTCGTCGTTCAGCAAAACCACGCGGTACATCGACGGCGGCTTGGCCTTGTGTTCCTGCCGCTCCAGTACTGTACCGTCCTGCTTATCCGGGATAATGGCCATACACCCATTCTAAACAACTCGGCCACGCAAGCAATCCCGCCAAAACTCTCCAACGGGCACCCGATACGGCGCGGCACACATCCTTTCGTCACCAGAAGAGCGCGACAGCCTCTCCGGCACCCTGCCAACGGTAACCACCCGCCCTACGGCGAAGCGCACAGCGTTGCGCTGATCCTGCTTGCGCAAACTTCGTTCCATGGCTATCTCGGTGCATTATGCGACTTTTCAAGCGCACGCGCTGCGTGGGCGTCGGACAGAGCACATTGAGATAACGTCAAGATGACTCTCACGCGTGGTGCAGGCCTGCATTTAGAGCCCATACAACGGGTTTCGGGCGTCTCAAAATTTCCTTGACACTGACTTTTAGACCACCAACAATCAAGCTGGCACTTTTTTCCGGTTGTAGACGAAGGAAAAATGCCGGGTGAGCTTGTTAGAGGGATCCGGCCGCATGGGGCACGGAGCTTTTCGAGCGTGCTCGTGTAGCAAGGACGAGAGTGACAGGGGAAGTAGGATGGCGACTGGTACGGTCAAATGGTTCAATGACGCCAAAGGTTACGGATTCATCACGCCGGACGAAGGCGGTGAGGATTTGTTCGCGCATTTTTCGGCTATCCAGATGAACGGCTTCAAGACCCTCAAGGAAGGACAGAAGGTCAGCTTCGAAGTCGTGCAAGGACCGAAAGGCAAACAGGCTTCGAATATCCAGGCGGCAGCCTGATCGTTCGAATCGCTTGCGTCGTGAAGCAGAAAAACCCGGTTGCAAACCGGGTTTTCCTTTTTTCGCGCCGCTACAGTTTGACGCCGAGGCGCAACCACACCGTGCGGCCGGACTCCATGACCGGTGAATTGGCCGAGTAGCCAAAGCCCGCGTTGCCCGCCAGGTTCAGGTGCTCGGTGTACGCGTTGTCGAACAAGTTGTCTACGCCCAACGTCAGCGTGGCCGCCTTGCCGAACGCGTACTGCGCATGCAGTGACACGACGCCGAAACCGGCGCTCGGCCCAAAATCCTTGCCGACCACGTTCCCTTCATTGGACGCGTACCGGCGCTGCGCCGCCACCACGCGCCACAGCGCCCCGACCGACCACGTCCCGTGCTGGTAATTTGCGCCAACGCGCGCTTCCAGCGGTGGAATCTGCGGCAGCGGCCCGCCCGTGTCGTTATTACGCCCCCACGCGTACGCCAGTGAGGTCTCGAACCGCCACGCCGGCGTGGCGCGCCACGTGGCGCCCAATTCGCCACCGAGGATCCGTGCACCGACCTGCGTCGCACGACTGGCTGGTCCCATCGGCTCGGACACGTAGTCGAACAGGATGAAATCCCGCACGCTGCCCGCATACGCCGACACCCAGGCGTCAACGCGCTCGCCACTGTACTGCGCGCCAATATCCAGTTGCGTCGTCTTTTCGGGACACAATGACGAAAACGCGTTGATCGAGCCCTCTGGGCCCCGTTTCGGCGAGAACAGCTCCCAGTAATCAGGGAAACGCTCGGCATGCCCGATCCCGACGTACCACATCGCGGGCAACGTCGCGAGATCGCGCTCGTAACGCACGAAGCCGCTGGGCAAAGTGCGCTCGCGTTGCACGTTGGCCGTCGGATTCGGTGCTTGCATCGCGCCGGAGCCGACGTTGACGCGCCGGTCGCGTGCCGCGGCGCGGTCCATCCGCAGCCCCGTCACCATCCGCTCAGCCTGCGTCGCGTACCAGGTTAGTTCGCCAAATCCGCCAATGCTCCACAAGGTTGCCGACGGCTTCCACGGACCGTTGCCGTTGGCGGCGGCCTGCTGCAGCGACCGGTTGTCGAGCGCATGGTGCTGCCCATCCACGCCCGCCACCAGCTTAAACTGGTCCGTGAACCGCAGCGTCGCGGCACTGCGAGCGCCGAACGTGCGCCGTCGCACTTCGGATGCCATCGGCATGGACCTGCCGCCGCCTGCCGGCGAGCGCAGCGTGAAGTTATCCATCACATGGTCGAAATCGTTATAGTAGACCTGCGCTTCGACGCGGTCCAAAACCTCGCCCAGGTGCGAGCGCTCGGCACGCAGACCATAACTTTCGCGCCGGAACCGTGCACCGTCCTTGAAGCGGCCGGCGTAGCGCGCATAGCCGTCGCCAGTACCGGCGCTCGCTTCAATGCGGGTATGCTCGTTTGGCGTCCAGCCCAGTGCCGTGTCGACGTTCCATTTGTCCCACTGCGATGGCACCGTATTGCCGTTGCCGTCGCGGTAGTCTTGTTGATGCGCGTGATTGGCGATCACGCGCGCATAGCCTTCGCGCACGCCCGCGCTCAAGTCGACATTCTGGTCGTTGCGCCCGAATGAGCCGCCAACCAGGCTCCCATCGAAGCGCATGCCCGGCGCGTCGAAGCGGCGGGTCGTGCGCTCAAACAGCACCGTGCCGGCCGATGCGCCCGGCCCGTAAAGTACCGATTGCGGCCCCTTGACGACGGTCACCTTGTCGTAGCTCTCCGGCGCGATATACGAGGTCGGGGCATCCATGCGGCCCGGACAGGCACCCAGCATCGGCGCGCCATTGCTCAATAAGCTCAGCCGCGATCCGGACATACCGCGAAACACCGCGTCTGCATTGGTGCCGCCGCTGCGGATCGCCGAAAAGCCCGGCACCGTCTTCAGATAGTCGGCGCCGTCGCTCGCGGGCAGCGGCTGACGCGGCTGCTTCGGGTCGGTCACCACGACCAGCGGATGCTTCGGCGCATTGGCGATGACCTCGATCGGCACGAGCACCGACGCGGCGCCCGCCGGGGGCGCGTCAGGCGGCGACGCATCAGCTTGCGCGTGAGCGCTCACTGTTCCCAACAAGCTCGCCGCGGCGAACACCGAAGGCGCCCAACGCCGACAGCGGTTACGTTCCAATACAAGATGCGCGTTGATCAGGCGACGCGACGCCGCCTGATCCAGGAAAGAGAATTTCATGCAAACAACCCATGGCATACCCTCCAGGCCGGCAGTTGAATGGCCGGTCCGGCAGGCATCGGTTACGGAATGAGCAAAGAAGTCGCCGTCAAACCGTGCCTGGGGGGGCCCGAGGGTAAGAGACAAGATGCCGCGACGTAGGCCGGGGTACGCCCTCGATCACCGGCAGCGTGGCCGCGCGCTGGCGCTGCAGCATGAGCGTCGCGACCTGCGGTGCGCCGATTGCCGGACTGTGGGCAAGCAGGCTGCAATAGCCGCATGCGTCCAGGTGCCCACCAACGTGCGCCGATCCGTGGGCCGAGGCCCGTTCGCCCGTCGTGGCCGCACTGCACAGTACCGTGTCGACGCCGCGCCCCGCGTGGCTGAGCCACTGCGAGGCGAGCGGCATCACAACGATCAACCAGATCGCCGTCAGGCCGAGCCAGGCGGTCAGTTTTTGGGTGCGGCGATGGGACATCGGACAACAACGCACAAGCGTCGCAGAGACGACGGTGAAGATCGTGAAATCGGACGGGTCAAGATTATCCGTCGCCAACGCCCTTCTTTCAATTGTATTTCAGCCACCGCCGCGGGTCAGTGGCGAATTGCCGCAGCCCGCCATGGCGTGGGTGCGACGCGATGCAAGGCCGGCGAAGGGTCGGCGCAACGCGCGCCGCGCCGACGCAAAAAACCCCTGTGGCACATTACCTGTGCCACAGGGGTCCTGTGCTCCGGCACGATACGCCGGCCCGTGCGGGATACCGTTACATATTTTCGATCAACACCTGACCGAAGCCAGAGCACGACACCTGCGTCGCGCCCTCCATCAAGCGCGCGAAGTCATACGTAACGCGCTTTTGCAAGATCGACTTTTCCATCGCGGAAATGATCACGTCAGCCGCTTCAGTCCAGCCTAGGTGGCGCAGCATCATCTCGGCCGACAAGATTTCCGAGCCCGGGTTCACGTAGTCTTTGCCAGCGTATTTCGGCGCGGTCCCGTGGGTGGCCTCGAACATCGCGACCGAATCCGACAGGTTGGCGCCCGGCGCGATACCAATGCCGCCGACCTGCGCCGCCAACGCGTCCGAAATGTAGTCACCGTTCAGATTCAACGTCGCGATCACGTCGTATTCGGCCGGACGCAGCAGGATCTGCTGCAGGAAGGCGTCGGCGATTACATCCTTGATCACGATCTCGGCACCGCTTTTTGGATGCTTGATCTTCATCCACGGGCCACCGTCGATCAGCTGCGCGCCGAACTCCTTCTGGGCGAGCGCATAGCCGTAGTCGCGGAACGCGCCTTCGGTGAACTTCATGATGTTGCCTTTGTGCACCAGCGTGACCGACTTGCGGTTATTGTCGAGCGCATACTGAATGGCCTTGCGCACCAGCCGTTGCGTGCCTTCGCGCGACACGGGCTTGATGCCAAGCCCCGATGTCTCCGGGAAACGGATCTTCTTGACACCCATTTCCTCGCGCAAAAACTTGATCACCTTCTTGGCCTGCTCCGACTCCGCGGCCCATTCAATGCCCGCGTAGATATCTTCCGAATTCTCGCGGAAAATCACCATGTTGGTCTTCTCGGGCTCACGCACCGGCGAAGGCACGCCCTTGAAGTACTGCACCGGACGCAGGCACACGTACAGGTCCAGCTCCTGGCGCAGCGCCACGTTCAGCGAGCGGATGCCGCCGCCAACCGGTGTGGTCAGCGGCCCTTTGATCGAGACAACGTACTCCTTCAGGATCTGCAGCGTTTCCTCCGGAAGCCACACATCCGGCCCGTAAACCTTGGTCGCCTTCTCGCCGGCGAAGATCTCCATCCATGCGATCTTTTTCTTGCCGCCATAGGCCTTCTCGACCGCCGCGTCGACCACCTTGACCATCACCGGCGTAATGTCAAAGCCGATGCCATCGCCTTCGATGTACGGAATGATCGGCTGATCCGGGACGTTGAGCGAGAAGTCCTGGTTGACGGTGATCTTCTCACCGGCCGGAACCTTGATGTGCTGATACGGCATGTTCGACTCCAATGGTATGGACGGGCTGAAAGTATGCTGCGCGGCTACGCGCCAACATGCATTAATTCCTGCGTCGCCTGCTAAGGCAGCTCGCGGCGGCCTCACCGAGACTCGCGAGTCGCTCGTGGCGAAGCGTTATTCTAGCGCCGGCAAGACACCACGGCACCGCGTCGATGCGCTTAGTCTTATATAAGACACAAGACTTGCGTTCCGTATTATGCGCTAATATCTCGCCGTTTGCCATAGGGACGGGCCTGGCGCCCGTGCATCGCCCATGCGACTCATTGCATTGAACAAACCATATGGCACGATTTGCCAGTTCTCCGCCCACGAGACACGTGCATCGCTGGCCACATGGGTCAACGTGCCCGATGTCTACCCAGCAGGTCGGCTCGATGCGGACAGCGAAGGCCTGTTGTTGCTCACCGACGACGGCGCGCTACAGGCGCGCATCGCCGAGCCGCGCCACAAGCTGGTCAAGCGCTACTGGGCACAACTGGACGGCGCTGCACCGGCTTCGGCACTGGCCGCTCTAGAGCGCGGCGTGGACCTTGGAGACTACGTGAGCCGACCCTGCCGCGCCCGTTTCATCGAGCCGCCCTCCGGCCTGTGGCAGCGCGATCCACCGGTACGCTATCGCGCTGCGATTCCGACCACGTGGATCGAGCTGGCCCTTGGCGAGGGCCGTAATCGCCAAGTGCGACGGATGACCGCAGCAGTGGGCTTTCCGACGTTGCGCCTGATTCGCGTTGGTATCGGCGCGCTGGATTTATTCGCGCTCGGCCTGGCGCCCGGCCAATGGCGCGCGCTGCCACCGTCAGCGCCGTGGCACGGCACGCGCTGACGCGCACGTCGTGCCACCTGTCCCTGTCCCTTGGCCCTAGCCCTGCCCTTTGGTCCCTGGCCCTAGCGCTGCCGCTGCCCTCGAACCGGTCTCTGCCTCGTGCCGCTTGCCGGCATAGGGTTTTCACCCATTTGCCACACGTCAACCAGTCCGACAGGCGCCGCGTTATTAGCTCGGATGCCGCCACAGCGTGCCCCGGCATCGGCCGACGTCGCCACCCCGCCACACGCAGGATGGCACGAACGCAGTGGGCCCGCGTGAATTGTTAAACGAGCCTGTCAACCGAAAGCTGGATCCCGCGTTGATTGACATGACTCATCAAGCGGGTCATTTGGTTAATTTAACTAAGTTTGAGGAAAAACAACATGAACAAACTGATCGCTGCCCTGGTCGCTGGCCTGTTCGCCACCGCTGCTTTCGCGCAATCGTCGGCGCCGGAAGCCGCATCGGCGCCGGCAGCTGCTTCGAAGACCGAAGCACACAAGAAGGCTCACAAGTCGCACAAGAAGGCGGCGAAGAAGGCTGCTGCTGCTTCGGAAGCGGCTTCGAATTAAGTTTTTCGTCTCCCCAAGCAACAAGAACGACGCTGCACTGCCGTTGCGACGGTATTCAAAGGCAGGTTGCCGCAAGGCGATCTGCCTTTTTGTTGGTCTGTACTACCCAGCGATTCGCGTAACATGCGCGTATTCATATTACGAGGAGTCTGCCGTGGTTGTTTCGGTGCGATCCGCGCTGTCTGTGTCCCGCTTGTTCCGCGTGCCCGCCCGGCACGCCCGCCCCGCCTCACCGCGGCTTTGCATCAATACCTCGAGGCCAGCGCCACTGGCCCGTGTTGCCGCCGCGCTGGTAGCCGGCGTCACGCTCGCGCTGGGGACCTGCGGCGCGCTGGCGCAGCCGCTGCCGGCCGCACTGAAGCGCCCCGAGCAATTTCCGCGTGCCTCATTGACGATCGGCATGTACGTGGTCGACGCGGCCATTGCCGCGAACCCGGCCGATCGCGAGCAAGGGCTGATGTTCCGCAAGTCGCTGGCGCCGAACGAAGGCATGTTGTTCGTATTTGACGAGAACGCCATCCATTGCTTCTGGATGAAAAATACGCCGTTGCCGCTGTCGATCGCCTTCATCCGCGCTGATGGCACGATCACGGATCTGGACGAAATGCAGGCGCAGACACAAAATAACCACTGTCCCGCTCACAATGGCGTATACGCGCTCGAGATGAGCAAGGGATGGTTTGCATCAAAGGGCATCAAGCCTGGCATGCGCGTGCTCGGCTTGCCGCCCGCACGCTGATCGCACCCCACACCGCAACACCCCACACCGCGGCGCCTCACTTGCTATCCGCCCGACCCGCTCATCGGGCAACGCGTTTGCTCACCGAATCAAGCAAAATGGCCCGCGCAACGCTATCCTATGTCTGTTGGCGCGCGCGCGACTGAGCGCCCGCGCAGGCCGTTTTTCCCGGTTCGTCAGGCGGACGCGGTGTCCGATGCCTGCCGGACCGGCCATCCCATCGCGAAGAAGGAGATTCAAGTGGCCCGTAAAACTCCCATCGAGCGCTACCGGAACATAGGCATCAGCGCCCATATTGACGCCGGCAAGACGACGACCACC
The DNA here is from genome assembly GCF_000198775.1 of Mycetohabitans rhizoxinica HKI 454. Lineage (NCBI taxonomy): Bacteria > Pseudomonadati > Pseudomonadota > Betaproteobacteria > Burkholderiales > Burkholderiaceae > Mycetohabitans > Mycetohabitans rhizoxinica. The sequence continues at coordinate 506,149 of NC_014722.1, read as the reverse complement.
GAGCGCATCCTCTTCTACACCGGCGTGAGCCACAAGATGGGTGAAGTGCACGAGGGCGCCGCGACGATGGACTGGATGGAGCAAGAGCAGGAGCGCGGCATCACCATTACGTCAGCGGCAACCACGGCGTTCTGGAAAGGCATGGCAGGCAACTATCCGGAACACCGGATCAATATTATCGACACCCCGGGGCACGTGGACTTTACGATCGAGGTCGAGCGCTCGATGCGCGTGCTCGATGGCGCGTGCATGGTCTACGACTCGGTCGGCGGCGTTCAGCCGCAATCGGAAACGGTGTGGCGTCAGGCCAATAAGTACAACGTGCCGCGCATCGCGTTCGTCAATAAGATGGACCGCGTTGGTGCGGATTTTTTCCGCGTGCAGCGGCAGATCGGCGAACGGCTGCGCGGCGTCGCGGTACCGATTCAAATTCCGATCGGCGCGGAAGACCATTTCCAGGGCGTCATCGACCTGGTCAAAATGAAGGCGATCATTTGGGACGAGGACAGTCTTGGCGTGAAATTCGAGTACCGTGACATCCCGACCGATCTGGCCGGGCTTGCGCAACAATGGCGCGACAAGATGGTCGAGGCAGCAGCGGAAGCCAGCGAGGCGCTGCTCGAAAAATACCTTGAAGATCATCATTCGCTGACCGAGCAAGAGATCAAGGAGGCACTGCGCAAGCGCACGATCGCCAATGAGATCGTGCCGATGCTGTGCGGCAGTGCGTTCAAGAATAAAGGCGTGCAGGCGATGCTTGACGCGGTCATCGATTACTTGCCGTCACCGGTTGACGTGCCGGCGATCCTCGGCCACACGCCGGACGACGAGCAGGCCGAGCGGCACCCGGCCGACGACGAGCCGTTCTCCGCGCTGGCGTTCAAGATCATGACGGACCCGTTCGTCGGCCAGCTCATCTTCTTTCGCGTGTACTCCGGGGTCGTTAGCTCGGGCGACACCGTGCTCAATCCAACCAAGAGCAAGCGAGAACGGATCGGCCGTATCCTGCAAATGCACGCGAACGAGCGAACCGAAATCAAGGAGGTGCGCGCCGGTGACATCGCCGCCGCGGTCGGCCTGAAGGAGGCGAGCACCGGCGATACGCTGTGCGACCCGAACAACGTGATCATCCTGGAGCGGATGATCTTTCCGGAGCCGGTGATCTCGCAAGCCGTGGAGCCGAAAACAAAAGCCGACCAGGAAAAGATGGGTATCGCATTGAACCGCCTCGCGCAGGAGGATCCGTCGTTCCGTGTAAAAACCGACGAGGAGTCAGGCCAGACGATCATCTCTGGCATGGGCGAGCTGCACCTGGAAATCCTGGTCGATCGGATGAAACGCGAGTTCAACGTCGAGGCGTCGGTCGGCAGGCCCCAAGTGGCCTATCGTGAGACGGTACGCAACGCGGTGCAGGACGTCGAGGGTAAATTCGTTAAGCAGTCCGGCGGCCGCGGCCAATACGGGCACGCGGTGATCGCACTGGAGCCGCAGCCGCCCGGCAAGGGCTATGAGTTCGTCGACGCGATCAAGGGCGGCGTGATTCCGCGCGAGTTCATCCCGGCGGTGGATCGGGGCATCCGTGAAGCGATGCAGGCCGGCGTGCTAGCGGGCTATCCGGTCGTGGACATCAAGGTGACGCTGACATTCGGCTCATACCACGACGTGGACTCGAACGAAAACGCGTTCCGGATGGCCGGCTCGATCGCGTTCAAGGAAGGCATGCGGCGCGCACGGCCCGTGCTGCTCGAGCCGGTGGTGGCGGTCGAGGTCGAAACGCCGGAGGATTTCATGGGCAACGTAATGGGCGATCTGTCCAGCCGCCGCGGCATCGTCCAGGGTATGGAGGACATCGCAGGAGGCGGCGGCAAGGTGGTGCGCGCCGAAGTGCCGCTGGCCGAAATGTTTGGCTATTCGACCACGTTGCGCTCGCTAACACAGGGGCGCGCGACCTATACGATGGAGTTCAAGCACTACGCGGAAAGTCCACAGCATGTTGCCGACGCCGTCATCAACGCGAAGTCGGCACGCTGAGCCCTACCCATGCCCCCCTTGCCGCGCCGTGGTGCTGTCGGGCATGCAGCGCGCCGCGGCGTGTCGCGACCCGCTGCAGCACCACGCGATCGATGAATGGCAGCGTATGGACGTTCAGGCTGCGAAAGAACGTGCGTTTTCGCGACACACGACGGTACGCCGTTTAACGCCAACGAGATTGTCGCAACGTTCGAGCAGTTGTGCGGTCCGAAAACCGGCTCGGCTGCCCAAAATCCGAAGTGCGCGGAAGCGTCACGCTGACCGATGCGCAGGCCGATGCGCGGGCGCGGCGCTTTATCGAGAAGCGGCGCGAGCGACGGGCCAAAGCCACCTAGAATAGCGGCTTGTGTTGCGAAACCGTCCGATTTGCCCATGTCCGGAACCCCGTCTCGACCCACCCACCACGCCGTTGCAGCGGAGCGCAAGCTGACCATCATGCTGTGGCTGGTCGCGACAGGATTCTTCATGCAGGCGCTGGACACGACGATCGTCAATACTGCACTGCCAGCCATGGCGCGCAGCCTCGGCGAATCGGCATTGCGAATGCAGTCCGTGGTGATCGCGTACTCGCTGACGATGGCGTTGATGATCCCGGTTTCTGGCTTCTTGGCCGACCGGTTCGGCACGCGACGCGTGTTCTTCAGCGCCATCCTCATTTTCACGCTCGGCTCGCTAATGTGCGCGAACGCGTCGGCCCTCTGGCAACTCGTCGCCTCGCGTGTGGTGCAGGGCGTGGGCGGTGCGATGCTGCTGCCCGTCGGACGGCTTGCCGTGCTGCGCAGCTTCCCACGCGAGCGCTACCTGCCGGCACTGAGCTTCGTGGCGATTCCCGGGCTGGTCGGGCCATTGATCGGACCGACGCTGGGCGGCTGGCTCACCGACGTCGCGTCATGGCACTGGGTGTTCTTGATCAACGTGCCGGTCGGCCTGGCGGGCTGCATCGCGACAGCGCTGTTCATGCTTGGCGAGCCGCTGGACAAAGTCGGGCGCTTCGACGTGAAGGGCTACTTGTTGCTCGCCGCGGCCATACTGGCATTGACGCTGGCATTGGACGGGCTAGCCGAGTTGCGGCTGGCGCACGCGCTCGTGCTGGTATTGCTGGTGCTGGCCTTCGCATGCTTGACGGCCTACGCCCTGCACGCGACGCGCAGCCCGCACCCGCTGTTCTCGCTCGAGTTGTTCCATATTCACACGTTCAGCGTCGGCCTGCTGGGTAATCTGTTTGCGCGCATTGGCAGCGGCGCGATGCCCTATCTGTTACCGCTTCTGCTGCAGGTGAGCCTCGGCTACACACCGTTTCATGCGGGTCTGATGATGCTGCCGGTGGCAGCGGCCGGCATGGCGTCCAAGCGCATCGTCACGACGTTGATCATGCGCCACGGCTACCGCCGCGTGCTGCTGGCCAACACCGTCCTGCTCGGGGCAACCATGGCCAGCTTTGCGCTGATGTCACCCGAACAGCCGCTGTGGATCCGACTCGTGCAACTGGCGATCTTCGGCAGCGTGAATTCGATGCAATTTACCGCGATGAATACGTTGACGCTGAAAGACCTTGGACGCGAAGGGGCAAGCAGCGGTAACAGCCTGTTTTCGCTTGTGCAAATGCTGTCGATGAGCCTGGGTGTCACGATCGCCGGCGCGCTGCTCGCCACGTTCACGGCACTGTTCGGACACAACGCGCCATCACAAACGCTGCCAGCATTTCACGCGACATTCGTCTGCGTTGGCGTGATCACCGCGCTATCCGCGTGGATATTCGGGCAACTGGCGCCGGACATCCGCAGCCCCGGAAGGCACGATGGCGATGCTGAGACCCTCTAAGCGGCGCACGGCGGCGTGCACGCTGCCGTGTACCTGTCGATCAATGACGCGCAGCTTTGCCTGACCACGTCGATGGCGGTATGGGTGGCAGGCCACCTAATGGTGCTGTGCACAGACATCGGCTGAGATGGCGCGTCGCTCGCGTAGGAGCGACGCGTGGCGGGTACGCGCGCGGCGATGCCGCGCGCGAGCTTCACACGCCGAAGTTCTTGGCGGCGAAATCCCAGTTCACGACGTTCCAGAACGCGTCGACAAACTTCGGACGTGCGTTGCGATAGTCGATATAGTAAGCGTGCTCCCAGACGTCCAGCGTCAGTAACGGCGTGGCGTCAGTCGTCAACGGCGTCGCGGCGTTGCTAGTCGAGACGATGTCCAGTGAGCCATCGGCCTTCTTCACGAGCCAGGCCCAGCCGGAGCCGAACGTGCCGATCGCCACCTTTGTGAAAGCTTCCTTGAATGCGTCGTATGAGCCCCACTTCGCGTTGATCGCGTCACCGAGCTTGCCGGTCGGCGCGCCGCCGCCCTGCGGCGACAGGCTGTTCCAGAAAAACGTGTGGTTCCACACTTGTGCTGCGTTGTTAAAGATGCCGCCCGACGATCGCTTGACGATCTCCTCTAGCGACAAGTTCTCGAACTCCGTACCCGGGATCAGGTTGTTCAGGTTCGTCACATAGGCCTGGTGGTGTTTGCCGTAGTGGAATTCCAGCGTCTCTTCCGAGATGTGCGGAGCCAGCGCATTCTTCGCGAACGGCAAAGGGGGGAGCGTATGTTGTGCCATGGTGCAAGCTTCCTTTATAACGAATTGGGGACCAGGGTAAGTCATGCTGCCGAGCACTCGATTCTAGGTGAGTTGGAATAACCCCGCAAATCGTCGGACCTTTACGCGCAGCATTGCTTTGCTTATTCCTGTGAATGAGTCAGAACTGCTCGGCAGTGCGCCATCCTGCGCAGCGGTCAGCGCTGATATCGCCAGCACCGCGGGCGGGCGACACGCATGCGCCGGACACTCATGCGCCGGCCTACCGGTTTCGCGCCCGCCTTCGCGCTACCCACCCGCCCATCGGGCAAGCCGCCCGCGCGCCGCCCTAGAATTCCTCATCCAGGCGAGGCTGCACGTGCGCAATGCCCAAATCCGCGCTGCCGTGCGCGAGATGCACCGTCACGCGGCCGCCCGGATTGAGCGCGTCCGGCGCGCGCACCGCCGCGCCGCTGTGCGGGTCGATCAGCGCCGCATAGCCGCGCTCCAGCGTGCGCCGCGGACTGAGCAATTCGGTGCGGGCAGCCAACTCGGATACCTGCGCGCGTCGACGCTCATGCTGCCTGTGCAGGGCATCGCGCAGGCGCTGCCCGAGCCGTTGCACCCGTTCAGCTGCCCGCTCTGTGTCGGGCTGGCTGCGCCGCCAGCGTAACTGGACCATCGTCAGCCGCGCGCGCGCGTCTCGCACCGGACGCGCGCCGGCCGAACACAACCGCAGCGACAGTTGCCGCAGGTGCTGACGCTGCCGGGCGATCCGCTCGGATGGGCTCACCAGCCGGCGCGCGAGCCAGTCCAACTGCTGCGCGCGCCGCTCCATCATCCGGCCGAAGCCGCGCGCCAGCGCCGCGTGGCGATGGTCCAACTCGCGCAACAGCATGGTGCGCTGCGCACTGACCAGTTCCGCTGCCGCCGTCGGCGTCGGCGCGCGGACATCAGCCGCGAAGTCAGCAATGGTGAAATCGGTTTCGTGCCCAACGCCGGACACGATCGGCAATGTGCTGGAGGCAATCGCCCGCGCAAGCGATTCATCGTTGAACGCCCACAAGTCCTCGATCGAACCACCGCCGCGGCACACGATCAGCACATCGACTTCGGCACGACGATTGGCCGTGACGATCATTGCCGCAACACGCGCGGCCGCCTCAGCGCCCTGCACCGGCGCCGGGTAGACGATGATCGGTACATGCGGGGCGCGCCGTGCAAGCGTAGTCAGCACGTCACGCAGCGCCGCGGCTTGCAGCGACGTGACGATACCGATGGCCCGCGGGTGCGACGGCAGCACGCGCTTGCGCTCAGCGGCGAACAGGCCCTCGGCCTCGAGCTGCGCCTTCAGCTTCAAAAATGCTTCGTACAGCCGACCTTGCCCAGTGCGCCGGACCGCCTCCACGTTCAGTTGCAACTCGCCACGCGGCTCGTACATCGTCACCGTGGCACGCACCTCGATCCGGTCGCCCTCGCGCGGCGTGAACTGTGCATATTGGGCACGGCCACGGAACATCACGCAACGAATCTGCGCGCAATCGTCCTTGATCGAGAAATACCAATGGCCGCTGGCTGCCCGCGTAAAGTTCGAGACTTCGCCGGCGATCCAGGCAAGCGCAAATGCACGCTCGAGCAGGGTGCCGATCGCGCGATTCAAGGCGGACACGGGAATCACCGCGTCGCCGCCGACAAAGGGGGCCGGGGGGGAAAATTCTGCTGTCATCGGACGGTATTCGGGGCGAGAGGATCCGGTACGACCCCGGCGGGGCCGCAGCTATCCACACAGTCGATTCTACCGGTCTTTGCGCCGCACCAGTCGGCCGTACCCGCACGGGAGCGTCAAACCGTTGCCGCGCAAGGCTTTGCACGCTGCTCCCTTTGCACGCTGCTCCGGTAGGCGGCAAGTCAATAAAAACCTTTCCGCTCCTTGGGTTTACCGGCGGTAACCCCGAGATTCCCACAAATTTATCCACAATAATTGGGGATAGTATGCTGGAGTATCGAACATCCATCAGCGTCGAACCCATTGTGGACTAAAGTGACCGGCACGCCCGTGCGCACATCGGGCCCACCCGGCCTGTCAGCCGGCTTGCCGCGCGCGCCCGCAGCACGTTAGAGTTGCGGCCTGCCGTGCCGTTGTCCGGCGCCTACCCCATCCATACCCACCGCCATGCCTATACCACTGTCCCGTGCCATCATTGCCCGTCTCGAGCATGTGTTCTCGCGTGAATGGCAGCGCCGTGGGGTGCTCGCATACACGCTATGGCCCTTGTCCCAGTTATTTGCCGCCGTCTGCGCGCTGCGCCGGCTCGCGTATGCGCGCGGCTGGCGCAAGACGTGGCACGTCAGCGTACCGGTCGTGGTAGTGGGCAACGTGACGGTCGGCGGCACCGGCAAGACGCCCACCGTCATCGCGCTGATCGAGGCGTTGCGCGACGCAGGCTTCACGCCCGGCGTGGTGTCGCGCGGCTATGGCGCGCGCATCGTGCAGCCCACCGCGGTTAGCCCCGCGTCGTCGCCTGCGCTGGCGGGCGATGAGCCGCTGCTGATCGCCCGCCGCACCGGGGTGCCCGTGTGGGTCTGCCCGGACCGGGTCGCGGCCGCCCGCGCGCTGGTGCAGGCCCATCGGGAAGTGGATGTGATCGTCAGCGACGACGGCCTGCAGCACTACCGGCTCGCGCGCGACATCGAGCTGGTGGTCTTCGATCACCGGCTAGGGGGCAACGGGTTTCTGCTGCCCGCCGGAACCGTTGCGCGAACCGCTGAGTCGCGCCCGCGACGCAACGTTGATCAACAACCCTTACGGGCGCAGCTTGCCACCATGGCCAGCAACTTTCGCGCTGACGCTGCAGCCCGCCGACGCATGGCACTTGGATCATCCGCACCTGCGCCGGCCGCTGGCGCAGTTTGCCGGCGAGCGCGTGCTGGCCGCTGCCGGCATCGGCGCGCCGGAGCGTTTCTTCGCGACACTGCGGGCGAGCGGCCTCGTGCCCGCAACACGCGCGCTGCCCGACCACTATCCTTTCGATGAGAACCCGTTCGTGACCGATGCAGCCGATGCAATCCTAATCACCGAAAAGGATGCGGTAAAATGCACGGCTTGGCGTGACACGCGTCTATGGGCAGTGCCCGTCGACGCCACGCTCGACCCGCGCCTGATTGCGCTCGTTGTGGAGAAACTTCGTGGACGCTCGCCTGCTTGAAATCCTCGTTTGCCCGCTGTGTAAGGGGCCTCTGCACCATGATCGCAACGCGCAGGAATTAATTTGCCATGCCGATAAACTCGCGTATCCGATCCGCGACGGCATTCCAGTGATGCTGGCCGATGAGGCGCGCCAGACGGTCGAAGGCACGCCGATCGAGCCGGCCGGCAACTAATCTGATGCACGCCGCAGTGCCATTCATCGTCGTCGTTCCGGCCCGCCTCGCGTCCACCCGCCTGCCGGGCAAGCCGCTCGCCGACCTAGCCGGCAAGCCCATGGTGGTACACGTGGCCGAGCAAGCCCGCGCGTCAGGCGCGAGCCGCGTGTTGATCGCCACCGACGCCGAAGTCGTGCTCAATGCGTGCCAAGCACATGGCATCGAGGCGCTGCTGACCCGCACCGACCATCCGACCGGTACCGACCGGCTGGCTGAGGTGGTCCAAGCATGCCGACTGCCCGACGACGCGCTGGTGGTCAACGTGCAAGGCGATGAGCCGCTGATCGAGCCGCGGCTGATCGCCGGCGTCGCCGCGCACCTGGCCGCCAATCCCGATTGTGCGATTGCCACCGCCGCCCATCCGATCACCGAGCCAGCGCAGGTCTTCAATCCGAACATCGTGAAGGTGGTTCTCGATGCCCGCGGTATCGCCCTGTACTTTTCCCGCGCGCCGATCCCGTGGTCACGCGACGCGTACCAGCCGCAGTGGAGCCCGGAGGGCGGCGCGGCGCCTGTGGTCGATATCGCGCGGCTGCCAGCGTCAAGCACCACGGTACATCGTCACATCGGCCTGTACGCATACCGGGCTGGCTTCCTGCGCCGCTACCCCAACCTTTCGCAGGCGCCGATCGAAATCGCCGAGGCACTCGAGCAACTGCGGGCGATGTGGCATGGGGAACGGATCGCGGTACTGCTTACGCCGCACGCGCCGCCGCCCGGTGTCGACACGCCAGCGGATCTGGCACGAGTTCGCGCGATTCTCGCTCAACGAGGCTGAGGATCGTGCGCCGCGTGGCATAATCGGGCGCTTATGCTACGCGCCCGGTAGCAACAGGCGCGACAGGCGGCATGTACGGTGCCCATTGGCGACGCGTTACCCGCCGCGCACACGCACCGTGCGTCAGGTTGCAGTCAGATTAGCGTGCAACGCTGATGGTCTGCCCGCTCACAGAATTCACAAGCAATCTCGGAGATAATCATCATGCGTTTGATCCTGTTAGGCGCCCCTGGCGCGGGCAAGGGCACCCAGGCGAACTTCATCAAGGACAAGTTTGCAATCCCGCAAATCTCAACCGGCGACATGCTGCGCGCGGCCGTGAAGGCCGGCACGCCGCTCGGCGTCGAGGCCAAGCGCTACATGGACGCGGGCGAGCTCGTTCCGGATACACTGATCATCGGACTCGTCAAAGAACGGCTTCAGCAGGCCGATTGTAAGAACGGCTACCTGTTCGACGGCTTTCCGCGTACGATCCCACAGGCCGACGCGATGAAGCAGGCTGGCGTGGCGATCGACTACGTGCTGGAAATCGACGTGCCGTTCAACGAGATCATCGAGCGCATGAGCGGGCGCCGCACGCACCCGGCCTCGGGGCGCACGTATCACATCAAGTTCAATCCGCCGAAGGTCGACATGGTCGACGACGTGACAGGCGAGCCCCTGGTCCAGCGCGACGACGACAAGGAAGAAACGGTCCGCAAGCGCCTGGACGTCTACGTCGCGCAAACGTGCCCGTTAATCGACTACTACATGCAATGGGCGCAGCGCGGTGACGAGAATGGGCTGAAGGCCCCCCAGTACCGGAAAATCTCCGGGCTCGGCACCGTCGAAGAGATCCGCCAACGGGTGTTCGACGCACTGCAGTAACCGGCACAGAGCAGCACCATCCAGGACACAACGATCCAGGATTGCCACGATCGTGGCGCCGCCCATGCGGCGCGGCTCACGAGGCTGCACGCGTATCGGCATCAGGAGACAATCGGCATGCAGATCCGCGACCACGTGTTTGTCATCACGGGTGGCGCTTTGGGCTTGGGCGCGGGCACAGCCCGGATGCTGGCCCGAGCACGGCGGCAAGCCGGTTGTCCAAGCCCAACTGCCGGTTGAAGCGATCACTCGTCTGCCTTACTTTTCTTGTGATGCGATTTTTCTACTCGATCTGCAAATGCAGCACCGAGCAAAGATAGTGAAAGAGCAGGAGCAAATACCGTCAGATCAAGCTCTCCCGTTCCGAATACCCCAAAGCCGATCACAACGAAGCACATAAGAAAAATTGCTGGACGAGTAAGCAGCATGAACAGTAAATGTGGCGCTGCCGGTCGCCCGATAAGACATGCGCACACAAAGAAAAATAATGACAAGCCTGCAAGAAACACGGCCTTCGGAGGAGCGACAAGGTAAACCACAAAAAAAGAAAGTGCATAAAAAAATATATTCAGTATCATTTGCTACCGTCGCCTGCGTCAGGATTGGATTACCGTCCGCAGTCTTACCCCCATATATCCACTTGGCTTGTGCATCCGTCGGACGCTGATCACCTATCAAGATGTCGGGGCTCCCGGCATATATTGGGCCACCGTCTGTCATCGACATCTGCCGCATCTGGTCTTCGATCTGCTGCTGGCTGTATTTGCCGCCACTCTTCTCCGCAAGCTGTTGGGCCAACGCCTTTTCCTGCAGATCCAACTGCCGATTGAACCGATCGACGTTGTACGCCGCCTGCGCCCCTTGTGCCCCACCGACCACGCCCCCCGCCACGGTCGACATCGCATTCGCCACAATGTTGCCCAGCGTCTTGTCCAAGTCCGCGTTGCCGGTCGGCTTCTGATCCGCAATCTGCCGGCTCACCGCATCGAGCTTATTCGCCAGCAACGCCGACACCAACGAACCCGTGCCACTGTGCACCGCTCCCAGCAGCCCTCCGCCGATGCCCCCACCAGCGAGCCCCCGCGCTCTGCAGGCCACACGGTAGCTGCCGCTTTCACCCCATTGGTCCGCTTCAGCTAGATACTGCTGCTTCTGTTGCGGATCGGCGCTCTTGGCAACGCAGCAACTGGGCCTCCCTCTGCAATCGCGGCCGCGCCAGACGCTGCGCCCAGCGTCTGTTTTGCAATCACCTCGCGACTAGCTGCATCGCGATTCACTGACGCATTGATGACCTCTGGTGAGGGCGCGTTAAGCCCCACGCCGCTCGGATAGTGCTCCGCATACATGCTCGGATCAGCCTTTTGCGCTGGCGTCGCATAGAACATATAACCTAACCCGCTTTCACCGTCTGCCGGCAACATCCCGTGCGCCTGCTCCAAAAATTTATAGGCTCGCTGACTCCATTCGCCTGGCGCGCCATTCTGCACTTGCAGGTTTGCCTGTATTGTCAATTCTTCACGCGCCTGTTCGGCGGTCAAACCGTAGCGCTTTGCATACACCACTTCACGATCACTGATCCACTTCCTCGCCTGCGGATGCAACTGCCGATTGAAGCGAACTGCTTAAAATTTCATACAATGTGTCTATTCGCAACTAGATTCGTCACTTACATTCATCTATCGTCAATTGGCAATTTAAATGTAAAACCCTCCCCGTCCACCGTTTCCCCACTTATATTATATGAGCCAACTTTGAAATTACTAATAACCCCTTCTGTGCAAAATTTCCACAGCTCCGCCCCATCGTGGGCTATACCCACGAATCCCATTTCATCTCTTACAATCAGTAACGAATCACCAATCTCGATAAATTCATGAAAAATGAACGGCATACGGTAAGAGAAATATAGCGCATTGTTAAATAGATGATACCCAACCAAACGTTCACTAATGCCGACTATCACTCGTCCGTCAATCGCTACGGCCTGAGGTATAAGTCCAACATCTGCATAGCCGATATTGATATGCGCCCCATTTGGGGTATAAAAATATCCCCACCTGCTCGTATCATCAGTTTTCAAAGTATCGATGACCAATACTTTAGATCCTTGTGCCTCCATGTCAGCATAAGAGGCACAAGGCATCCAACGAAGAAATTCAAAATTTAAATTTTTCATTTTGCAATAATCGTAAGAATCTTACCATTCAATTCAACGAACTGAATCTTTGCACCTGTACCTGTTATTCCCGGCAAATAAAATTCGCGGAGGTTACTACCTGGAACTGTTCCCGGACCAACAATAGAAGAAGGATTACTGTAAGCTTGCTTAAAAAACTGCACCACTTTATTTCAATTAGCAGACGACACGAAGCTCGCGCTCATTGCCGTGCTCAATCGGTTCCAGTCAATTAGATCGGCCAGACGAACCAACGGATGCTTCAAGTTGATCTGCTCGCGCAGAGGTTGGCGAAAGAAATCTTCCTCTGGCACCGGCGTCTTTGGACCCATTCAACCCTCGTCGAAATTTGCAGGAAATTCACGTCAATATGCCTGCCTCTTGCAATTCCCACAATACCGTTTCAGCTTCCCAGCCTTGCTGCATAAGCCTGGACCAATTGTTCAGGACCGACTCGGTGCTTCCTTCACCGTCATTCCGGCGTGTGCCGCCGCGTACGCAGGTGGGATATCCCGTTCAATGCGCTTTCTTTCCTCCTTGCGCGGATTCGCGTCCTGATGCAACTACCGATTGAAGTAAAATTAGAATATTCACATGGATAAATAATCTACCTCCGCGTTAGAGGAAGATTTGCCAACTCTTTTGCAATTTTTGCAGTATGGATTTCATTTCCATCAAGCCCCATTCGCTCTTGCTCGACCCAACGAAGATAGCGGTAAACTCCATCTACAGTTTCGCCAGCGCAAAGCAGTCCACAAATTCTCAAGACATATGAATCATACTCATCGTGGGCTTCGGGCACATCTTTTATACCTATGGGGTCCCAGTCCTTAAGTAAAACACGTTTCACATTAGCTGCTAGAAAATCGGAAATTTCACTCATTTTCCGGGAGCTCCAGGAATAACGATAACCACACGGCCCGCGTTAGCATTTGTAATAATTCGTATATTATTTACTTTATCATAATAACCTACCGTCCCGGCTCTCGTCGGATATACAACTCCATGCTTAATTACATTTTTTACCACCGATGGTGGAACACCACGACCCTACATCTGATCAAGCGCGTGTCCTGAATAATTAATACCATTTATTGTAGTTGGTACATTAGTGCCAGGCTCAACTTTCATCGGGCTTCCGCTTATGCCAACAGGTATATCAGTTGGACGGTTTGCGACGTTTTTCTCCCCCATGTAACGCAGCATTATTATTCACAATTGGGGTAACTTTGCCCTTGATCGCTGCAACTGCTTTCCCAGTCCCGACACCTGCCACTGTACCTACAACTGTCAAACCAACCTGCTGGCCCCACTTGCTCACCTGAGGGCTTGAAATTCCCTTCACCCGCTTGGACCACAACAGCACGCGTCGCCTCCTGCATCTGCTGCGCCGTGTCCTGAGGATCCGTAATAAGCCCATAAGCGCCTTTAACCCCGCCCCCCAGCGTATCTAATGGGTGTCCGATCGTGTCAGCCAGCCCTTGCCCCATCCCGGCAAAGTATCCACCAACCGCACCCAATCCCAATTGAGGCGGCTGGTTCGTCGTCTGCGGCGCCGCACTGAAAATCGTGCTGTCGTTGCGCTGATACCCAGCCGCCGCGCCAAACAACGGCACCGCATTGCCCCACTGGTCTTTCCCGATCGTCTCACCGGGATGGGCCGCCGCATACGCATTTAAATAGTTCGATGCATCCTGGTTCCCACCGCCCTGGCTCGCCGCTGTCGCATCCACCTAACGCAACAATTGGGCCGCAAGAATATCGGTAGCTTCCTCTACCGTCATTTCTAAATGTGTGCCGCGTACGCCGGTGCGATGTCTTATTCAATGCCCTTTCTTTCGTCCTTGCAGACCCACCTTGATACAACTGAATAAAACTTATCCTATTATTACTAGGGGTACGCTCATGCCTGATAATCTTCAAATTCCCAAGCAAACATCCTTGCCAGTTTTGCAACGATGGCGTTCCAATCTTGTCCATCGCATTTTTCGATGTAGCTACGAATGAATTCTTCAATTAATAGTAAGTCGTACTCTCGAACAATAAGCAAGTGGCGCCCCCACCTGGGTTCCCATATAGCTTTATTTAGCCATTCTGGCGTACAGACATAGAGTTCAAAATTGTCTGAACCTAATTTATCTGTTAATCCAATGCAAAGATGAAGATTCAAAAAAAATATTTCCTATCATCAGGCATAAATTCCTTCAAATCACACTCATCGCAAGATATTCCCTTTAAAACCGCATGCATCGCTTACCCCTTAATCAATCACGTTTAAGTGACCATTACCTATCTTAACACGCTGACCGGTTACCGCGTTAATCCTATATATTTCAAAATTTGCCTGGATACTAGTAACCGCATAAGGTGACACCTTTTTCACTGGAGGCCGATAAACGCGTGTTCCATCCGCACTGATCCATCCAGAACCGTCACTGGTTTTCTTCGCACCATCACCGACCCACAGCTTTCCGAGATAGTCGGGCTCATTCACTGTACCTCTGCCAATTGAGAAGTTTACATTCCCTTTTCTGCTTTCATTGATTACCACAGCAAGCCTAGAGTCTGCCGCAGCAATATTTGCAATATTTTTATTTACGAGTTGATTTTTTAGAGGTTTGTAGGTTGCCACATTTACAGCACTGTCGGCCCCTGCTGTTGTGTTTGCGGCATGTTTTCCCCCTGTACTGTGGAATGGCTATCTGCGACCTGGGCAGCTTTGCCTTTAATCGTAGTAGCAGCTTTCCCTGCCCCAATCCCTACCGCTGTACCGATGACCGTCGCCCCCAACTGCTGCCCGACTTGCTCACCTGAGGGCTTGAAATTCCCTTCACCCACTTGGACCACAACAGCACGCGTCGCCTGCATCTGCTGGGCTGTGCCCTGAGGATCCATGATAAGCCCATACGCACCTTTGATCCCGCCCCACAGCGTATCCAACGGATGACTGACAGTGTCGGCCAGCCCTTGCCCCAGCCCGGCAAAGTATCCGCCACCCGCACCCAATCCTAACTGAAGCGGCGGGTTCGTTGTCTGCGGATTCGCGCTAAAAATCGTGCTGTCGTTGCGCTGATACCCAGCCGCAATACCAAACAACGGCACCGCATTGCCCCACTGGTCTTTCCCGATCGTCTCACCGGGATGAGCCGCCGCATACGCATTCAAATAGTTCGATGCATCCTGGTCCCAACCACCCTGACTCGCCGCCGCCGTATCCACCTGACGCAACAACTGGACCGCGAGCCTATCGGTAGCTTCCCCCACCGTCATTCCGGCGTGTGCCGCCGCGTACGCCGGTGCGATGTTTCGTTTAATGCGCTTTCTCTCGTCCTTGCGCGAACTTGCATCCTGATGCAACTGTCAATTGAAGCAAAACAACCGATGTAATTGGGTCGATACAACTACTCGTCTTTTTTCTTTGAATTCTCCGCTTCCTGTTCCTCGCGCCTTAAGGCGCGAAGCTCTTTAACAAACTGCCAGGACACTGCAAAAAAAAATGTCAAGTACCCCGGCACTCCGGTAAGCACAGGCTTCCAACCCGCACCCTGAATTATCGAAAATAATAGTGGAACTAAAATCATACCCAGTATGCCAAGGTATCCAAAGGCAAATCGCCGATACAATTTCCTACGTTTCATCAAATAAGACATTAATTCTTTTCTCCTTTATTTTTCTCCTTTTCAATCGCTGCCTGCATAGGACCTGGAAAAATTTGAAAAATATACCCTAAACTTGCACCAAGTTGGCCTGGAACAATATATCGAGTAAATTCACCCGCTGCAGCAATTCCAGCACCAATTCCACCAGACAAATCTGGACTGCTATTTGAATTTGTTATCGCTGTACCTGCAAACGCCCCCGTTCCCGCCAACACACTGTTATAAACACCCACCACAATTTTTCCCACAGCACTCCCACCCAACGTGCTCAACGGCAAGAAAAACGGCGCCGTTACTCCAGCAACACCACCCACAACCAGCGACTTCCCTGCACTCGGTTCACCATTCGACAACCCCATTGCTCGGCTGATCACATCGCCAGCGTAGTCATACCCCGCACCCAGCCCCGCTGCCATAGCAACCTTCGGTGCCAACACAATCGCTCCTGCGCCAGCCGCCGCACCCAGCGTCTGTTTCGCAATCACCTCGCGACTGGCTGCATCATGATTGACCGACGCATTAATCGCTTCTGATGTGGGCTTGTTAAGCCCCAAGCCGCTCGGATGGTGCCCCGCATACATGCTCGGATCAGCCTTCTGCGCTGGCGTCGCATAGAACATATACCCAGGCCCGCTGTCACCCTCCGCCGGCAACAACCCATGCGTTTATGTCAAGAATTCGTGGGCCCGCAGATTCCAGCCGCCTGACGAGCCATTCTGCACTTGCAGGTTTGCCTGTAGTGTCAATTTTTCAAGCGCCTGTTCGGTGCTCAAACCGTAGCGCTTTGCATACACCGCTTCACAATCACTGATCCACTTCCTCTCCTACGAATGCAACTGCCGATTAAATCAGAGAAACCGGGCAACGCCAGGCTTCTTAATTACCTCCTCCTTCCTTTTCCGCATCACCCTTCTTATAACTCTCCCTTGCTTTTTTGAATGAATTGTTGAACGGCTTGATTTTTAGCATATGCGCTCGACTTGAATAGCCCCCCACAGCAGCTAAAAATAAACCAACTCCCAACAACAATATTGAATGAACACAACAAGCACTTATATATACGATAATAGCTCCGATAAGACACAATACTGTACAGAGCCACCTACTAAAATTCCCATCTTAAATAAATTTAATATTTTTCATTTTCAGTTATTTGAATCTTTTACCCTTTCCAACCAATCTGATCCTTTCACAAAATTTCCAACTTCGTTTATGACTGCCCCCAAATAGGATACTTATCAGTAGGTCGGAACAACAATAGATCAACAGCGCTATTTACACCAAACGCAACTGGATTCGGCTAACTATTTGCTCGACAGCACTAGCCCCCAAACCAACCATTTCCGCACCAAGCGTGAGTGTCGTAGCACCAGGAGCATACAGCGAAGGTACGGCCGCAATCGCACCTGTTGTCACGCCAAACCGGCCAGCTGCCGTCGATAAAGCCGTAGCAGTATCCGCAATCTGCTCTTTTGGCAAACCGGCGGATAATAGAGCATCCCCGCTGATGCTAGTCCCGCTTCACATTTGGCTGTCGCACAAGGCTTCGCCCGGAGCTTGAGCGCATACCTGCGCGGTCCCAACTCTGGTCTCCGTAAGCTGTTAAGCCAACACCTTTTCCTGCGGATACATCTGCCGATTGAGGCGCTCATTATCTGATGTCGTCCTTATATTGAAAGGTGTACGAGGAAGCTTATTTGAGCATCGTGCCTAGTTTATCCGGTCCGTTTCAGTATCCCCCTTCTCCTTATAACTCTTCCGAGCTTTGTGGTATGAGTTGCCAAACGGTTTGACTCCTAAACTATGCGAACGACTAGTAATACCACCAATTAGCATTATTGCAAACCCGATAAAAAAGGCAATCAACCTAAGCCAACGAGGTGGAATCACCCATGCAAGAGATCCGATCCATAATGTAACTCCACCTATGACGAAGGCCGCCCTAACTCGTGGAGTAAAATTACCATCCTCAATCCATTTCATTGCCTAGTTCCTCTATTAGAAACATCGGTTGGCGATAGTGTAAAGAGATAATCCCAATTTCGATTTAAAAAGCCCTTGATAGTATTGGAAACACCTTGCCCTTTGATCCACTCTGCACCTTCGTTAATAAAAGGTGCCGAAAAAGGGTAACGGTCCCCAGCCATTTGAACGACCGCATTCAATCCACTTTCATAGGCAAACCGCCCCGTGTCGGGGCGCATAGTTTGCTCTATGTTTGTAGCTACGAATCCCACTGTCGTAGCCATCAAACCGATAGCCGCAGTCTCAGGAACATGTGGTCCCGGAATTGAGGCAACCGCTGTTGTAAAGGCACCAACCCGCCCCGCCATAGTTGAAACTGTGCTTGTCGCATCCGCAATCTGCTCTTTTGGCAAATCCGGCGGATAATAGAACACCCCCGCTGGTGCCAGTCCCGCTGCACATTCGGCCGTCGCACAGGGCTTCGCCGAGGGCTTAAGCGCATACCTTCACGGTCCCATCTCTAGTTGCGTGGGCGCCGCCGTGTAGCTGATCGTGCTTGGCACATCGCTGCTCCTCACCGTATCCACGATATACCGCTGCAGTTCAGTATCATTTGCTACCGTCGCCTGCGCCAGGATTGGATTACCGTCCGCAGTCTTACCCCCATATATCCACTTGGCTTGTGCATCCGTCGGACGCTGATCACCTATCAAGATGTCGGGGCTCCCGGCATATATTGGGCCACCGTCTGTCATCGACATCTGCCGCATCTGGTCTTCGATCTGCTGCTGGCTGTATTTGCCACCACTCTTCTCCGCAAGCTGTTGGGCCAACGCCTTTTCCTGCAGATCCAACTGCCGATTGAAGCGATCGACGTTGTACGCCGCCTGCGCCCCTTGTGCCCCACCGACCACGCCCCCCGCCACGGTCGACATCGCATTCGCCACAATGTTGCCCAGCGTCTTGTCCAAGTCCGCGTTGCCGGTCGGCTTCTGATCCGCAATCTGTCGGCTCACCGCATCGAGCTTATTCGCCAGCAACGCCGACATCAACGACCCCGCACCGCTTTGCGCCGCCCCCAACAGCCCTCCACCAATGCCCCCACCAGTGAGCTGCCCGCGCTCTGCAATCCAACACGGTAGCTCCCGCTTTCACCCCATTGGTCCGCTTCAGCTAGATACTGCTGCTTCAGTTGCGGATCGTCGCTCTCCTCGGCCGCCTTGAGCAAGCCGTCGCGCTTAGCATCCGCCACATCCCCGATCCGCCGCGCAACCGCCTCACCAGCGTCACGCATCGCGCTCATCAGCTCACCCGTGATTCTGCAAGGTCTGCTGGACGTCCGGCGTCTTGTCCACCTGGCCGTTTAGATTCGTCGCATCGCGGTTCAGCCCCGCGATAGCCTGCTTTTTTGATCAGGGTTCGTAATCTCGATCTCAGCAGCGCTGATCGCGCTCTGCATTTTTGCCCGCCATCTTGCGGAACGCAAGCGCAAACAGCACGCTCACTCAGACCTAACGCATCGCTTTCCCGTGGATGCAGATCACCAATGACCTGCTCGCTCACGCCGGATTCCTATCCGGTCAGCACGTCCTCTTCAGCATCGGTTATTGGCACCCGTGCATTACCATCACACCAGCATGATCACCGGCACGTGCCCATTATCCTCAGACACCGCAGCAGGCAATGAACTCAGCATATGCTGGTTGTTCATCAGACTATCGACCTGATGACTTCTTTTCCTAGAACCATATCAACGTGCCAATCAACAAACTGGATACCACGACGAACACCACCATTCGGCCAGCCCGATTCCACGTGGGCAATTGATACGGAATGTCGTACAGCAGCCATTGCAGCGCAGGGCCGGCAATCAGTTCACTTATTGTCACGATTAGGGCTGCCACGATAAACCAGAGCAACACATTATGTACCCAACGAAACCATTCAAAGGCAGTCTTCGATTTCATTTCTTACCGGCTCCATCTATCTTGTTTGCACAGCCGCGCCGGCTTTTTCTTGTATAACGCCACCTCCGAAACCGCCCGTCCATGATGGAATAAAGTTTGGCGGCACATACTTCGACATTCCCATCCCAACATCCACCCACTCCTGCCGATACCAAGGATTCAGCACGTCATTGAGCTTGCCCTCAATTTTGGCCGCAATCGGATACCCAATTACCGTCCCCACCGCCGCGCCCCCTATCGCCGCATTCGGGTTCTGACCTTGCAGTGCTGAGCCGGTCAATGCACCGCCGACTCCCGTCATGAACACCGGCACAAATTTCATCCCCGTCTTCCCAGTCCCAATACCTGCCGCCGTACTCACGACCGTCAAACCAAACTGCTGCCCCACCTGCTCACCAGCCGGCCCAAAGTTCCCTCCCCCTGCCTGCGTCACCACATGAAGCATCGCCTCCTGCATCCCTGAGGATCCGTGATAAGCCCATAGGCGCCTTTAACCCGGCTCTCAGCGTATCCAATGGATGTCCGATCGTGTCAGCCAGCCTTTGTCCCATCCCGGCCAAGTATTCTCCGACCGCACCCAAGCCTAACTGAGGCGGCGGGTTCGTCGTCTGCGGCGCCACACTGAAGATCGTACTGTCGTTACGCTGATACCCAGACGCCGTGCCAAACAACGGCACCGCATTGCCCCACTGGTCTTTCCCAATCGTCTCACCGGGATGAGCCGCCGCATACGCATTCAAATAGTTCGGTGCATCCTGGTCCCAACCGCCCTGGCTTGCCGCCATCGTATCCACCTGCCGCAGCAACTGGGCCACGAGCCTATCGGTAGCTTCCTCCACCGTCATTCCGGCGTGTGCTGCTGCATACGCAGGCGCGTTATCCTGTTTAATGCGCTTTCTCTCGTCCTTGCGCAAATTCGCATCCTGATGCAGCAGCCCGTTAAAGCAGAAAGTCAGATCGTTACTAGCATCGCGTTTTAACAGCAATCAAAAGCATGCGTATTACTTCAACCGCGATTACCATAACAACAACTATTTTGATGACGTACAAAATCGATTCATGCTTTCTCAACTGTGCTTCTGACATACCAACTATATCTAAGATAGCAGATGCCCAAGCAACAACCACAGGAAGATACATGAATCCTAAATAAACAAGAACAATTCCTAATACACGAGTACATGCTCCTTTCCATCCATCGTCGCAAATTAACACGTCAATTTTCGAGATTCTCATTTCTGTGATTCCTTGCTCGGCACGAATGACGACGTGCCTTGAACTATAGAACCCGCAGTGGCACCGCCAAATCCAGGGAAGAGATTTCTAACACCTTGTAACAAGGCAGGAATCTTAGGATTAAGATTTGGGTAAATAAATGGCTGTGTCACTTGTGTAAGCCCTCGGGTTGTGGCTGAGCCAACGAGATAGCCGCCCACTCCAGACAAAACACCGACTCCACCAGCATACAGGGTGCTGTTCGATTCACCGTAGTAGATATTGTTGAAAAATGTATTGGTAACGCTGCTAGCACCGCTCAACAATATATTTCCCACGAATCCAGTGTTCGCACCAATGGGCCCTGCGATTGCACCAGTCGCCCCCGCTAATGCCGACTGTGCTGGCCGGACCGTACCGGATTGCGCATACTGACCAGCAGCATCCATACCTGCACCAGTCGAGGCTCCTATCGTGGCAAACCCGATATTTCCAACAGCTGCCGCAACCGGAGTACCAACGGCCAACGCACCACCTGCCACTGCCGCAATTGTTGCCCCGCCTATTAGGTTCCTATCCGCTTGCTCCTTACTTACACTGCTGTTGATTTGCTCTGCCGATGGATAATTCAAACCCACTCCATCCGGATAATGCCCCGCATACATGCTCGGACCGGCCTTCTGATCTGGCGTCGTATAGAACAATACCCCGGCCCGCTGTCACCCTCTGCCAGCAACATCCCATGCGCCTGCTTCAGAAATTCATGGGCTAGCTGGTTCCATTCGTCTGGCGAGCCATTCTGCACTTGCAGGCTTGCCTCTGTATTGCCAACTCTTCACGCGCCTGTTCGGCGCTCAAACCGTGGCGCTTCGCATACACCGCTTCACAATCCCTAACCCATTCCTCTTTTTAAGACGCAACTGCCGGTCGAAACGCTAACTCCTACCATCAACCTTCTAGACCAATTGTTTTCCAACATCTACCGGCCAGATAATATTTTTTCATAAAGCCACATAATGATTGAACAAACAGGCGAAACAATCAAAATAACCTCCCCCCATTTGCATAAACGGTCTATTGATGGCGTCCGATAGCCATCAGATCCTAACATCCAGGCTAGAGAAGGCCAAAATATAAATTCTAATACCCCCCCTGCTATAATTAGCAATAGCAAAAAGAACAAAAAGAAGTAACTAATTGCAACAACCTCACGCTTCACTCGCACATTCATTTCTCAGAAACCTTGGAAGGAGGATTCAAGATTGCATTGACCACACCACCCGCTCCTTCTGAGCTTATTGTGCCAAATACAGTACCACCCACTGAGGGAAACGGACTGGTAATCTCCCCGTTTTCCACGGGGTTCAGAAGTAGAAACTATGCGGCCATGGCCAGCCGCTGTTTTGGCGTCAATCCGCCCAAGGCCATGTTCGGGCGATCGTGATTGTAAGTCCACATCCAGTCGGTCGCGAAACGCTGAACGTGCTCCAGGTCCTCCCAGTGGTACTGCGACAGCCATTCGTAACGCACCGTCCGGTTGAATCGCTCGACATACGCATTCTGCTGAGGCTTACCCGGCTGGATGTAGTCGAGCCTGATGCCGTATTGCCGGGCCCATTCGGTGATCGTCGCGCTCAGGTACTCGGGCCCATTGTCACACCGAATCGCCTTGGGCCGGCCACGCCAGCTGATGATCTGCTGCAGCGCACGGATCACCCGCTGCGAGGGCAGCGAGAAGTCGATCTCGATGCCGAGCGCTTCGCGGTTGAAGTCGTCGATCACGTTAAACAGTCGGATGCTGCGTCCGTCGGCCAGTTGGTCGTGCATGAAGTCCATCGACCAGAGCTGGTTGACGGCAGTGGGCACCGACAGCGGTTCCGGAACCTGCCGGACTAGCCGCTTGCGTGGCTTGACCCGCAGGTTCAACTCCAGTTCGCGATAGATCCGGTACACCCGCTTGTGATTCCAACCGAAACCCTTCACATTGCGCAGGTACAGGAAACACAGCCCGAAGCCCCAGTTCCGGTGGTTGTCGATCAGACGCAGCAGCCAGTTCGCAATCTCCTCGTTCTCGGCATTGCGCAGGCCAGCGTACCGATAGCAGCTCTGGCTGACCCCAAACGCCTCACATGCCAGCCGGATCGATATGCCTCGGCTGGACACCGCGTGCATGGCCATCTCGCGCCGGCGAGATGGCCTCAGTCCTTTTTTGCGAGTGCCTGCGAAACGATTTCGGCCTTGATCTTCTCTTCGACGTACATCTTGCGCAGCCGGGCATTCTCGGCTTCCAGTTCTTTCATCCGCGCCATCAGCGACACGTCCATGCCACCGTACTTCGAGCGCCACTTGTAGAACGTCGCTGTGCTAATGCCCAGCTCTCGGCACAGATCCGGTACCGCCAGCCCTGCCTCCACGCGCTTGAGCGCCTCCATGATCTGGCTGTCCGTGAATCTCGACTTCTTCATTGCGTAGAACTCCCTTAACGAGAAAATTCTACTTCTGTTCCCACCGGTTTTTTGGGGGGATTACCCAAATACAGCAACCCCGCGATCAAACGCGGCGACGTTGCCGGCCGGCCGCGCTGCGACACGAAGCTCGCGCTCATCGCCGTGCTCAATCGGTCCCAGTCAATTAGATCAGCCAGGCGAACCAACGGATGCTTCAAGTTGATCTGCTCGCGCAGCGGCTGGCGCAATAAATCCCTCTCTGACACCAGCGTCTTTAAACCCATTCAACCCTCGTCGAAATTTGCAGCAAATTCACACCAATATGCCTGCCTCTTGCAATCCCCACAATACCGTTTCAGCTTTCCAGCCTTGCTGCATAAGCCTGGACGGATTGTTCAGGGCCGACTCGGTAGCTTCCTTCACCGTCATTCCGGCGTGTGCCGCCGCGTACGCAGGTGGGATATCCCGTTCAATGTGCTTTCTTTCCTCCTTGCACGGATTCGCATCCTGATGCAACTGCCTATTGAAAATAACTATCGATTAATCTGATTTTTATCACACAACCATGCCCAAAATCCGCACAAAATTGCAGCAAAAACTATCAATTTACACCACCCATAAATCCTTTTTAAATTTGGAAAATAATATAACTTACCACCTTGTAGCCAAACAATAAAAGGCCTCAAAACAAATTCAACAAACAATGCACCTACAATAAACGTCAACAAGCAAATAAGCATATACACAAGCAACGCCTGAAGATTTTTCCCCATTCGTAGATTTATTCCTTAGCAGCTGTCGTTGCGCTGATACCCAGCCGCCGTACCAAACAACGGCACCGCATTGCCCCACTGGTCTTTCCCGATCGTCTCACCAGGATGAGCCGCCGCATACGCATTTAAATAGTTCGATGCATCCTGGTCCCAACCGCCCTGGCTCGCCGCTGTCGTATCCACCTGTCGCAACAACTGGGCCGCGAGCCTATCGGTAGCTTCCTCCACCGCCATCCAGCGTGTGCTGACGTTTACGCAGATACGATGTCTTGTTCAATGCGCTTTCTTCATCCTTGCACGGATCCGCATCCTGATGGAACTGCCGACTGAAGCGGCTTCTCAAATTTCAAACTGCTTCTGGCTTTTCATGGCAAGTCACTTGGTCCCACTGTAATCAATGCTATCGCCAAATCAAACACCTTTTTTCGCAGCATATCAAAATCCTCTGTTCCTTTAATAGGGACATATCGCCCTGTGGCTGAATCATACCAAGTTGGCTCGTAGTCGTTGAACGACCCCATTCCTCCATATACGTGCCTAATAGAAGCAGATAATTTCGCAAGATCACTCGAATTGAAAGACATTGCTTTCAGCCGATTCGCCTGTTCCAAATCGAGCTTAAATTTATGTACCCATTGACATGACGGATCTAGGGTAAGTAAATTCACTAGCCTAAGTAATGTGTCTGCTAACTGATCGAGCGTACTGAATTTATTCATTTCAATGGTTTTATAGGCGTGAACGTCCCGATGGTGCGGGCATTCGGAATGAAAATTTGTATGCTATCTTGGCCACCAAGGTATACCCCACCCTGAATACCAACGGGGCCGTAATAATACTTTGTTCCGACCGGAAATCGAGCGCTAATGGCACTGTTAATGGGTGAGACACCTGTGATTGCCCCTGTTGAAGGATCTGTCCAATATGGCTTTACCGCATTGTCGATCCGCGCTTGCGCCACGCTCTGGGGCATCTTGAAGCTAAAAAAAGAACCACCCGGATTGCTCGCATCTCCCGCCCTAAAAAAACTGTATCAGAAGCTTGAACGGTTCCAACACTGTAACGTCCTCCTGCAAACGTGCCAGCGACTCCATCTGGCAGAGGCCCGGGGGTCATGGCGTTATACATGTAGTTGGAAGCTAAAGTATTTTTTCCTTTGAGTACAGCAGCCGCTTTTCCAGCCCCCGCCCCTACTGCTGTACCCATAACCGTCGAGCCGACCTGTCGTCCCACCTGCTGCCCTGCCGACCCAAAGTTTCCTTCCCCCGCCTGAGTCACGACATGACGCGCCGCCTCCTGCATCTGCTGCGCCGTGCCCTGAGGATCTGTGACCAGCCCATACGCACCTTTGATCCCGCCCCACAGCGTATCCAACGGATGACTGACAGTGTCGGCCAGTCCTTGCCTCATCCCGGCAAAGTATCCTCCAACCGCACCCAATCCCAACTGAGGCGGCGGGTTCGTCGTCTGTGGACTCGCGCTAAAAATCGTGCTGTCGTTGCGCTGATATCCGGCCGCCGCGCCAAACAACGGCACCGCATTGCCCCACTGGTCTTTCCCAATCGTCTCACCGGGATGGGCCGCCGCATACGCATTCAAATAGTTCGGTGCATCCTGGTCCCAACCGCCCTCGCTTGCCGCCGTCGTATCCACCTGCCGCAGCAACTGGGCCACGAGCCTATCGGTAGCTTCCTCCACCGTCATTCCGGCGTGTGCTGCTGCATACGCAGGCGCGTTATCCTGTTCAATGCGCTTTCTTTCTTCCTTGCGCGGATTCGCATCTTGATGCAACTGCCAATTGAAGCGGTACAGTGCCGGTGTCACTTATCTTACTTACCTCACCTGTAACACCTCTGACTATCGACCGATCCGCTTTCTGTCATACAGCCAAGCACCGGCACCGCCCACAACTGCTGCAAACAATATTAACTTGCACCAAGCATACATCCTTGCTAAGTCCGGCAAGTAGTAAACTGAAGAATTACGCATCCAAACAATTATCGGAATCACACCAAACTCAGTAACCAACGCCAAGACAGCTAATGTTATTAAACATATAAATATATACAAAAATAATGCTTGAACATCACGACTCATTCTTGCACTCACTTTTTCGATTCAGGAGGATTAAGTATCCGGCCTGTAGCATTATTAGCTCCCTCTGAAGTCGCTGTTCCTCCAATGGTACCGAGAGTTGAAGGCAACACACTTGGAGAAACATATCTCAACATGCCAAAGCCCACATCAACCCACTCCGGCTGATACCACGGGTTCAATTTCGCGTTCAAGGCTTTCTCAAGCGAACCACCTACTTTATAACCTATCAGTGAGCCAGCAGCAGCACCTGCCATACCAACATTTGGATTCTCTTCTTTAACAGCAGAGCTCAGCAAGGCACCTCCTGTTTGCATCAACATACCAGGTAGTAAGCTTGTACCAAACGTCAGCGCACCTGCCAGACCCGCTGCCCCTGCATCGACTGGGTCAATTTTTCCATTGTTGAATACATACTGCACACCGCTATTTACTCCAGCGCCAATACTGCCACCAACTGCCATTCTCATCAAAGATGGTACGCCTCCTGCCGTTGCAACACCCAAACCGATCATTCCCGCACCCGCCAATGTTGAACCAACCGGATCTTTCTGAATATTAGACGTCACTAGCTCGTTATATGTCTGTCCCTGCCCAAGCTGGCTCTGCCCTGCGTCATACGCCTCTTGATTCGGCTCGATGAACTTGCGGTTATAATCGTGATTCGCATATTGCGGATCCTTCTTATCACCGTAGCAATTTAGATTCTGGCAGCCCACGATGCTGCGAATCTCGTAAGATCGACGTTGTACGCAGCCTGCACCCCTTGTGCCCCGCCGACCACGCCCCCCGCCACGGTCGACATCGCATTCGCCACAATGTTGCCCAGCGTCTTGTCCAAGTCCGCATTGCCGGTCGGCTTCTGATCCGCAATCTGCCGGCTCACCTCATCGAGTTTATTCGCCAGCAACGTCGACACCAACGAACCCGTGCCACTGTGCGCCGCTCCCAGCAGCCCTCCGCCGATGCCCCCCACCAGCGAGCCGCCCGCGCTCTGCAGGCCAACACGGTAGCTGCCGCTTTCACCCCATTGGTCCACTTCAGCTAGATACTGCTGCTTCTGTTGCGGATCGGCGCTCCTGGCAACGCAGCAACTGGGCCTCCCACTGCAATCGCGGCCGCGCCAGACGCTGCGCCCAGCGTCTGTTTTGCAATCACCTCGCGACTAGCTGCATCGTGATTCACTGACGCATTGATGACCCCTGGTGAGGGCGCGTTAAGCCCCAAGCCGCTCGGATAGTGCCCGCATACATGCTCGGACCAGCCTTCTGCACTGGCGTCGCATAGAACATATACCCTAGCCCGCTTTCGCCGTCTGCCGGCAGCATCCCATGCGCCTGCTTCAGAAATTCATGGGCTCGCTGATCCCATTCGCCTGGCGCGCCATTCTGCACTTGCAGGTTTGTCTGTATTGTCAATTCTTCACGCGCCTGTTCAGCGGTCAAACCGTAGCGCTTCGCCTACACCCGCTTCACAATCACTGATCCACTTCCTCTCCTTCGGATGCAACTGCCGATCGGATGCAACTGCCGATTGAACCGCTAGCTCACGCCAGATCCCTCCCCGGTCAGCATGTGCTCTTCAGCGTCGATTATCGACACCCGTACATTTCCATCACGCCCGACCATCACTACATGAACGCAGGCGTGCCCATCATCCCCTGACACCACAGCAGGCAGGCAAATGCCGCAGATGACGCGCCCGGCCGCCGGATGTGTCATTTCATGCCTCAGATTCTCACCTGAACCACGGACCGAATTTCTCCGGTTCGTCGCTCAGCATCCCCGACTTGCGCAACGGCTTCGGCAAATGCTTAGTAAACACAATGAACAGAACAATAAATAATGGCAACCCAATCGAAAGCAACGCCACAGCTTCACCCAATTTGAATATCAAACGGCATATCCCTGCAATAAGAAATGACCAGCATCCAGCGCCAATTACGGAGGCCAAGCAAACAGTAGAACAGATTTGGAATGTCGCATACAGTCTGCGCCAGTTCATTTTTCATCTCCTGTTTGCCGAACATCGTTGACGACGGCAGCTCCCTTCGCTCCAACACCGTAAAGCAAGACGCCTTGCGTCGTGCCATATGGCCAAGGTTGCTTAATAAATGGCAGCAGATTCACATTATCGATACGTGGGATTGTCACGCCAAACATCGAAGCAGGCCTATTTATTCCATCAGCAATCCCAACGTTTAACGGAACCTGAGCCTTCAAAGAAAGGATGGACATCCCGAAATTGATGCCATCATATATTGTGCTCCCCCATTGTGGGGCCAACTGATTAAAGCCAAATCGCAATGGATTGACTCCGGGCGAGGCAGTGCCACCATAGCGATTCATTAACCCGGTCGAACCTTCTACCACTTCGCTCAACCCAAAACCCGCCATCCAGCCGCCGACCGTGCAGCCAAGTCCTGTCGTGCAAAGTCCAACACCTGTCTTCGCTGTCACGCCTCCAACAACAACCTTCGCCGCATCCTTTGCCACCCCCACCGGGTCACTCTTCACCGCATCGCCAATCTTCTGACCTGGCGTGTACTTGAACAGCCCCGCCTCTTTCTGTTGATTCACCCAATCGATTTCTGGTTGAAGTTGTGAAGCCTCAAGCTGGCTCACATAATGCTTTGTGTACTCGTCACTACCCGGCTTGTACTCGGCCCAGCATTTCACCGCGTAGCACGCCGCTTTGACTAGCCGCTCTTGCTCCGCCTTATTGCTGCCCGCTTTTTCCGCAATCGCCTTCTTTTCATTGTCGTTAGTCTGCCGATTGAAGCGATCGACGTTATACGCCGCCTGCGCACCCTGCGTTCCCCCAACCACGCCCCCCGCCACGCTCGGCATCACATTCGCCACAATGTTGCCCAGCGTCTTGTCCAAATCCGCATTACCGGTCGGCTTCTGATCCGCAATCTGCCGGCTCACCGCATCAAGCTTATTCGCCAGCAACGCCGACACCAACGACCCCGCGCCGCTTTGCGCCGCCCCCAACAGCCCTCCACCAATGCCTCCCACCAGCGAGCCGCCCGCACTCTGCAGACCAACACGGTAGCGCCCGCTCTCATCCCATTGCTCCGCTTCGGCCAAATACTGCTGCTTCTGTTGCGGATCGTCGCTCTCGCTAGCCGCCTGGAGCAAAGCGTCGCGCTTGGCATCGGCCACGTCCCCGATCCGCCGCGCAACCGCCTCGCCGGCGTCACGCATCGCGCTCATCAGCTCACCCTGATTCTGCAAACTCTGCTGGACGTCCGGCGTCTTGTCCACCCGACCGTTCAGATTCGTCGCATCGCGGTTCAGCCCCGCGATAGCCTGCTTTTGTTGATCAGGGTTCGTGATCTCGATCTCAGCAGCGCTGATCGCGCTCTGCGTTCTTGCCCGCCGACTTGCGAAACGCAAGCGTAAACAGCACGTTCACCCAGGCCCGACGCATCGTTTCCCGTGGATGCAGATCACCAATGACCTGCTTGCTCACGCCGGATTCCTATCCGGTCAGCATGTCCTCTTTAGCGTCAGTTATCGGCACCCACGCATTACCACCACATCAGACATCACTACATGATCGCCGACGTGCCCATTATCCCCTGACACCGCAGCAGGCAAACGCCACAGACGATGAACTCAGCATATGCTGGTTGTTCACCATTTCAGACTATCGACCCGATGACTTTTTTTCACTGAACCACGTCACTGTTCCTGCGAACAAACTGAACAGAACAACAAACACTGCCATTCGGCCAGCCCGATTCCACGTTGGCAATTGATACGGAATGTCGTACAGCAGCCATTGCAGCGCAGGGCCAGCGGCAAGTTCGATGATAGTGATGCAAAGCCCCATCCCTATAAACCAGAACAGAAAATAATATGTCCAACGAAACAATTCAAAGCTTGTCTTCGGCTTCATTTCTTTGCAGCTTCTTCGTCAAGCTTGTTCTGCACAGTAGCACCCATTTTTTCTTGCGCCGCGCCACCAGCAGCCCCGCCCAACCATGACGGAAGCTTACTTGGCGCAACATACTTCGACATCCCCATCCCAACATCCACCCACTCCTGCCGATACCAAGGATTCAGCACGTCATTGAGCTTGCCCTCAATTTTGGCTCCAATCGGATACCCAATCACCGTCCCCACCGCCGCGCCCCCCATCGCCGCATTCGGGTTCTGACCTTGCAGTGCTGAGCCGGTCAACGCACCGCCGACTCCCGTCATGAACACCGGAACAAATTTCATCCCCGTCGATACCGCGCTCGTCACTCCCGACAACGCAAAGCTCGTCCAGTCAAACGGCTGATCACCCATGAGTTGGACACCTCCATTAGCTCCCAGCCCCAAAAGCGCACCCGCGCCCATCATGCCCGCCGGAGCCAACGAACCGCCCGCGGCCAAACCTAGACCCATCATCCCCGCGCCCGCCACCGTTGCACCAACCGGATCCTTATTGATGTTCGACGTCACTAGCTCGTTATACGTCTGTCCCCGCCCAAGCTGGCTCTGCCCTGCGTCATACGCCTCTTGATTCGGCTTGATGTACTGGCTGTTGTAATTATGATCCGCATATTGCAGATCCTTCTTATCACCGTAGCAATTCAGATTTTGGCAACCTACAATACTGCGAATCTCGTAATCATGCTTGCTGCCTGTCGCTTCCGCTGTTTGCTGATCCGAATTGCGCAGTATTTCCGCTACGATCCGGCCTTCCGCTTCCTGCTCACTAATCTTGAGCTGCTGCGCCACCAGCTTCGCATGCCGCTTCGCTAAATCGTATTCGCCCTGATGCAACTGCCGATTAAACCGATCGACGTTGTACGCCGCCTGCGCACCCTGCGTTCCCCCAACCACGCCCCCCGCCACGCTCGACATCACATTCGCCACAATGTTGCCCAGCGTCTTGTCCAAATCCGCATTACCGGTCGGCTTCTGATCCACAATCTGCCGGCTCATCTCATCGAGCTTATTCGCCAGCAACGCCGACACCAACGAACCCGCGCCACTTTGCGCCGCTCCCAACAGCCCTCCGCCAATGCCCCCCACCAGCGAGCCGCCCGCGCTCTGCAGGCCAACACGGTAGCGCCCGCTCTCATCCCATTGCTCCGCTTCAGCTAGATACTGCTGCTTTAGTTGCGGATCGTCGCTCTCGCTAGCCGCCTGGAGCAAAGCGTCGCGCTTGGCATCGGCCACGTCCCCGATCCGCCGCGCAACCGCCTCGCCGGCGTCACGCATCGCGCTCATCAGCTCACCCTGATTCTGCAAACTCTGCTGGACGTCCGGCGTCTTGTCCACCCGACCGTTCAGATTCGTCGCATCGCGGTTCAGCCCCGCGATAGCCTGCTTTTGTTGATCAGGGTTCGTGATCTCGATCTCAGCAGCGCTGATCGCGCTTTGCGTGCGGGCACGACTACTGCCACTCTCGCTCAGATACAGCGGCGACGCCCCCCCGGCATTCTTGCCCGAAGTCGATCCGGTCGGCTTGTACACATTGCCGCCGTCGCCTGTCGTCGCGCCACCGCTGATGCCGAAGGTGCTCGCCTGGTAATCCGAGTGGTTCTCAATAGCCGAGTAGCTCAGCGTGCCAGTCTTCAGGCGATTCTGATCTTTCGCGGCCTCGCTCGAGATATACGCCCCCTTCAGATCGGTGTTGCCCTTCACAGCGATGTCAAAACCGCCTTGGCCGGCCTGCATCCCCGCCTGCTCGGCAACGCTCGCGTAGTTGCCACGCGCGTTACCGTTCTGCACGTTGAAACTGGCACTGCCCCCACCCTGGCTCACGTTAAGCCCGACGCCCGCGCTATGCTGGTGCGCCGCACTCACGCTGGTGTCCTGGACGCTCGCCACATTCAGGTCGCCCTGTACGTCAGCGACCACCCGATTGCCCTTCACGTTCGCGCTCACGACGTTCGTATCGCCGCCGCTCTTGATCGTCACAGTGTCGCTCGCGCGAACGTGCGTGTTGTTCTGCATCGCCCAGTCCGAGTTGCCGTCGCCCTTGGCGCGCGCGGCCGACGCCGACACCCCGAGCCCCTTCGTGCCGATCGATACGCCGACGCTGCCGCTTGTTGAGCCATTGTCGTTACGCATACGCTCGGTGTCGGTGCTGTTGAGCAGATCGACCCGGTGGGTGGCCTCAAGGTGGACGTTTTGCGCATCGATATCCGAACCGTGAATGATCACGTTCCCCTGGCCTTGGTCCTTCTCGCCCGTCGCCTGGAATTTTGCGAGCCCGCCTGCCTGCACGCGATTGCCGCGCGCCTGCGTACTGTCCTCGCTGAACGCTGAGCGGCTGCCGGACGAGCCGATGCTCACCGTCAGCTTCGCTTCGGGCAGCTCGCCCTTGGCCAGCGTGCCTAATTCGCCCGGCACCGACTGGTACGCATCGTACAGGCCGCTTGCCCCGGCTATCCCGCGCAGCGCTCGCACCCGATCGTCTTGACTGTGGGCACCCGCGCTGGCCTGCTGCACCACATTACTCACCGCTGCGACGCCCGGCGTTTGAACCCCGAGCGTCACGCCGCTTTGTCGCATCGCATGTTGTCCGCTATGGTGCTGTTCATCGGCCACGGTCTCCAACGTCACCGTTTTGGCCTTGCCCACCACGTCCTTCGCGACGATCAGCTCGCTGCCTGTCACATGCAGTTCGTTGCCCGCATCGATCGTCACGCTGCCCTTGACCGAACCGACCACGCTGCCGTGATGCGTGAGCGACGATGACTGTGCCTGGTCCGATTGCCTACGCGAGCCGATCGTCACGGCCAGTTCGCCTCCGGACAGTAGGCCCGATTGATGGTGCTTATAGTCACTCGATTCCTGCGCCGTACTCTGCGCGGTATCGATATTAATGTTGTTCGCTGCCGCCAATGCCGTGCCGTGCGTGCTCACCACGGCACTGCCCCGCACGTTCAGGTCGTGGCCGGCCGACACGCTCACCGTCTCGCCTGACACCAGCGAGCCGTTCGCGTTGCTGCCCGCATAACTGCGCGCAGTATCCGTTGATGAACTCGACAAAAATTTGTCTGCTTCTGAATGGCTGGCCGCATCGCCGCGGGTACGAGTACGCGTCTCGGCGATCGTTACGTCGCCCGACGCAGCCAAGTTCACTGCTCCATTACCCTGTCCTTTCGTGCCAGCCATAATGTTTGAGCCCAGCACTTCAAGCTGTTTGCCAGACGCACCTTGACCCGCCACCACCGTGGCGCTGCCGCCTGCTGACAGCTGACTAGCTACGTTCGTCTCCACCATATGATTGTCATACGCCCAATCACGATCATGCGCACCGCTCAAATTCACGGCGGCGCGATTCGTCGTGTCCCGGATAGTGACATGGCCGGTGCCGACAAGCGCCATATCCGCACCCGATGTCAGCGTGCTGCCCATCACACCAATATCGCCACCGCTGGTTACGCCGAGGCTGCCGCCCGTCTGCAACGCGCTGCCCGCCTGTGTCGTATTCCGGTACGCACTGGTATTGCGCGCATCGTTGTGCGTTTGAATGGTCGAACCCGTCTCCACTGTACCAATGTTTACCGCGTGGCCTGCCATCACGCCGAGATTGCCCCCCGTTGTCACCTGCGCGCCTTTCACCGTCAGATCATGACCGGCCTGCATCCGCATCTCGCCGCTCGCGTTTAGCGTACCGAGTGCGCCGATCGACGCATGCGTCGACGCGCCGGTCGTGAAATGCTGGGCCTCTGTATTAATGAGCGACTGATTGATGATGTCGTGGCCGGCCATCAATGCGAGGTTGTCGGCATGGATGGCTCCCCCTAAATTCTGGATGTCGTTGCTTGCTGCCAGTGCCGCATCGCCTTTTGCAGCGATCGTCCCACCTTGATTCACGATGTCCGTGCCTTTGATCTGGACCGTATTGCCCGCGATCAGTGCACCGCTCGGCGTCACATCGACGTGGTTCGACTTCGCGAGGTACACTTGTGGCGCAAGTACCGTCTGCTGGCTGCCGTCCGCTAGCGTGACCGTTTGGTTCACCAACCAGACGATGTCCGTCGTCAGTGCCTCCATCTGGGCGTCCGTTAGCGCTATGCCGGGTTTCAAACTGAACTGTTTGCCAAACGCCGCGCCATGGGTCATCAGCTGCTTGTATTCATCCTCGTTGCTGGTAAAGCCCTCCAGATAGCGCTTGCCCGTCAGCTGAGTCACCTGCGCCATGACCAGCTGCGACTCGTAATAGCCATCACCGATCCGCTTTTGAACGGTTTGCGGGTCCAAATCAAGCTGGCCAAGCATGTAATCACTCGAGACGAACTGGGTGTAGCTCGTGAAACGCGGATCGGTGACAACCAGATGCGGATGATTAGGTGCCGATTGGATGGTAAACAATCCACTCGTGGGCAATTTCAATTGGGGCCGGCTGGTGCGCACGCCCGCGACCGTCTTAATTACACCGGGCGCACCTGAGCGCTGTTTTGCGCCCCTCGGGGCTCCCACGCCGTGGCCTGTGCCAAAATCCAAATCCGTCAGACCTAGTACGGCTGCGTCCGCGCCTACAGGTACGGGCGTCGCCTGCACACTGATATTGCGAATGTCGCCCGCATCGAGGGTGACAGCCTGGTTGCTCGTGACCGTGCCACCCACGATGCCAGTCGTGAAGGTGATGGATGGGTTGGTCCACGTAACCCACTCTGCTGGAGTGCCAGGATAAGGATCTTTTACGTGGTTATAACCGGATTGGTTGGTGAATGAATACGTTTTAGTCAACTGCGTTGACGTATTCTTGATCACCGCGGCGCCATGACCGTTCGGCACCTTTTGGCCATTGACGTTTAAGTCACCACCCGCGGCGATCGTGCCATTGTCGTTGTTCACCAGTTCACCGATCGTCAAGTTCATCGCCGCGCCTGAGGTCAACAGCGCGGGCGCACCGCTGTTGGGCGACAATTCGGTCTCGGTCACCGTCTGGTGAGCGATCCGCTGGGTCTCGACCGGCCAATGGCCTTCACGACGTCTCTCTGTTTCTTTCATAAACTGCGTGTTCGGGTCGGTATAGCCCGGATAAGTTTCGATTCGCACGCAGTTTGTTGTGCAATTACCGTACTGGTTCGAGTAGGCCGTATTGCCAAAACTTCTCAGATAGATATTTTTTGAAAATTTTTCAGCCCACGCAGTACCGCCTTGCTGATCCGGATTCGACTGTCCGTGTTTCACATCATACGCATAGAGTGTCACTTGACCGGCCGGGAGCGTAACACGCGAATCTTGCTGATACTGCGCTTGATAGCCCCCATTGGGTCGCCAATAAGTTAGGCCACTATTTTTCCACTCGAACACCGATGCGTTCCACGGCAGGTTCACGACAAGCTGAGTTACCCAATGGCCGTCCGGCGTCAGGATCGGCGTCGATGAGATGATGTCGGCTGGGTTGACATAGTACGCGTGGTGCATGTGCACATTCGCATCTTGGAACGCGGGCGAACTACCCGGCGGAAAGGGCCTCCACCACGGCAACTGGCGCATGGTGTGCGTCGAACTCGACGAACGGGTCTCTATCTGTACATTTTGACGGATATTGTTGAGCTGACGGGCCGCGATGTTCATCAGACCATGCGCTTCCATCGTCGACGACAAATTGTTCACCGTGTCAATTTGATTAATCAGTCTACCGCTTGAATCCTTCTGGTCGTCTTTCGCGATGTTTAAGTCGCCGAGACTAACAAGCGTTGCGCCGTTCCGGTTCGTAACAGTATTGGCTCCATAGAGGTTGACCTGCTGCGTGCCCGCCATGACCGCCCGCGCACCATCGTTGACGATCGTGTTCGCCGTGTGCGTGAGTGTGTCGCCGATGATCGAGCCCGTGTTCGTCAGATGCTGGCTGGTCGTCGTAATCGCATTGCCGTTAATTTTCCCTTCGTTGGTTAGCTCGCCGCCGCCGGCCTCAAGCGTAGTTATCCCCGTGCCGGGAACACCGTGCGTGCCCGAGCCGATCTCGCCTCGATTGATTAAACCGTTCGAGCGGGTGGTCAGGTTACCGACTGCCAACAGCTTGCCAGCGTTCGTCAGCTGACCCGTCGTTGAGAAGATCAAGTTGCGGTTTGCGGTGATCCGGTTGTTCGCACCGTGCGTGTAGTCGCCTTGCAGCGAAATGGCCGCATCGCGACCGCCGATGAGTTGGCCATCGCCGATGAGCGACGCCGCGCTGAGCTGCAGGTCCCGTGCGCTTGCGATGGTGCCGGCATGATGGGTCAGCACGCCGGTCTGCATCTTGATGTCGCCACTTGAGCCTTTCGGATTCGCGATCTGGCCGCCCGTGTTGTCAAGGCTCGCGACAGTCAGCTTGATCTTCGTCGCGCTGATTTGGCCGTCCACATTGAATAAGGCGGCGTCCGGCTGATCGACGGTCAGCGCACCATCCGCCGTAAGCTGACCCGCATTCGTGAGCTGGTCCGTATTCTTAAAAGTCAAGTCCCGATCCGCGACAATCTGGCCGTTCGCGCCGTTCTGCACGGCGGCGCTGTCGATCGTCACGTCCCCTTTGCCGCGAATGACACCCCTATGGGTCTGGCTGTTCGTATTGGCATTGTGGATCGACGTGGCCTTAATCAACGTGTGAACCGTACCGGTGTCGGCAATTTGACCATTCGTATTGTCGAGCTCTTGGGCGGATACGGTGAGCGTGCCGGTGGGGCTCAGGCTGACGAGCGTGCCCTCCTGATTGAAAAGCGTGTCGGCGGATGACACTTTGAGCCCATTCCCGCCTTGCACGACACCTTGATTGTTTTTGAGCGTCGACGCAGAGGTGAGCGTGACAGAGCCGGACTTCGTACGGATGACACCGCCGGTGTTGTCAATCGATTGCCCATCCACATCGATCGCGCCGGTCGAATCGATCAAACCACCGAGGTTCATCAGCGTGCTGGCCTCAGTCACTTTCAGTGTGCCGCTGCCGCCGTAGTAAAGCGTGCCTTTATTGTTCATCAGACTACCGACACTCAGCGTCAGATTCGCGCCGTTGCTCCGGATCGTGCCCAATGCATTATCGAGCTTGTGAGTTACGCTGACCTTGGTGTCGCCTTTGCCCGTTTGTGCAATCAACCCTCCCTCATTCGTGAGCGAATCGGCCTTCACATCTAACCGTTTCGCGCTTAGCGTGCCGTCAGTGTTATCGATGGACTGGCCTCTGACCTTCAGTATTTCTTTTGCGGAGACGCGGCCTCTGTTGTTGAGCGTGCCAGCTTGCACTTTGACGTTGCCATTGCCGCCAATTACGCCTCCTTGGTCACCTATCACAGTATGGCCCGCCGCGTTCGTCAGCTGGCCCGCCGTCGTCACCGACAGCTCGTCATCGCTTCTCAATGTGACGCGCCCAGCCGTATTGTCCAGTGAGCCGGCCTTCACAAAGACGCGCCCGGCTGCTCGCGCAAGCCCGCGGAGATTGTCCATTTTCCCCGCTACGTCGATATCCAATGTCGATTCTGAAAAAATCTGCCCGTCCTGATTCGACAATGCCGCGGCGCGGATCGTCTGTGTGTCGCCTGACGACAGCTTGCCTCGGTTATGGTTCACTACGCCATCAGCCGCGATGATGCGCGCAGTGCCTTGTGACACCACTTCCGCGCCGGTCAGGTCGATATCGCCAGACTTCGCATGAAGTTCCAAATGACCGTCGGTAAGTGTTTCACTGTGCTTCAGGTCAACGGCGGCGCCTTCAAGCGTCATGTTGCCGCCCGCCAATTGATGGCCCGTGGCGACCAGCGAACCGGTGGTCTTGACCTCGAGCTCGCCTGTGCTGTCGATCACGCCGTCGGCATCAGCCCCGGCGCCCAACCCACCGCTTGAGTTCATGCTGTGCGCTGTGACCTTCAAGTTGCGTTGAGCTGCGAGCGTACCCGTATTGGTCAGCAAACTCTCGCTTGAAACCGACACGTCTTGTTTGCCGTAAAGCTTGCCATCGTTTTGAACGTCGGCCTGCACGCGCACGCTTAATAGGCCGCTTGCATTGGTTTGGCTCGTTGGCGTGAGCGTGAGCTTGCCGTTCGAGTGCAGCGTCAAATCACCGGCCTGCGCACTAATCTCACCCGCGCTGTGCACCCCCACACCGTATTCGGTGCCGACCATGACGATCCTATCAGCGTACATACCGCCAAGTTGGCCAACGTCAATCGATACGCTTGGCGCCGGCCCGTCGCCATGAATTGGCGTGGC
Source organism: Mycetohabitans rhizoxinica HKI 454 (assembly GCF_000198775.1). NCBI lineage: Bacteria > Pseudomonadati > Pseudomonadota > Betaproteobacteria > Burkholderiales > Burkholderiaceae > Mycetohabitans > Mycetohabitans rhizoxinica. The sequence goes on along the minus strand of NC_014722.1, from coordinate 468,048 downwards.
CGCTAACGTGTCGTAAGGCACTTGGTTCGCGCCGGTCACCACGTTCAAGTTTTTTGCGTAAATTTTAGCGTTCGCCTGTACTGCGCGCGCGATCAAGTCGACTTGATCAATGTCTGACGCATTAAACTTTGCGCCATGCACGGTCACCAGCCCACGCGACACATTGAAGCCGGCTAGCGAGCCGTCCGCGCCATAGTAAGGTTGTCCGGTCGTCAGCGTCGCCCGGCTTGTGTTGATGAAGCCCCCGCCGTTCACGACAATGCCCGACGGATTAGCAACCACCACCTCGGCGCGCGGACCTGCCACTTCCACATGGCCACGCAGCTGGCTTGCCTCTAGGCTATGAACCTCGTTGACGATTAGGCGCGCCGACTGATTCGGGTCGAAGTGCGGATTGCCGTTGATATAGCCTGCTTGATCCGTTTTAACAACCGCCGAAGCATTGTTCAGGATCGCGCCGGGCGCTTGGACGTCGAACTGATGGTAGTGATTGACCGACACCCCTGCCCCCGACGGCCGGGCGATATCGACCTGCGGCAAACCATTTTGCGTTTGGATGACTCGAGTCTCTCCCCCAGGAGCCGGCACGATTTGCGCAAGGCCCCACGCTGGCCACGCGCTTAGCCCGAGCGCCACGAAGCGGGCCCGGCCCACACGCCACACCGGCTCAACACCCACTAGAATCCAACGCATTGCCATATAGGTTAGCCTCGTCGGGCAATTTAACCACTTTAGTATAAAGATTCGCCATTGCCCAACCACCTGTGCCGTGCCCCGGACACCGCCCCCATTCGATCAGAAAAAATACTGCGCGGGACGGACCGGCCCACCCTGGTGGGCCGCCCCGCCATGCCAATATCAGGTCCCCGCTGGCCGCGCCAGCCCCTATTTGCCAAGGAGCACCTGCTTTGCCAACCTCGACAGCACTGGTACCCCTTCGCTACGCTGGTCCGCTTGCAGGGTGCACGGCCCTGCTGCTCGGCGCCATAGGCACCAGCCCCGGGGCGCTCGCGCAAAACCCGCCCGAATCGACGCCGCAGACAGCCTATCCGGAACAGCGGCTTGAGCAACAGCGCCAGGCACAAGAGCGCGAACAGGCCATCAACACTCCTGCTGTACGCTCCAGCGCGCCGCCCGCCGCGGCTTACCCGGTGTTGCCCACCGAGCAGCCGTGCTTTCGCATTGAGCACTTCGCGCTTGAGGTGCCCAAGCAGCTGCCGGCAGCCGTGCGCGCACAAGGTGCCTCGGCGTTGCCCCAGGACCGCTTCGCATTTGCACGTCAATGGCTTGCGCACTATGCGGGTCAATGCGTCGGCAAACAAGGCTTGAACCGGATTGTCAGCGGGCTAGCACAGAAGATTTTGAGCCGCGGCTACATCACATCACGGGTGATGCTGGCCGAGCAGGATCTCTCGCACGGCAAGTTGACCGTCACGCTCGTGCCGGGCGTGATTCATGCCGTGCGTTTTTCGGAGCCAACGATACGCGGCACATGGAAGTCTGCATTTCCGGCTAGAGCCGGCGACGCACTGAATTTGCGCGATCTCGAACAAGGCCTGGAGCAGTTCAAGCGCGTGCCGAGCCAGGACGTTGACATGCGGATTGAGCCCGCCCAGATGCCAGGTCAGAGTGACGTGGTGATCCAGGTGAGGCGCGCCAAGCCGTGGACTCTTGTCGCATCCGTCGATAACTCAGGCGCGCGGGCAACCGGCAAGCTGCAAGGCCAAGTGAGCGTAGGCGTCGATAACCCGCTGGGCTTGAACGACATGCTCAACGTGGGGGCCAACCATGACCTGAGTTTCGGCGACAAGCGCCTCGGCTCGCACGGCTGGAACGCTTCCTATTCGATCCCGTATGGGTACTGGACAGCATCGCTGTTTGCCAGTACCAACACCTACTACCAACAGATTGCCGGCGTGAACCATACCTTTGTCGCGAGCGGCAACAGCCAGTTCGTCGACGCGCGCGTGCATCGCACATTAGCGCGCAGCCAGGCCGGTGTGTTCGGTGTGCAGCTGCGCGGCATTAAGCGCTTTGGCGCGAGCTTTATTGAAGACACCGAAATCAAACAACAACGACGTAATAATACGTTTATCGAGCTGGGCTTGACTCACCGACATTATTTCGGCGGCGCACAGTTTGACGGCCTGCTCGCGTACCGGCAGGGTCTGGGTTGGCTCGGCGCAATGCCAGCGTTGCCACGCGGCTGTCCGACGTATCGACTGCGCATGGCATCGCTGGATGCGAATCTGTCCGTGCCGTTCACACTCGCGGGCCAGCCGTTGCGCTACGTCAGTGCCGCACACGGGCAGTTCACTAACAACCGGCTTTTTTATCTGGATGGCCTCACCATTGGCAGCCGCTACACCGTGCGCGGTTTCGATGGCGAGACAATGCTCGCCGGCGAACGCGGCTTTTACTGGCGCAACGAACTGCAAGCGCCGATTGCGCACACCGGGCAGCACGCTTACGCGGCGCTTGATTATGGCCAAGTCTTTGGTCCATTAACACAGGGCCAGAGCGGCATGCAGCTTGCCGGCGCGGCGCTAGGGTTGCGCGGCACGGTGCCGACGCGCTTGGCCACCTACACGTACGAGTTGTCTGCCGGCACGCCCCTGTATCATCCATCGGCATTATCAACGGCCCGCGTCACGGTCGGCTTTCGACTAAGCGCACAGTTGTAAGCGAGCACATATTGTCGATCTCCATCCGTTTTCCCGTCTTTTTGACGAAGCCCTATGCGCATCCGAACGAGTAGCCTTGTGTTATTTTCAGCCTTAGCACTGTCTCTGGCATCTCATACCGCCTTGGCAACAGATCTAGCTGGCGTCTTGTCCCAGACATCACTTTGCATCAACGCGCGATCTTTTTGAGGATGGAATCGGCGGTGGCCATTCACATGAGCGGGCGTTGATGCAGGGCCTCCTGATCACCGTGGTAGACGGCCTGTATTGCAACCGCAGTCACTTCGCGCACGGCCCAAGCCGGACCCGGACTGGTTGCCGCCGCGTCGGGACGTCAATCGCCGTGACGCGTACGCTGGCGCAACTCCTGCAATTGCGACTCAATAACAGTCGCATCGGCTGCATCGGGCTCCTGCTCTAGATAGCGCTCTAAATCGTCCAGTGCCGGTCGTAAATAGTCCAGCCGCGCATACGCGAAGCCGCGATCGCGGACTTCCTCGATGTTCTCCGGCAGCAAGATGACGAGTCGTTGTTGGACAGCCAGCAGCCGTTGCCAGCGTTCGGTCTGCAGGTAGATCGCTTTCAAATTGCGCAACATCCGCGCGATGATCTCCCGCTCGGTGGCCGGCTGCAGCAGCGCGTGCAGCGTGCCGGCGATCGATTGCCCGCCTCTGTCCAAATACGGCTCGAGCATCTCGACCATACGCGACTCGCTCAGCGACTCACCGGTCGTCGGATCCAGCATCACTTCGCCTTCCGCGATCGTTGCCCGCAATAGGAAGTGACCCGGGAACGACACGCCCTTGACGGGTAATCCGAGTTGCTCGGCCATTTCCAAGTAGATCACGGCGAGCGAAATCGGAACACCGCGTCGCTTCTTGAGCACCATGTTCAGATGGCTGTTGTCCGGATCATAGTAGTCGTTCAGGTTCGCGCAAAACCCTAACTCCCGGAAGAAGAATCGGTTCAGCATCGATAACTTCTGCGCCACGTCGGCACCCTGCGGCATGCGTCGACGCAGCCGCACCACCAGCGCGTCGATGTCCGCGAGCGTACCCTGCACGTCCAGGTCCGGATAGGCATCCTGCGCCAGTGACAAGGCGGCTTCGGTCAGCGGTAGGCTTTCGTCCTGCGCGACTAATGTGGTGAAAAAATCGAATATTCGGGAAGTCGTCATCGGTTCGTTATTTCACGCGGCGGCGGAAGTACGTATATTTAAAGCCCATCAAAAACAACATGGCAAAATATAGTGCGGCAAAGAGGATCAGCGTAGCACCCAATGCTGCAATGCGCATACCCGGGTGGAGCCCCAGTGCGACCCAATCGAACGACTGGTTGAACCAGCGCATCACGCCAGCAAGCACAAGACACGCGCCGGCCAACTGCACAAAAAACAGTCCCCATCCGGCCGATGGTACATAGATCGAGCGCCGACGCAAGCCGGCGAACAGCAGCAGCGCATTCACGCATGCGCCGATGCCGATACTCAGCGACAAGCCCGCATGTGCAAGATGGGGCACAAACACGACATTGCACAATTGCGTGACGACTAGCACCGCCAACGCGATCTTCACCGGTGTCTTAATGTCCTGTTTAGCATAAAAACCGGGCGCGAGGATCTTGATCAGGATCAGCCCGAGCAACCCCGCCCCATAGGCGGCCAGTGCACGCGACACCATCATGACGTCGTGGCCCGAGAACCGTCCATAATTGAACAACGTGGCTGTTAAGGGTTCAGCGTAGACGAACAGCGCGACAGCACTGGGGGCAGCCAGCAGGAAAGTGAGCCGCAAGCCCCAGTCGAGCAGCGCCGAGTATTCCGATGCATCGGCATCCGCATGCGCCTTGGACAAGCTGGGCAATAGAATCGTGCCGAGCGCGACGCCCAGCAGCGCGGTCGGGAACTCCATCAACCGATCCGCGTACGATAACCACGATACGCTGCCGGGCGCCAGGTGCGAAGCGATATTAGTATTGACGATCAGGGATAGCTGCGCGACCGATACCGCGAAGCTGGCAGGCATCATTTTCCACAGGACCCGCTTGACCCCGGGATGGGCCAGCGCGCGGGCCGGATTGAGCCCGATCCGGGGCATCATCTGAACCCGTTTCAGCCCCGGCAGTTGCGCAAGCAGCTGTAACACGCCGCCGGCTAACACCGCGAAAGCGAGCGCGTAGATTGGGGTGGCCAAGCGCGGCGCAACGACCAATGCCGCGACGATGAAGCTGACATTGAGCAGGACAGGCGCAAATGCCGGCAGCGAAAAATTCCGATACGTATTCAAGACGCCGGACGCCAGCGATGTCAGCGAGATCAGCGCGATGTACGGAAACATGATCCGCGTCATCGTCACTGAGATCTCGAACGCCTGAGCATCGTGACGCAACCCCGATGCGACCATCCACACGACGAACCCGGCGCCGGCGATGCCCAGCACCGACAGGCCGACCAGCACCCAGGCGAGCACGGTGGCGGTCGCGTCAACCAGCGTACGCGTCGCCTCGTGCCCCTTCTGGTTCTTGAACTCGGCCAGGATCGGCACGAACGCCTGCGAAAACGCGCCCTCGGCGGACAGGCGCCGCAGTAGGTTCGGGATACGGAACGCGACATTAAACGCGTCGGTGTACAGGCTGGCGCCAAAAGCGCGGGCAATCAGCGTTTCACGCGCCAATCCGGTGATCCGAGAAAGCAAGGTGAAGCCACTGACGGTGACGAGGGCGCGGAGTAGATTCATGCGGGGGAATTATACGGACCCTATGCGACGGGCACGACCACGGCACGCCGCGGTAGCCGCGCTGACCGATGGCAGCGCGACGTGGCGGTAGTCCTGGGACTCGGGTGGTGGTCCCGGGGCGATGGTCAATGGGCCGCCCGAGCCTGTCGCCGCTGCAGCCGGCCGGACGTTCCTACTTAGGTCGATCCGGGACGGGGACGCCGATTGCGCATCCCATTGTTTTATTGTTATAATCCGCCGTTTCGATAGTCCGCCGGGCAACCGTTCCCCGCGGCTCATACTCCAATACCGCTGGAAACAGGATAAGGAACCGTCATGGCTAACTCCGCACAAGCTCGCAAGCGTGCCCGTCAGGCCGCGAAAGCCAACTCACACAATTCTGCGCTGCGCTCCAAAATGCGTACCGCGATCAAGGCCGTGCGCAAGGCGATCGAATCCGGCGATAAGGCAAAGGCTGCCGAGGTGCTGAAGCAATCGTCGAAGACGCTGGACATCATCGCCGACAAGAAAATCATCCATAAGAACAAGGCCGCTCGCCACAAGAGCCGCCTGGCCGCTGCTATCAAGGGTCTGGCGCAGGCTGCAGCGTAAAGCCCCACACCGGTTGATCGCCCACGGCGCGGCCCGTCAAGCGGACACGTCGTGTGAAGACTTGGTTTTGCCAAAACGCACCGAGTCGGCCCGGCGCAACACCGGTGGTGCAGCGATGGAGTGGAGTAGTCGAAGCAAAAAGCCCGCAATCGCGGGCTTTTGCGCTTAGATGACAACCCAAACCGCAGGACGCTGCGCGGCCACGCCAATTCGGCAGCAGGCGCTGCCCGCAACAGTCGCTCGCCGCCTCGCTTAGCCAACCTCGCGTTTGGGCGTGGCGCGTTGTACTGGATGCTCGATCGGCAACTCACAGGCTTCGGTCACCACCAGATCGTTGTCCCGCGCGAAATTCATCACGAAATCGAAAGCCATCGGCTCAATGTCGCGCAGCCGCGAATCGACGATCACCGTCTTGATGTCACCGAGCATCACAGGCCGCACGTATAGCGAATACTTCAGCTTCGCGTTCGGCCCCGTCGCTCCTGGACCAAACGACGACATCACACCGCATAGCCGCTCCGACCAGTCACTCGGCCGAAACTTCTTTCCGCTCTTGGTAATGCCTTGAATGAAGTATTCGGTTGAGGATGAGTCGCCCATGTGGAACACCTGAAAGACCGCCCCGCCAGCACCGACTCGACGGCACCCGCGAACGGGGCAAATGAGGCTCCGCGACGCACGGACGTGTTTCCCACACCGTGTTCCGCCGCACGCACAGCGCGACACCACGGTGGCAGGCTCGCCGCGAAAGCCGTTTATTATAGCGCACGTGGTCCCTTGCCGCAGTGCACCATCTTGCCCGGAATACCGGATCCGCGCTTTCCCGTCGTTTCCTTGTTCTCGCCACCGTCGCGCTAAGTTGCCTGCCCGCTGAGCAGTCGTCGTGCCGAACCGGAGGCGCGCACAAGCTGACGCGCGCCCGCCTTGTTGCCCGCCGGCGACCCGGCCGCGTCGCCCGCGTATAAGAACCGTCCGGCGCAGTACAAAGTAGCGATGCCCGGTCCGGCACGGCAGCAGACGTAGGCCGGCTCGTCAAAGGCGCCGAAATCCTTTATGCTGGATAGAATGATCCACATGGCAAGCGGCGGCACCCGGCGTACTGACCGGCTCAGTCCGCCGTATCTGTTTTTATGACCTCCACCAAGACGATTCGCCACTACCTGCAATTCCGGGATTTTTCCGCCGACGATTACGACTACGTGCTGGAACGCGCCCGAATTCTGAAGCAGAAGTTCAAGAACTACGAAACCTACCACCCGTTGCACGATCGCACGCTGGCCATGATCTTCGAGAAAAACTCGACGCGCACCCGGCTCTCGTTCGAAGCCGGGATCTTCCAGTTGGGCGGTCACGCGGTCTTCATGAGCACGCGCGACACGCAGCTGGGTCGCGGCGAACCGATCGAGGATGCGGCGCAAGTCATATCGCGAATGGTCGACATCATCATGATTCGCACGTTCGGCCAGGACATCCTGCGGCGCTTTGCGCAAAATTCGCGCGTTCCGGTCATCAATGGACTGACCAACGAGTATCACCCGTGCCAGGTGCTGGCCGACGTCTTCACGTTCCACGAGCATCGGGGACCGATCCGCGGCAAAACCGTCGCGTGGGTAGGCGATGCGAATAACATGGCCTATACATGGATCGAGGCCGCACACATCCTCGGTTTCAAGCTACGCGTATCGACGCCGCCGGGATACAGGCTCGATCACGCATCGATCGACCCGGCGCACCTGGCATCGGTTGAAGAAACCGACGATCCGCGCGCCGCCTGCGAAGGCGCCCACCTGGTCACGACCGATGTGTGGACCAGCATGGGCTTCGAACAAGAAAACGACGCGCGCAAAGCCGCGTTCGCGGATTGGTGCGTCGATGCGGAACTGATGGCGCTCGCGCAGCCTGACGCGCTGTTCATGCATTGCCTGCCCGCGCATCGTGGCGAGGAAGTGAGCGCCGATGTCATCGACGGTCGGCAAAGCGTCGTGTGGGACGAGGCCGAGAACCGGCTGCACGTGCAAAAGGCGCTGATGGAGTTCTTGATGCTCGGCCGCCTGAATCATTGAGTCCTCTCGTCGGCCGTGCGCAACATCGGATGCGCAATACCGGATGCGCGCCAGCTGCCCCGCGATGGCGGCGGACAGCCGCGCCGCCGCCAGCACTAGCACCTCGCATGCGCGGATTCAGACGACCAGCGGCTCCATGTCGAGTAGCACGCCGAAGCGCTGGCTGACATCCGCGCGGATTGCCCGCGCCAGCGCCAATATCTGTTCGCCGGTCGCGCCACCGCGATTGACCAGCACCAGGGCCTGGCGCTCGTGCACGGCGGCCGCGCCAATCGAGCGCCCTTTCCACCCGCAGCGATCGATCATCCAACCGGCAGCCAGCTTGACGCGGCCATCGCGCTGCGTGTAGCACACGATATCCGGCTCCTTCGCGCGCAGCGCCGCAAACTGCTCGGCGTCGACGATCGGATTCTTGAAAAAACTGCCTGCGTTGCCCAGGACCGCCGGGTCAGGCAGCTTTTCACGTCGGATCGCGGTAACCGCGTCGAAGATCTGTCGCGCCGTCGGCTCGCCAATCCCGCTCGCGGCAAGTCGGCTTGCAACGTCCGCGTACGAAGCGCGGGCGCGCCATCGCTTCGGCAAGCGAAACGTGACGGACAGGATGATCAGCCTATCGCGCGCCGCATGCTTAAATACGCTGTCGCGATAGCCGAACGCGCAGGCTGGTGCATCGAGTTCCACGATACGCCCATCGACCATGTCGAGCGCGCGCAACCGTTCGAAGCGCTCGGCAAGCTCGAGGCCATATGCGCCGATATTCTGCACCGGCGCGGCGCCAACCGTACCGGGGATCAGCGCGAGATTCTCCAATCCGGCCATGCCTTGTTGCAGCGTCCAGTCAACGAAGTCGTGCCAGCGCTCGCCGGCAGCGGCCTCGACGATGTAGGCATCGTCGGTCTGCGCGACGACGCGCCTGCCGCGCAAGTCGATTACGAGCGCCAAGCCATCGAAGTCACGCGTGAGCACGACGTTGCTGCCCGCGCCGAGCACCAGGCGCGGCATGCCGGCGATCCGCCCATCGGCGCGCAGCGCGGCGAGGGCGGCTTCCGAGCGAATCACGCCGCCCAGTCGCGCGCGCACGTCAAAGCCAAACGTATTGTGATCTCGCAGTGAATACTCCGCCTGCAGCGCATTGGGCGCCAGGTCAGCGTCAGGCAATCGGGACATCGCAAAGGCCGTCATGGGTCAACGCCGCCAACGCGCACGCAGCCCGCTATGGCACGGCAGGCGTGGCGCGCGATTTGGCAAAACGCAGGCCATCGGTAAAATGACAAGATGTGTCGCATTATAGCGGCTCGTCACGATCGTCCCGGCACAGCACACCGGGCATCGTGCAGCCGTGCTAGCAGTTCTTTCGGGAGAAAATGCAATGCCGTCGTTCGATGTAGTCGTGGAAGCCAACATGGTCGAGGTCAAGAATGCGGTCGAGCAGTCGAACAAGGAAATCTCGACGCGCTTCGACTTCAAGGGATCAGATGCGCGCGTCGAGCAGAAGGAACGTGAGTTGACGCTGTTTGCCGACGATGATTTCAAGCTCGGCCAGGTCAAGGACGTGTTGCTGCAGAAAATGGCCAAGCGCCAGGTCGACGTGCGCTTTCTCGACTACGGCAAAATCGAGAAAATCGGTGGCGACAAGGTCAAGCAACTCGTCACCGTTAAAAAGGGCGTGGCGGGCGACCTCGCGAAAAAGATCGTCAAGCTAGTCAAAGACAGCAAGATCAAAGTGCAAGCCAGCATACAGGGCGACGCGGTGCGCGTGAGCGGCACCAAGCGCGACGATCTGCAATCCGTCATTGCGATACTGCGCAAGGAGGTGAGCGAAGCCCCGCTCGACTTCAATAATTTTCGCGACTGAGCGGCGCGTTGCCTAGCGGCCCCCGCCGTCACCGCCGCGGCCGGGTGCGCCTTTCTTGTCGCCAATCCGGCTCTCCTGCCCGGCCAGTAACTTGCTGATGTTTGCACGGTGCCGCCACACCAGCAACACGCTCATGGCCATGATGGCCCCGGCGACTGGGTTGCCGCCGAACATGAACAGGTCGAACAACGGCGCGAACAGCGCCGCGATCAGTGCGGCCAACGACGAGTAGCGGAAAAAGAAAGCAATGATTAGCCACGTGGCGGCAGTCGCGATGCCGAGTACCGGGTCGATCGCGAGCAGCACGCCGGCCGCGGTGGCCACGCCCTTACCGCCCTTAAAGCGGAAGAACACCGGATACAGGTGGCCGACGAATACGGCGATCGATGCCAGCGCCACCGAGAATGCATCGAGCCCGTATGCGGCGCCAGCATGCTTGACGAGCCACACGGCAAGCCATCCTTTGAAAGCGTCGCCAAGCAGCGTCAGAATCGCCGCCGCCTTGTTGCCGCTGCGCAGCACATTGGTCGCGCCGGGGTTCTTCGAGCCGTAGGTGCGCGGGTCGGACAGGCCCATTGCGGCGCTGACCACCACCGCGAACGATATCGAGCCGATCAGGTACGCAACGACGGCGACAAGCAGGTTAGCCATGGAGAAGGTCGTGCAATTCGTTTAAAGCGCGTCATTCTACCTAACACGGCCCTGTCCAGGCGCGCGTGAGAGCTTGCTGTGCTGGCGCATGGCAGCGCGCTGCGATCCCACGCGCTCAGCCCCCGCTCGCGCAGTCCACCGGCGTGGCGGCCAACAGTGCCGTGAGTACTGCCGGCGCGAGACTCACGAGGTAGCCGCGCCGCCCGCCGTTCAGGTAAATCCTCTCGAGCGAGAGGATCGTGCGTTCCACATACACTGGCAGCGGCTTGCGCGTGCCGAATGGCGACGTGCCGCCGACCAGGTAGCCCGAATGCCGGTTCGCGACGTCGGGCCTGCATGGCTCGATGCGCTTGGCGCCAATTTGCCGCGCCAGGTTTTTGGTCGATACCGTGCGATCGCCGTGCATCAACACGATCAGCGGTTTCGCGTGCTCGTCTTCCATCACCAGCGTCTTGATCACACAATGCTCTTCTACGCCGAGTTGCCGCGCGGATTCGGCAGTGCCGCCGTGCTCCACGTAATCGTAGAAATGCTCGCCGAACTCGATGTGATGCTGGCGCAGCAACTGGGTGGCAGGCGTTTGTGAAACGTGCTTGTTTTTTGCCATGGAGATCAGTCTTGACATTCTCCCGCTTAAATTCTGGGGATTTCTACGGTGCTCGCCTCGGCATCGAGCCGCAGTGAGCCGCTTCAGTGAGTTCCTGCTACTAGCGGCATGACAACACCGCTCACTTCACAGGCAAGGCGGGCCACACCCATGTCGATGCCGACCGCGCCGCCGTTCGCAATCGGCGGTTCGACCTCTCACTCAGTCTGAATCGGCACGATCTATTTATAGCACGACAGGTTGACGGTGACGTTTTTCACCGTGCCGAGCACGCAGCGACAGTGACGGTAGCGCAGCCAGCCTAGCTTGGGCAGCAAGATTCGGCTGTTGCCTTGAGCGAATTTAAACTGTTTCGTATCGGAATGAGCACTGGCAGGCCTCGCCCTCGGCTTCGTCTGGTACGGTTGTCGTGTGCGCGCTCATCCTCACGGGCGCAAGTCTTCTACATTTTCATACGCTATCCGAATCGGCACGCGCCGATGCGTCCGTGAAGTTTGTTTGGTGCGGCCTGAAATCGAAATGAGCCGATTCCACTGACGCACGCGCGAACCAGGATGATCTGTGACCAGCCAAAAACTAAGGTGGCCGTGTCATGCGCGGCTCACTTGGTAGATTCGATGAACGCGCCAAGCTTGTCGAGATCGTGTGACCAGAACAGGGAAAGCCCGCGCGCTTGCGCTTGTTCGAGGTTAAGAACCTTAAAGACGCCCGCCAGCGCGGCGGCCGGTACGACCTGCGCGATGCCAAACTGTTTGATCCAGTATTCAGCCTTCACGGCGGCGTCGTTGTTCAGGCGCTTCACGCTGTTGGTGGCGCTGTTCGACACCTTGCACTCGATCGCCATGAGTCGCGTGTCGTGCAAGCGCACGACGACATCGGCCTTGCGCTCACCGAGCTGGCACTCGGCGCAGAACTGCATGGCCTGCGGACCTTTAACAATCGTATTGATCGCTACGGCTGGGGCCTCGGTGAAGCCCAGGCTGCGAAGATAGTCCTTAACCTTGGTTTCTTGGTTCTCCTTACCCTCGTTACGACGCTCGGTGGCGATGCGCTGTGCGGCCAAGAGCACGGAGGAGGCCAGCAATGCTGCCTCACGCTGTTGCTCGGTGGGTGCGCCACCGGCTTCTATCCACGGAAACCGATGCAGGTCGATCACCCGCTCAATGACCTTGAACACCTTGCGCAGCGCCTCGGGGTTCTTCTTCAAGACGCCCGGAGCAATCGAGTCGACATCGGCGATCACCTGCAAGTCGTCGTCCGAAATCGGCGGGCCGGCTAAGTAGCGCAACGCTTCGCCAAGACCCAAGTTGTAAGCTTCGGCTAGGTTGTCGTCGGTGATCGCGCCTGGGTTGAGGTCGCTCAGCTTCTTAAAAAGCAGCTCGAACTTGCCGCGCGCCTGAGTGTAGTGCGTTTCCCAGGAGTCAGAGACAGCCAGGCGCTCGGCCCGGAACTGGCCAGCAGAGGTAGCAGCGTCTTTGGCAAGTTCAGCTATGGTCCATCGAGGTGGTGCACTGGTCATGCGAGAAGCGTTTCTAGGCTTGGGATGCGCAGGCGCTCGATCTCCTTTGGCTCGAACTTGGTCAAACCGCCGGCATACGTTCTGCCGCTCCCCGTGTTGATGTTCTTGTTGAGCCACGTCACCAGCCGAACCATCAGGCCATCGGCCAGCGGCTCGCGCGGGTAGAGGCCGTGCGCAACGTTGATGTGCCGCGCGTCGCATGCGTTGAGCGTGAATTGCGGCGGCCGGCGAGCCATGTAGGTGCAAAGAATCGGGGCGGGAGCCTTGAGCCCCACCGACCACCAGGCCTTGCGGTGTTGCGCGATGTAGCTCTGATCAGCACCGTTCAACTTCGCCCACGAGAGGAAGGCGTTGATGCGGCAACGCTCTTCCTGGGTAAAATCATCCAGCTCGGCAGGAAGATCAATCACACGCCGTAGGGCCTCTGCCGACTGCAGTTGAGCGCCGGCCAGGATCAAATCCTTGGCCTTAGTGACTGCCGGCAGCTTGACGCGCTCGGGCAGATCCTTTGCGTGCTCGCCTGCAATCCAGATATCATTTGCGCCTGTGACCTGACCTCGGTGCACGCGGAACAGCTCGCCAAGCTCGATGTCGCCGGCCGTAGTAGGTTCAGACGGTCGAACAATGATCGACCAGCGCGGAGCAGCTTGTAGCCGCTCACGTGGAATCTCGGTTCCCTTGGCCAACCCGTTAAGTTGTTCTAGCTCGCCGACGTCGCGAACGCGCACCGGCTCATCCCTCTCCCCGACGCAAAAGCATGTGATCGCAGCAGTCGTCGCCGTACCAGGGAAGGCTTCGACGGTTGGCTCAAGCACGTGCAGGGCGATGCCGCCCAGTTCCTCAAGTAGCAGCCGGCGCAGCGCTGAACCGTAGTTCACGTCCATCCACTCAGCCGAGGTAATAAACGCGCCCATGTCGCCCGGCTTCGCGAGTAGCCGAGTTTGCAGGAAAAAGTGCAGGTGCAGACCAGCCAGAGCACTGGCCTTGATGCCGAATTTGGCGAAATTCGAGGCGTACCAAGCTTTCCAGTCCTCGGCAATGTCGTGATGCCGCACATAAGGCGGATTGCCGATGAAGGCCGTCATCCCGGTACAGGGAGGAAGCTTGATCTCGCGATAGTCGTTGACCAGCAATGTCGCCCGGTCGGTCCAGCCGCGTGCGCTCAGATTGGCTCGCAGCATCAGCGCGGCCAGGGGGTCCATCTCGACGGCGACGAGTTGGGCATCCGGAAAAGTTTCGCCTGCGGCGAGAATGAAGCGACCCGAGCCCGCACCCGGATCGACGATGCGGCTCGGCGTGCTTTGAGCGGATAACCAAGCCATCATCGAGCGGACGATTGGCAGGGGCGTGTAAACGGCTCCAGCCGCACGACGCTCGATGGCGGAGCGGATAGCAGCAAACGCATTACCTAGCGGATCGTTTCCGGCGAGGATATTGTCGCGAATAGTGCCCAAGTAAGCCGGCTTAATGGCTCGCTTGGAGACTTTTTTTAGAAGCGCCTTTTCGCCCGGAGAGAGCACGGCCGAAGGCCCAACTAGTGCCGCAGCGACGGCGATCAGGTCATTTTCCGTTTGGATGCTATTCATGACTGAACACGGTGTTTGCGGTTTTCCCATAGCTCAGCGAAGAGAACTTTCAGCGTAATGCCGCGCTTGGTCGCTTCCATCTTGACTTCCTGCGCGAGCGTCGGGGTCATACGGATGCCGACGATCTGCGTCTTGTCGTCGTTCTTGGCATTTTTGCGGACTGTTTTTGCCGTGGTCATATTCGAGCCCCTTCTTGTCGTCGACTAGTCGACAGTCTAGCTGATTGATCGACAGAGTGGAGAACGAACCAAATTGGTTGCTGAACTGCTACTTAATCTCGAACCCAACCCGTTACCGGTGACATGGTGGGATAACTCTAGCCAGCAGAAGGCGGCTAGCCATGCAAGTGATGAGCGTCGTCGCCGGCCAATCGTTGATTGGATCAAGGCACGGCTGCGCCGGTAATGAAATAACGCACGCCTGGCAAGACGCAACCTTACCATGCGGCTCGTCTATTATTGATTTACGTGCTATGCCAAATCGCACTTCAGATTGCCAATTTTCTGTTCCGCAAATTGAGTTTTCGATTGACCAGATTAGCGCCGCCCTTTTCCAGATAACAAGATCACGTCTAGCGAGTAGTACAAGGCTTCGATACCGTGACAACAGCCAATGGGCAAGCCGTCTTACCCCCAACACATTCTCGCCTACCAAGCCTTGTCGGCTCATAATTCTATCCTATTGTGTTGATGCGAAAAAGCCATTGAAAACGACTTTTTGCATGCCTTATCAGCAATGATTCGGAAAACCGTTCACCCATGCGTTATATAGTCGGCGCACTCATATTCGCCTCCGCCGGAGCGGCATTGCGACCTTAAGCTTTCTTTTATTCTCGATACGTTTAGTATGGATTTCAATACCACACCACCGCCAAACCCTCACAATGCCGCCCTCTATGCGCCCATCGATTCGCACGAGAGCGGTCCTAACTCGCCCCCAAGCGGTTTCTTCAGCGTCGGGGACCCCAATACGGCTCAACGGCAGGCGTCCGGCAGTTATTCTGGCATCGCACCTATAGAGCGCGTTCAGGCATTCTTAAAAACGTTGCGTAAGAAGAACGTCGAAATGGAGGTCCGCATAAGATCGTTGCGCGAGCTTTTGGACGGACTGCAAGGGGACGTTGCAGATCCGAACATCCGATTAGCAGCACTAGACAGACTGGCCATGTCTGGCATCAGTAAGCTTCCTTCTGAGGAACAAACCGAAGCATTTGCTCACATCTTTGCTGAGGTACTGAAAATTCCGAACAGTAAGGCGCTGCAGGACAAGATGATCCATCATTTTGAATCTGACTATCATGTGCTGAGCACCTGGGGACTGGGCTCCGATCATGTTGTGCCGGCTGAGTCGATGATCGCAGTGTTCGATGAAATTCTCAACCGCACGATCGATAGCCCCTTGGAGGAGCGGCGCAAGATACTGCCATCCCTTACGCTGCAACTGGACTCTTCTCATTGGACCGGGGAGCAGACTTGGGCAGCCGTCCATGGCAGACCCTATAAACCAAGGCCCGAGTTGACGACGCGATTTGATCGGCTGCTGAACGAAATGGCGCGGCTGGACGACATCGGCCGAGTGGCATTAAGCACGCGACTTGCCGACCGACTATTCATGCTTCATTGTCTGGATCGAAACTTGGTGCTGGAGCGGCATCGGCGCTTGCTTAATTACGTCGAAGCGCTTCCCGAAAATCTGCAATCTAGACCCCGGAAGGCGCTGGGTCGTGCGATCCGATGGCTGCCCGAACACACACGCCTCGCTACCTACGAATCCATGCTGAACGCGGCCAACCGATTGATGGTCGGCAAAGGCGAAGCTTTATCAGGGTTGCCCGAAGCGATGATAGGCTTGAGCGCCGGCGAACAGAACCGAAGGTTGCAACAATGGAAGTACGAAATCCTACCCATGTTGGATCCCTCGGATCAGGATCCGATCGTTGCAGGATTGATCGCTGCGTTCGGCAAACTGGCCGAGGGTAATAACCCCGAATTTGCGCTGGCACTAGCGCTCGATACCTTTGACAGGACGTCTGGCGGCAAAAGCATAGATGAAGAACTGTTCGACGACATTGTTCAAGGGATTGGGGCCAATTTAGCGCACACGTATTCTCCCGAGACGCTGGGACGTGTCCTCGATTTATGTAGCCATATTCCGGCTGAGGCAAGAGAAAGGCATCTCCTCGACCTTGAACGGTGGCTGGATTGGAAATTGCTGAACAAGGCGTTGAACAAGCCGTTGAACAAGCAGGAACAGCTGTTGTTACCACTCCAGGCTCGCGCCCGCGATGAACGAGCCAAATTGGTTTCTGAACCGCTACTTAACCTTGACCCTGACCCGTTACCGGTGACATGGTGGGAAGATCCCAGCCGGCGAAAGGCACCTGGCCACGCAGGTGACGAGCGTCGTCGCCGACCAATCGTCGATTGGTTCAAGGCACGGCTAGGCCGGCGATGAAATAACGCCAATTTGGGCGAGGCGAATGAGAAAATAAACACTCTTACCATGCGGCTCGCCTATTATTGTTTTGCGACATTATGCCAAATTGCGCTTCAGATTGTCAATTTTCTGTTCTGCAAATCGAAATTTAGATTGCATGGATAATTTAATCCTATTAAGACCTTTTATCATATTATCATGCTCTTTTTTAGATAATCCAACCCCATACTGCAACCCTCCATGTTGGCGAGAATACCCATTATCTTGCATAGTATCGTAAATTTTATTTTTTGCCGATTTGCTCTCGGCAATAAGATCTTTATATATTGCATACAATTCAGGTTCAAAGCTTATCCGTTCATTTAGACCAGAATGTTTCTCGTTTCCGTTGATATCGCGACGTATTTTGTCAGCAAGAGTCTCTAGTTTTTTAGCCTGCACCAGCACATCCGATACTAGCGCCTGTAGTTCGCGGCGATCTTTATTGGATGCACTGCTCGATTGCCGAGAAGCACCTTTAGTTTTTATTTCGCCAAATGAATTTTTCAGCTTTTCATTAATATCTTTCAGCGGCATCGAACCGACACGAAATCCCAATCGAATTTTATTTTCCTTAGTACTTTGGAGGGTTGTCAATCCAGAAATAGCGTTCGGCAGCTTTTGCGTAAAAACCTTGCTGTTAATTCGAGGTTTTGTCGGCAAAGCTTCTTTAAGTGAAGCAAAAGCGGTATCCAATGCGCTACTGCGTCCAAAAATTCGCATGACATGCCTCAATTTTTCCGTTACCTAATATAACGTACAATTACATCGTCCACATGACCGACCAATCCGAAAGAACCGGCCTGAAACACGAAACATGATCGAGGCTGGTATCTTCCTGCTCCCTCGCTAATGTTCGCCGGCCCGGAAAACGGAAAAGCAGATGACGCTGGTAAGTTTGGTTTAATCAACTGACGACATAGCGTATTCTGTGTCATCGACAATAAGCAGCTTGAATGACATTCGCAGCGTGTTGCGCGCGATTGCGAACGCTTCACCTACTGGGCGAAGCACGGCGTACTCTCTAATAATGAGTGTGAGGGCCCCAGACTGATCGGTATGCGAGCCGATTGATGTTGCCAGTGTGCACGACCTAGCGCCGCCTCAACAAAAATTGCGACTCGTTATCACCAATGAGCCCAGTAAATGCGACAGATTAGCCAGGCGCTGGGCCCCTACTCAGAAGCTGGACACACAGCGCGACTGGATAGTATTGGCCGGGGACACATGACAAAAAAGTGTCGCCGATGTGAAATGGGAAGCCATCGTACATTCGCTTGTGTGCTGCGATTTGCACCGTCGCGCCCGTTTATGCGCGGTGGCACCACGAGCAAATCGCACGGTGACACAAGGCGAGTTCGGCAGCAGACATGGTTTGTGGCCGCAAGGGTGAGGTGATAACGGGCCGACATCGCTGGCGTGTTGAGTAATGTTCGTGGCGCTTGAAGATGAAACCGGTCACATTAACTATTTTCCTCGCCTCGACTTGCGACGCCACCCCTATCCGCCCATTACAAGGCGACCTTCTCTTTTCCACACTCCATGCCTGCACCGCCATCTGACATCGGCCGTGAAACAACAAACTGCGCGACTTTCACCTCGCACAGGTACGATGCCTCCGTCCTGCGCACGCCCTATTTTGCCGCATCGCACGAGGCGCAGAATGTATAAACATGTCGAAACTTCCGGCATCATTGCATTTGAGCCACGCGCTCGCCTACACGAGCAGCGCAAAGCTTACCGCGCGCCAGGTCAATCGGTCCCACGCCGCTCAACCACGCGGATGATGGATCGCATGCAGCGCCTTGAGGCGCTCGCGTGCGACATGGGTGTAAATCTGAGTCGTTGAAATATCGCTGTGGCCAAGCAGCATCTGCACCACACGCAGGTCCGCGCCATGATTGAGCAGATGCGTCGCGAACGCATGCCGCAACGTATGCGGCGACAGCGGCACATGAATGTCGGCGCGCAACGCATATCGCTTGATAATGTTCCAGAATTGCTGACGCGTCATCGCGCCGCCGCGCGCCGTCACGAACAGGGCGTCGGCGCCGCGCGCCCCGAGGAGCACCGCGCGCGCGTCGCGCAGGTAGCGCTCCAGCCAGCCTCGGGCCTCGTCGCCAAACGGCACCAGGCGCTCTTTCGCGCCCTTACCCATCACGCGCACCACACCCTCGTTCAACCCCACCTCGACCGTCTTGAGCGTGACCAACTCCGAAACACGCAGCCCACTCGCGTACATCAGCTCAAGCATCGCGCGGTCGCGCAATCCAAGTGGCGTGTCCAGGTCCGGTGCACCCAGCAACGCCTCGACTTGGGCTTCGTTGAGCGAGGACGGAAAACGAGGCGGTTGCCGGGCCGAGCGGATGCGCAGCGTCGGATCGGCCGCGACGCGATGCTCACGCAGCGCCCACGCGAAGTAGCGCCGGAACACCGACAGGCGCCGGTTCGCGGAACTGGCCTTGCCATCGCTGCGCACCGCCAGGTAGCCGTTCAAGTCCGACTCGCGCGTCGCGTCAAGCGTGCGCTCGTGCGTCGCCGCGAGCCAGTCGCAATACAGCGACAAGTCGCGCCGATACGCATCCAGTGTATTGCGGGACAACCCATGCTCGAGCCATAGCGCGTCGCAAAATGCGTCGATCGCCTGCGCGCTCGTGTCGCGAGACGCACTCGCCTGTTGGACTTGCACGTCGCTCATGCGTACAGCTCACCCTGCTGCGGCACGCGGATGCCTTCATGGCGCAGCAGCCAACACTTGACGTCATGAAAAAAGCCCTTGCCGGCATGATGCGCAAAGCCGCCGAGGCCGTTCGCCGCCACGACGCGATGACATGGAACGACCAGTGGCGCAGGATTGGACCCGCACGCCTGTCCGACGGCACGCGGCACCGCGCCAATCGACGCCGCCAGCTGCCCATAGGTCCAGACAGTGCCGGGTGCAATGCGACAGATGCCGTCCCATACCCGGCGCTGGAACGCAGTGCCGGCGAGCGACAGCGGCAAGTCGAACACCGTGTCGGCCTGTTCAAAATAGGCCACGATCTGCGCTGCTGCACGCCGGGCCAGCGCGTTGTCCGGCTCGCGCAGCAAGGTCGTGCCGGGCAGGTAAACAATTTCATGAACAAACCGGTCATCGCTGCGGATACCGACCCGTCCAAATGGTGCATCGATCACGGCATTGAACATGCCAATCCTCCTGGGTGCGCGCGGCGGTACGCGGCACGAACGGGTCGATTCTACGTCCGAATCGTGTCTGTGGCATCGCGACGGCTGGCTGATATGTGAAGTCTATTCGTAGCCCAGCGCCCAGCGCACGTGCTCACGCACCAGCGCAGACGGATCGTCTTCGCGCTTGCGCAACGCCGCCAGCACAGCATCGCGCCCCTGCGCGCCGCCACCGGCGCGCAGCGCATTGCCGAGTCCGACCGCGAGATTGCGCAGCCAGCGCTCGTAGCCGATCCGGCGGATCGCGCTGCCCGCCAGGCGCGTGTCGAAATCCTGCTCGCTCCAGCCGAACAATTCGATCAGTTGTGCACCGTCCAGCCCATTGCGCACATCGAAGTCCGCGCACCCGCTCGGCTGCGCAAACTTGTTCCATGGGCACACGAGCTGACAATCGTCGCATCCGTACACGCGGTTGCCAATCGCCTCGCGCAACTCGACCGGAATGCTGCCGCGCAACTCGATCGTCAGGTACGAGATGCACTTGCGCGCATCAAGCCTGTATGGCGCCACGATGGCGCCCGTCGGGCACGCATCGATACAGCGCGTGCAGGCACCGCAATGCGCGCCCGCCTGTTGCGGCGCACGCGACGGCTGGCTTTGCGCATCGGTGGGCAATGGCACATCGACGAAGATCTCGCCGAGAAAAAACAATGAACCGGCATCACGATCGAGCAGCAATGTGTGCTTGCCACGCCATCCGAGTCCGGCCTTTTGCGCAAGTTCGACCTCCAGCACCGGCGCCGAGTCGGTGAACACGCGGTAGCCAAGCGGGCCGATGGCGGCTTCAATCCGCTCGGCCAATCGCTGCAGGCGCTGGCGCATCACTTTGTGGTAATCGCGACCGCGTGCATAGATCGAGACCACCGCCGCGCTCGGATCGGCCAGTCGCGCATGCTCGCGCGCGCGCCATGACGCCGGCGTCCCGGCAGGCAGATACGGCATCCGTGCGCTGATGACCCGTTGCGTTCCGGGCACAAGTTCGGCCGGCCGCGCACGCTTCATGCCGTGTTTGGCCATATAATCCATCTCGCCGTGATAACCTGCGTCGATCCACGCAGCGAGCCCCGCTTCGGCATGGGACAAATCGATATCGCAGATGCCGATGGCGCTGAAGCCCAACTCGCGCGCCCATTCGCGCACACGCCGCGCCAGCGACGCAAGGTCGGCGTCGGTGAGCATCGCGCGGTGAATCTCGGTATCCGGCGGTTGTTTCATCCTTTCTATTGTACGCAATGCCAGATGCACAAGCCTCGCCTCGTCCATTGACAGAACGCGTGTTCGCGCTGCCGAACGAGCACGCGGCTAACACGTTCGGCGCAACGTTGGCCGCGGCGATCACGGCGGCGATGCGGGCCGCGCCCGCGCATGGCATGCAGGTGCACCTGGTCGGCGAGCTTGGCGCCGGCAAGACGACGCTGGTGCGCGCGATGTTGCGCGCACTCGGCCACGCGCAACGCGTGCGCAGCCCAACCTACACGCTTGTCGAGCCCTATACGATCGAAAATGTCGACGGCGCGCCGCTGTCGATCTATCACTTCGACTTATACCGCTTTGCGGATCCGGCGGAATGGGAAGATGCCGGTTTTCGCGAGTACTTCGACACCGGGGCGCTGTGCCTGATCGAATGGCCGCAGCGCGCCGGCGGCGTGCTTGGCGTACCCGACTTGCAGATCGAGCTTGAAGTCCAAGGCGAAGGCCGCAAGCTGACTGCGCGTGCCTATAGCGAAATCGGAAAAGAGTGCGTTGCCCGATGCTGATCAAACCGTTCCGCTCGATTGAATCCGCCGCCACCGCATCGCATTGCTGGCGACGCCGGCAGATCCTGCGCGCGGGCGCCTCGACACTGTTACTGGGCCTGGCCGCGCCGCGCACCGCGCACGCGGCCGCAGTGCTTGGCGTGCGCGTGTGGCCGGCGCGTGACTATACGCGTGTGACGATCGAGTCGGACCAACCGCTGCAGAACTCGCAAAAACTACTACAGGAACCGGACCGGCTCGTCGTCGATCTCGATGGACTGGAGCTGGACCAGACGCTAAAGGATCTGGTTGCGAAGATCACGCCCAATGACCCGCAAATCCAATCGGTACGCGTGGGCCAGTTCCAGCCGCACGTGGTCCGGATGGTGTTCGACCTGAAGGGGTCGGTCAAGCCGCAGGTGTTCGCGCTCACCCCGGTCGGCTCGTACAAGTACCGGCTCGTGTTCGACCTGTATCCGGCCGTGCCGCCCGATCCGCTGATGGAGCTGCTCGCGCAGACGCAACGCAAGGAGGAAGCGCTCGAGCAACGCTCGGTTCCGGGCGCGACGCTGTCGGGTCCGGCGCTCGCGATGCCGTCGCCGTCCGACGGCGCCCCAGGGCGCGACACGCTGGCCGGCATCGCACCGCCGGCCAGCGGACGCGGCCATGCGAGCGACAACAGCGATGCGTTCTTCCAGCGCTTTGCGCAAAGCGATGCGGTGCCGCCACGGGACACCCCATCGGCCAAGCCCAGCCAACCGCCGTCGGCACCGCCGCGGCCCAACGGCAACACCGATGGGCGCGCGCTGGCGACGCGCCGCGACAACGACGGCTACGGCTTCAAAGTGCCGCCGGGCAAGTCCGGCACGGTCCGCCTGCTAACCGTAGCGATCGACCCCGGGCACGGCGGCGAGGATCCGGGCGCGATTGGCGGCGCCGGAACCTACGAGAAGCATGTTGTGCTGGACATCGGTAAGCGGCTGCGCGCGAAAATCGACGCGCAGCCGAACATGCGGGCGATGATGACGCGCGACGCAGACTTTTTTGTGCCGCTTGCGGTACGCGTACAAAAGGCGCGACGTGTCGGCGCTGACCTGTTCGTGTCGATTCATGCGGACGCGTTCACTTCGCCGCAGGCGCGTGGCTCGTCGGTGTTCGCGCTGTCCGAGCGCGGCGCCACCAGCGCCGCGGCGCGCTGGATCGCGCAAAAGGAGAACGCCGCCGATCAGATCGGCGGCGTGGATTTCAAGACCCGGGACGTGACGTTGACGCGGGCGCTGTTCGATATGTCAACGACCGCGCAAATCCGCGACTCGCTGAAATACGGCAATTACGTGCTCAAGGAGATCAGTGGCATCAACAAGCTGCACAAAGGCAGCGTCGAGCAAGCCGGCTTCGCGGTGCTTAAAGCGCCAGACATTCCATCAATCCTCGTAGAAACCGCGTTCCTCAGCAATCCGGACGAGGAGCAGCGGCTGAACTCCGAAGCGTACCGCGACCAGATGGCCAATGCGATCCTAAAGGGCATCAAGCGCTACTTCGCCGCGAATCCGCCGCTCTCGAAGAACCGGATGGCGTAATGCGTCAGCGCGCCTACGGCTAGCCGGCTCGGCGCCGGCGCAACATCTTCCAGCCCGCGCCCAGTGCCACCGGTACAACGGCCGTGGCTACGCCGACCAGTACGATCGTATTCAGGTGGTCGCGGATGAACGGAATATTGCCGAACAAATAACCGCACACGGTCAGCAGTACGACCCACAGCAACGCGCCTAGCACGTTGTAGAGCTGAAAGCGCATCATGCTCATGCCGGATACGCCGGCTACAAACGGTGCAAACGTGCGCACCACCGGTACGAAGCGCGCGAGCACGATCGTCTTGCCGCCGTGGCGCTCGTAGAATTGATGCGTCTTCATCAGCGCAGCCCGATCCAGGAAGCGTTCGCCAAACTTCCAATGCGCATCGAAGACTTTCGGTCCGATATAGCCGCCGATCAGATAATTCACCGTGTTTCCGCCGATTGCCGCCACCAGTAACAGCACGTTCAGCAATAGCAGGTCCAGTGAGCCGGACGCGCTGAACGCACCACCAATGAACAGTAGCGAATCGCCCGGCAGAAACGGCAACACGACCAAGCCGGTTTCGCAGAACACGATCAGGAACAGCACAACGTACACCCAAGCGCCGTACTGCTGGATGAAGTCGCCCAGAAACTTGTCGATATGCAGAACTAGGCTGAGAAATTGCAGGAAGGTATCCAAAAGACATCCTTGAAACCACGGAAATTGGCGTGGATGATACCGGAATACTCCGTCTGCTTCGATGAAACCATCCGGTCGCCAGCGCACCCAACCCCGTCACGACCGGGCAGCGGCGCCTCGCTATAATAGATGGATGTCACAGTCCATTGAGCCGAGCATGTCCGACGCGGCGCGTCCACCCGTTGACGGCGAATCGCCACCGGCGACGCCGTCGCCCTCTGTCGTCGATCCGGCCCCTGTCGTCGATCCGGCCTCCGCCGTAGATCCGGCCTCCGCCGTAGATCCGGCCTCCGTCGCAGATCCGGCCCCCGCCGCCGATCCAGCCTCCGCCGCCGATCCGACCCCCGTCGCAGATTCGGCCTCCGCCGTCGATTCGGCCCCCGTCGCAGATTCGGCCTCCGCCGCCGATCCGGCCCCCGTCGCAGATCCAGCCTCCACCGACGGGCCTGCCGTGCAGCGGCGCGACATGCCGACGCGCGCCATTCAGCCGTTGCCGGATCAGTTGATCAGCCAGATCGCGGCGGGCGAGGTCGTTGAGCGACCAGCATCGGTCGTCAAGGAGTTGGTCGAGAATGCGCTGGACGCAGGCGCGACGGCGTTGCGCATTACGCTGGACGCAGGCGGCGTCAAGCGCATCATGATCGCGGACGACGGCTGCGGCATCGAGGCCGACGAATTGCCGCTGGCGCTGATGCGCCACGCCACCAGCAAGATCCGCTCACTGGCGGAGCTTGAGAGCGTCTGCACATTGGGCTTCCGTGGCGAAGCACTCGCGTCGATCGCAGCGGTCGCGCAGACTAGCATCACGAGCCGCACCGCCGACGCGCCGCACGCCACCCGCATCGATGCGCAGACCGGCGCGCTGTCGCCGGCCGCCGGCGGCGTGGGCACGACGATCGAGGTGCGCGACCTGTATTTCAGCACCCCCGCGCGCCGCAAATTTCTCAAGAGCGAGCAGACTGAGTTCGGGCACTGCCTGGAAGTAATTCGGCGCGCCGCGCTGTCGCGCCCAGATGTCGCCTTCTCGGTGCTGCACAACGGCCGCGCTGTCGAGCACTGGAACGCGGCCAGTGCCGCCGCGCGCACCGCGAAGATCCTAGGCGAGGCGTTCGCGACGTCGCATCTGCCGCTTGAGGAGGCCGCTGGCCCAATTGCGATCTACGGCTTCGCTGGGCTGCCAACCGCTAGCCGCGGCCGTGCCGATCAGCAGTATTTCTTCGTCAATGGCCGTTTTGTACGGGACAAGCTGCTCACCCATGCGGTGCGCGCCGCCTATGAGGATGTGCTGCATGGCGACCGCTATCCGGCCTACGTGCTGTTCCTCGACCTGCCGCCCGAAGGCGTCGACGTCAACGTCCACCCGTCCAAGATCGAGGTACGCTTTCGTGACTCGCGCTCGATCCATCAGTTCGTTTTCCATGCGGTCCAGCGCGCGCTGGCCCGGCACGCCGGCGCCTCGCCCGACACGACCGCGGCAGGCCACGCGGCGTACCTGACGCCCACCGTGCCGGATACGGCGAGCCCGGGGGCCGAAGCGGGCGGCGGTGTGGACGCGGGCTCGCTGGCCAGATCCAGTGCTGCGTCAGCGTTGTCCGGCGCGGCGCCGCCACAGAGCGGCGGGCAATCTGCCGGACTGCGCCGTGGCGGGCCTGCCGCGACACCGGGGTCTTCGAGTTGGATATCGCATACGCGGATGCGCCAGGGCGTGCTACCGGTCGCCCAACCGCTGGCCGTCTACGATGCGTTGTTCGGCCGGCGCGATACGGCCGCCGTCCCTGCGTTGCCCACGCACGATGACGCCTCTGCCGCACCTTCGCCGGCATCCGGCCCAGCAGCGGACCAGGCATCGTCACCGATGGACGCCGAAAGCACGCAATCCGGCCCGTCCGCCACCAGTGAGGCCCATCCCGCCTCCGCCACCAACGAAGCCCAGCCCACGTCTGCCACCCACGCAGTCCAGCCCGCGTCCGCCGCTAACGGGCCGGCGGCAGCGTCGGCACAGCCGCTTGACGAGCATCCGCTGGGATTCGCGCTCGGCCAGTTGCACGGCATTTACGTGCTGGCGCAGAACACGCGCGGACTGGTGCTAGTCGACATGCACGCGGCCCATGAGCGCATTCTGTACGAGCAATTCAAGCACGCGCTCGCTCAGCGGCACATCGCCGTGCAACCGCTGCTGATCCCGGTGACGATGCAAGCCGATGCGGTCGAAATCGGCGTGGCCGGCGAGGAACGCGAGACGCTCGATGCATTGGGCTTTGACATTGCTTCGCTGTCTCCGACCACGCTGGCCATCCGTGCGGTGCCCGCGCTGCTCAAGGATGCCGACCTGGTCTCGCTGGCGCGCGCGGTGCTCGCGGACCTGCACGCGTACGGCGGTTCACGGGTGCTGACCGAGCACCAGCACGAGTTGCTCGGCACGCTGGCGTGCCACCATGCGGTGCGCGCGAACCGGCGCCTGAGCATCGACGAGATGAACGCGCTGTTGCGGCAAATGGAAGCCACCGAGCGCGCCGATCAATGCAATCATGGTCGTCCGACCTGGTTCCAGCTTACGCTCAACGAGCTGGACCGGTTGTTCATGCGGGGCCAATAGTCGCGCCGTGCCACCCGCCCCCGTCATCGCATGCCTGCTCGGGCCAACCGCATCCGGTAAAACCGCTGCTGCGCTCGAGCTTGCGCGCCGTGCCCCAGTCGAGATCGTCAGCGTCGATTCGGCCCTCGTCTACCGGCAAATGGACATTGGGACCGCCAAACCCAGCGCAACCGAACGCGCCGCGGTGCCCCATCATCTGATCGACATCCTTGACCCGCTCGACGCCTACTCGGCTGCTCAGTTCCGCACCGACGCGCTGCGCCTGTGCGCTCAAATCATTGCACGCGGCAAGCTGCCATTGTTGGTGGGCGGAACCATGTTGTACTACAAAGCGCTGGTCGATGGCTTGAATGCGTTGCCAAGCGCCGACGCGTCGATCCGCGCCGCACTCGAGCAGGATGCAGCGCGCGAGGGCTGGCCGGCACTACACGCGAAATTGGCACAAATCGACCCGGTATCGGCAGCGCGGATTGCGCCCAACGATTCGCAGCGGATCCAACGTGCGCTGGAGGTCTGGCGGCTGACCGGGCAGCCGATGTCCACGCTGCTGCGCCCGACGCTCAATCCGGCCGCCGGTGCGAGCGTCGGGCACCAGGCCGCAGGCGACGTCGATGCATGCGCGAAAGACGTCGATGTGTGTGCGATGCGTGCCGACCTGCCGCCGTCGCCCCGCTTTGCTGCCGTTTCACTGGAGCCCTCCGACCGGTCAGTACTGCACGCGCGCATCGCACAGCGCTTTGACGCGATGCTGGACGCCGGCTTGATCGATGAAGTGCAGCAATTGCGTGCGCGCGGCGACCTGCACCCCGGATTGCCGTCGATGCGCTGCGTCGGATACCGACAGGTATGGGCGTACCTGGACGGCGAATACGATTACGCGACGATGCGCGACAAGGGCATCTTCGCGACACGCCAGCTTTGCAAGCGGCAGTTGACATGGTTGCGCTCAATGCCCGAGCGGATCGTCATCGACTGTGTTGGCACTGACGCCGGCCTGCGTGCCGCCGACGCAGTGCGGCGACTATGGGCACCGACGTAGCCGATGCCACGATCGATCGGTGCGGCGGCGCCACGACGGCCCCCCAGACACGACGCTGCAATACGCGGCGTCACCTCCCCATGCGCGGCATTACGTCCTCCGCGCGCGGCTCACGTCTACATGCGTGACGTCACACCACGATCGTTTGTGCGTCGCCAGCGTTGCGCTCGCGCACCGTGCCGAGCGTCCACACTTGCTCGCCGGCGGCCGACAGTACGCCGGCCGCCATCTGCGCGTGCTCGGCTGCGACGATGACCACCATCCCGATCCCGCAGTTGAAGACGCGGTGCATCTCCGCGTCGGCCACGCCACCGTGCTGCTGCAGCCACGCGAACAGGGGCGGCAACGGCCATGCGCGGTGGTCCAGTTCCGCGCACAGCCGCTCAGGCAACACGCGCGGCACGTTCTCGACAAGCCCGCCCCCTGTGATATGGGCGATACCCTTGACCGGGAGTTGCCGCATCAACTCGAGCATGGGCTTGACGTAGATGCGCGTGGGCGCCATCAATGCATCGGCCAGCGAACGGCCGTCGAAATCGGCTTGCAGATCCGGCGCCGCGCGCTCGATGATCTTGCGCACCAGCGAGTAACCGTTCGAGTGGATGCCGCTCGAGGCCAGGCCCAGCACCACATCGCCAGCGCCGATCGTGCTGCCGTCGATGATCTGGCTTTTTTCGACTGCCCCGACCGCGAATCCGGCCAGGTCGTATTCGCCGTCCGGATACATCCCCGGCATCTCGGCCGTCTCGCCGCCAATCAGCGCGCAGCCCGCCAACTCGCACCCGGCGGCAATACCCTTAACCACACTCGCCGCCGTCTCGACGTCGAGCTTACCGCAGGCGAAATAGTCGAGGAAGAACAGCGGCTCGGCACCTTGCACAAGAATGTCGTTGACGCTCATGGCCACCAGATCCTGCCCGACCGTATCATGCCGGTTCAAATGGAACGCGAGTTTGAGCTTCGTGCCCACGCCGTCGGTGCCGGAGACCAGCACCGGCTCGCGGTATTTCTTCGGTACCTCGAACAGCGCGCCGAATCCACCGATACCCGCCAGCACGCCGTCGCGCATCGTCTTTTTCGCGAGCGGCTTGATGCGGTCAATGAGCGCGTCTCCTGCGTCGATATCGACACCCGCGTCACGGTAGGACAGGCCCGGCGCCTGCGTGCCGGGAGTGGATTTCGGTTGATTCATGGCGAGAGCGCGAGAAGCTCGCGGGAAGGTCGGTAAAATTGCAATTTTACCCGATGCGAGTGTGCCGACCGCACGATCTCGTCAAAACCGCATTCCTGGACCCTTGTCACCCGTGCTGACCTCGTCTGCTTTCCATCGTCAACTGACACTCGACCTGGGCACGCCGCCGCCGAAGACATTTGAGAACTTCTTCGCCGGCGCTCATGCCGAACTGGTCGCCCGTCTCGCCGGCCTGGACGCCGCCCTCGCGGCCGGGCCGGTCGCGGATCGCACGTTCTACGTATGGGGGGACGCCGGAAGCGGGCGCAGCCACCTGCTGCAGGCGCTGGTGGCCGGCGCATCGAGCGGCCGTGCGCGCTTTGTCGCACCACTCAGCCCACTGTCGGCGTTCGGCTACGATCCGCGTGTCGCGATCTATGCAGTTGACGATGTCGACCAACTCGCCGATGCACAACAGATCGCGCTGTTCAACCTGTTCAACGAGGTGCGCGCCAGCCCCGGCAGCGCGCTGGTGGCCACCGGCAACGCCGCGCCACTGCATCTGGCCGTGCGTGAGGATTTGCGCACGCGCCTGGGCTGGGGCCTAGTGTTCCATCTCGGTGCGCTGACCGACGAGGGCAAGGCGGCCGTGCTCAAGCATGCCGCGCGCGAACGCGGCCTGACGCTTGCCGACGACGTGCCGGCATGGCTGCTCACGCACTACCACCGCGACATGCCCAGCCTGATGCGCGTATTGGACGAGCTCGACCGCTTCGCCCTCGAACACAAGCGCGCCGTCACGCTACCGCTGCTGCGTGCGATGCTGGCGGACAGCTTCAAGTAAAATGCGCTCCATGACGAAAACCGCACGCAATCTCGCCCTGTTCGACCTGGACCATACGCTGATCCCCACCGATAGCGACCACGAGTGGGGACGCTTCATGGTCAAGCTCGGCATTGTCGACGCCGACAGCTTCTCGCGCGAAAACGACCGCTTCTACGCCGACTACCAGGCAGGCAAGCTCGACATCCATGCGTACCTGCACGCGATGCTCACCCCGCTGGCAAAATACTCGCGGCGGCAACTGGACGACTGGCATGAGCTATTCATGCACGAGGTCATCAATCCGCGGATCCTGCCCGCCGCCCGCGCATTGGTGCGCGAGCACCAGGAGGCGGGAGACCTGTGCTGCATTGTGACGGCGACCAACGCGTTCATCACCGCACCAATCGCGCAAGCCTTCGGCATCGAGACGTTGATCGCGTGCGAGGTTGAGACGGCCGACGGGCATCCCGACAGCCCGTACACGGGCAACCCGATGGGCGTGCCGAGCTACCGCGAGGGCAAAATCGTGCGGGTGCAGGCGTGGCTGGATTCGCTCGGCTGCGACTGGACAAGCTTTGCAAACAGCTACTTCTATAGCGACTCGCACAACGACATCCCGCTGCTCGAAAAGGTCACCGTCCCGGTGGCAACCAATCCGGACGAGAAGCTGCGTGACTATGCGCTGGCTCGTGGTTGGCGCATCCTTGAACTGTTCCAATCGACGTGATTACAAAATTCATCCGCAAGTTGTTCGGCTCGCGTAGCGGCGATGCCACCCCGCCGGCCGACACGGCGCACGACACCGACGCCGATCGAGGCGGCGCACATGCCAACCCGGGCATCGCCCCGACAGGCCGTCGGCGCAACGCGGCGCGCGACGAGCCGCGCAGCGCGCCGGCTGACGCGCGGGCCGCACAGGACACTAGACTGGCCTCGCCCAAGCCAGCGCGCCACACGCCACGCCGCCGCCCCTTAGCCGCCGGTGGTCATGCCGGCAGCCAACCTGCTGCCGGTGGCGAAGCCGAAGTACCGGTGATCGTGCCAGCCGACATCCATCGTATCGATCCGGCACTGATCTCGCGCCATGCCATCCGCGTCACCGACACGCTGCAACAAGCCGGTTTTCGTGCGTTCATCGTCGGCGGCGCGGTGCGCGATCTGCTACTCAATATCGCGCCGAAGGATTTTGATGTCGCTACGGACGCCACACCGGACGAGGTCGTCAAGCTATTTCGCCGCGCCCGGCTGATCGGCCGGCGTTTTCAGATCGTCCACGTCCAGTTTGGACAGGAGATCATCGAAGTGTCGACGTTCCGCGCGCTGATGGATGCGGTGCCGGCTGACGTCGGATCCGCGGACAGCGCGCCGGCCGCGCCACCGCGCAAGCTGCGACGCGGCGAGTTGGACCGGCGCACGCATGCGGTAGACGCGAGCGGACGCGTGCTGCGCGACAATGTCTGGGGCGAACAGCACGAGGACGCGACGCGGCGCGACTTCACCGTCAACGCGATGTACTACGATCCGGCGACGCAGACCGTGCTCGACTACCATCGCGGGATGGACGACATTCGCGCCCGCGTGCTGCGAATGATCGGCGAGCCAGCCACCCGCTTTCGCGAGGATCCGGTCAGGATGCTGCGTGTCGTGCGTTTCGCGGCCAAGTTGGGCTTCACGATCGAATCGTCGACGCATGCGCCGATCGCCAAGTTGGCGGATCTGATCAACAACGTGCCGGCGGCCCGGCTGTTCGACGAAATGCTCAAGCTGCTGCTGTCCGGGCACGCGCTCGGCTGCCTGAAGCAGTTGCGCGCGCTGGGTCTGCACCATGGGCTGTTGCCGCTGTTGGACGTGGTGCTCGAGCAGCCCAGCGGGGAGCGTTTCATCACGCTTGCGCTGACCCATACTGACGAGCGCGTGCGCTTGGGCAAGCCGGTCTCACCTGGGTTCCTGTTTGCCTCGCTGCTGTGGCACGAAATGCAACTGCGCTGGCAACAATACGAGGCTGGCGGCGAACATTCGATCCCGGCGCTGCATCGGGCCATGGACGACGTGCTCGACCAGCAGACCGAAAAACTCGCGATCCAGAAGCGCTACACCGCCGACATGCGCGAAATCTGGGGGCTACAGCCCCGACTGGAAAAGCGCTCCGGCCGCAGCGCGTTAAAGCTGCTGGAGCACCAGCGGTTCAGAGCAGGTTATGATTTTCTCTTGCTACGCTGTGAGGCGGGCGAGTTGGACGCGTCGGTCGGTCAATGGTGGACGGATTTCATCGCCGGCGATCCGGACACGCGCGAGGCGCTGCTGGCGCAGGGCGACAAGGAGCGCTCGCCGCGCAAGCGCCGGCGCCGTGGCGGCTCGCGCCACCGCAAGGATCCTGGCGAAGGTGCCCAGCAGGCCGCGTCGCCGACCGATGGCGAACCACGTGGCAACGGCGACGCCTAGCGGCTTGCGCGCACGCCGACCATCAAATGCAGCAGGAGTCGACGTCATGACCGTAGCCTATCTTGGCCTGGGCGCGAACCTTGGCGACGCGCGCCAGACGCTGAAGGACGCCGTGGTCTGCCTCGCGCAGCAGGCGCCCGTCACCGTGCTTGCGAAATCGAGCCTGTACCGCACTGCCCCGGTCGATGCCGGTGGCGACGACTTCTACAATTGCGTGGTGAAGATCGATACCACGCTTGCCGCACGGCAGCTGCTTGCCCTGTGCCACGGCATTGAGCATCACTTCGGCCGCGAGCGCCCGTACCGGAACGCACCTCGGACGCTAGACATCGATATTCTGCTGTACGGCACCGTGCAACTCGACGAGCACGACCTGACGGTGCCGCACCCACGGTTATCCGAGCGGGCGTTCGCACTAGTGCCGCTACTCGAACTGGACGCAGCGATCGAGATTCCCGCGCTGGGCCGTGCGGACCGTTACCTGACTGGCGTTGTGTCGCAGCGCATCGAAAAGGTCGATCCCTGCCAATGTCCGTTCCGACGCGTCGCCGCTGCGATCGTGGGCGGCCAGTCGGGGCCGCGCCGATGAACCCGTCCGCTGTTGTGCCACCGCTCACCGTCCATGCGCCGGCGCAGCATACGCCCCTGGGCTACCTGGTGATCGAGGGGCCAATTGGCGTCGGCAAGACCACGCTGGCGACGCAACTGGCAACACGCTGGTCCATGCAAACGCTGCTTGAGCGCGCGGCTGACAATCCGTTCCTCGAGCGCTTCTATCACGACAACGCACGCTACGCGTTACCGGCGCAGTTGGACTTCCTGCTGCAGCGTGAGACGCAAATGCGCGCGATAGCGGATGCGCGGCAGCGCGGCACGCCACTCGCCGCGGACTTTCTGCCGCAGAAAGATGAGTTGTTTGCCCGCCTGACGCTGCCCGACGACGAATTCACGCTGTATCGCGCGCTGGCCGCCCGCGTGCCGCTCGCCCGGCCAGCGCCGGATCTCGTGATCTACCTTCAAGCCAGTCCGGAAACGCTGTTCGCCCGGATTCAAAAGCGCGCGATTGCGATGGAGACGCATATCACCGATGCGTACCTGCGCGCATTGTGCGACGCGTACAGCGAATTTTTCTATCACTACG
This sequence comes from Mycetohabitans rhizoxinica HKI 454, assembly GCF_000198775.1. Classification (NCBI taxonomy): domain Bacteria; kingdom Pseudomonadati; phylum Pseudomonadota; class Betaproteobacteria; order Burkholderiales; family Burkholderiaceae; genus Mycetohabitans; species Mycetohabitans rhizoxinica. Next base: position 434,847 of record NC_014722.1, on the reverse strand, counting down.
ACGACGCGCCGCTGCTCAGCGTCAATACCGACCATCTGGATCTGGCAGGATCTGACGCAGACCTGGACTTGCTGGTCAAGCACATTGGATCGATGCGCGGCCGCAAGGCGGTATGGGTGAAGGGCACGGCGCGATGACGCTCTCCAAGGATCATTTGTTATGAGCTATCTGCAGAATTCTGGCCGTCGTGCCGTCACTGTTCCGCGCCTTCAGCAGATGCGTGAGGCCGGCGAGCCGATCGCGATGCTGACGTGCTACGACGCAAGCTTTGCGGCATTACTCGAGCGTGCGGGCGTGGACGTGCTCCTCATCGGCGACTCGCTCGGCAACGTGTTGCAGGGCCAGACCACAACGTTGCCGGTCAGCGTAGCGGATATCGCATACCACACCGCCAGCGTGGCGCGCGGCAGCCGCGGCAACGCGCTGGTCGTCTCGGATTTGCCGTTCGGCAGCTACGGTACGCTAGCAGACGCGTATTCAAGCGCCGTCAAGCTCATGCAGGCGGGCGCACAGATGGTCAAGCTTGAGGGCGGTGCATGGCTTGCTGAGACGATCCGCTTCCTGGTCGAACGGTCGGTGCCGGTCTGCGCGCACTTGGGGCTCACGCCGCAGTCGGTGCACGCGTTCGGCGGCTTTAAGGTCCAAGGCAAGAGCGATCTGGCGGCCGAACAGTTGAAAAAGGACGCCCAATTGCTCGAGCAGGCCGGCGCGCAAATGGTCGTGCTCGAAGCGATCCCTGCCGCGTTGGGGGCCCAGGTCACCGCGGCACTGACGATTCCGACGATCGGCATCGGCGCCGGCGTCGACTGCTCGGGTCAGGTACTGGTGTTGCATGACATGCTCGGCGTGTTCCCTGGCAAGCGGCCCCGGTTCGTCAAGGACTTCATGGCCGGCCAGCCATCGATCGAGGCAGCCGTCCAGGCCTACGTGCGCGCGGTCAAGGATCGGACGTTCCCCACCGCAGAGCATACGTTCTGAATCGACGTCGCTCAAGGCGAAGAAGGCGAAGCTAAAAGCGAAGCAATTGTGCCGGCATCACGCCGCGCAGCGCATTGCAGACAACAAGCGCATCGCGGCGCTCAAAGTCGGCGCGCGTGATCGGCTGCTCGATGGCCTGCCACGCCGGGTCCGCGAGCAGCACCGAGCGCATGACACCGGGCAATACGCCGCTGGCCAGTGGCGGGGTGACCCAGCGGCCGTCGATTCGCACGAATACCGTGCTGCGGCCGCCTTCGGTCAGCTCGCCACGCCGATTGAAAAACAACAAGTCAAACGCGTGGTGAGTTTCCGCGAGTCGCCATGCCCGGTCATAGGCATCCCGGCAGGTGGTCTTGTGACGCAGCAACGGATCATCCGGGTACGGGGCAGCCATGCCGTGATCGGCCGCCAGCATCACGCGCACCGGACCGGGCGCGAGTGGGAGCAATGGCGCCGCGCTGACGTCGATGACCCCGTCCTTGCGCAGCGTCGCGCGCATCCGATAGGCGCCGCCCGGCGCGAGCGCCGCACAGGCCTTTGCAAGCCGCGCCGCAAACACGCCGGCCTCGAACGGGAAGCCGAAATAGCGCGCGCTGCGCTCGACACGGGCAACATGAAGAGCTTCATGCCGCACGCCCTCCCGCGTTGCATACATTGTCTCGAACAACTGGAAGCCGGGGTCCGCCTCGGTCAAGAAGCGAGCCTTTAATGCACATTCGAGATATTCGTCGTGCGCGACGCTGTCCAGCACGATGCCGGCGCCCACCCCGAGCGTGCCCGCCTGCACGTTGGCGCCCATGCCGGAGGTCGATCGCGGCTCCAACACCAACGTGCGAATGGCCACTGACAGGCAAAAATCGCCGAGCGGACGCGCGTCGGCAGCCGGGTCGAGCCACCCGATCGCGCCAGTATACAACCCGCGTGGTGTCGTCTCGATCGACTCGATTAACGCCATCGTGCGAACCTTCGGCGCGCCGGTAATCGAGCCACACGGAAAAAGCGCCCGCAGCACATCGGCAAAACCGATCTCGTCACGCACGCGCGCGTGCACGGTCGACGTCATTTGCCACACCGACGCGTACGGCTCGAGCGCAAACAGCGCGGGCACGCGAACCGAGCCGGTCCGCGCGATTTTACCCAGATCGTTGCGCAGCAAGTCGACGATCATCAGGTTCTCTGCCCGGTTCTTTTCGTCGGCGGCCAGCGCCCGCGCTTGCCGCGCGTCGAGTTGCTTGTCATTCGCACGCGACGCCGTGCCTTTCATCGGCCGCGCGACGATCGTCCCGCCACGATGCTCGACGAACAGTTCGGGCGACAACGACAGCACATGGGTGCCGTCGGGCAGCGCCAGCAACGCGCCAAACGGCACCGGCTGGCGCGCCCGCAAGCGTCGATACAACGCAGGCGCCGAGCCGAACATCTCGAACGCGAGCCGATACGTATAGTTGACTTGATAGGAATCGCCGTCACGCAATGCGGCATGAATGCGCGTGATCGCGTCGTCGAACGCGTCACGCGTGACGCTGCTGCGCACGTTCGCGATGCCAGCCACCCCGGGATCCGCGCGGCCGCCGTCCTGCTGCTGCAACCACGCTGCGACCTGCTCCGAGGACAGGCGGCGCAACTCGCGGAACAGAAGAATACGCAGCGCACCGCCGCCGGACTGCTTGGCCGGGCATTGCAGCCGTACACCCCATTCGTAGTCCGCAAGCAACAACGCATGCAGACCCGTGCGCAGATCTGCATCGACTTCGGCAAGCACTGCATCGAGCCGACCGGGATCGGTGCAAGTGCGCTCATGCGAGAACGCCGTATAGAGACGCGAGCGGCATGCAGGGGCATCGGCCAACGCCTCGCCGGGCACACAGTCGTCGAGCAGCGCGAACACGCGGGTGCTGTCAGGGTTGCCCGCAGCCCGCCCCGCCCCCGCATCAGCTGCCATCATGTCACTCGAAGAAGCTCTTCACGCGATCGAACCATCCCTTGCTCTGCGGGCTATGCCGCCCGCCCCCTTCGACCAGCGACTTTTCGAACTGGCGCAGCAGGTCACGCTGCGTATCGGTCAGCTTGACCGGCGTCTCCACCTGCACGTGCACGTACAGGTCGCCCGGCAGGCTCGAGCGCAAACCCTTGAGGCCCTTGCCGCGTAGACGGAATGTCTTGCCCGATTGCGTGCCCTCTGGCACGGTGAACGATGCCTTGCCGGCCAGCGTCGGCACCTCGATCTCGCCGCCCAGCGCCGCGGTGGTGAACGCGATCGGCATCTGGCAATGCAGATCGTCGCCGTCACGCTCGAAGACGGTGTGCGGCTTGATGTGGATCTCCACATACAGATCGCCGTTCGGACCGCCATTGATGCCCGGCTCGCCGTTGCCGGCAGAACGGATCCGCATCCCCTCGTCGATGCCGGCCGGAATCTTCACCTCCAGCGTCTTGTTTTCCTTAACCTTGCCGACGCCGTGGCAATGAGCGCACGGCTCCGGAACGTACGTCCCAGTGCCGTGGCACTTTGGACACGCCTGCTGGATGCTGAAGAAACCCTGCGACATGCGCACCTGGCCCTGCCCATGGCAGGTCGGGCACGTCTCGGGCTTGGTGCCCGGCTTCGCGCCGGAGCCACGGCATACCTGGCACGATGCCCAACTCGGTACGCGGATTTGCGTCTCATAGCCATGTGCGGCCTGCTCCAGCGTGATCTCCATGCTGTAGCGCAGGTCCGCGCCGCGGTACACCTGCGGGCCGGCCCGCCGGCCGCCGCCTGCGGCTTGTCCAAAGATATCGCCGAAAATGTCGCCGAACGCATCGGCGAAGCCGCCAAAGCCTTGTGCGCCCGCGGCGCCCATGTTCGGGTCGACACCCGCATGGCCGTACTGATCGTACGCGGCACGCTTCTGCGAGTCGGACAGCATTTCGTAGGCCTCCTTCGCCTCCTTGAAATGCTCTTCCGCATCCTTGTTGCCAGGATTGCGGTCCGGGTGGTACTTCATTGCCAGCTTCCGATACGCCTTCTTGATGTCGTCATCGGACGCATTCTTGGCGACACCCAGCACGTCGTAGTAGTCTCGTTTGGCCATATCGAGTCAATGCCACAAAACAAAATAGGCCCGGAGAGCTGCTAAGCCCGCCAGGCGCGCTGTCTTCACCACCGTGCTGCGGTGCACGATAGCACATAGGTGGCCAGTGCGGTGGACGCGGCACGCCTCGCGTCCCGTCCACCGGCTGCCACCGCCGCTTCGCTCAGTCCTTCTTCACTTCCTTGAAGTCAGCGTCAACAACGTCGTCCTCGGCCTTGCCGGACGGCGCAGCGGACTGCGCGTCGGGCGCGGCTCCAGCCGCACCCGCCTGGGCCTGCATGTCGGCGTACATCTTCTCACCGAGCTTTTGCGACACCTTCGACAGCGCCTCGATCTTCGCCTCGACCTGCGCCTTGTCGGACGCGCTCTTCAGCGCTTCCTCCAGTTCCTTGAGCGCAGCCTCGATCGCGCTCTTCTCACTCGCGTCGATCTTGTCGCCGTAGTCGGACAGCGCCTTCTTCGTGCTGTGCACCAGCGCGTCACCCTGGTTGCGCACGTCGGCCAACTCACGCAGACGGTGATCCTCCTCGGCGTTCGCCTCGGCATCCTTCACCATCTTCTCGATCTCAGCCTCGGACAGGCCTGAATTGGCCTTGATCGTGATCTTGTTCTCCTTGCCCGTGCCCTTGTCACGCGCATGCACGTGCAAGATGCCGTTCGCGTCGATGTCGAACGTCACTTCGATCTGCGGCACGCCGCGCGGCGCGGGCGGGATGCCCTCCAGATTGAACTCGCCCAGCAGCTTGTTGCCGACCGCCATCTCGCGCTCGCCCTGGAACACCTTGATTGTCACCGCCGACTGGTTATCGTCGGCCGTCGAGTACACCTGCGTGTGCTTGGTCGGGATCGTCGTGTTCTTGTTGATCATCTTCGTCATCACGCCGCCCAGCGTCTCGATGCCCAGCGACAGCGGCGTCACGTCCAGCAGCAGCACATCTTTGCGGTCGCCGGAGAGCACCTGGCCCTGGATCGCCGCGCCGACCGCGACCGCCTCGTCCGGGTTCACGTCGCGACGCGGCTCTTTGCCGAAGAACTCCTTGACCTTGTCCTGCACCTTCGGCATCCGCGTCATGCCGCCCACTAGGATCACGTCATCGATGTCACCGACCTTCACACCCGCGTCCTTGATCGCGATGCGGCACGGCTCGATCGTGCGCTCGATCAGCTCCTCGACCAGCGCCTCCAGCTTCGCGCGGGTAACCTTCAGGTTCAAGTGCTTCGGGCCGGACGCGTCCGCCGTGATGTACGGCAGGTTGATTTCGGTTTGTGCCGAACTCGACAGCTCGATCTTGGCCTTTTCGGCCGCTTCCTTCAGCCGTTGCAGCGCGAGCACGTCCTTGGACAGGTCAACGCCCTGCTCCTTCTTGAATTCACCGATGATGTAGTCGATGATCCGCTGGTCGAAGTCCTCACCACCGAGGAACGTGTCGCCGTTGGTCGACAACACCTCGAATTGCATTTCGCCGTCCACGTCCGCGATCTCGATGATCGAGATGTCGAACGTGCCACCGCCCAAGTCATAGACCGCGATCTTGCGATCGCCCTTCCCGGATTTGTCCAGTCCGAATGCGAGCGCCGCGGCAGTCGGCTCGTTGATGATCCGCTTCACGTCCAGGCCAGCGATGCGGCCCGCGTCCTTCGTGGCTTGCCGCTGGCTGTCGTTGAAGTACGCCGGCACGGTGATCACCGCTTCAGTCACCGGCTCGCCGAGGTAATCCTCGGCCGTCTTCTTCATCTTGCGCAGCACTTCGGCGGAAATCTGCGGCGGCGCGAGCTTCTTGTCGCGCACCTGTACCCACGCGTCACCATTGTCCGCCTTGATGATCTGGTAAGGCATCAGGCCGATGTCCTTCTGCACTTCCTTCTCTTCAAAACGACGGCCAATCAGCCGCTTGACGGCAAACAGCGTGTTTTTCGGATTCGTCACGGACTGACGCTTGGCCGGCGCGCCAACCAAAATCTCGCCATCGTCCATATACGCGATAATCGAAGGCGTCGTGCGCGCGCCTTCCGAGTTCTCGATCACCCGCACCTGGTTGCCTTCCATCAGCGCCACGCACGAATTCGTGGTACCGAGGTCGATCCCGATAATCTTGCCCATTTTTACTAATCTCCTGGCTTTGATCTAGCTAGACCCGCGCAGCACGCGGTCATTCATTCACGTCTGCCCACAACGTGGGTGCAACAGCGCTGATTTCAATACCCTGGCGTGCACACGGACTTTGCCATGGCCAAACGCCGGCCGCACTCACTTAGGCGCGGCCACGGTAACCAGCGCTGGGCGCAGCACGCGGTCGGCAATCACGTAGCCTTTTTGCAACACGCTGACCACAGTGTTGGCCTCCTGCTCGGCCGGCACCATCGAAATCGCCTGGTGCCGGTGCGGGTCGAATTTCTCGCCGATCGGATTGATCTGCACGACGCGCCCCTTCTCCAGCGCGCTCGACAATTGGCGCAACGTCAGCTCGACGCCCTCGCGCACCTTCGCCAAGTCGCCGGCGTTGTCCGCCAACGCAGCCTCCAGGCTGTCAACGACCGGCAGCAGGTGTTCGGCAAAACTCTCGATCGCGAACTTGTGCGCCTTAGCGACGTCGTCCTGCGCGCGCCGCCGCACGTTCTCGGTCTCCGCGCAGGCGCGCAGGAAACTCTCTTGCAACTCGGCGATCTTGGCCTGCGCTTGCTCGAGCGCGTTGGCTTCGGCGGCGGCATGGGCCTCGCCCAATTGCCCATTGTCGGCGCCCGGCTGTGCCGCCGCGGCGTCCTTGCGCTGAGCCTCGGCCGGTTGCACCTGTGCGTCCTGCGCCGTTTGCGTGCCGTTGCCGGCGGGTTCCGTATCCGATGCGGGGCGATGCTGGCTTGCTTGCTTCTCTTCCATGATGGCCGTGGTCAATTTCAGTCAATGGTTCGATTCGGCTGTTCCCGCGCCCGGTCGGCCCAACGGGCGCCAGCACACGGGAAACCGTGGTTGCGCAATCGACATGGGGTCGCAGCAGGCCTTTTCAATAGCCCGCCGTAAAAAGTCGTGGCACAGCGCCGTATGGCGTGGCCACCGTGGCGTTGCAATATACCGTTACATGATTTTCCGCATGTGTTACACGAATTCCCGTATGTTCACCGCAAATAGATTGAGTGCCCGGCGGCGCTGACCTACACTTTGCTATAAGGCGCTTTAAGACACGTACACCCTGGATTTCGTCAATGGCGCTCGCCACCGCCCAGCCAAATGCCCGTTTCCGCCCGTGCCATGAAACTGACCTTTGCCATTGGGGTGGTCGCCGTGGTATTGATCGCGGGAACGACCGTCATTTGTATGTCCGGTGCCGTCACCGAATCCACGATCGAGTATGGCGGCGTCCACGCAACGCTCGAGTCCCTGTTCAATCCGCACCAGACAGTTTGTCCATGATGCGTCGATCGCGTTTCGTCGGCCGCCCGTGAAGCGTCGCAGCCGGCTCCCGGAAGGTCCTGCGCCGCTCCAACTCGGCCAGCCGCCGCGCGTTACCAGTCGGCGTCTCCTCGTATAGCGTCTGCGCGATCGCCGCCGGGCCGCGCACCTCACATACGCCGCGCACCTGCACTTCCCATACGATGCGCTCGATGTCGATTTGCACCATGTCGCCGACGCGCACCTCCTTGGCCGCCTTCACCGACTCGCCGCCGATGCGCACCCGGCCCTTGCCAAGCGCGTCGGCTGCCAGTGAGCGGGTCTTGAAAAACCGCGCCGCCCACAGCCACTTGTCGATGCGCAGCCGCGCGTGAGGATCGGTCGAAATCTTTAACTTCATCGGTCCCTCACGCCGATGTCGCCGCCGCGCCCTGTTGCGATGCAGCAATCGGCCACCCTTGCAAATGGGTGACGACGATCTCGGCCAGCGCGCGGATCCACGGTTGCGCATCGTTGACACACGGAATCCGATGGAACTCGCGCCCTCCCGCCCGCAAGAACGTATCACGACCCTCGATGCCGATTTCCTCGAGCGTTTCGAGGCAATCGGACGTGAAGCCCGGGCAGAACACGTCAACCCGACCGGCTCCGGCCGCGCCCAACTCCTGCAGCGTCGGTGCGGTATAAGGTTGCAGCCATTGCGCGCGTCCGAACCGCGACTGGAATGTGAGCCGGCATTCGACCTCGGTCAACCCGAGCGCATGGGCCAGCAACGTCGCGGTTTGCCGGCATTGCTCGGCATAGGGATCGCCCAAATCCAACGTGCGCTTGGGCACGCCATGAAAGCTCAACAACAGCCGATCGCCGGCCGTGAAATCGGGTCGGCCGTGCTGCTGCCAATAGTGCAGCACTTGAGACGCCAGCGCCTCGATATAGGCGGGATGGTCCGCATAATGCTTGATCGTGCGGATCTCCAGTTGATTGCGCATACGCGCCAGCGCGCAGAACGCTGCATCGAATGCGCTGGCGCTGGTCGAGGCTGAATATTGCGGATACAGCGGCACCAATAGCACCCGCTCAGCGCCGGCGCGCTTGAGTTGATTCAGCACGTTGCCGATGCTGGGTGTGCCATAGCGCATGGCATAGTCGACGAGCACGGAACACCGGCCTGCCGCCAGCCACTGCCTCAGGCCGTCGACCTGCCGCTCGGTGTGCACGCGCAGCGGCGAGCCCTCCGCCTCCCAGATCGCCGCGTACTTGCGCGCCGACGCGCGGCCGCGCAACGGCAGGATCAGCGCGCGCAGCACAATCTGCCAGAGCGGCGCAGGGATCTCGACGACGCGTGGGTCGGACAAGAACTCGGCCAAGTAGCGCCGCACCGCGCGCGGCGTCGGTGCAGCGGGGGTGCCGAGGTTGATCAGCAGCACGCCGACCCGGTGCGATGCGCTCGGCTGCGAGGGCAGCTCAAGATCAAAATGCATGAGAGGATCCGTTGAGCACCGCAATGGTGCACTTGTTATCCGATTATAACGGCCGCTCGGCATTTGCCGCCGTGGCACGGAGGCTGGAGGCTGGCCATCCGGATAGTGGCGCGGCGCGACGCATCGACTCCGGCGGACCCGCAGGCCCGCGTCAATGCTGAGACAGCGCGAATGACAGCAGCCGGGCGGTGATGTCGACGATCGGAATCACGCGGTTGTACGCCATGCGGGTCGGCCCAATCACGCCAAGCGTGCCGACGATCTTGCCATCGACCTCATACGGCGCGGTCACAACGCTCATTTCCTCGATCGGCACGAGCGTGGATTCTCCACCGATGAAGATCTGCACGCCCTGCGCATGGCTCGATACGTCGAGCAACTGTAGCAGGCTAGTCTTTTGGTCAAAGACATCGAATAGCTTACGCAGGCGCGCCATGTCGGACGACAGATCGGCCACTTCGAGCAAGTTCCGCTCACCCGAAATCAGTACGTTGTCGGATTCGTCGTCGGTTTCCGTGCTAGCGGTGACGGCGGCCTGCATCAGTTGCATCATGTCGCCGCGCAGCGCGTCGATTTCCTCACGCAGTCGGCGTCGCACCTCGTCAAACGACAAGCCCGCATAATGCGTGTTGATATAGTTGGAAGCCTCGGTCAGCTGCGACGGCGAATAGTCGCGCTGGGTCGCCATGATTCGGTTCTGCACGTCACCTTCGGGGGTGACGATGATCAGCAAGATCCGCTTGTCGGACAGCCGCATGAACTCGATCTGTTTAAACACGTGGCTGCGCCGCGGCGTGAGCACAACGCCGGCAAACTGCGACAAGTTGGACAGCACGCTGGCTGCCGCCGCGACGACCTTCTGCGTCTCGCCCGGCTTGAACTTGTCCTGCACCGCAAGCTTGACCTCAGCTTCCTGCGCGTCGGGCTGCACGGTCAGCATCGTGTCGACGAACAACCGGTAGCCGCGTGGCGTCGGAATCCGCCCGGCCGACGTATGAGGACTGGCGACAAGCCCAAGCTCCTCGAGATCGGACATCACGTTGCGGATCGTCGCCGGGCTCAGTTCAAGCCCCGAATACTTGGACAACGTGCGCGAACCGACCGGCTGACCTTCGGCGATATACCGTTCGATCAGCGTCTTAAGCAGGGTCTGGGCACGAGGATCTAACATAGCGAAAATTCTAGCTTAAATCTTGCGCGCGGCGAGGATTGCCATCGATCCGACGCGCACGGGCGAGCCAAAACACGAAGGCATACAGTTTGTCAGATACCTATGGTGTAATGCGGGCATGGAAATGGGCCAATTCAAGACCGTTGCGCTGATCGGGCGCAACAACACGCCTGGCATCGGCGAGCCGCTTGCCGCGCTCGCCGGCTGCCTGACACAACGCGGCTTTCAAATCGTATTCGAAGCCGACACGGCGCGCGAGAACGATTTGCACGCCTATCCGGCGCTCACGCCGGCACAGATCGGCGCGCGCGCTGACGTCGCCGTCGTGCTCGGCGGCGACGGCACAATGCTGGGCATCGGCCGGCAACTCGCGCCTTACCATACCCCGCTCATTGGCGTCAACCATGGCCGACTCGGCTTCATCACCGATATCGCGATCGCCGACATGAAGCAGTTGGTGCCGCAAATGCTGTCGGGCAGCCATGAGCGCGAGGAGCGCTCGTTGCTGGAGGCCCGCATCATGCGCAACGGCGAGCCAATCTATCATGCGCAGGCGCTTAACGACGTCGTCGTGAACCGCAGCGGCTTCTCCGGGATGGCAGAGCTACGCGTGTCGGTCGACGGCCACTTCATGTCGGACCAGCGCTCGGACGGGTTGATCGTGGCCACGCCAACCGGCTCCACCGCGTACGCGCTCTCGTCCAACGGCCCGTTGCTGCATCCGCAATTGCAAGGGATCGTGCTGGTGCCGATCGCGCCACACGCGTTGTCGAACCGGCCGATCGTGCTGCCCGACACGTGCCGAATCGCAATCCAGATCATCGGCGGGCGCGACGTCAACGTGAATTTCGACATGCAGTCGTTCACCGCGTTACAACTCGAGGATACGATCGAGGTACAACGCTCCAAGCACACGGTGCCGTTCCTGCATCCGGTCGGCTACAGTTATTACCGGACCTTGCGCAAGAAGCTGCACTGGAATGCGCACTCGTCGCTCGGCGAGGACGAGCCCGGCTAAGCCGGTGCCCGTCGCCGCCCGCCGGCTCAATCGCTGCCAACCCACCCAATCCGCCTTTTACGACGACCGCTTTCGTTCGCCTATGCTGCGTCATCTGTCGATCCGGGACTTTGTCATCGTCGCCTCGCTCGACATTGAGTTCGAGCGTGGCTTTACCGTTTTTTCCGGCGAAACCGGCGCCGGCAAATCCATTCTAATCGACGCGTTGGCGCTGGCGCTCGGCGCGCGAGCCGACGCGACAGTGGTGCGCATCGGTCAGAGCCGTGCGGACATCACCGCAGAGTTCGACGCGCATGAGAGCGCCGCTCGGTGGCTGGCCGAGCATGCGTTCGATGACGGCAGCGGGCACGTGGTGCTGCGCCGCGTGCTCGACGCCAACGGCCGCTCGCGTGCGTTCATCAACGGCACGGCCGCCACGCTTGGCCAGTTGCGAGACATCGGCGAAATGCTGGTGGACATCCACGGCCAGCACGCCCACCAGTTGCTGATGCGCGGCGACGCGCAGCGCGAGTTGTTCGATGCGCACGCGGGCCTGACAGCGCTGGCTGCGGACGTCGCTCGGGCGTGGCGCGGCTGGCGCGACGCGGCGGCAGCCGTGCAGGCCGCGCAAGCGCGGGAGCGCGAGGTGCAATTCGAGCGCGAGCGGCTAGTGTGGCAATTGTCGGAGCTTGAGAAGCTGGCGCCGCAACCCGGCGAATGGGATGAGATCAGTGCCGAGCACCGCCGGCTGTCGCACGCGGCGAACCTGATCGACGGTGTGCAGGCGGCGTTAGGCGCCCTGTCCGAGTCGGACGATGCCATGATCACGCAACTGGGCACCCTCATCGCGAAACTGCGCGACCTGGCCGAGATCGACAGCGCGCTCGGCGACGCGTTGGCCGCGCTGGAGCCGGCCGAAATTCAACTGCAGGAAGCAGCCTACTCGCTGACCCACTACGCGCAGCGGCTCGAGCTGGACCCGGCGGGGCTCGCGCAGGTCGAAGCCCGGCTCGATGCACTGCATTCAACTGCGCGCAAATTCAGGATGCAACCGGATGCACTACCCGACGAGTTGCTGGCACGGCGCGCCCAATTGCAAGCGCTGGATGCAACGACGGATATCGACGCGTTGCACGCCGCGCAGGCACGCGCGAAGCAAGCCTATATGACGCTGGCGGAGCGACTCTCCAAGGCCCGCGCCAAGGCGGCCAAGGCGTTGAGCAGCGCGGTAACCACCGGGATGCAAGACTTGTCGATGGCCGGCGGGCGGTTCGACGTCGCGTTGGAGCCCTTGCCCGAAGGCGGCCAGCATGGGCTCGAGCAGGTCGAGTTCCGCGTGGCCGGCCACGCCGGCGTGCCGTTGCGGCCGCTGGCGAAAGTGGCTTCCGGGGGCGAGTTGGCACGCATCAGCCTCGCGCTGTCGGTGATCGCGAGCACTGCGAGCCCAACGCCGACACTGATCTTTGACGAAGTCGACAGCGGCATCGGCGGCGCCGTCGCGGAAGTCGTTGGGCGACTGCTGCACCAACTCGGCCAGATCCGGCAAGTGTTGTGCGTGACCCACCTGCCGCAGGTCGCCGCCCGCGGCGAGCACCACTTCAGCGTGGCCAAGTCCACCGATGCGCAAGGCGCAACGCTCAGCGAAGTGACCGCGCTGGATCGCGCGAGCCGCGTCGAGGAGGTCGCGCGCATGCTCGGGGGCGTCGAGATTACCGCCACCACACGCAAGCACGCGAAGGAAATGCTGGCCGCTTGAAGCGTCTTCACGCGCCGAAGACCTGCTCCCAGAGTCGCGTGACCGCGTCGCGCTCGGCCTGCACGCGCTCCGGCGGCACGCGCGCCTTGTCCATTCCATCGAGCCGCAGCGCATGTTGCAACTTGCGATAGGCTCGATAGGCGCCGCCAACCTGCTCCGCCTGTGTCTCGGACATCAGCCCGATGCGGGCCGCCTCGCGCAGCAACGCGATGTTGCCGGTGTTGCGCCGCAGCGCCGGATGTGCGCCGGCATGCAGCAGCACCCAATACTGGACGATGAATTCGATATCGACCATGCCGCCGCGATCGTGCTTCAGATCGAACAGTGCCGTGGGATTGGGATGGCCTTGGGCCACCTTTTGCCGCATCGCGGCGATCTCCGTGGCCAGCGTCCGCGCATCGCGCGGCTGAGCGAGCACCTGGGCACGGATCGCTTCGAACTGCGCGCCGATGGCCGCATCCCCGGCGCAGAAGCGCGCGCGTGACAATGCCTGGTGCTCCCATACCCACGCGGCGTTGGCCGCGTCCCCCTCGCGCAATTGGTACCGCCGGAAGGCGGTGAGGCTCGTGACCAGCAGCCCGGCCTCGCCGTTCGGCCTGAGCCTCAGGTCCACGTCGAACAGCGTGCCAGCGCCAGTAGACATGGTCAGCCACGTAATCAGCCGTCGTGCAAACAGCGCATAGATCTCTGCGGCACGCTCGTCGGGATCGTCGTACAGAAAGATAAGGTCCAGGTCTGACGCATAACCGAGTTCCTTGCCGCCGAGCTTGCCGTACGCAATAATCGAGAAGCGCGGCACGTCGCAATGACGGCGGGCCAACTGCGGCCATACGGTCTGCAGCGTCACATCCAGAACCGCGTCGGCCAGTTCCGACAACCGGTCGCTGATGTGCTCGACCGATAGATGGCCGCCGAGATCCAGCAGCAGGATCCGGAACACCTCGGCCTGGTGCGCGTGACGCAGCAGATCCATCTGGTGCTCAGCGCCGTCTGCATCGGCAAGTCGGGCGAGCAGCATCCGCTTGAATTCGGTCCAGTCAAACGGGCTGGCCAGCGCCTCGTCGTCGAGCAACTCGTCGAGTACCTGCGGATGGCGGATCAGATAGCCGGCGGCCCAACGCGACTCGCCAAGCACGGCGAACACGCGTGCCAGCGCAGCCGGATACTCAACCAGCAGCGCCAGGTACGAGCCTCGCCGCGCGACCGCCTCGAGCAGATCGAGAAAACGCAGCAGCGTCGCATCGACCCTTTCATGGCAATGCGTCGGCGCCGCCTCCAATGCGCGCAGCACGAGCGTGTCGAAACGCGCCCGATGACGCTCCGGCAGGCTGGCATAACGCGCGGACTGCCAGACCGCGTGCAATCGCAACAGGATGGCTGGCGGGTCGTTGAACCCCAGCGATGCAAGCCGGACGCGCAACTCATCGTCGGCCGCCTCATCGGCAAGTGCACTGCTCCAGATCCATGTGGCAGCTTCCCCCCACGCCGTGCCGCCAACCTTACCAAGCGCTGGGTCACCGGCACCAGCCGCGGCCGCGTTGCCACGCTTGCGAGCGAAGATCTGGTCGAACTGCTGCGCGACGAACTCGCGGTGGCACTCCAGCACGGCCAGCAGCGCCGGATAGTCGGCAAAACCGAGTGATGCTGCCAGTTGCGCGCGCTCGCCTTCGTCCACGGGCATCGCATGGGTTTGCGCGTCGTTCACATATTGCAGCCGGTGCTCGATGCAGCGCAGCATGTGATACGCCTGCGCAAGTCGCTGAACCGCGCCACGCGCGATCAAGCCGTGCGAGGCGGCATGATCGAGTACCGCCAGCGTCGGCCGAATACGAAACCCGGCGTCCTGACCGCCCCGGATCAATTGGAAAACCTGCGCGGTGAACTCAATCTCGCGGATGCCGCCGCGACCTAGCTTGATGTCATCGGCCTTGTCACGGCGCGACGACGCGCGGCGGGCGGCCTCCTGACGGATCTGCACATGCAGCGCCCGGATCGCCGCGATCACGCCGAAATCGAGATAACGGCGGTAGACGAATGGCCTGACTTGTGCCTCGAGCTGCGCCGCCAGTCGCGCGCCAGCATCGCTGTCCACGTCCGACACCAGCCGTGCCTTGATCCAAGCGTAGCGTTCCCATTCGCGCCCCTGCACATAGAAGTACTCTTCCAGCATGCCGATGCTGCAGACAAGCGGACCCGAATCACCGTTCGGACGCAACCGCATGTCCACGCGGAACACGTATCCATCCGCGGTATGCTCGGCCAGCGCACCGATCAGCCGGCGCCCGACCCGGGTAAAGAAGTCTTGATTCGAGATCGGCGCGCGGGAGCCACCCTCGGTCTCGCCGTCGTCCTCGTAGACGAAAATCAAGTCGATGTCCGAGGACACGTTCAACTCGCGTCCGCCGAGCTTGCCCATGCCAACCACGCCGAGCGTCTGCGGCTGTCGCTGCGCGTTCAGCGGCATGCCATACAGCGCGTGCAACTCAGCACTGATCGTGGCAAGCGAGCGGCGGATCGCCACTTCGGCCAAATCCGTCATCGTGCCGGTCACCTCCGGCACATCGGCCAGCCCGGCCAGGTCGCGCTCCATCACCGCACAAAACAGTTCGGTGCGCACCAGGCGCAGTGCGCGCTTGAGCACGTCGTCGCCCACAGGCTCGCTCTGCGGCGCGCCCAGCTGCGCGAGCCGCTGCTCGATCCAGTGCCGCGTGAGCGGCGCGCGCGCAAGCTCACGCACCCGCGCAGCCAGTTCGGGCCGTGCCGCGTACTGCCGGGCAGCATAGCGGGAGTAGGCGGCGCTCAACAGCGGTGCGGCGTCAGACGCAAGCGGGGAACTTGGCAGCGGCATGTCAATCATCGTGTCATTGGTGCGGCACATGCAATGGAACCCGCGGCGGCGGCGGGTTTGGCTCGCATGCCGTATGTTACATTTGGTTTTTCCGCCCAACCTATCATACGTTCCGCGCTCCTCGCATGCCCGACCGCCAGGAAACACTCGACCCGAACGATGCGCGCAACGCACAAGCCGGGAGCGGATGGCGGCGCGGGCCGAGCGAGCAGGTGCTGCGCCGCGTACTCGCATGCTGCGCGAGCGTGGCCATCGCACTGTACTTTGGCGCCGCGGCCACGTACGTCGGTCTGCGCTACGTCATCTTTCCCCAGTTGGATTCGCTGCGGCCGCACATCGAGCAACGGATCTCGGACACGCTGCACGCGCAGGTGCACATCGGTCGGCTAACCGGGCGCTGGAGCGGGCTGCAGCCGACGCTGGACATCGACCAACTGACGATCATGGGCCCGGACGGCCAGCGCATGCTCGCGGTGCCCACCGCCAGCGCAACGCTGTCGTGGCGCTCATTGCCGCGTCTGGCGCCGGTGCTCTCGAGCCTGATAGTAGAGCAACCCGAGATCTTCGCCGAGCGGCACCCCGACGGCACCTATACGATTGCCGGCGTGCGGGTGGATCCACGCCAGCACGGCAACAGCGCGCTCCTGCACTGGCTGATGACGCAGCGCGCCATCGTGTTGCGCGGCGGCGTCCTGCACTGGAGCGACGCGCAGCGCGGCTTGCCGACGCTGACGTTGCGCGGCATCCACGTGGCCATCGACAACCGCGGCCTGATTCACCGGCTCGGCGTGCAGGCGCAGCCGGACGGGCGCTTGCTGCGCGGGCCACTCGACTTGCGCGCACGCTTGCGCCATTCGCCACTGAAGCCGCTCACCGAGCCGGCAGGTTGGACCGGCACGATGTTTGTATCGAGTGGCAACCTGGCGCTGCCCGAACTGGCCCGCTACACGGATGCGCGCCTGGACGCGCAAAGCGGCACGCTGGACGTGGCTGCGTGGCTCGACTTCGCATCTGGCGAATGGAGCGGTGCACGCGGCGCATTATCCGGGTCCGCGTTGCGGCTGCGCATGGACCCGACGCTGCCGCGGCTGGACGTGCCTAGCATCGGGCTGGACTGGTCGCTGCGGCGCAATGACATGCGCAATCTCGATTACACGCTAAGCCTGGGCAATCTGCGCGCCGAACTCGGCGGGCAGGTCCCTCTGGCGGACGGCACGCCGATTACCCGACTGCTGAGCATCGGCGAATTCAACGGCCGATTCCGCCGTGCAACGCTGGGCCGTGGCCAACTCATCCGCATCAGCGGCGGTACGGTCGATCTTGGACTGCTCGCGCAGTTCGTGCGCACGTTGCCGCTGCCCCACCCTGTACTTAACGAACTGGACCGATTTGACCCGCGCGGCACGCTGGCAAACTATGCGATACAGGTCGAGCGCCGCGCGCCGCGTACCCGCGAAGCTGCCAGCGTGGCGGCTATTGAAGGCGGCGAGCCGATCGTGCGCTATCGCGTCAAGGCCGCACTCGAGGGTGTCAGCGTCGGCGCGCAGGAGCCGCCGCCGGGCCTCACACCGGGTGGCCACCCGCACGTGGGCCTGCCCGGCGCAGAAAATATCTGGGGCAAGATCGACGCCGACCAGAACGGCGGTCACGCGACGATCGATACCACCCACGGCGCGGTCACGATCCCAGGGGCATTCGACAATCCACGACTCACGTTCAATCGATTCGCGGCCGAAGCGACATGGACCGCGCATCCGCTAGCGTCGGATGCGACTCGCCCGGCCGTCGCCGTCAACCTCTCGCGATTCGTCGTCGATAACGACGACGTGCGTGCCAGCGCGACCGGCACCTACTCGAATCCCGGCCACGGGCGCGGCAAGCTCGACATGGAGGCGATGTTCGACCGGCTGTCGCTGCCCCGCCTCGCGCGCTATCTGCCGACCGGTGTCGACGAACATACCCGCGCCTACCTGGACCATGCGCTGACGGCCGGGACCTCGCACAATGCGACGATCGCCATCCATGGCGAACTGGCCGAGTTCCCGTACACACACGATCCACACGCGGGCATCTTCAAGATTGTCGCGCCGTTTCGAGACGGCGGATTCGATCCGACGCCGCACCCGCCGAAGCGGATGAGCAACGGCACGCCGCAGGTGTGGCCGGCGTTCGACGGCATCGACGGGCTGTTCCGGATGGACCAGAACGTGCTGCGCTTTGATATCCAGCGCGCACGCTACCAGCGTGTCGCCCTCACGCAATTGACCGGCCGCATCGATGATTTGGGCACGCTGAACTCGGATCTGGTGATCAACGGCGTGGCCAGTGGCCCGCTGGCCGACATGCTCGACTACGTGAATCGCAGCTCGCTGGCGGTACTGTCCGACCACCTGGGCGAGACCGTGCGGGCGAAAGGCAACGCGACGCTGGCGCTGCGGCTGGCGATCCCACGCCATCCGGACAAGCCGCATGTCGGCGTGAACGGCTCGGTTACGCTGGCGGACAACGCGGTGTCATTCGTGCCCGGCAAGCAGCTCGCCGCGCTGCCGCCGGTCACGCAAATCCATGGCAAGGTCGATTTCACCGAACACACGATGACGATCGGACGTGCCAGCGGCCAGTTCCTCGGCGGTGAGATCCACACCGACGGCGGGATCCAGCAGGACGGCTCGAGCCGCTTCGACGTGTCGGGTCACCTGCTTGCCGATGCAGCCCGGACTGCAGTGCCGCCCGGGCCGCTGGCCACGCTGCTCACCCGCATGTCGGGCGGCGCGCCTTACTCGGTGGCCGTGCGCACGCGCAAGAACGAACTGCCCGACATCTCGGCCACCTCGGATCTGAGCGGGCTGGCGCTGCAATTGCCGGCGCCGTTCACAAAGCCGACCGGCGTGCCGATGCCGTTCTCGTTGCGCCTGCGGCCCGCAACCGCCGGTGAGCGACCCGCGACAGGCATCAGTCGCCTAGATGCACGACTCGGTCCACTCAATGCTATTTATCTGGTGCGGCGCGGCAACGACGACAAGCTGGCGATCCTGCGCGGCGCGCTCGGCGTGAACCGGGAAGCGGTGCTGCCCAGTGAAGGCGTGACCGCGGCGGCGCACGTGGCGCACTTCGACGCAGACGCGTGGCGCGCACTGCTCGATGCCATGTCGATCCCCGCCGAGGCCATATCAGGTGAGCCGGCAGCGGCCGCTGCGCCGTCCCTACTTCCCGCTCCGACTTACGCCGCCCCATCGGCTTCTTCGCCGGACACGGCCTCCCCGTTCAACCTGACCGGCAATGTCGCGGCACTCGTACCCACCCGCGTCGGCCTGCACTTCGATACGTTGACGTTGTTGAACCGCCGCTGGGAAAACGTGGTAATCGGCGCGACACACACACCGGGCGCATGGCAAGCGAATATTGCATCGGACGATGTGTCCGGCCATCTCGCGTGGCACGCGAAGACGCCGCGCAGCCCATACGGGCAGCTTGACGCGCGGCTGGCCAAACTGGTGGTCCCGGACAGCCACGACGAGACACTGGTGAGTCGCGTGCTCGAGGAGCCAGCGCAGCATGTCCCGGCGATCGACCTGATCGTCAACGAACTCACCGTGCGCGGACACAATTTTGGCAAGCTGGAAGTCAACGCACGCAACATCGATGAAAACGGCGTGCCCGTCTGGCAATTGGACAAGCTGGATGTGACGAACCCAGCAGCCAAGCTGTCGGCAACCGCTAGCTGGAGAACGCCACGCCGCGCGCGCACCAGCACCAGCGACAACGGCACCGACGATAACCCGCGGCGCACTGCGCTGGATTTCAAGCTCGATATCGCCGACGGCGGTGCCCTACTCGACCGTCTCGGCCTGCCCCGCACGCTCAAGGGCGGCAATGGCACGCTGTCCGGCAAGGTCGGCTGGCGCGGTGGACCGACGCGCATCGATTATCCGACGTTGAGCGGAAACTTGTCGCTCGGACTGTCGCATGGCCAGATCCTAAAGGTTGAGCCGGGCGCTGCCAAGCTGCTCGGCGTGCTCAGCCTGCAAGCGCTTGCTCGCGTGGCGACATTGGACTTGGGCACGTTGTTTGGCGAAGGACTGCCGTTTGACAATGTGACCGCTACCGGCACGATTAGCCACGGCATCGCTAAGACCGAAGATTTCACGCTGAACAGTGCAGCAGCAAAAGTCACAATGCAAGGCAACGCGGATCTCGGGTGCGAGCAGCAGGACCTGCTGGTGACGGTGGTCCCATCGCTGAGCGTGGGTACTGCAGCACTGGCCACGGCCGTGGTCAACCCGCTGCTCGGCCTGGGTACCTTCGTCGCCGGCCTGGTCTTGTCCGACCCTATTTCGCAGTCGTTCGCGCGCCACTACGCGGTAACCGGCTCGTGGTCGCATCCGCAGGTCGAGCAGGTGTCGGACGATCGCGGTAAGATGGGCCGACCTGAATCTCATGTGTCACGGCAATGAACGACTCCGTTTTTCGCGCCAGCGGCTCCGCATCCGGCACGTTCGCGCTGGCGGCGCTGCAAATGGTCAGCACGCCGGACGTGTCGCGGAACTTGCAGGCCGCCGGCGAGTTGATCGCCGAAGCCGCCGCCGGCGGCGCGCAACTCGTGCTGCTGCCCGAGTATTTCTGCTTCATGGGGCATCACGACGCCGACAAGCTGGCCGTGCGGGAAGCGCCGGGCGACGGCCCGATTCAGCAATTTCTCGCCGATGCCGCAGCGCGGCATCGCGTATGGGTCATCGGTGGCACGCTGCCGCTCGTGGCCCCGGAACCGGGGCGGGTGATGAACACCACGCTGGTGTTCGACCCACAAGGCCGAGCCGTGGCCCGCTACGACAAGATCCATCTGTTCAACTTTGACAAGGATGATGAATCGTTCGACGAGGCGCGCACGATCCGGCCCGGTACCGACGTCGTCGCATTCGACGCGCCGTTCGGCCGCGTGGGCTTGTCGGTATGCTATGACTTGCGCTTTCCGGAGTTGTATCGCAAGCTTGGCGACTGCGCGCTAATCGTCGTGCCATCGGCCTTCACGTACACGACCGGCCATGCACATTGGGAGATGCTGCTGCGTGCGCGCGCCGTCGAAAACCAGTGCTACGTGCTGGCCGCGGCCCAAGGCGGCACGCATGAGAACGGGCGCCGCACATGGGGCCACAGCATGCTAGTGGACCCATGGGGCCAGGTCGTCGCAGTGCGCGCGGACGGTGCCGGCGTAGTATCGGGCACGATCGATGTCCAACGTATCACGCAGGTGCGGCAGAGTCTGCCGGCGTATCGGCATCGGGTGCTGGCATGAGCACACCGCAGCGTCGTTGCCCGCAAGCCGGCGGCGGTCCACACTGCTTCCAGCAAGGCCGCCCGCGGCTTGAATCGTGCCGTCGCGGCGCCAACTCCTGTCCATTTACCAGTCAAACGGGCGAGCCCGCATGAACATCATCGAACCTAACATCCGCCATCTCGCCATCGCCAAGGACCTGCTGCTCACGCGCTACGGACTCGACGAGGCCATCCTCGTGCGCACGCTGGGCGAGATTTTCTCCCATCGCGTCGACTACGCGGACCTGTACTTCCAGACGACCCGCAGCGAAGCGTGGAGCCTGGAGGAAGGCATTGTCAAATCGGGCAGCTTCAGCATCGACCAGGGCGTGGGCGTGCGCGCGGTGGCCGGCGAGCGCACCGCGTTCGCGTACTCGGATGATTTGTCGCCGCAAGCGCTGGCACAGGCAGCCCAGGCCACCCGCGCGATCGCCCGGGCGGGGGGCGGAAAGACCCGCGTGCGGGCGGCCGGTGCGTTGCGCGGCGTCGCGGGCCGCGACCTGTACCTGCCGGCCGATCCGCTGCACTCGCTAGATGCAAATGCGAAAGTGGCGTTGCTGGAGCGCGTCGAAAAAATGGCTCGCGCGAAGGACCCACGCATCACGCAGGTCATGGCAGGCTTGGCGGGCGAATACGACGTCGTGCTGGTGGCGCGCAGCGACGGCGCACTGGCCGCCGACGTGCGTCCGCTCGTGCGCGTGTCGGTCACCGTGATCGCCGAGCAGAACGGGCGCCGCGAGATCGGCACCGGCGGTGGCGGAGGCCGCTACGACTATGGCTATTTCACCGACGAGGTGATGACACGATACGTCGACGACGCGGTGCATGCCGCGCTGGTAAACCTGGAGGCGCGCCCCGCGCCCGCCGGCACGATGACCGTCGTGCTCGGGCCGGGCTGGCCAGGCGTGCTGTTGCACGAGGCGATCGGCCACGGGTTGGAAGGCGATTTCAATCGTAAGGGCTCGTCGGCGTTCGCCGGACGCATCGGCGAGCGGGTTGCGGCCAACGGCGTCACAGTGGTCGACGACGGCACGCTGGCGAACCGGCGCGGCTCGCTGAACATCGATGACGAAGGCAACCCCACGCAATGCACAACGCTGATTGAGGACGGCATCCTGACCGGCTACATGCAGGACACGCTGAACGCGCGGCTGATGAAGATGAAGATAACCGGCAACGCGCGGCGCGAATCGTATGCCGCGTTGCCGATGCCGCGCATGACCAACACCTACATGCTAGGCGGCGACAAGGATCCCGCCGAGATCATCGCGTCGGTCAACCATGGCCTGTACGCGGTCAACTTTGGTGGCGGACAAGTCGATATCACGAACGGCAAGTTTGTGTTCTCGGCCTCCGAGGCCTACATGATCGAGAACGGCAAGATTGCCTACCCGGTCAAGGGCGCAACGCTGGTGGGCAGCGGACCAGAGTCGCTTAAGTACGTATCGCTGATCGGCAATGACATGTCGTTGGACACAGGCGTGGGCGTGTGCGGCAAGGAAGGCCAGAGCGTGCCAGTCGGCGTCGGGCAGCCGACACTGCGCATCGACCGCATGACGGTGGGTGGCACGGTATGATGCCCATCGCGCAGATGCCGCAAGGGGATTGCGGTTTTTATTGAAATGACGCAATCATGCGTCGTCGTTGTCGCCCCCCTGTTGCCAACGGGGGGTCGTCCAGAGTATAAAGTTGGCGTAGTCAAAACCGACGCCACCTTTCAATTCGTTTGCATTCCGCGATGTCTGCCAAGTTTTATTTTTATTTCTTTTGGCATCTCAGGCCGCTGGCGGACCGAGAGGGTGGGTGACGGACAAGCGAATCACCCCCACATTCCCGAAAAACCGCCAGCCCGCCTGGCGGTTTTTTTTCGCCAGGCGCCAGGCCTCGAACACCGCGCGCGAGGCGCGTACCGTTGAACCGGAGAACCATGATGGCCCTGCACAACACCGATGATGTCCGAATCCGCGAGCTTAAGGAATTGCTGCCGCCCGCGCACCTGCTACGGGAGTTTCCCTGTGAGGAGCGCATCGCCGACCTGATCTTCAATGCTCGCCAATCACTGCATCGGATCTTGCATGGGATGGACGACCGGCTCATCGTCGTGATTGGCCCGTGCTCGATCCACGACACGCGTGCGGCACTGGAGTACGCACAGCGCCTAGTGGAGCAGCGTAAGCGCTTTGCCGGCGAATTGGAAATCGTGATGCGTGTGTACTTCGAAAAGCCGCGCACGACCGTGGGCTGGAAGGGGTTGATCAACGACCCTTACCTGGACAACAGCTTCAAGATTAACGACGGATTACGTACCGCGCGCGAACTGCTGGTGCAAATCAACGCGCTCGGGCTGCCGGCCGGCACGGAGTACCTGGACATGATCAGCCCGCAGTACATCGCCGACTTGATCTCGTGGGGCGCAATCGGCGCGCGCACCACCGAATCGCAGGTGCATCGGGAACTGGCCTCCGGATTGTCGTGCCCGGTTGGCTTCAAGAACGGCACCGACGGCAACGTAAAAATCGCGGTCGACGCGATTAAGGCCGCTTCGCAGCCGCACCATTTTCTGTCGGTGACCAAGGGCGGTCATTCGGCGATCGTATCGACCGCTGGCAACGAGGACTGTCACGTCATCCTGCGCGGCGGCAAAACCCCGAACTATGATGCGGCAAGCGTCGAGGCCGCATGCTCCGCGATCGGCAAGTTGGGGCTGGCTGCGCGATTAATGATCGATGCAAGCCATGCGAATAGCGAAAAGAAGCACGAAAACCAAATTCCGGTCTGCGCAAACATCGGCCGGCAAGTCGCCGCCGGCGACGAGCGCATCATCGGCGTGATGGTGGAGTCCCATCTGGTCGCGGGACGCCAGGATTTGAAGGACGGCTGCGAGTTGACCTACGGTCAAAGCGTCACTGACGCCTGCATCGGCTGGGACGATAGCGTGAGGGTGCTCGAAGAACTGGCCGAAGCGGTCCGGCAGCGGCGCATCGCGCGCGACAGCGGCAACTAACGCGGGCGGCAACGCTGCTACAGCGGCGATTGATCGGAGATAACCCCTTACCGGCAACGACGATCGGCCGGCGACAACCACTCACCGGCAATGGCGATCGACCAGCGACGGCCACTCACCGGCCACGGCGATCGACCAGCGACAGCCACTCACCGGTCACGGCAATTCATCGCAATGGCGATCGACGGCGGCGGCCATTGACGGACGACGGAGCATAAGCGTGCGCCGCAATGGGCTGGCGAACACCATGCCGTGATGCCAGCACGAGCAGCCCCTTACGCCCGCTCATGTTGCCACAGCACCTCCGGCTGGCCCGTCGCGTCATTGAGCACGCGGGCCAGGACGAACATCAGGTCAGATAGGCGGTTCACATACTGCCGCAGTGCAGCATCGACGGCTTGTTCATGGCCAAGCGCGACGATCGTGCGCTCGGCCCGCCGGCAAACGGTACGGCACAGATGCGACAACGCGGCCGAGCGCGAGCCGCCGGGCAAGACAAACTCACGCAGCGGCGGCAGTTGCGCATTGAAGTGCTCGAGCCAGCCGTCGAGCCGGGCGACATGCTCGCTGACGATCATCACCTCGCCCGGCATGCATAGCTGCGCACCGACATCGAATAAATCGTGCTGCACCGCAACGAGCACCTCCCGCACACGGGCCGGCAACGTTTCGGCCAGCAGCACGCCCAGCGACGAATTCAGCTCGTCTACGTCGCCGATCGCCGCGATGCGTGTATCGTCCTTGGCCACGCGGCTTGCGTCCCCCAGACCGGTGGTACCGTCGTCACCCGTTCGCGTGACAATCTTGCTCAAGCGGTTTCCCATCATGGCTCCTGTGATTGACGAGCAGATCGAGGGCAGTTTGCCATATCAGGGCAGCTTGCCGTGTCCGCCGCGCATTATAGTGGCGTGCATGCCACCACGCGGTCTCGTCCGGCGCGCCGCCTCGCGATGCAAACGGCTTGGGCGATGCGCATTGGCTTAAAATAGTAAATCAGTTGACCAGCTTGCCTGCCATGCGTTCAGGAGACCACCCCGTGACTCATTCGATTGCGCGTGCCGCCGTGCGCAAGCCCTTCCCCCCATCACTGCTCGACGCGCTCAAGGACACATTCGGCGAGCGCGTTTCGGTCGCCGAAGCGGTGCGCGCGCACCATGGGCGCGACGAGTCGATGTTCGATCCGCAGTGGCCGGATGCAGTCGTCTACGCCCGCACGGCGCAGGAGGTCGCGACCATTGTCGCGCTGTGCGCGCAGTACGAGGTGCCAGTGATTCCGTATGGCAACGGCTCGTCGCTTGAAGGACATCTGCTCGCGGTGCAGGGCGGCGTGACGATCGATCTGTCCGAGATGAACCACGTGTTGTCGATCGACGCGCACGATCTGACGGCCACCGTGCAAGCCGGCGTGTCGCGCAAGGCGCTCAATGACGCGTTGCGCGGCACTGGCTTGTTCTTCCCGATCGACCCCGGCGCCGACGCGAGCATCGGCGGCATGGCCGCCACGCGCGCCTCGGGCACGAATGCGGTCCGCTACGGCACGATGTGCGAGAACGTACTGGGCTTGACGGTGGTGCGGGCCGATGCACGCATCATCCACACGGGCTCGCGCGCGCGCAAGTCGTCGGCGGGCTACGATCTGACACGCCTCTTTGTTGGCTCCGAAGGCACGCTTGGCGTGATCACCGACGTCACCGTACGCCTATACCCGTTGCCTGAGGCAATTTCCGCGGCCGTGTGTGCATTTCCAAGCATGGGCGAGGCCGTGCGCACCGTGATCGAGACGATCCAGCTCGGCGTGCCGGTGGCGCGCGTGGAATTCGTCGACGCGCTCGCGATCCGTGCGATTAACCGCCACTCGAATCTAACGTTGCCGGAGATGCAAACGCTGTTCTTCGAGTTCCACGGCAGCGAGACCGGCGTGCGTGAGCAGGCGCAGACGGTGCAGGACATGGCTGCGCAACATGGCGGGCAAGGCTTCGAATGGGCCACCCGCCCGGAGGAGCGCAGCCGGTTGTGGAACGCGCGGCACAGCGCATACTTTGCGATGTTGCAGTTGCGCCCCGGTTGCCGCGCGCTGACCACCGACGTGTGCGTGCCTATCTCGCAGCTGGCTGAATGCGTCGAACAGACAGAGGCGGACCTGAAGCAATCGTCACTGCTGTGCCCGATCGTGGGCCACGTCGGCGACGGCAACTTCCACGTCGCGATGCTGATCGACCCCGCTAGTCCAGCCGAGATCCATGAGGCGGAGCAGTTGAACCAGCGGATCGTGTCACGCGCGCTGCGCTTTGGCGGCACATGCACCGGCGAGCACGGCGTCGGCCTGCACAAGATGGATTTCCTCGTGGACGAGCATGGCGCGGATGCCGTTGACACGATGCGAGCGATCAAGCACGCGCTTGATCCGCACAATCTGATGAATCCCGGCAAGATCTTCGCCTTTCACGGACCGCACTAGACACGTCGCGCGGAGCATGCCATGAACGCTTCAGTCGAACCGTCCCCGGAAGCCATCGCGGCGCGACAACGCGAAGTGGTTCAGGCGCTGACGACGGTGTTGCCCCCGCACTGCCTACTATATCGCGACGAGGATACGGCACCGTACGAATGCGATGGGCTTGCCGCGTATCGGCAGCTGCCACTCGCGGTGGTGCTGCCCGAGACAGAATCGCAAGTGCGGCGCGTGCTGCAGACATGCCACCGGCTCGACGTGCCGGTGGTGCCGCGCGGCGCCGGCACGGGTCTGTCCGGTGGCGCGATGCCGCTGCGCGATGGCATCGTGCTGTCGCTCGCGCGCCTCAACAAGATCATCAACATCGATCCCTACGCGCGTACCGCGACGCTCCAGCCTGGTGTGCGCAATCTGGCGATCTCGGAGGCGGCCGCGCCATACGGGCTGTACTACGCGCCGGATCCCTCATCGCAGATCGCCTGCACGATCGGAGGCAATGTCGCCGAGAATGCTGGCGGCGTGCATTGCTTGAAATACGGCTTGACCGTGCATAACGTGCTGCGCGTGCGCGCGATCACGATGGAGGGCGACCTGGTCGAATTCGGCTCACTGGGCCCAGATTGTGCGGGGCTGGACCTGCTGGCGGTGCTGATCGGCAGCGAAGGCATGTTTGCCGTCGTCACGGAGGTGACGGTCCGGCTGCTCCCGAAGCCGCAAGTGGCGCAGGTCATCATGGCCAGCTTTGATGACGTAGTCAAGGGCGGCGCCGCGGCTGCGGCGATCATCGCGGCCGGCATCGTGCCCGCGGGCCTCGACATGATGGACCAGTTGGCCACGCATGCGGTGGAGGAATTCGTGCAGGCCGGCTACGACCTAGAGGCGCAGGCTATTCTGCTGTGCGAGTCCGACGGCACTCCCGACGAGGTCGCCGACGAGATCGAGCGCATGACTGCGGTGCTGCATGCGCATGGTGCGACGCGGATCCAGATCTCGCGCTCGGAGGCGGAGCGGCTCAAGTTTTGGTCCGGGTACAAGAATGCATTTGCGGCCGCGGGGCGTATCTCGCCGGATTACTATTGCATGGACGGTACCGTGCCGCGGCGGGCGATCGGGCCGCTGCTCGCGCGCATCGCCGAGATGGAAAAGCAATACGGGCTGCGCTGTATGAACGTCTTCCATGCGGGCGACGGCAATATGCGTTCGCTGATCCTATTCGACGGCAACGATCCCGATGAGTGGCGGCGCGCCGAGGCATTCGGTGCGCAAATGCTGGAAACCTGCGTGGGACTCGACGGCACGATCACCGGCGAGCATGGCGTGGGCATCGAGAAGACCGATGCGATGTGCGTGCAATTCTGTGCTGAGGAGCGCGATGCGCTCCTCGCGGTTAAGCGCGCGTTCGACCCGCCAGGGCTGCTGAATCCGGGTAAGGACATCCCGACGCGGGCGCGCTGCGCCGAGTACGGCAAAATGCGGGGCCATCAAGGTTTGCTGCCGCATCCCGAGTTGCCGAGGCGCTGACACGATGACGCAGATGCCGCATCCATACGCGAGCCTGCGCTCGCAAGTCACGCAAGCCAGCGAGCGCGGCGTGCCGCTGCAGATCCGCGGCGGCGGCACAAAGTCGTGGTATGGCCAGAACATCGAGGGGGAAGTGCTCGATACGCGCGAGGTAAGCGGCATCGTCGCTTACGATCCGGCCGAACGGGTGATCACCGCGTACTGCGGCACGCCGTTGGCCGACATCGAAGCGGCACTGGCTGAACATCGTCAGATGCTCGCATTCGAGCCGCCGCACTTCGGTCATGGCGCGACGATCGGCGGCTGCATCGCCGCCGGCCTAGCTGGCCCACGCCGTGCCAGCGCGGGCGCGGCGCGCGACTTCGTGTTGGGTGCGACCGTGATGAACGGACGCGGCGACATGCTGCGCTTGGGCGGGCGCGTGACGAAGAATGTCGCCGGCTACGATATCGCGCGGCTGATGGCCGGCTCACTCGGCACACTCGGCCTGCTGCTGGACGTGTCGTTGAAAGTGCTGCCGCGCCCGCAGGCAGAGTTGACGCTAAAGTTCGACATGAACGGCACCGACGCGGTACGCAAGCTCAACGAATGGGCCGGCCGGCCGCTGCCATTGACGGCCAGTGCGTGGCGCAACGGCACGCTGGCGTTGCGTCTGGGCGGCGCGGACAGTGCGCTCAAGAGCGCGCGCAACACGCTCGGCGGCAAAGTGATCGACGCGGTGGAGGCCGAGCGCTTTTGGACCGGGCTACGCGAGCAGACCGATGCGTTCTTTCGGATCATTCCCGCCGACGCGGCGCTATGGCGCCTATCGCTGCCGTCGATCACCGAACCGCTACAATT
This sequence comes from Mycetohabitans rhizoxinica HKI 454, assembly GCF_000198775.1. Taxonomy (NCBI): domain Bacteria; kingdom Pseudomonadati; phylum Pseudomonadota; class Betaproteobacteria; order Burkholderiales; family Burkholderiaceae; genus Mycetohabitans; species Mycetohabitans rhizoxinica. The sequence goes on along the minus strand of NC_014722.1, from coordinate 406,027 downwards.
ACCCGGAGTCCAGTGGATGGAATGGGGGGGCGCGCAGCGCTGGTGGGTCACCGATACCGATGCGCAGACGGTGCGCATGGCGGTGCGGCAGGCCGGCGGCCATGCGACGCTGTTTCGCTGCGGTTCGCGCTACAATCGTAACGTTGGCGTGTTCACTGCGCTGCCGTCGCCGCTGATGAGCATTCATCGCCGCCTGAAAGCGGTATTCGACCCGGCACGCATCTTTAATCGTGGCCGGCTCTATCCGGACCTCTGACCGTTGCGATGCAGACCCATCTCGCGGACTTCATTCGCCATACACTGGACGGCAACGAGGCCCATGCCATCCTGCGTCAATGCGTGCATTGCGGTTTGTGCACGGCGACCTGCCCTACCTATCAAATCCTCGGCGACGAACTGGACGGCCCGCGCGGGCGCATCTATTTGATCAAGCAAATGCTCGAGGGCGCGCCGGTCACGCGGAGCACACAGTTGCACCTGGACCGCTGTCTAACGTGCCGCAATTGCGAGACGACTTGTCCGTCCGGCGTGCAGTACGGGCGACTGGCACATATCGGGCGCAAGCTCGTCGAGCAGAAGGTGCCGCGCCGCTGGCGCTCGCGGCTCGTACGGCGCCTGCTGGCGAGCTTTTTGCCGAATGCGACACTGTTCACGCCGGCGATGCGGCTCGTACAACATGTGCGCCCGCTGCTGCCCAAGCGACTGCGCGCCAAGGTGCCACTACGGCAACATCCGCGCGCGTGGCCGACAGCGCGGCACCGGATCAGGATGCTGATGCTGACCGGCTGCGTGCAGCCCGGCATGATGCCCAACATCAACGTCGCGACCGCGCGCGTGCTCGACGCGCTCGGCATCGAGCCGGTCGTGGCCGACGACGCTGGCTGCTGCGGCGCCATCCGGCTGCACTTGGGGTACCACGCGCAGACGCTCGATGACGCACGCCGCAACATCGACGCATGGTGGCCCCACATCGAGCAGGGCGCGGCGGCCGTCGTCATCAATGCCTCCGGGTGCGGCGCGACGATCAAGGAATACGGACACCTGTTGCGCGATGATCCAGCCTACGCTCATAAGGCGGCGCACGTGGCCAGCCTGGCACAAGATCTGGCCGAGCTGCTGCCCCGCTATGAAGCCGAACTTGCGTGCCGCATACGCCGGCGCGACGTACATACGGTCGCCTACCATCCGCCATGCACGCTGCAGCATGGGCAGAAAATTACCGGGCGCGTCGAGCGGCTGCTCCAGGCGCTCGGGTTGGAGGTGCGTGTACCATCCGACGCACACCTTTGCTGCGGCTCGGCCGGCACGTACTCGGTGCTGCAGCCGGCGCTGTCCTACACGCTGCGCAACCAAAAGCTTGAACGCTTGTCGGCACTTGAGCCACAGATGATCGTCTCGGCGAACGTGGGCTGCATTGCGCATCTGCAAAGCGGCACGTCAACGCCGGTCGCGCATTGGATCGAACTCGTCGATCGCCTGCTGTCTGATTAAACCCTTCCCCGTTCCACGTCATGTCCACCCTCATTGCGCCACATCTGGACGAAGTTTGCCGACGCATTGCCGCGGTGGCTGCGGCCGCCGGCCGCGATCCGGCGAGCGTACAATTGCTCGCCGTATCCAAAACCTTTCCAGCCGACGCCATACGCGCTGCCCACGCGGCGGGCCAGCAGGCGTTTGGTGAAAACTATGTGCAGGAAGCGTTGGACAAAATCGCCGCCCTGCAGCCGTTGCGTGCATCGCTCGAATGGCATTTCATTGGACCGCTGCAGTCGAACAAGACGCGGCCGGTCGCCGAGCAGTTCGATTGGGTGCATTCAGTCGATCGACTCAAGATCGCGCACCGGCTGTCCGAGCAACGGCCCACCCACCTGCCGCCGCTCAATGTCTGCGTGCAGGTGAATGTCAGCGGCGAGGCGTCCAAGCACGGCGTCGCGCCCGATGATGTGGCCACGCTGGCGCGCGACGTTGCGGCGCTGCCCCGGCTACGGCTGCGCGGACTGATGTCGATCCCCGAGCCCGTGTCCGGACTGCACGCCCAGCGCGCGCCGCATCGGCGATTGCGTGAACTATTCGATGCTGTCAATGCGCAAGGCCTCGGCCTCGATACGCTGTCGATGGGCATGTCGGCCGATCTGGACGCGGCTATTCTCGAAGGCGCGACGATCGTGCGGGTCGGCACCGCGATTTTCGGCCCACGAACCTACCCCACTCACTGAACGAGATCCTTATGAAAATTGCATTCATCGGCGCAGGCAACATGGCCGCTGCCCTGATCGGTGGGCTGCTCAAGCGTGGCATCCCGGCCGCTGACCTGTACGCCATCGACCCATCGGCCGACGCGCGCGCACGCTTGACGCAGCAGCACCCAATACGTACCGGCGAGGCGGCCGACGCGTCGCTCGGCGACTACGATGCCATCGTCATCGCGGTCAAGCCCCAGGTGATGAAAGCCGTGGTCGAATCGCTCGTGCCGTGGTTGCGTGCGCAGCTCATCATCAGCATTGCCGCCGGGATCCGCGCTGCGGACATCGCGCATTGGCTCAACGGCTACCAGCGCGTGATACGCACGATGCCCAATACCCCGGCGCTGATCGGCAGCGGGGTGACCGGCCTGGCAGCGCTGCACGGTGTCGATGATGCCGGCCGGGCACTCGCCGAGCGGGTGCTACGCGCGGTAGGCGAGGTCGTGTGGTGCGACGATGAATCGAAAATCGATGCGGTGACGGCCATTTCGGGCAGCGGCCCAGCCTACGTGTTCTACTTCATTGAGGCCCTGCAGCGCGCCGCGCGCGAGCTGGGACTCGATGACGAGCAGGCACGCGCGCTGGCGCTCGCCACGTTCACCGGCGCCGCCCAACTGGCCGCACAGTCAGGCGAGCCTGCCAGCGTGCTGCGCGAGCGCGTGACCTCGAAAGGTGGCACAACGGCCGCCGCGCTCGAGTCCTTCGAGGCCGACGGCATCGGTGCGGCGATCGTACGCGGCGCGTTGGCGGCCCACGCCCGGGCAATTCAAATGGGCGACGCGTTCGGCAAGCAATGAGCAGGCGCCGCGCGCTCAAAGCCCCATGCTAGCATAGTGTACGGCGATGCCGGCGAACAGGATACCGCCGAGCCAGTTGTTGTGCATGAACGCCGCAAAGCACCGCATCCGGTCGCGGTCGCGGATCAACGTGTAGTGGTACACCGCACAGCCGAGCGCGCCCGCCCATCCGGCCCAGTACGCAACGGACCCGTGCAGCGCATAGCCGATCCATGCATAGATGCCCAGCATCGCTGCGTAGCACAGCATCACGGCCAGCACGTCGAAGCGGCCGAACGTCAACGCGGACGTGCGAATGCCGATCTTGATGTCATCATCCCGGTCCACCATCGCGTAGGCAGTATCGTAAGCGACCGACCAGAACACGTTCGCCAGCAGCATCAGCCACGCGAGCGGCGGCACTTGGTCCTGGATCGCGGCGAATCCCATCGGAATCCCAAAGCCGAACGCAATGCCCAGGTAGGCCTGCGGAATCGCGAAAAAGCGCTTCATAAACGGATACGTACCCGCCACGAACAGCGCCGCGACGGAGAGCCACTTGGTCAGCGCGTTTAGCGGCAGGATCAGCAGGAACGACACCAGCGCAAGCGCGGCCGCCACGGCAAGGGCTTTCCACGGGGCGATCTGACCCGACGTGAGAGGGCGATCCTGCGTGCGCTTCACATGCTTGTCGAAATCCCGGTCTGCGTAATCGTTGATCGCGCATCCGGCCGAGCGCATCAGAACAGTGCCAATCGCGAAGATCGCAACGATATGCGCAGGGGGATGGCCATCGGCCGCTATCCATAATGCATTCAGCGTCGGCCATAGCAGCAGCACGCTGCCGATCGGCTTATGCAGCCGCAGCAGGCGGAAATACAACGGCAGGCGCAAGGTTAGCGCGGACATCATGCAGCACTCGGATCGAAACGTCATGACCCGTTATTCTAGGCGAAAACGCACGGCGTGGCCTGCCGCACCACGTGCTCCAGTCGCGCCGCATACCGCGCCAGGCTTGCGGTACACGAAGCGGCATGGGATGTATCAAGCGGTGAAACGTCTCTTCAGCTGCAACGGTCAGTTGACCGCGGCGGGTAGCTCAAGCTTACGCGTACCGGGTAACGCGCACGCGCGAATCGCATCGCAGATCGCATCGATCGCCGGCATCCGCGTGAAGCTCTTGCGCCATGCCAGCACCACGCGCCGGTCCGGCTGCGGCTCGGTAAACGGCACGTAGCTGAGCAGGCCGTTGTCCACGCCGCTTGCATGCGCGCGTACCTCCTGCACCGAGGTGCGCGGCAGCACGGTGATGCCCACGCCGCTGGCCACCATGTGGCGGATCGTCTCCAACGAGCTGCCCTCGAACGTCTTCTGAATCCCGTCTGCGTTTTGCGAAAAGCGCATGAGTTCTGGGCACACGCCCAACACATGGTCTCGAAAGCAATGGCCGCTGCCCAGCAGCAACATTGTTTCCTGCTTCAGGTCCTCGGCATTGATTGCGTTGCGCCGCTCCCACGGGTGCCCCGCAGGAAGCGCGACCACAAACGGCTCGTCATACAGCGGACGGACCATCAAGCCGGTTTCCGGGAACGGCAGCGCCATGATCGCGACGTCAATCTCGCCCTGCTTGAGCAGTTCGATCAGCTTCAGCGTGAAGTTCTCCTGCAGCATCAGCGGCATCTGCGGCACCGTCTCGATCATCTGCTTGACCAGCGCCGGCAGCAAATAGGGGCCGATCGTATAGATCACGCCGAGCCGCAGCGGCCCGACCAGCGGATCCTTGCCCTGCTTGGCGATTTCCTTGATCGCGAGCGTCTGCTCAAGCACACGCTGCGCCTGGGTGACGATCTGCTCACCGATCGGCGTGACGCTGACCTCGCTGGTACCGCGCTCGAAGATCTGAACGTTCAGTTCGTCCTCGAGCTTCTTGATCGCGACCGACAACGTCGGCTGGCTGACGAAACATGCCTCCGCGGCCCGGCCAAAATGGCGTTCCCGGGCAACGGCAACGATGTACTTGAGTTCGGTGAGCGTCATTATCGACTAATCGAGGCGATACTTTCGATAGATTTTCTCTTATACGCGTTGCCGGCCCGTTTGCCAAGGGGGCCTTTACCTGCCCCCATTTCCCCACCCTCATCGGGATGGCCGGCAGCGCGCAGGCAGACGCCACGCGCGAAACCCGGGCACGCCGTCGCCGGCTTCATTGCCTTCATACCACCCGCATCCGCTGCCCGCGCTCACCCCTTCACCCCTTCACGCCTTCAAGTACTGCTCGCGGCTGCCGAGCCAACGTGTCAAGTGCGCGGCGGCGGCCTGCGGATACTCGCCCAGCAGCCGCTCGGCCGCGCGCCGTGCCGGCTCGATCAGCCAAGCATCCTGCTCGATGTCTGCAAAGCGCAGCATCGCTGCGCCGGATTGCCGCGCGCCGAGGAATTCGCCGGGGCCGCGGATCTCCAGGTCCCGACGCGCGATCTCGAAACCGTCCGTGGTCTCGCGCATCGTACGCAGTCGTTCGCGCGCCGCCAACGACAGCGGGCTGGCGTACATCAGCAGGCACACCGACGACTGGCTGCCCCGGCCGACCCGGCCGCGTAATTGGTGCAATTGCGCGAGGCCGAAGCGCTCCGCGTGCTCGACTACCATCAACGACGCATTGGGCACATCGACGCCGACCTCAATCACCGTGGTCGCTACCAGCAAATGGATCTCATTGCGGGTAAAGCGCGCCATCACGTCGGCCTTGTCGGCTGCCGCCAGGCGACCATGCACCAGTCCCACCTGCAACTGCGGCAGCGCGGCAACGAGCGTCTCATAAGTGTCCACGGCAGTCTGCAATTGCAACGCCTCGCTCTCCTCGATCAATGGGCACACCCAGTACACCTGACGTCCAGCCAGGGCGGCCTCGCGCACGCGGGCAATCACTTCATCGCGACGCGCATCCGATACCAGCTTGGTGAGCACCGGCGTGCGCCCTGGTGGTAACTCGTCGATCGTGGACACGTCCAGGTCCGCGTAGTACGTCATCGCGAGCGTGCGCGGAATCGGCGTCGCGGACATCATCAATTGATGCGGCTGGAACCCCGACACCGCGGCTTCGGCCTGCGCCTTCGCGCGCAAGGCAAGCCGCTGTTCGACGCCAAAGCGGTGCTGCTCGTCCACGATCACCAAACCAAGCCGAGCAAATTTCACCGCCTCCTGAATCATCGCATGCGTGCCGATCACCAGCGGCGCGTCGCCGCTGGCCACCGCCTCCAATGCGGCGCGCTTATCGCGCGCCTTCAGGCTGCCGGCCAGCCACGCCGTGCGCACACCAAGCGGCTCGAGCCAGCCGCGCAGTTTGCGCGCATGTTGTTCGGCCAGCAACTCGGTGGGGGCCATCAGCGCCGCCTGGTAGCCGGCATCGATCGCCTGCGCCGCCGCCAGCGCGGCGACCACTGTCTTGCCGCTGCCCACGTCCCCCTGCAGCAGTCGCTGCATCGGATGCGCCGCGGCCAGGTCCGCCGCAATTTGCTCGCTGGCCCGCTGCTGCGCGCCGGTCAACTGGAACGGCAGCGCGGCATGCAACCGCGTGACGAGCGCGTCGCGATCGGCGGCGGGACGGCGTGCCATCGCCGGTGCGGCGCGCAAACGCCGCTCGTCATGCGCGCGTTTGAGCGACAATTGCTGCGCGAGCAACTCCTCGAATTTGATCCGCAACCATGCCGGATGGGTCCGCTCCATCAGGGCGGCCTCATCCGCATCCGCACGCGGGTGATGCAGCGTGCGCACCGCATCGGCCAACGACGGCACCCCAAGCGGGGCCAGGAACGCGTCGGCGATCTGCGGCGGCAGCAACTCCGGCAATGGCGTGCGTTGCAGCGCGCTGTCGATCGCGCGGCGCAAATACGCCTGCGACACGCCAGCTGTGCTCGAGTACACAGGCGTCAACGCGTCGGGCAACGGCGTGTCGTCTTCAACCACGCGGTATGCCGGATGGACCATTTCCATCCCGAAGAAGCCCCCTCGCACGTCGCCACGCACGCGCAAGCGCGCGCCAGACGCCAGTTGCCGGGCCTGGGAGCCCCAAAAGTTCAGAAACCGCAGCATCAGCACATCGCCGTGCTCGTCGCGCAGCCGTACCAACATCTGGCGGCGTGGCCGGTAGGCGATTTCGTTGTCCACCACTTCGCCCTGGACCTGCGCGGTCATGCCTGGCAGCAGTTGGCCAATCGGCGTCAGCGTCGTCTCGTCCTCATAGCGCATCGGCAAATGCAGCACCAGGTCGATGTCGCGCACCAGCCCCAGCCGAGCCAGTTTGTCGCTCGGCTTGGCACCCGACTTGCCGGCGGGCTGGGTCGAAGCCTTGCCAGCAGGTTTAACGGCGGGACTGTCGGCAGCTTGGGCCGCCGTGTCATCCGCGGCTTGGACCGCAGCCTTGTCGCCGACCATGGCCGCCGGGAGGCGCTTGCGTGCCGACGGCCCGGCGCCGCGGCGCGCAGGCGCCGCGGCGCCGCCTGCGCTGGCATCGCCAGGCACGGCGTCGGGTTCACCTGATCGCGGTAACACCAGCTGCGGATGACGGGACAAAGACATCGGGCTATCGCAAGTACAATATCGATTTTATTGGCACGGCCCTGCATTGTGCATCAGGGTAGCGCAGTTGCGCGAGCGTGCCGTTGCGCTACCCGTCCCATTTCATGTACACGCTGTCCGATTTCGATTTCGATCTGCCCCCGGAGCTGATCGCACAACATGCGTTGCCCGAGCGCAGCGCGAGCCGCCTGCTCGAAGTCACGCCAAGCGGTGCACTGCTGGACCGCCATTTCGGTGAGCTGCCGGCTTGCCTCGAGCCCGGCGACCTGCTGGTGTTCAACGACACGAAAGTGCTCAAGGCCCGCTTTGACGGGATCAAGGCGAGCGGCGGACGCGTCGAGGTACTGATCGAGCGCGTGACCGGTCCGCGTACCGCGCTCGCGCAAATCCGTGCGAGCAAGCGCCCCGCGCCGGGTTCGACAATCCGGCTCGCAGACGCCTTCGACGTGACCGTCGGCGAGCGCGTCGAGCCATTTCATACGCTGCATTTCCCGCACGATTGCATCGAATTGATTGACCAGCATGGCCGGTTGCCGCTACCGCCCTACATCGAGCACACGCCCGACACGTATGACGAGGCACGCTATCAAACCGTGTTCGCGACGACGCCAGGCGCGGTCGCGGCGCCCACCGCCGGCCTGCATTTTGATGCGCCAACACTGGCCGCGCTGGACGCGCGCGGCGTGCGCCGCGCGACGTTGACGCTGCACGTGGGTGCCGGCACGTTCCAGCCGGTGCGCACCGACGACATTGCGCAGCACAAGATGCACAGCGAGTGGTACAACATCCCGCCGGCGCTCGTCGAGGCCATCGAGGCCACGCGGGCTGCGAAACGCTCGGTGATCGCGGTTGGCACGACGTCGATGCGCGCACTGGAGGCGGCAGCCCGCGATGCCGAGCGCGATGGCCGTGAACTGCATGCGGTCCGTGCTGAAACGGATATCTTCATTACGCCCGGTTACCCGTTCCGCGTCATCGACCGGCTCGTGACGAACTTTCATTTGCCCAAGTCGACGCTGCTGATGCTGGTGTCCGCGTTCGCCGGTGTCGAGCCGATCCGCCGCGCGTACCGCCACGCGATCGCGCAACGCTACCGTTTTTTCAGCTACGGCGACGCGATGCTGCTCACGCGGGCCGCATCCGTCGCACAGCGATGACCCGACATCGCCACCCGCGCTCGCCATCATCGCGCACCGCCCACGAGCCCGCCCTAAACCCATCATGTTGAAATTTGACCTCTTGCGCACCGATGGCCTCGCACGACGCGGCCGACTGACGCTGAACCACGGCACGATCGACACGCCGATCTTTATGCCGGTCGGCACCTATGGCACGGTCAAGGCCATGGCACCACGCGAACTCGAGGACATCCGCGCGCAAATCATCCTAGGCAACACGTTTCATCTATGGCTGCGCCCAGGGCTCGACACGATCACCGCGCATGGCGGCTTGCACCGCTTCATGGGCTGGCAACGGCCGATCCTGACCGACTCCGGCGGCTTCCAGGTGTTCTCACTTGGCGAGCTGCGCACAATCACCGAGGATGGCGTGACGTTCGCGTCGCCGATCAACGGCGACCGGCTGTTCCTGTCGCCCGAGGTGTCGATGCAGGTGCAAAAGGTGCTGAACTCCGACATCGTGATGCAATTCGACGAGTGCACCCCGTACGCGACCGATGGCGTACCCACCTCGCATGATGCCACGGCACGCTCGATGCAGATGTCGCTGCGCTGGGCCAAACGCTCGCTCGACGAATTCAGGCGCCTTGCCAATCCAAACGCGCTGTTCGGCATCGTGCAGGGCGGCATGTACGAAGCACTGCGCGACGAATCGCTCGCGGGGCTATCGGACCTCGGCTTTGATGGCTACGCGATTGGCGGCCTGTCAGTTGGCGAACCGAAGGAGGACATGCTGCGCGTGCTACAACACATCGGCCCCAGGCTGCCGCTCGACAAGCCGCACTATTTGATGGGGGTGGGCACGCCGGAGGACCTGGTGGCCGGCGTGGCCGCCGGCATCGACATGTTCGACTGCGTGATGCCCACACGCAACGCGCGCAACGGCTGGCTATTCACGCGGTTCGGCGACCTGAAGATCCGCAATGCGATGCACCGCAACGACACGCGGCCGCTGGACGAAAGCTGCGTCTGCCATACGTGCCGCCACTTTTCGCGCGCGTACCTGCATCACCTGCATCGCGTTGGTGAAATCCTCGGCGCGCAACTGAACACGATCCACAATCTGCATTACTACCTGAACCTAATGCAGGAGATCCGCGATGCCATCGAGGCGGGAACGTTCAACGCGTTCGTGACGCGCTTTCACGCGGACCGCGCACGCGGCGTCGAATAGCGGCTCGCTCGCGCGCTTAAGTAGACGCCGGGCATCGCAGCGCCGAATCCGGCGCTGGCCCCGTGGGCGCGATGCGGGTGCCGGTGCGCCCACTTGGCGGCGCGGCGCAGGCAGAGGTCGCACAGCGATGCTGCACAAGCTCGCGCACCACGTCGGCGATGTCGGCCGACAAGCGTTGCAACGCCCGCCGATGACCGGCCACTAGCGCCTCATAGCCGGCCGCAACGGGCTCCTCGATCGTGCTGTGGCATGTCACGGGCACCCCGTCGGGCAACGCGCGCACGCTCCACGTCGCCTCCAGGCCGGCGTGCGCACCGGGCGCCGATTCGAAGCGCTGCACGTTGACGTGAATCCGGAACACCGGTGAAGTGGCCGGATGCGGCGTGCGATAGACATCGATCGCGCCGAGCGCGCGACTCACCTCGTCGGACAGCGCGCGGCCCATCTCGTCAGACAACGGCGCGCTCCACCGCTCGTGCTCGAGCAACGCTACCTGGCCCGGTCCGGTCGTGACGACGAATTGGGAGCGAGCCACTTGCTGCGGCACGTCAACCGGCATCAACTCGATATAGAACTGCGCTGGCGCCGCACGCGGCGCCCCGCGTGCCGGCCCCGCCAGCGTATAGAAGCGATCGGGCACCACACTGCCACACGCACTCGCGAGCAACGCCGCCGCGCACAGGACGGCAAGCGGCGCGATGTGTGCGATGCAGCGCCGCGGAGATCGACACGACTTCATGGTTGATCCCTCCCCTTACCGCGTAGCAGCGATTCAGGATGACGTTCGAGATAGTCCGACAGCGCATTGAGCGACTGCAGCGTACGCGTCAACTGTTGCAGCGCCTGCCGCACATCGGTCTGCAGCGGCGAATCCTGTTGCAGCGACGACTGTGCAGCATGGAACGTTCGCTGCGCCGTACTCAACGTGTCCTTGGCCTGCGGCGCAAGTTGGGTATCGAGTTGCTTGAACAGGCTGTTGGCACGCTTCAGCGTGCTGTTCAAGCGCACGCCGATCTCGTCGAACGGCACCTTGTCAAGCTTCTTCGCAATGTCGGCCACTTGCAGTTGCAGTTCGTCCAGCGTATTGGGCACGGTCGGCAACTCGATCGGCGAGCGGCTCATGTTCACCTTGGCCGGCGGTGCATTCGGGAACAGGTCCAGCGCGACGTATAACTGGCTGGTGATCAGGTTGCCAGTGCGCAACTGGGCCCGCAGCCCCGATTTCACCAAGCTCTCGATCATCGTCGCGCGCGCTCGCACGCCGCCAGTGCGCGCCGCTTCGCGCACGCGCGGCCCGAGCCGGTCCGGATACAGCTCGACGGTTACCGGCATCAAAAACGCGTGCCTCACCGGATCGTAATCGATACCAATTGAGCGCACCCGGCCCAGTACGATGCCGCGGAAATCAACTGGCGCGCCGACCGACAGGCCGCGCAGCGACTGGTTGAAGTTCAGCACGAACGGCACCGCCTCGCCGTCCGACGCCCGCATTGCATCGGCTTCATCGCTCGCCAGGCGGAAATGAGCGTCATTGCGCGCTTGTGCACCCACCGGCTCGCTTGGCGGCGATTGGAACGCGATGCCACCAATCACCATGGCTGCCAGCGATTGCGTATTGAGCTTAAAACCGCCTGAATCGAGCCGCAGGTCGACGCCGCTCGCATGCCACCAGCGCGTGTTCTCACCGACGTACTGATCATAGGGCGCATTGACAAATACTTGCATCGTCACGCCGGTGCCATTCGGGTCGAGACTGTAGCCCACCACCTGCCCGACCTGCACGCGCCGATAGAATACCGGCGAGCCGATATCCACCGACCCCAGGCTGTCGCCGTGCAGCACGAATTGGTGCCCGCTCTGATCACGCGTAATTGGCGGCGGCTGTTCGAGTCCGAGGAATTGCTTGCGCGTTTCCCGAGAACGGCCAGCGTCCACGCCAATATAGGCGCCCGAGAGCAGCGTATTCAGTCCTGATACGCCGCTGGCTGCCACGCGCGGCCGTACGACCCAGAAGCGCGTGTCGTCAACGGCGAAGCCCTCGGCCTGCTTGGTCAACTCGACGGTCACGAGCACGGTGGCCAGGTCCTTGGACAGCGTGATGGTCTTCACCGCGCCGATCACCACGTCTTTGTATTTAACCTGCGTCTTGCCCGGCTCGAGCCCTTCGGCCGTCCTGAACGTGATGGTGATCGTTGGCCCGCGCTCCAGCACCGTCTTCACAAACAGCGACACGCCGACCAGCGCGGCGATCAGCGGAATCACCCAGACCAGCGACGGCAGCCAGCGGCTCGTGCGCTGCACAACCGGCTCAGGCAAATGCGGCGGCACGCCACCGTCAGCCGCCCCAAGCGGGTCGCCCGGCCCCGCCTCCGGCGAGCCGGTCCCGGTGGCGTTGTTTTTGTTATTCATGTTCCTTTCCTGACGATTCGATGTTGTCCCAGATCAGGCGGGGATCGAACTGCATCGAGGCGATCATCGTGAGTACGACGACCACGCCGAACGCAACCGCACCGGGTCCAGCGGTAATTTCCGCGAGCGAGTGGAAGCGCACCAGCGCGACGGTCAGCGTGATGACGAAAATATCCAGCATCGACCAGCGGCCGATCGCTTCGACGCCGCGATACAGCCGCGTGCGCTGCAACGGCCGCCATCTCGAACCGATTTGGGCCGTGACGGTCAGCAGCGTCAGCACAGCGAGCTTGAGCATCGGCACGAGGATGCTCGCCACGAATACGATCACGGCCAGCGGCCAGTCGCCAGAGGTCCAGAAATAGACAACGCCAGACATGATCGTATCGTCCTGCGAGCCAAGCAACGACGACGTATGCATCACCGGCAGCAGATTCGCCGGCACGTACATGATCGCCGCAGCAATTAAGAACGCGTACGTGCGCGCAATCGAATCCGGCTTGCGCACGTGCAGCGTCGCGCCGCAACGCGCACAGCACTGCCTCTGGCCGGTGCGCACCAACGGCGACACCAGCCCGCACGCATGGCACGTCACCAGGCCAGCGCGCCGCGCGCTCGGGTAGGTCGTGCGCGGCGTGCTCATGAATGCCTCGCCGCGCGGCTGCACGTGGTGACGCCTTCGTCGAGTCGGTCCGCGACCTCCCATAGCACGCGGGGATCGAACGTCACCACCGATGCGATCATCAGCGTCAGCGCGCCAAACGCGAACAGCGCCGCTTCCGGGCGCATGTCCGCCAGACTCGACAGCTTGACCAGTGCGACGAGAATGCCGAGCATGAACACCTCGATCATGCCCCACGGCCGGATCCACTGGATCATCCGCAACAACTCGTCGAACGCATACGGGCGAATGCCAGCGCGCAACGAGAACAGCAAGTAAAGCAGCGCACACAATTCGGCGAGCGGAAACAGCGTCGTGGAGCACAGCACGAGCACCGCGATCACCTGGCTGTTTTCAGCCCACAGCGCGGCAATGGCGGCGGCCAGCGTAGTCTGCGTGACGATCCCGTTGGTCTCCAACTGAACGATCGGCGCGGCCTGCGCAATCACGAACGTGATCAACGCGGCAAGCGTCATCGCGCTCACTCGGTCCAGCCGCCCGGACAGGCCACGATACAACACCGCGCCACAACGAGCGCAGCGCGCGACTGTGCCCGGATGCAGTGCGCGCTTGTAATGCAGCGCGTCGCACTGGTGACACGCAATCAGCTCGGTAGGGTCCATACGGGTTCGACGGTTCCGGTAAGCGCCATGCGGCGGTCCATCTTAGCAAAGCATAGCGCCGGCGTTGCCTCGTTTAGCGTGAGGATGGATTCGAGCCAATACTACTGCATTGTTTCCTACGAGGAGAGACTGACTTTCATGCCGTCCGCTAACGTTGCACGGCATTACCAAACCGCTGAAGCTGAAGCTGACGCTGGACTCGTTCCAATGTAAGCAGCATCCGATGCTCAAACGCTGGTGGTGCGGCGCCGATGCCAAGGCTAGCTTCAACCGCGCTGACTTCGGGCTGGACTATGGTCAGTCCTACGGCTTCAACATGCAGACCACGCTCCAGATCCAAGTCGAAGGCATCAAGCAATAGTGAACGCGACCGGGCGAGCGGCTTGAGCCGCGTCGCGTGCAACCGATGCGGCAAGGCAAACCCCGTTTGGCCCTTTTTAACGGTTGAAATCTGACGGCGTTACCGCTAAGGTGAGGCGCACGCAGGCACCGGCGCCAAAAAATCATTGTGAGTACAACGACCAGGCGACGGCATTCGTCAACGCAGTTCATAGAATAAGGGACTCGCATGGGTGCATCTGTCTCATTGTCGTCCGTTACCCCGACCGTGCAGCCGAAGGTGTGGCGCGCAGTGGCCGCTGCCTCGATCGGCAACGCACTCGAATGGTTCGATCTGGTCGCCTACGGCTTCTTTGCCGTTGTCATCTCCCGGCAATTCTTCCCGGCCGGCAACGACACGATATCGTTGCTGCTCACCTTGGGCACGTTCGGCGTATCGTTCTTCATGCGACCGCTGGGCGCCATCGTGCTCGGCGCTTATGCGGACCGCGCCGGCCGCCGGGCCGCGCTATCGCTGACGATCTTGCTAATGATGGCCGGCACGCTAATCATCGCGGTGCTGCCCAACTACGCGACCATCGGCCTGGCCGCGCCGCTGATCCTAGTCATCGCGCGATTGCTGCAAGGCTTTTCCGCCGGCGGCGAGTTCGGCAGCGCCACTGCGTTCCTGGCTGAGCATATGCCGCAGCGCCGTGGCTTTTTCTCCAGCTGGCAAGTCGCCAGCCAAGGGCTCACGACGCTGCTCGCAGCCAGCTTCGGCGTCATACTCAATGGCAACCTGTCATCCGCGCAAATGGATGCATGGGGTTGGCGGATCCCATTTTTCTTCGGGCTGTTGATTGGGCCGGTGGCATGGTATATCCGCAAGCACGTCGATGAGACGCCCGAGTTCGTCGCGGCCGAGATGTCGAGCAAGACCACGTTGACACCCGTGCGCGATACCCTCGCGACGCAGAAGGAGCGTTTGCTGATCGCCATCGGCGTGGTGATTCTGGCCACCGTGTCGACGTATGTCGTGCTGTTCATGCCGACCTTCGCGGTGAAGCAACTCGGCCTACCGGCGTCGGCGTCGTTCGCCGCGATCCTGTTGACCGGCATGATCCAGTTGGTCGTGTCGCCACTGGTGGGCCACTGGTCCGACCAGCATGGCCGCACCGGCATCATGCTCGCCTCGGCGATCGCGATTCTCGTGCTGATCTACCCTGCGTTTGCGACGCTGGTCTCGCATCCGACCTTGGCGACGCTGCTGGTCGTGCAAATCATCTTCGGCTTTTTGATGAGCGGCTATTTCGCAACGCTGCCTGGGTTGCTGTCGGAGATTTTCCCGGTCAGTACTCGTACGACCGGGCTGTCGCTGTCGTACAACATCGCCGTGACAATCTTCGGCGGCTTTGCACCGTTCATCATCTCGTGGTTGATCGCATCGACTGGCACCAAAGTGGCGCCCGGCTTCTACATGATCTTTGCGGCCGCGATCAGCATCGTCGCGCTGTTTGCGGTGCGCTTGCGACTCGCGGTGCGCTGAACGCGCGAGCCGGTTGCAGCGGTTGCAGCAGTTGTAGCGGTTGGCCAGTCCGAGCTGTCACGGACCAGCCAACACGCCGCGCAGGGCGGCGAGCGCGGCTACACCTGCGCGCCGGCGTTCGGATCGTTGGGGTCGTAGCCCGTCTTCTTTTCCTTGATCAGGTCTTCGCGCTTGACGCCAAGCCACATCGCCAGCGCCGCAGCGACGAACACCGACGAATAGATGCCGAACAGGATACCGATGGTCAGCGCCAGCGCGAAATAGTGCAGCGTCAGGCCGCCAAACAAGAGCATCGACAACACCATCATCTGCGTCGAGCCGTGCGTGATGATCGTGCGCGACATCGTGCTCGTGATCGCATGATTGATGACCTCGGTGACCGTCATCTTGCGCTCACGCCGAAACGTCTCGCGAATCCGATCGAAAATGACCACGGACTCGTTGACCGAATAGCCAAGCACCGCGAGCACCGCGGCCAGCACCGATAGCGAGAACTCCCACTGGAAGAACGCAAAAAAACCCAGGATGATCACGACGTCGTGCAGGTTCGCGATGATCCCGGCGATCGCATATTTCCATTCGAAGCGAAACGACAGGTAGATCACGATGCCCACGACCACGCACGCGAGCGCAAGCAACCCGTCAGTCGCAAGCTCCTTGCCCACCTGCGGCCCGACGAACTCCACGCGTTGCAGCTTGATCTGCGCGTCAAGCTCGTTCAGCGCGGCCATCACCTGATCGCTTTGCTGCGCCGACGACAGCCCTCCCTTCAACGGCAGACGAATCAGCACGTCACGCGACGTGCCAAAGGTCTGTACCTGCGCATCGGCATAGCCGATCTTGTCCAGCGCGCCGCGGATTGGGTCGACTTGCGCGGCTTGCGGCGTGTGGATTTCTAGCACCGTGCCGCCGGTAAATTCGACGGACAAATGTAAACCACGATGCAGCAGAAAGAACACCGCGAGAAGGAACGTCACGAGCGAGATCACGTTGAAGATCAACGCCCGCTGCATGAACGGAATGTCTTTGCGAATCCGGAAAAATTCCATGAGGGTCTCCGAGCGTGGTCAGCGGGACTGGCCCGGCTTGGTCGGCGCATCACGTTGCGGTGTGCGCTCCGATGGGGGCGCATCGCCGGGCCGCGGCGCCGCTGGCGCATTGCGCCGTACCGCGCGCTTCGGACCCGGGCGCTTGGCGTCCGAAGTACGCGGCAGCGCCTGCGCCGCGCCGCCCGCCCCCTGCTGAGCAGATTCGGCGTACGCGGCCAGCGTGCCTTCCGGACGCCATACCTGGCCAATGGCCAACGACTTGAGCTTCTTCTTGCCGCCGTACCACAGGTTCACCAGCCCCCGTGCGAAGAACACGGCGGAGAACATCGATGTCAGGATGCCGATGCAGTGCACGACCGCAAAGCCGCGCACCGGCCCGGAGCCGAACGCAAGTAGCGCCAGCCCGGCAATCAGCGTCGTGACATTCGAATCCAGGATCGTCGCCCATGCATGCGAGAAGCCATTCTGGATCGCCAGTTGCGCAGGCGCGCCGCGACGCAGCTCCTCGCGAATGCGCTCGTTGATCAGCACGTTCGCGTCGATCGCCATGCCCAGTGCCAGCGCGATCGCCGCGATGCCGGGCAATGTCAGCGTCGCCTGCATCATCGACAGCACCGCGACGAGCAGCAGCAGGTTCACCGACAACGCAATCACCGAGATCAGTCCGAACAGCATGTAGTACGCGATCATGAACACCGCAATCGCAGCGAACCCGTACTGCACCGAGTCGAAACCCTTTCTAATGTTGTCCGCGCCCAGGCTCGGTCCAATCGTGCGCTCCTCGATGATCTCCATCGGCGCGGCCAGCGAACCGGCGCGCAGCAACAGCGCGAGATCGGTCGCCGCCTGGGGCGTCGGCTGGCCGGTGATTTGGAAGTTTTCGCCCAGCTCGGACTGGATCGTCGCCACCGTCAGCAACTCGCCCTTGTTCTTCTCGAACAGCACGATCGCCATCGGCTTGCCGATGTTGTCGCGCGACACGTCGCGCAGCACCCGTCCGCCGCGCGCATCGAGGCGGATCTTCACGGCCGGACGCTGGTGCTCGTCGAAACCGGCCGACGCGTCGGTGATCCGGTCACCGGTGAAGATCACTTGTTTCTTCAGGTACACCGGCGCGCCGTTGCCCTGCGTGAACAGGTCATCACCGACCGGCACCGGGTCGTTGATGTTGCGCACCGGATTCTGATAATCGGCCATGCGAGCCTCGAGCGTCGCGGTCCGCCCGATGATGTCCTTGGCCTTTGCGGTGTCCTGCACACCGGGCAGTTCAACAACGATCCGGTCCGCGCCCTGTTGCTGCACGATCGGCTCGGCGACGCCAAGCTCGTTGACTCGGTTGTGCAGCGTTGTGATGTTTTGCTTCAGCGCGCTGTCCTGCACCGTTTTTTGCGCGGCTGGTGTAAATGCGCCCACCACCTGATAGCCGCCGGCGGCCGGCTGTACTTGCCAGGTCAACTCAGTGACGTTGTCCGACAGCAACTGGCGCGCGCGGTTCGCGACGTCCTGATCAACGAAGTTGACCACCACTGTCTGGCCCACGCGGTTCACGCCGCCAGCGCGGATCGACTTGTCGCGCAGTAGCGTACGCGCATCAGCTGCGTCCGCATCGAGTTTCTTATTCAGCGCACCGGCCAAATCCACCTGCAGCAGGAAGTGCACGCCGCCACGCAGGTCCAGCCCCAGGTACATCGGCAGCGCGTGCAGCGACGCTAGCCAGCGCGGCGACGCCGATTGCAGGTTCAGCGCGACGATATAAGTCGGATCCGCCGGATCGGCATTGAGCGCCTTTTGCAGTAGGTCCTTCACGCGCAGTTGCGTGTCGGTGTCCTTCAGGCGCACGCGGATATTCGCGTTTTGACTCGCGTTGTCGAACGTCACGTCGTCCGCCTGCACGCCGTTCGCGGCGAGCGTCGACTCGACGGTATTGAGCACCGACGAGTCCAGCTTGACCGTCGCCTTGCCGCTGGACACCTGCACCGCCGGCGCCTCGCCGAAGAAGTTGGGTAGCGTGTACAGCAAGCCGATGGCAAGCGCCACCAACATCACGACGTATTTCCAGAGGGGATAGCGATTCATGGAATGACTGGACAGGAGGAGTTCTGCGCGACGCTCGCCGGGCCGTGTCCGCTTCGACGCGCGCTCGGCGCACCAGGCGCCGTGCCGCGCGGACCGGACACACGCCGGCGATCAGAGCGACTTGATCGTGCCCTTGGGCAGGATCGCCGAGACCGCGCTCTTTTGCACGGTGACCTCGACGCCGTCGGACAACTCGACGCCAACATAGGCCTCGCCGACCTTCGTGACTTTGCCCACAATGCCGCCGGAGGTGAGCACTTCGTCGCCCTTGGTCATCGCGGCAAGCATGTTCCGGTGCTCCTTTTGCCGCTTCATCTGAGGACGAATCATGAAGAAGTACAGCACCGCGATCATCAGGATGAAGAAGCCGTACGTCTGGATGAAGCCGGCGGCACCGCCTGCGGCGGGTGCAGCCTGGGCGTACGCATTGGAAATGAACACGTGGGTCTCTCCGTGGTAGAAGGTCGAAATAGCCGGGCATTCTACCATCTGCCCCGGGACGGCAAAGCACCCTCTGGCGGCTGTACGGGCCGATGCGGCGGACGCGGCGGCGCCCACAGCCAGGCGCCTCGGGATCCGGGGCTGCCCCACCCGTCGCGTGGCCACGTACAATACGCACTGGTCCGTTTTGCGCCCGACTCATCCTCCATGTCCTTCGCCACCCGCCTCGAATTCTTCGCCCCCTGCCCCCGCGGCCTGGAGGGCGCGCTCGCCGTCGAACTCGGCGAGTTGTCCGCGCTCGCTGCCGATCCGACGTTCGCCGTGCAAGCGCCGGCGCCCGGCGGCGTGCCGTTCAGCGGTGCATGGGCTGCCGCCATCGCGGCCAATCTGCATTCGCGGATTGCTAGCCGGATCCTGTTAAAGATCGCCACGCGGCCCTATCGCGACGAGCATGATATCTACGCGCTGGCGCGCGAGCAGTCGTGGGAGCAATGGTTCGACGCCAGCCGCACGTTGCGGGTAGACGTGACCGCGATCAAGTCGCCGCTGCGCAGTCTGGAATTCACGACGCTGCGCATCAAGGACGCGATCTGCGACCGACTGCGCGAGCAGACCGGGGCACGGCCCAGCATCGACACCGCCGAACCCGACGTGCGGGTGCAGGCGTTCGTGACCGCCACGGACTGCACGCTGTACCTGGACACCTCCGGCGAGCCGTTGTTCAAGCGCGGATGGCGACTGGACAAAGGCGCCGCGCCATTGCGCGAGAATCTGGCCGCAGGCATCCTGCGGCTGACCGGCTGGACACCAGGCACGCCGCTGGTCGATCCAATGTGCGGCAGCGGCACGTTCATCGCCGAGGCCGCGCAGATCGCACTAGGCATCGCGCCGGGCGTGGACCGGCGTTTCGGCTTCGAAAATCTCACGCACTACGATGTCGGCGCGTGGCAGCGCCTGAAGGCGCAAGCGCTGGACGCCAAGCGCGAGGCTGGCGCGCGCGCCGCGCCGGGCGATGCACTGTCGATCTACGGCAGCGACGTGTCCGGCGACATGCTCGCCAAGGCCGCCGCAAACCTGCAGCGCGCAGGCGCACCAATGGTCCCGCTCAAGCAACTCGATGCGCGCGACATCGTGGCACCATGCGACACACCGGGCGTGCTGGTGGCCAATCCGCCCTACGGCGAGCGAATCGCCACGCGCGGCCGCGGCGCCCGCACGGTCGATGGCGACGGCACGGGATTCCAGCGCGCCCGTCCGGACGATGCGGACAGCGCGTTCTTCCGCTCGTTCGGCGACGTGCTCAAGCAGCGGTTCCCCGGCTGGCACGCGTTCGTGCTCAGCGCCGATCGTACGCTGCCCGGCCAGATGCGGCTGCGCGAATCGACGAAGACGCCGTTGTACAACGGCGCGCTTGAATGCCGGCTGTTCCGCTTCGATCTGGTCGCCGGCGCGATGCGGCAACGCTCGGCGGCGCGCCCGCAGACGGGCTCACCCGATTGAGCGGCCCGGCGGCGCTGGCAACGCGCATGCGCCCGCCCGCCGCGCCAGACAGCGGTACAATGTTGGACCTTATGGATACGCAACTGTGGGCGCCGCACGTGACGGTGGCCGCCATCATCGAGCACGAGCAGCGATTTCTGCTGGTCGAGGAGCACACACCGAACGGGCTACGGTTGAACCAACCGGCCGGTCACCTGGAGCCGAGCGAAACGCTGCTCGAGGCGGTCGTGCGCGAAACGCTCGAGGAGACCGGACACGTGTTTACGCCGCAGGCGTTGGTTGGCGTGTACGTCGCGCAGTTCGAGCGGGAACACGGTGTGCCGGCCACCTATGTTCGCTTTACGTACTGCGGCACCGCCACACACGATCCGATCCCGCGCGAGCTTGACCCCGATATTCTGCGCACGGTCTGGTTGAGCGCCGACGCGTTGCGCGCACAAGCGTCGCGCCACCGCACGCCGCTCGTGTTGCGCTGTGTCGAGGACTACCTGGCGGGACGCCGCTATCCGCTCGAGTTCGTACAATCCCACCCGGCCGTGCTGCGTTAAACGGCGTGTCGCGACCGGCCTTGAGCAACCCAACCGGCGCTCGCGCCGCGTGGCGCCCGCGGCGCCCAAACTGGCAACGGTAACGCATCATGGCAAAGCAACGCGTGGTCATCGGCATGTCCGGCGGCGTGGATTCGTCGGTCGCCGCGTGGCTGCTCAAGCAGCAAGGCTACGAGGTGGTTGGCCTATTCATGAAAAACTGGGAAGACGACGACGACAGCGAATATTGCTCGAGCCGGCAAGACTGGATCGACGTCGTATCGGTTGCGGACCTCATCGGTATCGACGTCGAGGCGGTGAACTTCGCCGCGCAGTATAAGGACAGGGTCTTTGCCGAGTTCTTGCGCGAATATTCGGCGGGCCGCACGCCGAATCCGGATGTACTGTGCAATGCGGAGATCAAATTCAAGGCATTCCTGGACCACGCAATGGCGCTGGGTGCACAAACCATCGCGACCGGCCACTACGCCCGCGTGCGCCGGATCGGCGAGCGGTTTGAACTGCTCAAGGCACTCGACTCGTCCAAGGACCAATCGTACTTCCTGCATCGCCTGAACCAATCGCAGTTGAGCCGCACACTGTTTCCGCTTGGCGAATTGCCCAAGACGCGAGTTCGTGAGATTGCCGCGCAAATCGGGTTGCCCAACGCGGCAAAGAAGGACTCGACCGGCATCTGCTTCATTGGCGAGCGGCCGTTTCGCACGTTCCTGAACCGCTATCTGCCGACCCGCCCTGGCCCGATGAGGACCCCAGACGGCAAGGTCGTTGGCGAACACATCGGGCTCGCGTTTTACACATTGGGACAGCGCAAAGGGATCGGCCTGGGCGGCAGTCGCGACGGCAGCGGCGAGCCATGGTTCGTCGCCGGCAAGGACATGGCGGGCAACACACTGTACGTCGTGCAGGGGCACGATCACCCGTGGTTACTCAGCTCGACGCTGCAGGCGGAGAACGCCAGTTGGATTGCAGGCGCGGCACCGCAGGACGGGCACTCGTGTACGGCCAAGACGCGCTATCGCCAGCAGGACGCGGCCTGCACATTCCAGCATGCACCAGACAGGCACTTTGCGTTGCACTTCGCGCAGTCGCAATGGGCAGTGACGCCGGGGCAATCCGCTGTGCTGTACGACGGCGACGTGTGCCTGGGTGGCGGCATCATCGGCGCCACGTCGGCGCCGTCCACGCCTGCGGCCGCGTATCGACGAACGACTGACGCTGCGACAGATTCATGAAGGGCTTGTCCAGATCCGGGTAGGCATCGCGCCACGCGAACTCCGGCATGCGAAAGCAACGCACCGCGGCGCACTCGCGGCCCGGCAGCACGGCATACCGGCACCACGGCGCACCGGCGACGCGATGTAGCGGCAGCGCGACGTACCGGCGACGCGGCGCACGGTGGGCCTCGCCGGGACGCAGCCGATGGTAAAATATGCGGTTCTCTACGTTTTTCCGGCGCCGCTGCGGCGTCCCGTGCCATGTCCGACACTCGTCCCGATACACTCTTTGCGCTGACCGCGCTATCGCCGCTGGACGGCCGCTATGCGGCCAAAACCGAAGCCCTGCGCGACTGGCTGTCCGAAGCCGCGTTCATGCGCCACCGCGTCACCGTCGAAGTCCACTGGCTAATCGCGCTGTCGCAGGCCGGGTTGCCGGGAATCCCGGCGTTCTCCGCGCCATCCGAACAGTTCCTGCTGCAACTGGTCGAGCGCTTTTCCCCGCATGATGCCGCCCGGATTAAGGACATCGAGCGCGTGACGAACCACGACGTGAAGGCGGTCGAGTACTGGCTGAAGGAGTCGGTCAAGGGCCAGGCGGAACTGGAGCGTGCGAGCGAGTTCATCCATTTCGCCTGCACGTCCGAGGACATCAACAACACGTCGCACGGGTTGATGCTCAAGGGCGCGCGTGAGCATGTGATATTGCCGGCGCTGCGCACCGTGCACCAGCGGCTGGTCGCGCTCGCGCACGCGCACGCCGCGCAACCGATGCTCTCACGCACGCACGGACAGCCGGCCAGCCCGACGACGCTGGGCAAGGAAATCGCCAATGTGGCCGCGCGTCTGTCGCGCGCCATCGACCGGATCGCCACCGTCACGCTGTTGGGCAAGATGAACGGCGCGGTCGGCAATTTTAACGCCCATCTATCTGCCTACCCGGATTTCGACTGGGAAGCCTTCGCGCGGGATGTCGTACAGACGCGGCTCGGGCTGACGTTCAACCCCTATACAATCCAGATCGAGCCGCACGACTACATGGCGGAACTGTTCGACGCGATTGCGCGGGCGAACACGATCCTGCTGGACCTGGACCGCGACGTGTGGGGCTACATCTCGCTGGGCTATTTCAAGCAAAAGACGAAGGCGGGGGAAATCGGCTCGTCGACGATGCCGCACAAGGTTAATCCGATCGATTTCGAAAACTCCGAAGGCAACCTGGGCCTGGCCAACGCCACGCTGCGCCATCTGGCGGACAAGCTGCCCGTGTCGCGCTGGCAGCGCGACCTGACCGACTCGACGGTCCTGCGCAACATCGGAGTCGCATTCGGCTACGCGCTGCTCGCATACGATGCCCTGATCCGCGGGCTCGACAAGCTCGAAGTGAATCCGCAACGACTTGATGAGGACCTGGATGGCTGCTGGGAAGTGCTGGCCGAACCGGTGCAGACCGTCATGCGCCGCTATGGAATCGAAAATCCCTATGAGCAATTGAAGGAACTTACGCGTGGCAAGGGCATCACCCGCGATGGACTGCACGCCTTCATCGGCACGCTGGCGATCCCGGACGAGGTCAAGACGCGACTGCTGGCGATGACGCCGGCCTCCTACGTCGGCAAGGCGGTCGAGCTCGCACAACGCATCGGCTAACACTGGTGCGCGGCGCCGCTGCGGGCGCGCATGCCGAGGCAGCCGCCCCGGCCACGCGGATCAACGGGTGCGCGCGGCCAGCCGCTCGAGCACCCGATCGACGATCCGCTCCGGCGGCTCGTCGATGCTCACCGTGATCGCCTCGTCAAGCCCCGGCTCCTCAAGCGTGTCTAATTGGCTTTGCAGCAACGACGGGTCAAAGAAGTGGCCAGTGCGGTGACCGAGCCGCGCGCGCAGCACCTGGAACGTGCCTTTCAGGTAGACGAATACGACGTCGCTGTCGCCATGGCGCAGTACGTCCCGGTACGAGCGCTTGAGCGACGAGCAGGTGAAGACGGCGGTTTCGCCCGCCCGCTGCTGCTGCTCGATCGCCGCACGCAAGGTGCGCAGCCACGGCCAGCGGTCCGCGTCGGTCAGCGCAATACCGCGGCTCATCTTATCCTTGTTCGCGTCGCTATGGAGCGCGTCACCGTCGGTAAACGGGCATCCGAGCCGCTCGGCCAGCAACTCCCCGACCCGCGTCTTGCCGGCGCCCGATACCCCCATCACAATCAAAATCATCACACGCTCCACGGGCCCGCATCGCACACGCGGCCATCACTTGAGGCTACCCCAAAAAACTGGGCCATTCAAAAGTAGAAAAAATCCGGCATGATGCAACCTTAACAAGCAGAAGGTCATGTCGTGAAGAAGAGCAGATACACTGAAGAACAGATTACATTTGCGTTGAAACAGGCAGAGCTGGGCACGCCGGCAGCTGAGGTGTGCCGCAAGATGGGCATCAGCGATGCGACGTTCTATAACTGGCGCCAGAAGTATGGGGGCCTGGGCCCGTCGGAGCTGCGTCGCCTGAAGCAGCTCGAAGAGGAGAACACGAAGCTCAAGCGGCTGGTGGCGGAGCTGTCGCTGGACAAATCCATGTTGCAGGATGTGCTATCAAAAAAGCTTTGAAGCCTTCCCGGCTGCGTGAACTCACGACGGATTTGATGCAACGCTTTGGCGTGAGCCAGCGCCAGGCCTGCAGGGTACTGAAGTTGTCGCGTTCGGTGTACAGCTATCAGTCAATCGCACGAGATTCGAACGCGATCGCCCTGCGCATCAAGCAGATCACGCAAACACGCGTGCACTACGGCTATCGCCGGGTGCATGTGATGCTGCGTCGGGAAGGCTGGCGCGACAATCATAAAAGAGTTTACCGGCTCTATCGTGAGCAGGGGCTGTCATTGCGGCATAAGAGGCCGCGGCGAAACAAGGCGGCGCGGCTGCGGCAGCCCAAGCAGCTCGTGACCGCGATCAACGAGATTTGGAGTATGGACTTTGTTGCTGACGCACTGTTTGATGGTCGGCGTTTGCGCACGCTGACAATTGTGGACAATTATACGCGCGAATGCTTGGCCATCGAGGTAGGCGCCACGCTACGTGGTGAGGACGTTGTGGCGGCGCTAGATCGCATTGCTGTGAGCCGGCCGTTACCGCGCTTCATCAAGGCAGACAATGGCAGCGAATTCATCTCCAAGGTGCTCGACAAGTGGGCGTATGAGAGGGGCGTTGAGATTGACTTCTCTCGTCCTGGCAAGCCAACCGATAACGCCAAGAACGAGTCGTTTAACGGGCGCTTGCGTGAGGAATGCCTAAACGAGCATTGGTTCTTGTCGCTCGAGGATGCCAAGCGCAAAATCGAGGCCTGGCGCCAGTACTATAATGAGGCGCGTCCCCACTCTGCACTGCAGTGGATGACGCCTGCCGAGTTCGCCTGCCAGTGCAGGCCCCGGGCCGATTCGGCCCACCCCGAAGAGCCGGAAATTTCCACTTTAGAACGGCACTGATTTGGGGGTAGCCTCAAGAGCCGGAAATTTCCACTTTAGAACGGCACTGATTTGGGGGTAGCCTCATTAAAAGGACTTTGCTAGAAGCCGGCTGGCCCTAACCAAGGGGGCAGGTCACACTTACAGCACCATCCCCAGTGTCAAGGCCAACAGCAGGCCGACCACCGAGATGATCGTCTCGCACAGCGACCACGTCTTGAACGTCTGCGTGACGGTCATGCCGAAATATTCCTTGATCAGCCAGAAGCCGCCATCATTGACGTGCGAGAAAATCAGTGAGCCCGAACCAGTCGCGAGCACCAGCAGTTCCGGCGTGGCCTGAACCGTGCCGGCCGCTGCGATTGGCGCGACGATGCCACACGCGGTGGTCATCGCCACGGTGGCGGAACCCGTGGCCAGTCGGATCAGCGCGGCAACCAGCCATCCAAGCACCAGCGGCGACAGGTTGTGCTGGGTGGCCGCGCCGATGATTTCCTTTGAGATGCCGCTGTCCATCAAGATGCGGCCAAAGCCACCGCCCGCGCCGACGATCAGCGTGATGCCGGCAATCGGCGCGAGGCAGTCGCCGCAGAAGCGCTGAATCTGCTCGCGCGTGAAGCCGCGGCGCGCGCCGAAGGTCCAGAAGCTGACCAGCACTGCAATCAGCAAGGCCACATCAGAGTTGCCGAGAAAGCGCAGCACGTCGTTCGCGCGCGTGTTCGTTGGGAGCACCAGGTCCGCCCAGCTGCCGGCCAACATCAAGATCACCGGCAGCAGAATCGTCATCAGCGTGATGCCGAAGCCAGGCAGTTCACGCTGTTGCGTCGCCGGCGCGGACTGGATGAATTGGGCGGCGAGCGGATTGTCCGCCGGTAGCTTGATCGCGCGGTGGATGAGCAGCGCGAACAGCGGACCGGCGATGATCGCGGTCGGCACGCCGACGATCAGCCCGTATGCGATCGTGCGGCCAATGTCGGCGTGATACTGCTGGAGCGCGAGCATCGCTGCCGGATGCGGCGGAATCAGGCCATGCACCACCGATAGCCCAGCGACCATCGGCAAGCCGACCAGTAGCAGAGACTTGCCGGTGCGCTTGGCGACGTTGAAGGCGATCGGGATCAGCAGCACGAAGCCCACCTCGAAGAACACCGGCAGCCCGACGATGACAGCGACAAACATCATTGCCCAATGGATGTTTTTTTCGCCGAACCAGCCGATCAGCGTCATCGCGATGCGCTCCGCGCCGCCAGACTCGGCCATCATCTTGCCCAGCATCGTGCCCAGGCCAACAACGACCGCAATGTGGCCGAGCGTGTTGCCGTTGCCGGCCTCGAACGACTTGACGATGGTCTCGGGCGGCATGCCCGCAGCCAGGCCGAGCAGCAGCGAGACAATGATCAGAACCAGGAACGGATAAACCTTGAAGCGCGTGATCAACAAGACCAGCGCAGCGATCGCGATGACCGCATAGATCAGGAGCATGGTGCCGTGGGCTGCTGCCATGTCGACTCCTCCGATGGCTTTATTGCTTTGTACGCCGGCGCGCCAACCGAGACGGCGCCGCTACCCGGTCGGGCGGTACCCGGCACGGCGCGGCACCGCCGCCCACGGCGACGGCACGGCGGCCGCCGAAGCGGACGGGCCCAGGGCTTAGCTTAGCTTAGCTTAGCTTAGCTTAGCTTAGCTTAGCTTGGCTTGGCTTGGCTTGGCTTGGCTTGGCTTGGCTTGGCTTGGCTTGGCTTGGCTTGGCTTGGCTTGGCTTGGCTTGGCTTGGCTTGGCTTGGCTTGGCTCAGGCTTAGGTATTGGGCCGCGCCAATTGGCTCGCCGCGCGCGCCAGACGTGTCACCTCGGCCCAGTTTTGCGCGGCCAGCACCGCCCGGGGCGTGAGCCATGAGCCGCCGACGCAGACCACGTTGGGCAGCGCGAGAAAGCTTGTCGCCAACTCTTGCGTGATACCGCCGGTCGGACAGAATCGCAACGCCGGGAACGGACCGCTAAACGCTTGCAGCATGTCCAAGCCGCCGGCCTGCTGCGCCGGGAAAAACTTCACAATGTCGTAGCCAAGCTCGAGCGCGAGCAAGATGTCGGACGGCGTCATCACGCCGGGCAGCAACGGCAAGCCGACGTCCTGCGCCGCCCGATGGATCTCGCGTGTGAGCCCCGGCGACACGCCGAATGTCGCGCCGGCGCGCTTGGCCTGCTCGACCTGGGTGGCGGTAGTCAGCGTGCCAACGCCGACAACAATATCCGGGGCAAGCTGCGATGCGCGCCCGATCGCCTGCAGTCCGGCCGCGGTCCGCAGTGTGATCTCGAGCACCGTCACCCCGCCCTCGTACAGCGCGCGCGCGACGTGCTCGCCCTGCTCCACCGACTCAAATGTCAGCACCGGAATGACCGGGCCGATCCGCACGATTTCGCTCACGGGTTTCATCTGCAGCTCTCCTGTAGTTCAGAATAGAACGACGCCCTCATTCGGTCATCGCGCCGAACACCGACGCCCCTTGCTCGGCCGGCAGCGCAGCGGCACGGAAAACGCCGAACAACTCGCGACCAAAGCCCAATTCGTGCTCGTGGCGATGCACGGGCTTTTCGTTCGCGCGGCACGCCCATTCAGCCTCATCCACGTCCACGTCCAGTCGCCCGGCTTCTGCATCGAGCGTGATGACGTCGCCGCTGCGCACCTTGCCGAGCAGGCCGTCCAGCAGCGCCTCAGGCGACAGGTGGATCACCGCCGGCACCTTGCCCGAGGCACCCGACATCCGGCCATCGGTCACCAGCGCCACACGAAATCCCTTATCCTGCAAAACACCTAGCAGCGGCGTGAGCCGGGTGCAGCTCGGGCATGCCATTGGCTCTTGCCCCCTGAAATCGCACCACAGCAACGCAATCGCGCTCCAGCTCACCGCGATCGAAGGCAGCCTGTACGCCTTCCTGCGAATCGAAGACGATTGCCGGCGCCGTGACCCTGCGATGTTGCGGCGCGACCGCGGAAATCTTGATCACCCCTCGGCCCAACCGGCCCTGTACCAGTCGCAGCCCACCATCCGGCTGGAACGGTTCCGTGGCACCACGCAGCACGGCCTTGTCGTGGCTCTCGCGCGGGCCATCGACCCAGGCCAGCTTGCCATCGACTAGTCTGGGCTCGCGCGTGTAATGGTCCGACAAGCCGGGGCCGGCAACGGTCGTCACATCGTCGTGCAGCAAGCCTGCTTCGAGCAGCGTGCGCGTGAGAAACGCCATGCCGCCCGCCGCGTGATAGTGGTTAATGTCCGCCTTGCCATTCGGATAGATCTTCGCGAGCAGCGGCACCGCACGCGACAGGTCATCGAAGTCGTTCCAGTCGATCACGATGCCGGCCGCGCGAGCGATCGCCACCAGGTGCAGCGTATGGTTGGTAGAGCCGCCGGTGGCCAGCAACGCGACGATGCCGTTGACAATCGCCTTTTCATCGACTACACGGCCGATCGGCGTGTAGTGCGCGCCTTGTGCGGTCAATTGCAGCACACGGCGTGCCGCTTCGGCGGTAAGCGCATCGCGCAGCGGCGTATGCGGATGGACGAACGCGGCACCGGGCAAGTGCAGACCCATGATTTCCATCAGCAGCTGGTTCGAGTTCGCCGTGCCATAGAACGTGCAAGTGCCGTGGCCGTGATACGCGCGCGCCTCGCTGTCGAGCAGCACGTCGCGTCCCACGGCGCCGGTGGCGAACTGCTGGCGGATCTTGGCTTTCTCATCATTGGACAGGCCACTGGTCATCGGCCCGGCGGGCACGAAGATCGTCGGTAAGTGGCCAAATTGCAATGCGCCGATCAACAGGCCCGGCACAATCTTGTCGCAAATGCCCAGGCACAATGCCGCGTCGAACATGTTGTGCGTCAACGCAATCGCCGTTGACATCGCGATCGTCTCGCGGGAAAACAGCGACAATTCCATGCCGGCGTTGCCCTGCGTGATGCCGTCGCACATCGCGGGCACGCCACCGGCAAATTGCGCGATGCCACCCGCTTCGCGCGCGGCTTGTTTGATGATGTCGGGGAAGTCGCGGTACGGCGCATGTGCGGACAACATCTCGTTGTAGGCCGACACAATGGCGATGTTCGGCTGCCGCATCGCACGAATCGCGATCTTGTCCTGCCCTTCGAGCCCGGCAAAGCCGTGGGCCAGATTCGCGCAAGACAGCACGCCGCGCGCGGGAAACTGTCCTTGTGCATGCTCGATCCGGGCGAGATAGGCGCGCCGCGTTGCCTTACTGCGTTCGATGATGCGATCGGTCACTGCCGTCAGCCGGGGGTGCAACGAAGCCATGAAAATCGCTCCTGGAAACGGGCGGCACGCGCAGGTGCGCTAAAAAATTGGAATCGCCGGAGGGGTCATCAGTTCGACCGGTGTCGGTCAGTTTAGTAGAAATGCTACATAGACTCAATCAGGTTGATCCGGGCTTCCCTACCCTGAACCGCCCACTCTAGACCGGCTCACGCCGCTTGCGTCGAAATAAGGGCTGTAATTGCGTGAAGTCTGCGCGAACTCGCGCGATCGCATGGGCGCGCACGCCCGGTTACGCGCGACGATGCCGATACACCCCGGCACGTAGATTTTCTACCTGTTTTGCGCGATACTGCAGCCGTTTTATTTTGCCCGTCGCTGCGACCTTCACGATGCTCGCCAGAATCGAAGCCATGCGTGCACAATTGCGGCCGTCCGAGCGCAAGCTTGCCGGCTACGTCTGTGACGCGCCACGCGAAGTGCTCGACCTGTCCATGACCGAGCTGGCCAGCCGCGCGGGCGTAAGCCAGCCCACCATCGCGCGCTTTTGCCACGCGCTGGGCTGCAGCGGATTTCGAGAGTTCAAAATCAGACTTGCGCAAGGCGTGGCACAAAGGCTGCCCACCGTCTATCGGGACGTGCGGCTGGATGAGCCAGCACCGGGTATCGTCTCGAAGGTGTTTGACCGTACCATTGGCGCACTGCTCGAAGTGCGCAACAGCCTGTCAGCGCACAGTGTCGAGACGGCGATTGAGTTGCTCGCCGACGCGGCCCGCGTCGAATTCTATGGCGCCGGCGGCTCCGGCATCGCCGCGCAGGATATCCAGCACAAGTTCTTCCGGCTTGGCATGCCCAGCGTCGCATACACCGACCCCCATACCTATGCCATGTCGGCGGCGCTGCTCGGCCCGCGCGACGTGGTGGTGGCCGTGTCGAACACTGGCCGCACGCGGGATATCATCGGTGCCGTCCACTCAGCGTTGCAACGTGACGCCAAGGTCATTGCGATCACACACGGCAACTCACCGCTGGCGCGGCTCGCCACAATTAGTCTGCTCGCCAACCTCACCGAGGAAACCGACGTATTCTCGCCGATGACCTCACGCATGTCGCACTTGGTGATTGGCGACATCCTCGCGGTCGGTGTCGCGCTACGCAGAGGATCAGCGCTGGTCGACCGGCTAAATGACGCCCAAAAAGTCCTCGCACAACGCCGCGTGGCCGTGCGCGACTGACGGCGGACCGCTCAAAAGGGCTTGAAGACTACCAGCGCGACGGCGCCGAGCAAGCCGAGCACCGGCAATTCGTTGAACATCCGATACCACCGATCGGAGCGGCGGTTCGCCTCCCGCTCGAATGTGGCGAGCAACCTGCCACACATCGCGTGATAGACGATCAGCAGCATGACGATCGCCAGTTTCGCGTGCATCCACCCCTGCCCACGCCCGATGCCCACCATCAGCCATAGCCAGAGGCCGCACGCGAGCGCCGGCACGGCGATCAAGCTCATGAAGCGATACAGCTTGCGCGCCATCACCAGCAGGCGTCGCGACACGGCGGGCTCGGTCTCCATCGCCAGGTTCACGAAGATGCGGGGCAGATAGAACAGTCCCGCGAACCAGGAGGCGATTAACACAATATGAAAAGTCTTGATCCACAACATACTCGAGTCCCTTTACTGTCGCACTTCGCCGTGGCCCAGCACGACGTATTTCAATGATGTCAGCCCCTCGAGGCCGACCGGCCCACGCGCATGCAGCTTGTCGTTCGAGATGCCGATTTCAGCACCTAGCCCGTATTCGAAGCCGTCCGCGAAGCGCGTCGACGCATTGACCATCACGCTGGCCGAATCGACCTCGCGCAGGAACTGCATCGCGCGCTCGTAGTGCTCAGTCACGATCGCATCGGTATGCGCGGAGCCATACGTATTGATGTGCTCGATCGCCGCGTCGACGCTGTCCACCACCCTGATCGCGAGCACCGGCGCCAGGTATTCAGTGCGCCAATCGGCCTCAGTCGCGTCTACGAGCGGCGCGACACCGGCATCGGCAAGGATCGCGCGCGCAGCCGGGTCCACGCGCAGTTCGACAGCCTTGTCCCGGTACAGCTTGCCCAGCAACGGCAACACGGTCGGCGCGATGCCCCGTGCGACAAGCAGTGTCTCCATCGTGTTGCAGGTGCCGTACCGATGCGTCTTCGCGTTATCGCATATCGCCAGCGCCTTGCCAACATCGGCGCCGTCATCCACGTAGACATGGCACACGCCGTCCAGGTGCTTGATCATCGGCACCCGCGCCTCATCGACTAACCGTTGAATCAAGCGCTTGCCCCCGCGCGGCACGATCACATCGACGTAGTCGGTCATGGTGATCAGCTTGCCGACCGCCGCCCGATCCGGCGTACTGACTACTTGCACCCCATCCTCAGGCAGGCCGCTCGTGCGCAGCGCCTCAGCGATTAGCGCGGCGAGCGTGGTATTGGATTCGATCGCCTCCGAGCCGCCGCGCAGGATCGTCGCGTTGCCCGATTTCAGGCACAGCGCGGCAGCATCGATCGTGACATTCGGCCGTGACTCGTAAATGATGCCAATCACACCGAGCGGCACCCGCATCTGGCCCACCTGAATGCCGGTCGGCCGCGTCCTCATGCCGGTGATCTCGCCAATCGGGTCAGGCAGCGCCGCAACCTGCCGCAGCCCCTCGACCATCGTCGTCAGCGCCTTGTCCGACAGCGTTAGCCGGTCGATGAAGGCCGCATCGTGCCCGTTGGCCCGTGCCCGCTCGACATCGCGCGCGTTCGCGCGCTGGAGCGCGTCGGTCTGCCCCTGGATCGCCAGCGCGATCTGTTCGAGCGCCGCGTTCTTCGCGGCCCCCGGCGCCCGGGCGATCGCCCTTGACGCCGCGCGCGCGCGGCGACCCAGATCGGTCATGTAGCGGTCAATGTCCATCTTCGTATTCCCGTAATGCGTGAATGCGGTTGGTTCGTGCACGCCTAGTCCGCATAGATCGAAGCCGTCGCGCGTGACCCGCTGCACGACACGACGACACGACGGCTTCCATTGTAATGGCTACGGTCGTATCGCCCGCATGGCGGTGGCAGTAGCGGTGGCACCGCGCGGCGCACCGCCCTCCGTCCGGCACCCGCCATCGCTGCCGCCGGGCCGCGCAATCGTCATCGCGAGATCGAACAAGCCATCCCACGGATCGGCCGGCGGCAGCGATGCGCGAGCGGGCGCGACGCCCACACGCGCCGGCACCCCACCGCAGAGTCCCTTGACCTGCCGATCCAGCCGCGCTGCGAGCGCCAGCGCCCGTTCGAGCGAACGTTCATCAACGCGCTGCAATGCGGGGCCCATCAGCCGTTCACGCGGCCCCCACACGCGATTCTCGCGCATCAGGCTCGCCAACGGCTTGCCGGCAGTCAGCCCCCGCTTGATTCGCGCCAGCGCACGGATTTCCTCTACGACGGCCCACAGCACCAGCACCGTCGCCTCGCCTTCGCCGCGCAATCCATCGAGCATCCGCGCCAAGCGCGCAACATCGCCGGCGAGCATGGCCTCGTTGAGCTTGAACACGTCGTAGCGGGCGACGTTGAGTACCGCGTCCTGCACCTGCTCGAGCGTCAATTCGCCGGCAGGATACAGTAGGCCGAGCTTTTGGATTTCCTGATGCGCGGCGAGCAGGTTGCCCTCGACCCGCTCGGCGATGAACTGCAGCGCGCGCCGCCCTGCGTCGCCGGCGACGAGGCGTTGCTGCTGCGCCGCGAGCCGTTGCGCAATCCAGTTCGGCAGCTGCGCACGCTCAATCGTGTCGATGCGTATCGCCACACCGGCCTGGACCAATGCGGTGAACCATGCAGTCTTTTGCGTCGCCGCGTCCAGCCGCGGCAATGCGATCAACGTCAGCAAGTCGGGATTGTCCGACGCCGCCAGCGCCTTCAATGCGTCGCCGCCATCCTTGCCCGGCTTGCCGGTCGGAATGCGCAATTCGATCAGCTGCCGCTCGCCGAACAACGACATCGATTGCGTGGCGCCAAGCAGCAGGCTCCAATCAAAACCGCGCTCGACAGAGAATACGTTGCGCTCGGTGAAACCGGCCGCACGCGCCGCGGCGCGGATGCGCGCCAAGGCTTCCTGCGCGAGCAGCGGCTCGTCGCCGTACACGACGTACAAGCGACCCAACGTCTTGGCCAGGTGTGACTCCAGGGCGTCTGCGCGCAGTTGCATCTTGTCGTGTCCGTTACAGCGGCGGCGTGGGCAGCGGCGCGCGCGGCGCCACCGCGCGAACCCCGCCGTGAGTCGGGTGCAACTCGCGCACTGCGCTCATGCGCCGCAATAGCTGGTCAACCGCGTCGTTCTGCATGTCGCGATACAGTAACTCGAACTCCTGCGACTTAGCCAGCGCGTACTGGTCGGAATAGGTCATCGCCCGGTTGATGCGGATCACGCTGGGGGGCAACAGCACTGTGCCGTCCGCGCCGACCAGTTGGTACGACATCGTGTAGTCGAGTTCGTACTCGTTGACCTGTCCGGCAGCATTGAGCGTCAGCGCTCCAGTGCCGCGCCCCTCGGAAATCGACAGGATCGCGTCCGCGCCGTCGGTGCGCTTGACGATCCGCGTCTGGCTGCCGCCCTCAACCATTCGCTGGATCCGTGCGCCCAGCTCCGGACCCGGGCCGACCAGTGCGAGCCGCTTGAACGGGAAGCCATAGTCGCCGCGCAGCTGGAAGCCACATCCGGACAGCAGCAACGCCACCGCGACAAGCGCGATGCAGGATCGGCGCGACAGTTTCGAGTCAGTCATGTAGGCCCTCAAACGACCACGTTCACGAGCCGTCCCGGCACGATCACCACCTTCTTCGGCGTCTTGCCTTCGCCGAACTTGTCGAACATCTCGTGCGCGAGTGCCGCCTGCTCGATCGTCTCGCGTGGCGCGTCGTTGGCCACCTTCAGCGCGCCGCGCACCTTACCGTTGATCTGCAGCACCAGTTCGACTTCGCTTTGCTCCAGCGCCTGCTCGTCCACCTTCGGCCACGGCGCGTCCAACAGCGTGCCGAATTGCGTCGCGTACCCCAGTTCGCGCCACAACGTATACGTGACATGCGGCACCACCGGATACAGCACGCGCAGCAAGATGCCATATCCTTCATAGAGGACCGCGGCGCCGACGTCTTTGGCCGACTCCAGCGCGTTGAGCATTTTCATCGCCGCGGACACGACCGTGTTGTACTGCAGCCGCTGATAGTCGAAGTCGGCCTGCTTGAGCACCGAGTGAATCTCGCGGCGCAGCGTCTTGCTCGTGTCGTTCAGCGTCGCGGTATCCAGCGCCGGACGCTCGGCGAACGTTGCACGATGCGCGTAGCCGAACGCCCACAGCCGTCTCAGGAAACGGCTCGCGCCTTCAACACCGGCACTGGACCATTCGAGCGACTGCTCGGGTGGCGCCGCGAACATCGTGAATAGTCGCGCGGTATCAGCACCGTGCGAATCGATCAGATGCTGCGGATCGACGCCATTGTTCTTCGACTTCGACATTTTTTCGACGCCGCCCATCTCGACCGGCTCGCCATCGGCGTGCAGCACCGCGCTGACTGCACGCCCTTTGTCATCGTATGACAATGTCACGTCGGTGGGGTTGAACCACGTCTTCTTGCCGGCCGCGTCCTCGCGATAGTACGTCTGGTCGAGCACCATGCCCTGCGTGAGCAGATTGGTCGCCGGCTCGGAAAAGTCGGTCAACCCGAGGTCGCGCATCACCTTGGCCCAGAAGCGCGAATACAGCAGGTGCAAAATCGCATGCTCGATGCCGCCGATGTACTGGTCCATCGGCATCCAATAGTCGGTACGCGCATCTACCATCGTCGGCGCGTCCGGGCACGCATAGCGCGAGAAATACCAGGCGGAATCGACGAACGTGTCCATCGTGTCCGTCTCACGCCTCGCGTCGGCGCCACAGCGCGGGCACGTGCAGTGCATGAACGCCTCGGACTTGGCCAGCGGATTGCCGCTGCCATCCGGCACCAGGTCCTCGGGCAGCAATACCGGCAAGTCCTGTTCCGGCACCGGAACATCGCCACAGCGCGGGCAATGGATGATCGGGATTGGCGTGCCCCAATAGCGCTGGCGCGAAATGCCCCAGTCGCGCAACCGGTACGTGACCTGCTTGCCGCCGAGCCCCTTCGCGGCAAGGTCCGCCGCGATCACCTCCACCGCCTGCTCGTAGCGCATGCCGTCATATTTGCCACTGTTCACGCAAACGCCGGCGTCCTTGTCACCGTACCAGTCCTGCCACGCTTCGGTCGAATACACCTTTTCCTGTACCGCGATGACCTGCTTGATCGGCAGGCGGTACTTCGTCGCGAACGCGAAGTCGCGCTCGTCGTGGGCCGGCACGCCCATCACCGCGCCTTCGCCATAGCTCATCAGCACGTAGTTGCCGATCCAGACTTCGATGTCGGCGCCAGTCAGCGGATGCTTGACGAAGAAGCCGGTGGACACGCCTTTCTTCTCCATTGCCGCCATGTCCGCCTCGGCCACCCCGCCACGCTTGCACTCGTCGATGAACGCCTGCAACGCGGGTTGGTCCCGTGCCAACCGTGTGGCGAGCGGGTGCTCGGCGGCGATGGCTGCGAACGTGACGCCCATGATCGTGTCCGCGCGGGTCGTGAACACGCGCAGCAATTGCTGCTGTCCATCGATCTCATACGGGAAGCCGAAGTTCACGCCATGGCTCTTGCCGATCCAGTTGTGCTGCATCACCTTCACGCGCTCGGGCCACCCCAGCGCGTGAAGGTCCTGCAGCAACTGCTCCGCGTAGTCCGTGATCCGCAAGTAATACATCGGGATCTCGCGCTTTTGGACCACCGCGCCGGAACGCCAGCCGCGCCCGTCGACGACCTGCTCGTTGGCCAGCACAGTCTGGTCAACTGGATCCCAATTCACCGTCCCCGTCTTCTTGTACGCGATGCCCTTTTCGAGCATCTTCAGGAACAACCACTGGTTCCACTTGTAGTAGTCCGGCTTGCATGTCGCAATCTCACGCGACCAATCGATCGCCAATCCCATCGCCTGCATCTGCTTCTTCATGTAGGCGATGTTGTCGTATGTCCACTTGGCCGGTGGCACGCCGTTGGCGATCGCCGCGTTTTCCGCCGGCATCCCAAACGCATCCCAGCCCATCGGCATCAGCACGTTGTACCCGTTCATGCGCCGGTGACGATACATCACGTCGTTGATCGTGTAGTTACGCACGTGCCCCATATGCAGCTTGCCCGACGGGTACGGCAGCATCGACACGCAATAGAATTTCTTTTTGTCGGCGCGCTCGGTACTACGATAGACATCGTTGTCTCGCCATGCTTGCTGCGCGGCGGATTCGACATCGGCGGGAACGTATTTATCTTGCATGATGGTCGTCGGGGACAGTCGGCTTGCGGCATACCGCGCAGGGGGCGCACGTGCAGTACCGTGCCTCGGGAAAGCCAGGGAAACGCCGATTATAGCGTCTGCGCGCTCGCGGGCGGCACGCGCTTGCTTGCGTCAGTGCGCGTCGCCGCCATGAGCCTGCGCCGGCGCGCGCCGGTCGGCGTCGGCCGGTGCACTGACGTAGGCATGCAGATCGTGCGCGAACCCGTCCAGATCTTCTATAAGCAGCCGGATGACGCGGCCGAGCACGTTTACGCGATGGCTGCCGGAATCGCGACCACCAGGCCGAACGCGGTCATAATCAGCGCCTCGCCGACCGGACCCGGACCGGCGACATTGTCCAGTGGCACGCGCCACCCATTGCACGGCACGCACCGGCGCTGCGGTCGATGCGCCGCTCGCGTGCGCACGACGGCTAGCGCAGGCCCAGCACGTCCCACATATCGTACAGCCCCGCCGGTCGGCCAGCCAGGAAACGGGCGGCCCGTACGGCGCCCTGCGCATACGCGAGCCGGTTGGCCGACTTATGCGTAATCTCGATCCGCTCGCCGGTGCCGGCGAACATCACCGTGTGGTCGCCAACGATGTCGCCGCCGCGGATGGCCGAGAACCCGATCGTTGACGGGTCGCGCTCGCCGGTCACGCCATGGCGCCCATACACGGCACAGGATGCCAAATCACGACCCAACGCCGTCGCGATCACTTCACCCATTTGCAATGCCGTGCCGGACGGCGCATCCACCTTATGCCGGTGATGCGCCTCGATGATCTCGATATCGTAGCCGGTGGCGAAATGCGCGGCGGCCACTTGCAGCAGCTTC
Source organism: Mycetohabitans rhizoxinica HKI 454 (assembly GCF_000198775.1). Classification (NCBI taxonomy): domain Bacteria; kingdom Pseudomonadati; phylum Pseudomonadota; class Betaproteobacteria; order Burkholderiales; family Burkholderiaceae; genus Mycetohabitans; species Mycetohabitans rhizoxinica. Next base: position 367,733 of record NC_014722.1, on the reverse strand, counting down.
AACGTCACGTTCACGCCCACGCTCATGTTCGGTGCGAACACGATCCCAAGCGTCTGCGCGGCAGCGGCCAACTCGGCCTTTTGCGACTCGGCAAAACCCGTCGTGCCGATCACCATGCGGGTGCCGTGCCGGCGCGCCGCCTTTAGGTGCTCGAGCGTACCCTCCGGCCGCGTGAAATCGATCAGTACGTCTGCATGCGCGAGCACGCGCTCCACGTCGTCGGTGATCGCGATACCGGTCTGCCGCCCGGCAAACGCGCCGGCGTCCTGCCCTAGCGCGGCAGCGCCCGCGCGGTCCAGCGCGCCCGACAACGTGACTTCCGGCGTATTCAGCACCGTTTCGACCAGCATTTGCCCCATGCGGCCCGATGCCCCTGCGATAGCAATCTTCATCATTGCGTCCCTTGTGCGTCGCTGGGCTCCAGCACCGGCTGGTTCTGCAGGTTTGCGGCATTGGCCGGCGCCAGACCAGTTGACGGGTCCGGCGACGGTGCAACGCCGGTCGGCGGCAACGCGATGTGCTGCGGCGCGACGCCAGGCGGCAGTGGTGGCTGCGTGGCACGCTGATACTGCAATTGCGGCTGTGCCGGCATCCCCGTGTTCGGCGGCTGCGCATTCGCTACCGGCGTGTTTGCGCGCACCGATGGCGTCGCACCCTTGGACGGCGGTGTAACCTGAGCAGTCGCGTGGTTCGCCGCGGCCGCGGCTTCTTCATTGGCGGCATGCGACGATGGCAACGCGCTGACATCGCTAACGCCGCTCGCCGCGGCCTCGGCTGCCACTTTCTTCAAACCTTTGCGGTCGCCATCGATTTCGGCGATCAGCTCGTACTCGGACGGCAGATCGTCGGCCCCTGTCCAGCTTGCTACGCGATCGCCGACAAAATTCACGACCAGGTCGCGCTGCTGGACAACAGAAGTCGAGCCGCGCTTGAAATAGAACACATAGTCCCAGCGATCGGTATGGAACAGGTCGGTGAGCAGCGGTGTGCCCAGCACGCTACGCACTTCATCGCGAGACATGCCGACGCGTAGCTTCGATGCAGCCTCAGCTGATACGAAGTTGCCCTGCACGACCGTGATCCGGTATGGAGTGATCGAACGCGCGATGCGTTGCGTCAGACTGTCGTATGTCTTGCATGCACCGAGCGAAGCCACGGCGGCCAGCACGACGACGCGGGCCGTTACCGCAAAGACCGTGGCGCCCATGCGCGCTCCGGAGAAGAACATTGAACTCATTTCACCCATAAAACGCGTCTGACGCTTTGATCGATTTGGGCCCGGGACGCGCCTGCGCCGACCAGAATACCCAAAAACCCATTACTATTAGAACCTTGCATTGTACTCTAGGGATGCCTAGCGATGACCAATCCCGCTGACCTCAAGAACATGGGGCTCAAGGCAACCTTGCCGCGCCTAAAGATTCTGGAGATTTTTCAACACAGTTCCGTGCGCCACTTGACCGCGGAAGACGTCTACCGCAACTTGCTTAATGAGGAGCTAGATATTGGCCTGGCAACTGTTTATCGCGTGCTGACGCAGTTCGAGCAGGCCGGCCTGCTCACGCGCAGCAACTTCGAGTCGGGCAAAGCGGTGTTTGAACTCAATGAGGGTACGCACCATGACCATCTGGTCTGCCTGGACTGCGGCCGGGTTGAAGAATTCTACGATCACGAGATCGAGCACCGTCAGCAGTTGATTGCACAAGAACGGGGCTTCAAGCTACAGGAGCACGCGCTTGCGATGTACGGCTCCTGCACGAAGGAAAACTGCCCGCACCGCAAGCCGTAAACACACGCTGTGATCGGGATAGAGGACAGGCCTTGTGGCCCCGCCCGCCGGGTCACCGGAGCGGACACCGAACTCCCGGTAACCCATTCGGGGGTGACAATTTCACCAATGCCACGTGGACGCCCGCAACGGGAGAAAAAATGACTAAAGCGAATGGCTCTGACATCCCGGCTAAAGCAGCCGATAAACCCGCAAAGACCTTGCTTCAAAAATATGGGTGGAGTCTCGGTCGGCAAGGTTTAGATGCGGAAAGGAGCACACGGGAAGGAGCATGCGAGGTTCCTTATGTGACAGCTTCGGATCAAAGCCGGCAGCCTACATCCGACGGGATTCCAACTCCATAAAAAAGGGAACTGACCTTACAAATCAGTTCCCTTCTTTGCCTCGGGCCGCCTCTGAATTCGGCCGAAAAAATCAACTCAATGCCAGAGCGGCTTGCCTGACCTCGATTTCAGCGTGGCTTGCCCAACTGGGCAGCTTTCTTACCGCATACGAGATGCTGCGTGCACGTTACTTCGCGTTGGCCAGCGCCACCGTCGTATCGAGCATCCGGTTCGAGAAGCCCCACTCATTGTCGTACCAACTCGACACCTTCACGAGACGGCCCGACACTTTCGTGAGCGTCGCATCGAATGTCGAGGACGCCGGGTTATGATTGAAGTCAACCGATACCAGCGGCGCGTCGCTGTAGGCGAGAATGCCCTTGAGCGCGCCTTCCGACGCTTCCTTCAAGATCTTATTTACTTCGTCCACGCTCGTGTCGCGCGACGCGATGAACGACAGGTCAACGATCGACACGTTAATCGTCGGCACGCGCACCGCGTAGCCATCCAACTTACCGTTCAGCTCCGGCAGCACTAGGCCGACGGCTGCTGCCGCGCCGGTCTTGGTCGGGATCATGCTGTGCGTGGCCGAACGGGCGCGGCGCAGGTCCTCATGGGTACACGTCGGTCAGCACCTGGTCGTTCGTGTACGCGTGAATCGTCGTCATCAGGCCGTTCTCGACGCCGATTTTGTCGTGCAGCGGCTTGACCAGCGGCGCAAGGCAGTTCGTCGTGCACGAGGCGTTCGAGATGACCGTATCCGACGCCTTCAGCACCTGGTGGTTCACGCCATAGACGATCGTCGCATCCACATCCTTGCCGCCCGGCGCCGAGATCACGACCTTCTTCGCGCCACCCTTCAAGTGCGCGCTCGCCTTCTCCTTCGACGTGAAGAAACCGGTGCACTCCAGTACGACGTCCACACCGAGATCGTCCCACGGCAGCTCGGCTGGGTTGCGGTTCGCGAGCACGCGGATCTTATCGCCGTTGACGATCATGTAATCGCCGTCAACCGAGACGGTGCCCGGGAACTTGCCATGCGCGGTGTCATACTGGGTCAGATGCGCGTTGGTCTGGGCATTGCCGAGGTCGTTGATCGCCACGATCTCGATGTCGTGCTTCTTGCCACCCTCATAATGGGCCCGCAGCGTATTGCGGCCAATACGGCCATAACCGTTGATTGCGACGCGAATCGTCATGTCTATCTCCTGATGGGTAAATGGCAACGCTCCGACTGAAGGTGTGCGACGCGCGGTCAGCACATCACACACCCTCGGCTTAACCCAATACCGACTTCACAGTGTCGACGACGTGGTCGATCATGAAGCCAAAATGCTTGAACAACACGCCGGCGGGCGCCGATTCGCCGAACGTGTCGATCCCGACCACGCCGCCGTCGATCCCCACATACTTGTGCCAAAACGCCGTGACGCCGGCCTCGATCGCCACCCGCGCCACGCCGCGTGGCAGGACGCGCTCGCGCCACTCGGCATCCTGCCGATCGAACACCGTGGTCGAGGGCATCGATACGACACGGGCGCCGATGCCCACGCGCGCAAGCGGCTCAACAGCGTTCAGCGCGAGCTCGACCTCGGAGCCCGTCGCGATCAGGATCACCTTGCGGGCCGGGATGTCGTCATTCCAGTCGCGCAGCACGTACCCGCCTCGGGCGATCGCCGCAATCTGCGCGTCGGTCCGCGCACAGAACGCCAGATTCTGCCGGCTGAAGATCAACGACGATGGCCCATGGCGCTCGACCGCCTGAGTCCAGGCCACCGCGGTCTCGACCGTGTCGGCCGGGCGCCATACGTCCATGTTCGGAATCAGGCGCAGGCTCGACACGTGCTCGATTGATTGGTGTGTCGGGCCGTCCTCACCCAGCCCAATCGAGTCGTGCGTGAACACGAAGATCGAACGGGTCTTCATCAGTGCGGCCATCCGCAATGCGTTGCGGCTGTAGTCCGAGAAGGTCAAGAACGTGCCGCCGAACGGCAAGTAGCCGCCATGCAGCGCCACGCCGTTGAGCGCCGCGCTCATGCCGAATTCGCGTACCCCGTAGTTGACGTGATTACCCCATTGCAGTATCGGCGCGCCGCTTTCACGGCCCGCGCGTACCGGCTTGCTGGCCTTCCAGTTGGTCAAGTTCGAGCCGGTGAGGTCGGCCGAGCCACCCAGCAGCTCCGGCAACGCCGCAGCCAGCGCCTCGATCGCCTGCTGCGACGCCTTACGGGTCGCGACCGTCTCAGCGCGCTCGTTGGCGGCAGCGATCAGCCGCTGCGCAGCATCGGCCCAATGCGCCGGCAGCCGGCCGGCGATGCGGCGCTCGAACTCGGCCGCCTGCTGCGGATACTTTGCGCGATACGCGGCAAATGCCTCATGCCACTCGCGCTCGGCCTGGGCGCCCGTCTGCTTCGCATCCCACAACGCATAGACGTCCTGCGGGATTACGAAAGGCTCGGCGCCCCAGCCGATCGCTGCGCGCGTCGCGGCAATCTCCGTCGCGCCCAGCGGCGCGCCGTGCACGTCGTGGCCGCCGGCCTTGTTCGGCGCCCCCCTGCCAATGACGGTACGGCAGCAGATCAGCGTCGGCTTATCCGACTGCTTCGCGACGCGGATGGCCGCGTCGACGGCGTCCACATCGTGGCCATCGACCGCGCGGATCACGTTCCAGCCATAGGCCTCGAAACGCTTCGGCGTATCGTCGGCGAACCAGTGCTCGACATCCCCGTCAATCGAAATGCCGTTGTCGTCATACAGCACGATCAGCTTCGACAACCCCAGCGTGCCCGCCAACGAGCAGGCCTCGTGCGACACACCTTCCATCAGGCAACCGTCGCCGACGAACACGTACGTATAGTGGTCGACGATCTTCGCGTCAGGCTGGTTAAATTCAGCCGCTAGCAGCGCTTCGGCTAGCGCCATGCCCACCGCGTTGGCCAATCCCTGGCCCAGCGGTCCGGTGGTCGTCTCGACACCTGGTGTGATCCCGACCTCTGGATGGCCAGGTGTCCTCGAATGCAATTGGCGGAAACGCTTCAACTCGTCCATTGGCAAGTCATAGCCGCTCAGGTGCAGCAGCGCGTACAGCAGCATCGACCCATGGCCATTGGACAGCACGAAGCGATCCCGATCTGCCCAATGGGGATTGGCCGGATTGTGCCGCAGATGACGTTGCCACAGCGCCACGGCGATTTCCGCCATGCCCATCGGCATCCCCGGATGACCGGAATTGGCTTGCTGAACGGCGTCCATGGCCAACGCACGGATTGCGTTGGCCATCATGGTGGTCTGGGTATCGGGCGGGGTCGTCATGTCGGGTCCGGACTCAGGAAAAGCAGGGCCACGCGCGTCGCGAGTCGCGGCCGCGCCGGCGCAATGGGAATCGCATGCGGGCACACCCGCGCGCGAAGCGTCGCAAAACACATTATTCTAACAGACAGGTCTGCCGCTGCTTGGGCGTGTTGCGCCGCGCCACAGACGCGCGCGGGGATCGCCAACTGCCTGGCCACAGCGCCACAGCGGCGCCATGCCACCCTCGAGGAGCCCTGCCAATTGAAACCGCAATCGCCATCATTCCACACGCCGCCCGCCGTGGGGCCCGCCGACGCTACGCACGACACCGAGCGCCCGGACGCGCACGGCAGCACACTGACGTTGCGCCCGTGTGCGTATTATGCGTACACGTTCACCGGCGCTCGACGGCTGCAAACGATCAAGTCGGCGTATCAGCATATTGAGGTCTGGGATACGCCACTGCTCGGCAAGCTATTCGTGCTCGACCAACGCCCAATGACATCCGAGCGCGACGAGTACCTCTATCACGAAAGCATGGTGCATCCCGGCGCGCTGGCGCGCAAGCAGCCTCCGCGGCGCGTGCTGGTTCTCGGCGGCGGCGACGGCGGTGCGGCTCGGCAGTGGCTCAAGTACGAGGCACTGGAGCACATCGTCATCGCGGAGCTTGATCCCGCGGTCGTGGCAATGGCGCGGCGCCACCTGCAGCGCGTGCACCGTGGCGCGCTCGACGATCCGCGCGTGCAGATCGTCACGGGTGACGCGTTGCACTTCGTGCAGCACACGCAGGAGCGCTTTGACGCGGTCGTGTTCGACTTGACACCGCCCGATTCGCCCGCCTCGACGCTCTACACACGCAGTTTTTACGCATTGCTGCGCACACGCATGGTGGACGACGCGGTGCTGTCAATCCACCTCGGCTCGCCGCTGTTCCAGCCCGGCCAGGTGGCGGCACTGCTCGGCACGCTGCGCGCCGCGTTTGGCCATGTCGCGCTGATGCAGACGTATGTGCCGCTATACGGCTCGCCGTGGCAGATGGCCGTGGTCAGCGACACATTCGATGTCGGACAACTGCCCGCGCAACAGGCAGTCGAGCGCGCGGCGCAATGGGGATTGTCCAGGCTCGAATACTATGACCCGTCCCGTCACGATACTTTTTTCATCGAGCGGATACCGGATCGCGGCACGGCGCCGCAATGATGCCACGCCGCGACGCGCCACCGGCGACGGCTCGCGTGTGCCACCGCGGTTATGACACAATCCAGCCGGTGCGCACACGCACGTCATCCGTTACACCCCGCCCTCTCGACAATGACCACGCTATCGCCACCTCGCTTTTTTGTCCCCATGCCGCTGCACAGCGGCCACAGCATGCCGCTGCCGGATGATGTCGTGCGTCATATGCACGTGCTGCGGCTACAGGCCGGTGACAAGGCGATCCTGTTTAACGGGGAAGGCGGCCAGTTCGACGCCGAATTACTTCAGTTAGACAAGCGTTCAGCGACGGTGCAAGTCGGCCGCTTCGACGCGCGGGAGGTCGAGCCGCCTTATCGCGTCGTGCTAGCGCAAGGCATCGCCGGGGGCGACAAAATGGACTGGCTGCTGGAGAAAGCCATCGAACTGGGCGTGGCCAGCGTGATACCGCTGGTGACCGCGCGCAGCGTCGTGCGACTGACCGGCGAACGCGCCGCTCGGCGCCACGCGCACTGGCAAGCGCTGGTGCGAGCTGCATGCGAGCAATGCGGGCGTAATCAGCTACCCGACGTTGCGCCGCCCACCGACGTCATGGCATGGCTCGAGTCATCTGTGGCCTTGCCCCGCGATAATGCATTGCGTCTGTTGCTGTCACCGCGCGCCGAGCGGCCGTTCGCGGCACTGCCCGACACCGCGCCTGCCGCGCCGGTCATCGTGATGATCGGACCGGAAGGCGGGTTATCAGCGACTGAGGAGGCGGCCGCGATATCCCACGGCTTCATGCCGCTCGGCCTGGGCCCACGCGTGTTGCGCACCGAGACGGCCGGCATCGCGGTGCTGGCCGCGTTAGCGGCGCGCTGGGGCGGATGGTGAGAAGCCGGCGTGGGCCGCCCACGTCACACGCGGGCAAGCCGGACTGGGTCAAGCAAACGAATAGAACACGCGGAAATTCACCTTCCGCTCTGCCCAGAATTCGGCCGCCTCGCGGAACACATCGAGCAGTGTCTCCCGCGCTTCCTTGTCGAACTTCTGCGTCGCGGGCAAGCCCTCGAGCACGATCACAAATCCAGGTTGTGCTCCCGCCTTGTGCACGACGTCGGTCAGGCAGTCGTACAGCGCATCGTAATTCTTGCCGAAGTGCTTCGGGAAAAAAAACGACGTCGAGATCGTCTCGAGCACTTCCGCTTTCGTCTGCGCCGCCGCGCAATTTGCATACAGGAAATGGTGGCCCAGCCGGGCTGCCTCATCGGCCAGCTCCGGCACGCGGAACGCACGGATCGATTGCACGATGTTCGAGCGCACCGTCTTGAAAAGGCTCATATTTCCCTCATTGAACAGCAGCGCGCCGGCACGGCGCTGCTCACGTTCGGCGTCCTGCTGGCGCAGCACGCGCTGAAACAACCTGCTGTCGTTCAGCGCGAAAATATCGCGCGCGACCCCGGTGCCGTGCGAATAAGTGTTGTCGCTCATAACCGTAGTCATCCCACAATTCGTTTGAAACTCGCGTCATGGTCGCCGGTGTAATAGCATTCACCGATATAACGCGGCACTCTTGCGCAGACGATTCTTTGTTCTGCGCGATGACGCGCGCGGCGTCTTCACCGTGTACTCGTGAGAATAGTCACGGGGTCGCACCGGCAGGTGGCGCTCGACATGACCGAACACCTCGCCATCCTTTGGATAAGGGAACGGGCCGCCGGCCTGGATCGATTGGAACGTGAACTGCACTTCACCGGGCAGCCCGGCAATCGACACCTCGCCGAGCGAGGCGCCAATGGACGCGTCCGACGGCAGCAAGTTCGCGCCCACGCGGTGGAAACCAAGCCAGGCACGCTGGTGGCGGACACGGTCACCGCAAGCACGGCGTAACGGAGCCACTTGCCGATCCTGTATCTCGTTTCGCGAAGAGGACGCGTATACGACCATTAAAACGTAAGGTTATCCCGAATGGCCTTAATAATCAATGGTGTTAGACAATTGCAAGGTTAATTTCCATGACTGGCACACGGGTTCGGAGTCTATCATCACCAAAGTGTCTACGAAGCAATCCAGATTCGGATGCTCGCTGCAGTCATCAAAAATTCGCTTGCGTGCCTCATTCGTGAGGCACGCTTTTTTGTGCATCCGGTTTCGATGCGTGCGCCTCATACAGCACACGCCATGCCACGGTGGCAGAGCCGTTGCCTGCCTCCGCGCGGCTCATCGCCCGCCCGATTCCTTGGTACCCGCGGCCACATCGGCCACCAGCAGCGCAGTCATGTTCACGATGCGTCGCACAGTCGCGGACGCGGTCAGCACATGCACGGGCTTTGCCGCGCCCAGCAGGATCGGCCCGATCGCGATGTTGTTGCCCGCCGCGGTCTTGAGCAGATTGTATGAAATATTGGCCGCATCAATGTTGGGCAGGATCAGCAGGTTCGCGTCGCCCTCGAGCGTCGCCTCCGGCAGCACAAACTTGCGCAGGTTTGCGTCAAGCGCGACATCGCCATGCATTTCACCGTCGATCTGCAGTTGCGGGGCACGCTGCTGCAGCAACGCGAGCGTGTCGCGCATCTTCTTGGCACTCGGCGCGTTGCTCGAACCGAAATTGGAGTGGGATAGCAGTGCGATCTTCGGTTCGATGCCGAAACGACGCACCTCGTCCGCGGCCATCACCGTGATTTCGGCCAACTCCTCCGGTGTCGGGTCGACGTTCACGTGCGTGTCGGCTAGGAAGATCTGGCGGTCCGGCAACACCAGGCAGTTCATCGCCGCGTAGACCGAGCAGCCGGCGCGCTTGCCGATGACTTGATCGATAAAGTGCAAATGCCGGTGCGTGGTCGAAATCGTGCCGCAGATCATCCCATCGGCTTCGCCCTTGAGCACCAGCATCGAGCCGATCAGCGTGGTGCGTCGCCGCATCTCGACTTTCGCCAATTGCTGTGTGATGCCCTTGCGCGCCATCATCTTAAAGTACGTCTGCCAGAAATCACGGTAGCGCTCGTCGTGGTCGGTATTGACGATCGTGAAATCCTGTCCCGGCACGAGGCGCAGCCCGTAGCGCGCGATGCGCTGCTCGATCACCGCCGGTCGTCCTATCAGAATCGGCTTGGCCAGCCGTTCGTCGACCACGATCTGTACCGCGCGCAGGATGCGCTCCTCCTCGCCCTCGGCGAACACGATGCGCTTCTTGTCCGCATCGATGCTGCGCGCGATCTGGAAAATCGGCTTCATCGTCGTGCCGCTGTGATACACGAACTGCTGCAGATGCTGCCTATAGGCGTCCATATCCTCGATCGGCCGCGTTGCGACGCCGCAATCCATGGCGGCCTGCGCGACCGCCGGCGCGATTTTCACGATCAGCCGCGGATCGAACGGCTTCGGAATCAGATACTCAGGGCCAAACGTCAAGTCCTGGATCCCGTACGCCGTCGCCACGATGTCGCTTTGCTCCTGGCGCGCCAATTCGGCGATCGCGTTGACCGCGGCGATTTCCATCTCCTTGGTAATCGTCGTCGCGCCGGCATCGAGCGCACCGCGAAAAATGAACGGAAAACACAGGACGTTATTGACCTGGTTCGGATAATCGGTGCGGCCAGTGGCCAGGATCGCGTCGGGACGCACCTGGAGCGCGACCTCCGGCAGGATTTCGGGCGTCGGGTTGGCCAGCGCCAAGATCAGCGGCCGGGCCGCCATCTGCTTGACCATGTCCGGCTTGAGCACGCCGCCGGCGGACAAACCGAGGAACACGTCCGCGCCGCCGATCACATCGGACAGCGTGCGCGCGTCGGTGACCTGTGCGAACAGCGCCTTGTCCGGATCCATCAGCTCCGTGCGGCCCTCGTAGACGACGCCGATCAGGTCCGTGACAAATACGTTCTGGCGCTTCAGCCCCATGCCGAGCAGCAGGTTCAGGCACGCAAGCGCCGCGGCACCCGCGCCGCAGGCCACCACCTTCACCTCGCTGAGCGACTTGCCGACGACCTTCAGCCCGTTGGTTACCGCCGCGGCCACCACAATCGCGGTGCCATGCTGGTCGTCGTGGAATACCGGAATCTTCATCCGCTTGCGACACTCACGCTCGACCGTGAAGCAATCTGGCGCCTTGATGTCCTCCAGGTTAATCCCCCCGAAGGTTGGCTCCAGCGCGGCGATCACCTCAATCAGCTTTTGCGGATCCTTTTCGTTCAGTTCGATGTCGAACACGTCGATGCCGGCAAACTTCTTGAACAGCACGGCCTTGCCTTCCATGACCGGCTTGGCCGCAAGCGGGCCGATATCGCCCAGGCCCAGCACGGCTGTGCCGTTCGACACCACGCCTACCAAATTGCTGCGTGCGGTGAAGCGCGCCGCGTTGAGCGGATTAGCCACGATTTCCTCGCACGCCGCCGCCACACCCGGCGAATAGGCCAGCGCGAGATCGCGCTGATTGATCATCTGCTTGGTGGGCGCGATGGCGATTTTCCCCGGGGTCGGGAATTCGTGATAATCGAGCGCGGCTTCGCGCAGCTTGCTGTGGGTCGGTGTGGACATAATGGCCTGGCAGTGCGGATTAGAATGCGTAGTCGAGCTGCATTGTAGCGTCATTGGCGGATCTTGGATCGGCGCTGTCCGACTGTCGCCGCGATGGCGACACCGTGCAGCGGCGTCGCGCACGGCGCGGCGCGCACCCCTGTCATGCAAGCTTCGTCACGCATCATGCCGACATCCTTATCTGAATTCAATCTCATTGATCGTTATTTTGCCCGGCACAGGCCATCACGCCGCGACGCCGTGCTGGGGATCGGCGACGATTGCGCGTTGCTTGCCGGGCGGCCCGGGCACGAATTGGCGGTGTCCACCGACATGCTGATCGAGGGGCGCCACTTCTTCGCTGACGTCCCGCCGGCGACATTGGGGCACAAGGCTCTGGCGGTCAACCTGTCGGACTTGGCCGCAATGGGCGCCGAACCACGCGCGTTCACGCTGGCGCTGGCGCTGCCGGATGCGGGCGTGGCGCGCCAGGACTGGCTCGAGGCATTTGCGCAGGGGCTATTTGCGCTGGCCGATCGCCACGGCTGCGAGTTGGTCGGCGGCGACACCACCGCGGGAGCGCTGAACATCTGCATCACCGTGTTCGGCGACGTGCCCCGTGGCCAGGCACTGCGCCGCGACGCCGCCCAGCCCGGCGATGACATCTGGGTATCCGGCGTGCTGGGTGACGCACGCCTGGCGCTGGGCGCGCTGCGCGGTGAATGGCCGCTCGCCGCGAACGAGCTGCCCGCGTTACGTCATGCCCTGCAGATGCCCGAACCCCGTATCGCGCTCGGCATCGCGCTACGGGGCGTCGCGCACGCCGCGCTCGACCTGTCCGACGGGTTGGCCGGGGACTTAGCGCACCTTCTCAAGCGTTCCCACGTGGCCGCACGCGTGGATGTCGACGCGCTGCCGCGCTCAGCCGCCCTGCGCGCGCAGCCCCTGTCGATCCAACACCGCTGCGCGATCGAGGGCGGCGACGACTACGAGCTGTGCTTCACCGCGCCGCCCAGCCAACGCGCCACGCTGCTCGCGCTCGCCGCACGCATCGGCGTGCCACTCACGCGGATAGGTACAATAGACGCCCTTGCCGATCCGCCCGCGGGTGACACCACCGCCGTCAACGCACACGCGGTGCATTGGTACGATGCGTCCGGCGCCCCGATCGGCACAACTTGGCGCAGTTTTGACCATTTCCATGCAGAATGACCCATCCCACTCCAATGCGCACCGGCCGCATGTCGCGACGGTGACCCCGGGCGGCACGCCGCCCGGCCGCCGCGCCGCGCCGCGCTCGCGCGCCACCGCGCGTTTCATGTTGTCCCATCCGCTGCACGTGTTGTCGTTCGGCTTTGGCAGCGGCCTATCGCCGGTGATGCCCGGCACAGTCGGGACCCTGTTCGGTTGGCTGTCGTTCATCGCGCTGAATCCGTACCTAAGCGTCGTGCAATGGTGGATGCTGATCGCGGTCGGCTTTGTTGCCGGATGCGGCTTCACCGGCTTCACGGCGCGACGCATGGGCGTGGCGGATCCGGGCGCGGTGGTTTGGGACGAGATCATCGCGATCTGGCTGGTGCTGCTGTTCGTCACGCCGGCAAACTTTGCCGGCCAACTCGGCGCGTTCCTGACATTCCGCTTTTTTGACATGGTCAAGCCGCCGCCGATCCGCTATTTTGACAGGCGGTTGTCAGGCGGCTTCGGCATCATGTTCGACGATATCGTCGCGGCATTCTTCACACTGCTCGTCATCGCGCTGGTACGCTCGTTTTGACGTGTCGCGACAGCACGCACGCGATGATGACAGGTGGTTTCCTTCTTGCTAGCCAACAACAAATTTAATTCGATGGCAACTGACACGGTAGTCCACCAACTTGCGATTCGCGTTGGCAACCGCTTGCGCGACGAGCGCCTGATGCTCGTCACCGCAGAATCATGCACCGGCGGCATGGTCGCGACGGCGATCACCGACATTCCGGGCAGCAGCGGCTGGTTCGAGCGGGGCTTCGTGACCTATTCGAACCTGGCCAAGACCGAGATGATTGGCGTGCCGGCCGACATGATTGAGCGCCACGGCGCGGTCAGCGAGCCTGTGGCGCGTGCGATGGCCGAAGGCGCACTGCGCAACAGCCGCGCGCAACTCGCGCTGTCAATCACCGGCTTGGCCGGCCCGGACGGCGGCAGCGAGGCCAAACCGGTGGGCACCGTCGTGTTTGCGTGGACAAACCGATTGCATACGATCAGCGAGGTCCAGCTATTGCGCGGGGATCGCGGCCAGATTCGCAAGCAGTCAGCTGCGCATGCGTTGCGCGGGTTACTCAAGCTACTGGACGAAAAGGAACACTGAGCGAGCCGTTGCCGGCGAGCGCGTCCCGTCGGTCAGTTAGCGATAAGCGTTGATCGCGTCGCGCGTCGCGCGCGCAGCCTCGGCTGCGGCCGCTGCAAAGTCCTCACCGCTACGCGCGTACAGAATCGCGCGCGACGAGTTGATCATCATGCCGGTGCCGTCAGCTGTACGGCCGGCATGGACCGTCGCCTCGATGTCGCCGCCTTGCGCGCCGATTCCCGGAATCAGCAGCGGCATCGTACCAACGAGCTGGCGCACCGCATCAATTTCTTTCGGGAACGTCGCGCCCACCACCAGCCCGAGCTGTCCGCTGGTATTCCATTGCTCGGCGGCAAGCGCCGCCACGTGCTGGTACAGAGGCCGCCCTCCGATGTCGAGGAATTGCAAGTCCGAGCCGCCCTGATTCGACGTGCGGCACAACACGATCACGCCCTTGTCCCGATACGCAAGATACGGCTCGATCGAGTCGAACCCCAGATAAGGGTTGACCGTCACCGCGTCTGCGCGATATCGCTCGAACGCTTCGCGCGCGTACTGCTCTGCGGTGCTGCCGATATCGCCGCGCTTGGCGTCCAGCACTACCGGCAGCCCCGGGTGCCGCGCGTGGATGTGCGCGATCAACGCCTCGAGTTGCGCTTCCGCGCGGTGTGCGGCGAAATAGGCAATCTGCGGCTTGAATGCGCTCGCATAGGGCGCGGTGGCATCGACGATGTCGCGGCAGAACGTGAAAATGGCATCGGCGCGCCCGGCCAGATGCGGCGGAAAACGCGATGGCTCGGGGTCGAGCCCGACGCACAGCAATGATTGCGTGCGCTGCCAGGCGCGCTCCAGGGTAGCAATGAAGGACATGGTCGGATCTGCAAGAAGCACCGCGAACGACGCGGCGGGCGGACCCGTATTCTACTTGCTTATACGGACGGCCTGGCCACGCGATGCTCGCGCGCGCCTACAGCGACGCGCGCAGCGCCGCGAGCACCGGAGCCGGGTCGGGACGCACGCCACGCCAGACAAAGAACGATTCCGCGGCCTGCCGCACGAGCATCCCGAGGCCATCGACCGTGCGCGCGCTCAGGCGGGCGGCGTGCTGCATGAACACCGTGGGCCCGGCTGCATACATCATGTCGTACGCGAGCGTACCTGGGCCGACGCACGCCGCTGCGAATACCGGTACGGCCCCATCCAGACTGCCGGCGGTCGCGTTGATCACGATATCATAGACGCCGTGCTCCACGCCCGGCGCGCCGCCTTCCAATGCACAGCCCGCCGCCCGGGCGGACGCTGCAAAGCGCTCGGTCAACTCGGCTGCACGCGCCGCAGTCCGATTGACGATTGTCAGCGCGCGGGGCCGGCGCTCCAGCAATGGCAGGATCACGCCGCGCGCCGCGCCGCCCGCGCCGAGCAGCAGCACGCGCGCGCCGTTGAGCGCGACACGCGGCTGCGCTTCGACGTCAGTGACAAGTCCAACGCCATCGGTGTTGTCGCCGACAATCTCGATGCGGCCGCCGTCCACGCGGTCAAAGCGCAACGTATTAACCGCCCCGGCCGCCTGCGCCCGCGCGGAACGCCGTGTCGCCAGCGCATAAGCCTGCAGCTTGAACGGCACCGTGACGTTTAGCCCGCACCCACCGGCCGACACGAAAGCGTCCACGGCCTGCGCAAAGCCGTCCACCGGCGCAAGAATCCGGTCGTATTCGACCGGCTCGCCCGTCTGCTGGGCAAAGCTTGCATGGATGGCCGGTGACTTGCTATGCGCGACTGGGTTGCCGATCACCGCATAGCGGTCCGGACCCTGGCCGCCCGGCGCAGGCGGCGCGCTCATTGCGCCACCTCACCATCATTGCGCTGGTGCGTCACATCGCCGTGAACGGCCGCGCCCGCATCCGGCTGTGCATCGCCGGATTTCGCTGAGGCATCGGACGCGTCGCCTAGCACCTGGACGTCATGACCCGTCGCGGCTTCCATGTCCGTTCCGCTGTTCGTGTCCAGCGCCCTATCCGCGTCCTCGTTCGTCTCGTCGCCGCCCGTCACACGCGTCACGTCCAGCACTTCGATGAGCCGACACGACGCCTCCACGCGCAGCTCGTCGATCGCCATCACCTCGAGCAGCACACGCGTGCCGCGCGCTTGCACGCCCAACCCCGGCACGTGCAATAGCAGCGGGACTTCTTCGAGTCGCACGACGTCGTCCTTGACGATCGTGGCCACCACCCGGTCGCGCTTTTCTTGCTTTAGCCAGCGCAGACACCAGAAATATTCCATGCGCCGCTGGTGGTCGGCATACGCGGTATAGGTCTCGTCAAAATTTTGCACGATGGCGTACAGGTCCGCGTCCTTCGGCTTGAACGGCGCGGCCAGCTTCGCGGTAACGCCATGCCGGACACACGCCAGCAACTGCCACTGATTCACCAAGTCGACATACCGGCGCAGCGGCGAAGTGCTCCACGCATACTGCGCCACGCCAAGCCCTTCGTGCGGCGCCGGCGTGGTCTGCATCCGCGTGCGATTCGGGCCGAACGCGCGCTGCGCGCGATAGATGCCCGGCACGCCATGCTCATGCAGGAACGCGCCCCAGCGGCTATTGGCCAGGATCGCCAGTTCCGCCACGATCAGGTCCAACGGTGAACCGCGACGGCGCGGCGTGATGCTGACATGCTCGCCGTCGACGTAGAAGTTGTAGTCAATGTTGCGCTGCACCTCGCGCCTGAGTCCGTAGCCGATACGCGCCTGCTGACGTCGCTCGTACAGCGCCTTGGCGAAGGGCCACAGCACCGCGATCTCGTCCTTGTGCGGGTAGTCTCCGGCGCCGGCCTCGAGCGT
The DNA here is from genome assembly GCF_000198775.1 of Mycetohabitans rhizoxinica HKI 454. NCBI lineage: Bacteria > Pseudomonadati > Pseudomonadota > Betaproteobacteria > Burkholderiales > Burkholderiaceae > Mycetohabitans > Mycetohabitans rhizoxinica. The sequence continues at coordinate 351,481 of NC_014722.1, read as the reverse complement.
CTGCTCGGTGATGATCTCGTCCAACACGTTGTGCCGCAGGTTGCTGACCACATGCACGCGCTCAGCCACCGTCTCAGTCATCACGATGTCCTGCGTGGCGGTGTCGATGATCAGGTATAGCGACAACGCCGGCCGCAATCCGCCCTCCTTCAGCGTGAACGTGCCAACGAAATCGTCCGGCAACATCGTGATCTTGTCGCCCGGCATGTAAACGGTTGACAAGCGCGCACGCGCGATCGCGTCCACCGCGTCGCCGCGCTCGATGCCCAGCGCCGGCGCCGCGATGTGAATACCGATCCTTGCGCGCCCGTGCGGCAGGCGCTGGACCGAGAAGGCGTCGTCGATCTCGGTGGTGGTCACGTCATCGACGGAAAACGCTTGCACACCGATCGCCTCACCCAGGTCCTCCGGCAACGGACCCGCGTTCAACGTGGGAAAGCCGGTACCGTGTGGAAAATACTCAGACAGAAACCGCGCTTCGTGCAGCGCGCGGGCCGACGGGATGCCGCCGACGTCCAGCATCAATTGCGCGGCCGACTTACCCAATGCGAGCGCAGCCGCTTCCAGTGCCTTGTATTCAATCGAATTTTTGTCCGCACGCGTGAGCAAGCCGAGCACCTTGCCGTCGAACGCGGCAGGCAGCCTGCCGGCTTTAAGCTCGTCCTCGTACTGCTGTTGCACGATCGCCTGTTGGCGCCGCCGCTCCAGCGCCGCGAGCGCCATTTTCAACTGCTCTTCGGGCGCGCGCTGGTACTGCCCCCGTCCTTTACGTCGGAAGTAGACCGGCGAGCCGTGCATGCAAAGTACCAGCGCGCTCTTTTGCACGGGATCCGGCGTGCCACCGAAATAGTCATTGGCTAGGTCGGTGAAGCGAAACTCGTCCGGTGGAGAGATTTCCCACAAGAAATCCAAGTCGATTTCCTTCGCCGCCGCATCGGCCTGCTGAATCAGGTCGGCGGCGCTCGGGCTGTCGAACTCGATCAGCACGTCCTTGCTGCGAACCTTGGCACGACGCCCACCCGGCAACTCGACCTGGAACGCGTCACCTTGCCGATTCAATACTGTGCCAGCCTTAAAACTACCGGATTCCTCAAAAAAAACGTTCACTCGGTACTCTCGAAACGTGAAGGCCGCGCGCGGCGGCCGGGGACGGCGCCGCGTGCGCCGCCCGGGGGTCTAGTCCTACGCCGCGACGGGTCCGCGGTCGGTGTCGATGCCGCAAAACGCGAGCACCTCGTCCACGTACGTCGCAAAATCGCTGATCGCATGGTCGCCGCCATTGATCAGCGTGGTGCGCACACCGGCGTAATGTGCAAGCATCTCCCGGTAGTCGAGGACTTCGTCGCCGGTCGCGGCAATCAAATGATACCGCTCGGGCCGCGTGATCGCGGCGACCTGCAGCGCACGCAACTCGTCAAGGTGATGTGGCTCGACAACGACCGAGCCGCCACCGTGCCACAACGGCTGCTCACCGAGATACGCGGACAAGTCGCGCTGCGGCATCACCGCCGGGTTGAGCAGCATCGCCGGCCAGCCATGTTTTTCGGCCAGATAGGTGGCAAAAAACCCACCCAGCGAGCTGCCGATCAGCGTGACCGGCGCGGCGCGCTCCGCTGCACGCGCCTGTTGAGTCTGTTGGACGAGTCGCTCAGCCAGCGCGATCGTGTCGCGCGGCGACACCGGCAATTGCGGGCACAGCCAGTCGCCGGCTCGACCGAGCCGCGTCAGCCGCTCAGCCAGCAGGCGTGCCTTGAACGAGCGGGGGGAAGAGCGGAATCCGTGCAGATAGAGAATCATGTCGCGCCCCGGTTCGCCAGCGCGTCAAACAGCTTCTGGTGTACGCCGCCGAAACTGCCGTTGCTCATCACGAGCACATGATCGCCGGCACGCGCAGCCGCGGCGACGGCCCGCACCAGTGCGCCGAGGTCGTCGAAAGCGTGCGCCTTGTCGCCCAGCGGCGCAAGCGCCGCCCCGAGGTCCCAGCCGAGCGCGTCCTTGCCCGAAGGCGCACCGTAGCCGAACACCAGATCGGCGCCCGCCAGACTTGCCGGAAGCTGCGCCTTCATCGTGCCGAGTTTCATTGTATTCGAGCGCGGCTCGAGCACCGCGAGGATTCGGGCGTGCGGCGCATCGCCGATGCGGGTGCGCAAGCCGGCGATGGTCGTGCCGATCGCGCTCGGATGGTGCGCGAAGTCATCGTAGATGGTAACGCCATCGATGCTGCCACGCACCTCCATGCGACGCTTTACATTGCGAAAACCGCCAAGCGACGTCGCCGCCTGCACAGCCGGCACGCCGACGTTGTGCGCGGCCGCGATGGCAGCCAGCGCGTTCATCCGGTTGTGCTCGCCTTGCAGCGACCAGTTGACCACCCCCACCCGTTGCGCACGCCAATACACCGCGAAACGCTCGTCTGCCGGACTTGCCTCATCTGCCGGCAGCACCTGCCATCCGCCCTCGACGCCGAAGCGCTCGACCTCGCTCCAGCAGCCGCGGGCCAGCACACGCTGCAATGCGTCATCGGTGCCGTTCACGACGAGCCGCCCCGTCCTTGGAATGGTGCGCACCAGATGGTGAAACTGCGTCTCAATCGCCGCCAGGTTGTCGAAGATATCGGCATGGTCGAATTCGAGGTTGTTCAATATGGCCGTGCGGGGCCGGTAGTGGACAAACTTAGACCGTTTGTCGAAGAATGCGGTGTCGTACTCATCTGCCTCGATCACGAAAAAACTCGAATCGGTCAGCCGGGCGGAGATGCCAAAGTTCAACGGCACGCCGCCGATTAAGAAGCCAGGGTTCATTCCCGCGTCCTCGAGCAACCACGCGAGCATCGACGCCGTACTGGTCTTGCCGTGTGTGCCGGCGACGGCTAGCACCCATTTGCCGGCCAGCACGTGCTCCCCCAACCACTGCGGGCCTGACACGTAGGGCAAGCCGCGATCCAGAATCGCCTCCATGAGCGGGTTGCCGCGCATCACGACATTGCCAACGACAAACAGGTCCGGCTGCAACGCCAGTTGTTCTTCACCATAGCCCTGAATCAACTCGATGCCTTGGCTTTGCAACTGGGTGCTCATCGGTGGGTACACGCCGGTGTCGCAGCCCGTGACCTTGTGACCCGCAGCGCGCGCCAGTACGGCCAGGCCACCCATGAACGTGCCGCAAATCCCGAGAATATGAATGTGCATAGCGTTGGAGTCCGTCCACCGAGCGGGCGCGGCCCGCGCCGCATCGTCGAACTGCGTCCGGAACTGGCGTGGAGTAAAGTACAACATTGTAACCGAGGGGCTGCACGCGAGCCGGGCCCCGCACGGCGGCAGTGCGCGGCGCGTGTGCGAACTGCGGGTATTATTACTGCTATGGCTTCGAAACTGCATCTGGAGCGGGACCGCGTGCGCGATGAAATCGCGATGGTGGCCGCGCGCCTAATCGCCGAAGACGGGCTCGACTATGCTAGCGCCAAGCGCAAGGCAGCCCGGCAGATCATCGGTGAGACGCGCGTTGCCGGTGAATGGTTGCCAGATAATGACCGAATCGAAGAAGAAATACGGGAATATCTGGCGTTATTCCATGGCGACACGCAGCCCGGCATTCTGCGGCGGCTGCGCAAAACCGCGCTGGACTGGATGGCGCGGCTCGCGCAATTCAATCCCTACTTAACCGGTGCCGTGCTTAACGGCACGGCCGGCGTCCATTCGGACATCCACCTGCAAGTGTTTTGTGACAATCCGAAAGAAGTCGCCATCCACCTACTGAACGCCGGCATACAGTACGACGTATCCGAGACGCGCCATTTCGCCGGCCGGGGGGCGGTTGAGACATTGAGCTTCATCGCCCGCGACAGYGACGGCAACGCGGTCGGCCTCCATGTGGCGCTATACGACACAAATGATTTGCGTGGCGCGGTCCGTGCCGATGCGCGCGGACGACAGGCGCGCGCCAACGCGGCGTCGGTCCGGGCACTGCTCGATGCGGGTTGAATGGCAGCGGCAGTTGCGCACATCCGCACGTCCACATGCCTGCACCGCACCGGACTGCACTGCACTGCACTGCACTGAACCGGCGCGGACTGTAGCAGTTCGCCCTTGCTTAATGGAAATGCGATGAACTCGACGTTATATCCTAGCTTCCCACCTGCTTGCCCCGCACCAGCGCCGGCACGCCGCGCCCGTGCCGCGTGGCGCGCTGTGGCCTGCTTGCTGTGCGCGCCGCTGCCTGCCTGTGCAGCGCAGCCAGCGGGCACCGCGCAGTCGGCATACGCCACCGTGCCGCCCTACGCGGCCCACGACGACGCAGTACGCGCGCTGTTTGCTAGTTCGTTGCCCGATCCGGTAGGCCAGCTTCAGCCGTTGGCCCAGTATCGCGGCAAAGTCACCGTGGTGAACTTCTGGGCGTCGTGGTGTGCGCCATGCGTGAAAGAAATGCCGGCGCTGTCCGGGTTGCAACGCCGCTACGCGGACAAAGGCGTGCGCTTCGTCGGCATTGGCGTCGATTCGGCCCGGAACATATCGCAATTTCTATCCAAAGTGACGATTGGCTACCCAGTCTACGTAGCCGGTTTCGGCGGCGCGGACTTGGCTCGCCAGTTCGGCAATCAGGCCGGCGGGTTGCCGTTTACCGTAGTCATCGACAAAGCGGGACACGTTCGCTACTCGAAGCTGGGTGAAATCGACGTGGCGCGGCTGAGCATGGAACTGGACGCGCTATGACCTAGGCGGAACAGTCAGTGCTGTGCGGCACACCAACTCGGCACTCGCGTGTCAGTCATCGGCAGCGCGTGTTGATCACAAATGTCGATTACAAATTACACGGTAATTTATTGATAAATTGTAGACGTTTGCCACTGTTGGCTGCCATTTGCCGCTTGATCGGCTTAATTTACAGCCGCCACGTTTTGCCGAACGTCCGTTCTTTTAGCGGCGAATGCGCCGAAAACTGGACAATTTTTTTGAATCAGCGGTAAAGTGCGCGCAAATTCGCAGAAAACGAGCTCCTATGAGTCTTCGCATCCTGGTCGTCAACGGCCCCAACCTGAATCTGCTCGGTACACGCGAGCCGCAGACGTACGGCAGTACGACGCTCGCCCAGATCGAGCAGGCGCTGGCGCAGAAGGCCAACGCCGCAGGGGCGGCGCTCATTTGCTTCCAGAGCAATCACGAGGGGGACATCATCGAGCGCCTGCACCAGGCGCGCGACGAGCAGATCGGCTTTGTGCTGATTAACCCCGCGGCCCTCACGCACACCAGCGTCGCGATCCGCGACGCGATCGCGGCAACCGGGATCCCGTTTGTCGAGATCCACTTGTCGAATGTGCATCGACGCGAAGCTTTCCGCCATGTGTCGTATCTCTCCGACTTGGCGGAGGGCGTGATCTGCGGGCTCGGCTGGCGAGGCTACTTGTACGCGTTGGACTTTGCGCTGGAGCGCCTGGGCCGGCCGCATTGACGTCTTTTCCTGGCAACACCACACTTTCGCTATTCCGGGCCTGGCCCGGGCGCCACATCAAATTGGGGACCTCCGATGGATCTACGCAAACTCAAAACCCTGATCGACCTGGTATCCGAGTCCGGCATCTCGGAACTTGAAGTCACCGAAGGCGAAGGCAAAGTCCGGATCGTCAAGAACGCGGCACCTGTCTATCTGCCGTCCCAGGCACAATATGCCCCGGCACCGCAGGTCACCGGTGTGCCCGGCGCACCGGCTGCCGCGTCGACTGAGTCCAACGCACCCGCAACCCCCGCCGCTGCCACGCCGCAAGGCCATGTGGTCACCTCACCGATGGTTGGCACGTTCTACCGCGCGCCGTCGCCGGGAGCCGATCCGTTCGTGCAAGTTGGCGACTCGGTCAAAGAGGGCCAAACGATCTGCATTATCGAGGCGATGAAGCTGCTCAATGAGATCGAAGCCGACAAAACGGGCGTGGTCAAGGAAATCCTCGTCGAAAACGGCCAAGCTGTCGAATACGGCCAATCGCTGTTTGTGATCGGCTAACGAGTCACTGTGCCTATGTTCGAGAAAATACTCATTGCCAACCGCGGCGAAATCGCACTGCGCATCCAGCGCGCGTGCCGCGAGCTCGGCGTCAAGACGGTTGTCATCTATTCGGAAGCCGACAAGGAAGCGAAGTACGTACGCCTTGCCGACGAAGCAGTCTGCATTGGGCCGGCGCCGTCGAACCTGAGCTACCTAAACATGCCGGCGCTCATCAGCGCGGCGGAAGTCACTGATGCCGAAGCGATCCATCCGGGCTACGGCTTCCTGTCTGAGAACGCCGATTTTGCGGAGCGGGTCGAGCAATCCGGCTTCACGTTCATCGGCCCGCGCCCAGAGACCATCCGGCTGATGGGCGACAAGGTCAGCGCCAAGCAAACGATGATCAAGACAGGCGTGCCGTGCGTCCCAGGCTCGGACGGCGCGTTGCCGGACGATCCAAAGGAGATCGTCAAGATCGCGCGCTCGGTCGGCTATCCGGTGATTATCAAGGCCGCCGGCGGCGGCGGCGGGCGCGGTATGCGGGTCGTGCACACGGAAGCGGCACTCGTCAACGCGGTCAACATGACGCGTGAAGAAGCCGGCCGCGCGTTCGGCAACCCGCAGGTCTACATGGAAAAGTTCCTGGAGAATCCGCGACACATCGAGATCCAGGTGCTGGCTGATTCGTTCAAGAGCGCGGTCTGGCTTGGCGAGCGTGACTGCTCGATGCAGCGGCGCCATCAAAAAGTGATCGAAGAAGCGCCGGCGCCTCACATCGCGCGTCGGTTGATCGACCGGATCGGCGATCGCTGCGCCGAAGCGTGCAAGAAAATGGGCTACCTGGGTGCCGGCACGTTCGAGTTCCTGTACGAGAACGGCGAATTCTACTTCATCGAAATGAACACCCGGGTCCAGGTTGAGCATCCGGTGACCGAGCTGATCACGGGCGTGGATATCGTCCAGGAGCAGATCCGCATCGCGGCAGGCGAGAAACTGTCGGTGCGGCAACGCGACATCGCATTCCGCGGTCACGCGATTGAATGCCGGATCAACGCGGAAGATCCATTTAAGTTCACGCCGTCGCCGGGACGGATCACGTCATGGCACGCGCCCGGCGGCCCGGGCATCCGCGTCGATTCGCACGCGTACAATGGCTACTTCGTGCCGCCCAACTACGATTCGATGATCGGCAAGCTGATCGCGTACGGTGCGACCCGCGAACAGGCGATCAACCGGATGCGTATCGCGTTGTCCGAGATGGTGGTCGAGGGTATTCAGACGAATATCCCGTTGCACCGGGAATTGATGCTGGACGCCAAGTTCGTCCAGGGCGGCACGAGCATCCATTACCTCGAAGACAAGCTGGCTGCCAAGCAGCAGGTCGCCCCTAAGGAAGCGTAACGGGCATGAGCTATCGCGAAGTCGTCGTCGAAGTCAGTCGCGAACGCGCCGAGTCCTTGTCAGACGCGTTGCTCGAGCTTGGCGTGTTGTCGGTCTGCGTCGAGGACGCCGACGCAGACACGCCGCACGAACAAGCGCTGTTCGGTGAGCCCGGCCTCGTGCCAGAGCGCGCCGCTTGGACGCACTCGCGGGTGATTGCAATGCTTGCCGCCCAGCAGGACCCCGCCGTATTGCTAGCGGCCGCTGCGAATGAGGCCGGTCTGCCCGCGCTACCGGCCTTTACCGCGCGCGACGTCCAGGAGCAGGACTGGGTGCGGCTCACGCAATCCCAGTTCGAGCCCATCCATGTCGGCCAGCGGATCTGGGTCGTGCCCTCATGGCACGAGGCACCGCAGCACGACGCCGTGGTGCTGGAACTCGACCCGGGGCTCGCCTTTGGCACCGGCAGCCATCCGACCACACGCCTGTGCATGGAATGGATCGAGCAGCACGTGCGTGCCGGCGATTCGCTGCTCGACTACGGATGTGGCTCTGGCATCCTAGCGATACTCGCGCGCAAGTGCGGTGCCACGCCGGTCGTAGGCATCGACATCGACCCGCAGGCGATCGACTCGGCCCAGCATAACAGCGAGCGCAATCGCGTCGATGTCACATATGGGCTGCCTCACGAGTGCCCCGCAAACGAGTTCGATGTAGTCATCGCCAACATCCTATCCAATCCGCTGAAGCTGATGGCTTCGATGCTGGCCTCCAGGGTAAAACCGGGCGGAAGACTGGCGCTATCCGGGGTACTGGCGCGCCAAGCGGACGAAGTCGCAGCGGCCTACGCGCGCCACATCGAGCTTGCCGTTTGGCGTGAACAAGACGGATGGGCGTGCCTGGCCGGGCAACGCCGGGATAATTAATTAGCATACCGGCACCTCAACCGATTGACCGGCGCGCCGTGCGCCGGTTCAAGGGAACCCGTTGACATGACGCTCGCTACCCGCTGTCCCCGCTGCGGTACCGTCTACCGGCTCGTCGCCGGTCAATTGAAACTGCACCACACCATCGCGGCACGACGCGACACGGCCCGTCGTGGCGCGCGGCATGCGCGCCACCCCATCATTAACCCGGCAGCAAGCGCTCGGCCCGAGCGCCCAACGCCACCATCGCAGGAGAAACCATGAGCCAAGTCACTCTCGGAGGTAATCCGATCGAAGTCGCCGGTACGCTGCCAGCCGTCGGCCAGAAGGCCGCGCCATTCTCACTGGTCGGCAAGGACCTGGCGGACGTGAAACTCAACGACTTCGCTGGCAAGCGCAAGGTCCTGAACATCGTGCCGAGCCTGGATACGCCCACCTGCGCAACATCAACGCGCAAGTTCAATGAAGCGGCAAGCAAGCTGGAGAACACCGTCGTCATCGTGATTTCGGCCGACTTACCGTTTGCGGCGACGCGGTTCTGCACGACCGAAGGCATCGAGAACGTGATCACGGCGTCGACGTTCCGTAACCGGGAGTTCGCCGGCCAATACGGGGTGGAGATCAAGACCGGACCGCTGGCCGGCTTGACCGCGCGCGCCGTCGTCGTGCTCGATGGGGACGACAAGGTGCTGCACGTGGAACGGGTGTCGGAAATTAAAAACGAACCCCATTACGACGCGGCCCTTGCTGCACTGAAATAAACTCCCTGCCTGTCGCCGCCCAGCGCAGGCGACTGGCTCGATACCGGCCTTGCCGCCACGGGTATCTCGTCCGGCAGCCGGTGCAAGCACGCACCTGCACGCCGGCGATACGCGCGCGGGGGCGATCCAGCACTCAACCTATCATAAGGAATCACCACTGTGGCTACGCTAATCTGCGGCTCGCTCGCGTACGACAACATCATGATGTTCGAAGGGCACTTTCGCGAGCACATCTTGCCCGACCAGGTCCATATTCTGAACGTCAGCTTCCTCGTTCCATCCATGCGCCGTGAATTTGGCGGCTGCGCCGGGAATATCGCATACGGGCTGAAGTTACTGGGTGGCGAGCCGCTGATTATGGCGACGCTCGGCGAAATCGATGCCCAACGCTATCTGGAGCGGCTCGACTCGCTGGACATACGCCGTGATTGCGTGCGCGTGCTGCCAGACACACACACGGCGCAGGCCATGATCACGACCGACCAGGAAAACAACCAGATCACCGCGTTTCATCCCGGCGCCATGCTAATGAGCCACCTGAACCGCGTCAGCGACGCGCAAGATGTCACACTCGGCATCGTCGCGCCGGACGGTGCACAAGGCATGTGCGAGCATGCAGAGCAATTCGCGCAAGCGAACATCCCGTTCATGTTCGATCCGGGCCAAGGGCTACCGATTCTTGATGGAGCCCAACTGCGCCGGATGATTGAACTTGCGACCTACGTGGCAGTCAATGATTACGAAGCGAAACTCTTGAGCGACAAGACCGGGTGGTCCGTGACGGACATCGCGAGTCGCGTCGACGCGCTGATCATCACGCTCGGCGCGCAGGGTGCGACGATTCATCACCGCAATGGCGTTGAAACCATTCCGGTCGTGCCGGCAGAGCGGATCGTCGAGCCTACCGGTTGTGGCGACGCCTTCCGCAGTGGCCTGCTTTACGGCATCGAAAAAGGCCTGGACTGGGCCACCACCGGACGCCTCGCGAGCCTGATGGGGTCGATCAAGATCGCGCATCAAGGACCACAGACCTATACATTGAATCGAACCGAAATCGGCGCTCGTTTCGAAGTCGCATTCGGCTACCGCTTGCCTTGAACTATGGGAGAGCAACGATGATGATCAACAGACACGTTACGCTCGTCGTAATGCTGTCCGCCAGCCTTTCGCTGGCAGCGTGCTTTACGCCCGCTGGCTCGGCCGACGTCTACACCGCATCGCAGGCGCAGCGCGAACAGACAGTGCGCATGGGAACCGTGGAAAGCGTACGGGCAGTGCACATCGCTGCGGATAACGAAGGCGGCGCCGCGCTTGGAACGTTCGGCGGGGGTGCGCTTGGCGCGGTGGCGGGCAGTTCGATCGGGGGCGGCCGCGGCTCGATCCTGACCGGCATCATCGGCGGCATTGCGGGCGCGGTGGCAGGCAATACCGTTGCCCAACAGGCCGGCACCTCCAACGGCCTGGAAATCACGGTGCGGCTTGATAACGGCGACCTACGCTCGATCACGCAGGCGGCCACCGGCGAGGCATTCCGTGCCGGCGATCGCGTCCGGCTACTGTCCGCAGGCGGCGTCACGCGCGTGACGCATTGAAAAACATCCCGCACCGGGCGCGCGCCTGGTGTGGGATGTCATGTCGCTCGACCACTGGTGGCGCGCCGGCGCGTCGTAACGCACCGGCCCCATTCGACGTGTCGATTACGGACGGCTGCCAGTCGGGAACGGCCATGCCGCAGCCGGGTTCAACGCGGTCTTCACCGCGTTGGCCTGCGCAGCCGGCGTCGGCGTCGCAGGGGCGGCAGGGGCAGGGGCAGCTTTCTTCGCCGCTGCCTTCTTCGCAGCCGGCTTCTTGGCCGCAGCTTTCTTCGCCGGCGCCTTCTTTGCTGCCGCCGCCTTCTTCGCCGGTGCTTTCTTCGCGGCGACCTTTCTGACCGCCGCCTTCTTGGTCGGTGCGGCCTTCTTGGCCGGTGCCGCCTTCTTCGCGGCTACCTTCTTCACGGCGACCTTCTTCGCCGTGACCTTTTTGGCCGGTGCCGCTTTCTTCGCCGCAACCTTCTTCGCTGCAACCTTTTTGGCCGGTGCCGCCTTCTTCGCCGCGACCTTCTTCGCCGCGACCTTCTTGGCGGCAACCTTTTTAGCCGGCGCCGCCTTCTTCGCCGGCGTCGCTTTCTTGGCCGGTGCTGCCTTCTTCGCTGCGACCTTCTTCACAGCGGGTTTTGCTGCTGCTTTCTTCGCAGCCGGTTTTTTCTTTGCAGTGACCATCTTTTTCTCCTTCAGGTTCAGATGAGAGTTACAAACACCCTTCGTCAAAACCCGCTTCCCGCCAACGCGTTTTTTCAACGCGGCTGCTGCGAAGCGGATTATTCATCGGCGTACGCACCTGCCTCCTGCTTACGCTAATGAATGCGGCAAGGCGCACGGGACCGACCCAGCGGCTCCGTGCGCCCAAACACGACCGGCATCGCTGCCGGCGAATGATTTGAAGCAGTCCGGCACACGACACCGCGGCCGAAGGCTTTTCCGGGGGTAGTTTGCCCATCCCACTGAAGGGTTCGCACCGTGCCGTTCGTCGTCAGTCGGCTATCCAGGCGGTCAGGCGCATATTGCATCAGGCGGCACTTCTCCTAAACTTGTGCGGCACACGCGGCGGCGTCATCGCCGCCATCACGTGCTGCACACCCCTACCTATTCATTGGTGCGCGTCATTCCCAACTCAGCGCGCCACCGGTTTGATATTCAATCACTCGCGTCTCGAAGAAGTTGCGCTCCTTCTTCAAGTCGATCATCTCGCTCATCCACGGAAACGGATTTTCCTCGTTCGGGAACAACGGCTCCAGGCCGATCTGCTGGCAGCGCCGATTGCAAATGAATCGCAGATAGCTCTTGAACATACCGGCGTTCAAGCCCAGCACGCCGCGCGGCATCGTGTCCTCCGCATACCGGTACTCGAGTTCAACCGCATGCTTGAATAAGCCGCAAATCTCCTCGCGAAATGCCGGCGTCCACAAATGCGGATTCTCAAGCTTGATCTGATTAATCAGGTCGATGCCAAAGTTGCAGTGCATCGACTCGTCGCGCAGGATGTACTGGTACTGCTCAGCAGCACCGGTCATCTTGTTCTGCCGACCCAACGCCAGTATTTGCGTGAACCCGACGTAGAAGAACAGCCCCTCCATCACGCACGCGAAGACGATTAACGACTTCAGCAGCTTCTGGTCCGCCTCGAGCGTGCCAGTCTTGAACGACGGATCGGTCAACGTATGGATGAACGGGATCAGAAATTCATCCTTCGCACGGATCGATGACACCTCATGGTACGCATTGAAGATCTCGCCCTCGTCCAGGCCGAGCGACTCGACGATGTACTGGTACGCGTGCGTATGAATCGCTTCCTCGAATGCTTGGCGCAGCAGGAACTGGCGGCATTCGGGCGCAGTGATGTGGCGATACGTGCCAAGCACGATATTGTTCGCCGCCAACGAATCGGCTGTGACAAAGAAACCCAGGTTGCGCTTGACGATGCGGCGCTCGTCGTCAGTCAACCCGTTCGGATCCTTCCAGAGCGCGATGTCGCGGGACATGTTGATTTCCTGCGGCATCCAGTGGTTCGCACAGCCGGCGAGGTACTTCTCCCACGCCCACTTGTACTTGAACGGCACGAGTTGATTGACGTCGGTCTTGCCGTTGATGATCCGCTTGTCGGCCACGTTCACGCGGGCCTCGGGTGCGGGCGCCGGCGACGCGTTCGACTGCTGGTCCGGCGCGACAGCAACATCGCGCGTGAAGCTATCCTGTGCCAACGGAGCGGGCGTATCCGCAGCTTGCGCTGCATACCCGCTGGACGATGCCACGGCTCCAGTCGCCGTCGTTTCTCGCACCGTCGGTTGCGGAACGCTCGGGGGAGTTACGGCAGTAATCTCGTCATCCCAGTTGAGCATAAATGTCACCATCAATTTAGATCGGTTTGTACCATCTTTTCATCAGCGATAAAAGAGTTCGCTGATGAAAAACACTCTTTTGATCTCGCATTGAGACCTTCATACAACACTTTGATCGATATGATCGTCAAGGTCTTCGCATCGGTTGCATCACGACCCGGATCGACGCATTGCTTCGTATCGATCGGCGCGGCAAGTGCACCATCCATTTCATCGCACTCGCCGCGCCTGCCATGCGCGTGGCCACCGCTCATCGCGCGTATCGTGCGTCACACGATGCACACGCGATGCGTGCAAAGCAGTGCTCATCACGTGCCTTATCGTGTACCGCTTGCAGTATGACTGCGGGCGGTTGCAGACAACAACGGTCGAGCACGCTCACACGCCAACGCATCACTGGCACGCTTCACACTCGTCAAAGCCTGCATCGCCAGGACGCAGCATGCAAACCGGTCCCGCGATCTCATCTTGCGATCCCGCATCGGCAGCGGCGTGCACACCGGCGTTGCGCGCCGTCGCGCTGCCCGACACGCCACCCGCGCCATGCATCGCACCCACCCCACCATCGCTGGATGGCACCGCATTGAGCGCGCCGTGCGCAACCGTCGACTTCTCGACGTGCGTCGCGGCGATCGTGCGCAGGTAATACGTCGTCTTTAGGCCGCGCAGCCAGGCGAGCTTGTAGATTTCGTCCAGCTTCTTGCCCGACGCACCGGCCATGTAGATGTTCAACGACTGCGCCTGGTCGATCCACTTCTGCCGGCGCGCCGCCGCTTCCACGAGCCATTTCGGATCCACTTCGAACGCGGTTGCATACGTCTCGCGCAGATCGGCGGGAATACGATCAATGCGCGCCAGCGATCCATCGAAGTACTTCAGATCGGCCACCATCACCTCGTCCCAGAGCCCGCGCGCCTTCAGGTCACGCACCAGGTATTCGTTGACGACCGTGAATTCGCCCGACAGGTTCGATTTCACATACAGGTTCTGGAACGTCGGCTCGATGCACGCAGACACGCCAATGATGTTCGAGATCGTTGCGGTCGGCGCGATCGCGACGCAGTTCGAGTTGCGCATGCCGTGCGTAGCAATGCGCTCGCGCAGCGCGGCCCAGTCCATCGTTTCGGACGAGTCGACCTCGACATACCCGCCGCGCGAGTCGGCGAGCAGCTTCAGCGTGTCCTGCGGCAGGATTCCGCGATCCCACAGCGAGCCGCGGTACGACGAGTACCGGCCGCGTTCGCTCGCCAGTTCGGTGGACGCCCAGTACGCGTAGTAGCAGATAGCTTCCATCGAGCGGTCCGCGAACTCCACCGCTTGCTGCGACGCATACGGCGTGCGCAGCAAGTGCAGGCAGTCCTGGAACCCCATAATGCCCATGCCGACCGGCCGGTGCTTCAGGTTTGAGTTGCGCGCCTTGGCAACCGCGTAGTAATTAATATCGATCACATTGTCGAGCATGCGCATCGCGACGCTGATCGTGCGCTTGAGCTTATCGTGGTCCAGCACATAGCCACSGTCCGCGCCCTGCTTCATATGCGCGACCAGGTTGACCGAGCCCAGGTTGCAGACCGCGATCTCGTTGTCGCTCGTGTTCAACGTGATTTCAGTGCACAGGTTCGACGAATGCACAACGCCCACGTGCTGCTGCGGCGAGCGCACGTKGCACGGATCCTTGAATGTAATCCAGGGGTGGCCGGTCTCGAACAGCATCCCGAGCATCTTGCGCCACAGTTGCGCGGCCGGAATCTTCTTGAACAGCTTCAATTCGCCGCGCGCGGCCTTCTCCTCGTACGCGACATACGCCTGTTCGAACTCGGCGCCGAACTTGTCATGCAGGTCCGGGCAGCTCGATGGCGAGAACAGCGTCCAGTCGCCCCCCTCGATCACTCGCTTCATGAACAGATCCGGGATCCAGTTCGCGGTGTTCATGTCGTGCGTGCGGCGACGATCATCGCCGGTGTTCTTGCGCAGCTCGAGAAACTCCTCGATGTCCAAATGCCAGGTTTCGAGGTACGCACATACCGCGCCCTTGCGCTTGCCCCCCTGGTTGACCGCGACTGCCGTGTCATTGACGACCTTCAGGAACGGCACCACGCCCTGCGACTTGCCGTTGGTGCCCTTGATGTGCGAGCCAAGCGCACGCACGCGGGTCCAGTCGTTGCCGAGCCCGCCGGCGAACTTGGACAATAGCGCGTTTTCCTTCAGTGCCTCGTAGATGCCCTCCAGGTCGTCCGCGACGGTCGTCAGGTAGCACGACGACAGTTGCGAGCGGCGCGTACCAGAATTGAACAGCGTCGGCGTCGAGCTCATGAAATCGAACGTGGACAGCACATTGTAGAACTCGATCGCCCGCGCCTCGCGGTCGATTTCGTTCAGCGCGAGCCCCATCGCCACCCGCATGAAAAAGGCCTGCGGCATTTCAATGCGCTGCCCGTCCACGTGCAGGAAGTAACGGTCGTACAGCGTCTGCAGCCCGAGGTAGCCGAATTTCAGATCGCGCGACGCATCCAGCGCGTCACCCAACTTCTTCAAGTCGAATTGCAGCAGCTTCTCGTCGAGCAACTCAGCCTCGACGCCTCGCTTCAAGAATTGCGGAAAGTACTCTGCATAGCGCGCGCCCATCTCGGACTGCAGCACCTCTTCACCCAGGATCTCGCGGCGGATTGTATGCAGCAGCAGCCGCGCGGTGACCTGGCTGTAGGCCGGCTCCTTCTCGATCATTGTGCGCGCAGCGAGGATTGCCGAGTCGTAGACCTGCGACAACGGCACGCCGTCGTAGAGATTCTTGACCGTTTCGGCAACGATCGGCTCCGCGCTGACCGCTTCGCCGAGCCCGTCGCAAGCGGCCGTGATCACGTTGCGCAACGCGGCAAGGTCCAGCGGGCGCACGATGCCGTTGTCATTGACGTTCAACCCGCCTTGTGCCGGTTGCTGCGCCACCTCGTGCGCGCGCTCCGCAGCGCGTTTCTCACGATACAGCACATAGGCGCGAGCGACATTGTGCTCGCCGGCCCGCATCAGTGCGAGTTCGACCTGGTCTTGAATGTCTTCGATATGGAACGTGCCGCCGTTCGGCCGGCTGCGCACGAGCGCACGCACGACCGCCTGCGTCAGCGTCTCAACCGATTCGCGCACGCGTGCCGACGCGGCGCCCTGACCGCCATTGACGGCGAGGAAAGCCTTGGTCACTGCGATCGCGATCTTAGACGGCTCGAACGACACCACACTCCCGTTGCGGCGAATGACCTTGTAGTCGGCAAGCGTCGCCTGCGGCGCCAATGCGCGCGCGCCGTGCGCAGCGCCACCGCCATGCGGCAAGCCGGCTGCGGCACTGGGCTGTTGGGACGTGACGTTCTCGGTGGTTTGCATGGGCAAAGCTCCTGATCTTGTGTCGTGCGGTGAATCCGCGTTCTTGAAACGAGCGGGGCGTGGCACAGCGTATTGGCACCGTGCCGCGGCGCCCCGAAAAACGATGTCTGAGAAGGCGATGCGGCGCTGTCGCTGGAAATGAAGCGCCGCAGAAAACCACAATATCTAGTAGCGGCGCTGCCGCCTCACACCAACTATAGTGGAAATTTGCCCCAGATTCCACGAATAAATTTGCATCCGGAGACTTGACTTTTCGGCATGCACCGCCGGTTGCGGGCTCGCCGCCACGCCAGCGCAGACACGCCGCACGCCCTGCCGTCGCGGTGTGCAGCTGCGCGCAACACGTTCAGCGCAGATAGGGAAAAAACGTCGCCGGCAGCGCAAGCTGCGCGCGCAACCGATGCCAGTCGAAATGCGGCCCCGGGTCGGTCTTGCGACCCGGCGCGATGTCCGCATGGCCGGCCAGCGCGGTGATGGGATAACGCTCACACAGTGCAGCGCACAAGCGCGTCAGCGTGTCGTACTGCGGCGCCTCGAACACGTGCTCGTCCGAGCCCTCTAGTTCGATACCAATCGAAAAATCGTTGCAGCGCTCGCGGCCGGCGAAATTCGACGCGCCAGCATGCCACGCGCGCTCATTGCACGAGACGAATTGCAGCAATTTGCCGTCCCGCCGCACGAAAAAGTGCGCCGATACGCGCAGCCCGCGCAGTCGCGTGTAGTACGGGTGCGCGTCGCAATCGAGTTGGTTGAGGAACAGCGCCGCCACCGCGTCACCGCCGAACTGTCCCGGCGGCAAACTAATGTTGTGCACCACCACGAGCGTCGGCTCAACGCCTGTGGGGCGCGCATCGCAATTCGCGCATGGCGTGTGCTGGGCGGGCCGAGCCCACCCTAGCCCATCGACCACGATGCGCGCCGGCACTGCGGCGCCCTCGCCCGGCGGCATGCCCGCCGCCAGGCCAGTCATCGAGGCAGTCATCGAGCCAGTCGTCGGACACACCGCGCAGCTCGTTGCCGCCGCGTCGTCGTTTACGGATCGCTGCGTCGCGCACATCGCCCGCTCACCGCGCATTATCGCGCCTGGCTGACCGAGCCGCGTAGCGGGCAGCATGCTCGTTGGAACAAAAGCGCTGGCCCTCTACCGACACCGTCTCGCTCACCGGTACGTGTACGCCGCACTGTGCGCAGCGCACGATGGCCTCTGGCAGCGCGCCGCCACCGGCACCGCCGGTGCGCCGCGTGCCGGTCGCGCCATCGGCGCGACTACGGTTGGCCTGCGGGCGCGTGGATTCCCGTCCCGCCTCGGATCCGTGGCTGACGTGCGCCCGATCACGACGCGCGACCTGGCGCCACAGCCACTGGATGGCGAGAATCACAAAAAGCCAAAAGAGGATGCGGGCCATGACGAACGAATAAGCACACAGGAAACGATTCGAATGTCGACGCGAGCCGACTGCGTCAATCAGACCACCGCGCGATGCAACAGCACTTCCAGCACGAAGCGACTGCCGACATATGCGAGCAGCAGCGCCGCGAACGATGCCAGCACCCAACGCAACGCGGTGCGACCGCGCCAGCCGCGCCGATGACGGCCCACTAGCAACGCGCCGAACATGATCCACGATACGAACGCGAACACGGTCTTGTGATCCAGCTTGATGGCCTGGGCGATCAGTTGCTCGCTGAACCACACGCCGCTGATCAACGCCAGTGTTAGCAGCACGAAACCCGCGGCGATCAGGCGGAACAGCAACTTTTCCAGCGTCAACAACGGGGGCAGCGTATCAAACCAACTCGATAACCAGTCACGCGCGGGCGGCCCCGGCGTGCGCCGTCCGGCCACGCCGCGAAGTGCGTGCAGCCGGCGCTCGACCAGCAACATCAGAATCGCATGCAACGCGGCGATCGCCAGCAACCCATACGCGACATTAGCCAACACAAAGTGGACCTTGAACAGCGGATCCGCCGCATAGGCCAGTACATGGACGCCGCCGAACAGCAGCGGCAGCAGCGTAGCCACGCAGGCAATCGGCATCAACAACAGTCGCAGCCCGTCGAGCCGAAAAAAGAAACTCTCGATCCAGTAGATGCCCGCGCCAAGCCACAGCATCGCCGACAACGCGAATGCGAAGCCGAACACCATCGCGTCGGCCGGGAAGATCGTCATATGCAGCAGCACCCCGTGCAGCACCAGCGCGGCGAACAGCATCGCGCGCGCCACCGGTGACGTGCCGGTGCCAGCGACGCGGCCGGGCGCCGCCGCCAACGCGGCTGCCGGCGCCGTAGCCAGCAGCGTGCCGTGCGGATGCGCGTGCCGATACGAGCGCCAGGCGGCGACGCCAAGGCCGCCATACAGAAGCGCAGTGAGGGCATACAGTACAATGTGCATAGTTATTCAGTTTACACTAGCGCCCCGCCGCCGGCCCGGATCCCGCTGCCCCCGTGCGTCTTGATGCACCCGGACCGCGTCACCCGCCCGGGCTCGCGTCGAGGCGCGGCGAATCGCACGTCACTTCCATGCTCGACAATCTCACACAACGTATGGCGCGCGTCGTGAAGACGCTACGCGGCGAAGCCCGGCTCACCGAGGCCAACACGCAAGAGATGCTGCGCGAGGTGCGCCTGGCCCTGCTCGAGGCAGACGTCGCGCTGCCGGTCGTGCGCGAGTTTATCGCGAAGGTTCGAGAAAAGGCGCTCGGTGAGGAAGTGATCAGCAGCTTGACCCCCGGCCAGGCGCTGGTCGGTGTCGTGCAACGCGAACTGACCGCGGTGATCGGCGGCGACTACGAAGGCAAAGCGGCCGAGTTGAACCTGGCAGTCACGCCGCCAGCAGTGATCTTAATGGCGGGCCTGCAGGGCGCCGGCAAGACCACGACGGTCGGCAAGTTGGCCAAGCTGCTGCGCGAGATGCAGAAGAAGAAAGTCCTCACCGTGTCGTGCGACGTCTACCGACCCGCGGCGATCGCGCAGCTGAAAACCGTCACCGAGCAAGTCGGCGCGGATTTCTTCCCGTCCCAACCTGACCAAAAGCCGCTGGATATCGCGCGGGACGCATTGGACTGGGCCAAGCGACACTACCATGACGTATTGATCGTGGACACGGCGGGTCGGCTCGGCATCGATGAGGCGATGATGCAGGAAATCGCCGCGTTGCACGCGCAACTCAAGCCGGCCGAGACGCTGTTCGTCGTCGATGCGATGCTCGGCCAGGACGCGGTCAATACTGCGAAGGCCTTCAATGACGCGCTACCGCTCACCGGCGTCGTGCTGACCAAGCTCGATGGCGACTCGCGCGGCGGCGCGGCGTTGTCGGTGCGCCACGTGACGGGCCGGCCGATCAAGTTCGTCGGCGTCGGCGAGAAACTCGATGGCCTAGAGACGTTCTACCCGGAACGGATGGCCAACCGAATCCTGGGCATGGGAGACATCCTGGCGCTGGTCGAGGAGGCGCAGCGCGGCGTGGACGTCCAGGCCGCGCAGAAGCTCGCCGAAAAGGTGAAGAAAGGCGGCGCTTTCGACCTGAACGACTTCCGCGCCCAACTGTCGCAAATGAAGAAAATGGGCGGCTTATCGATGCTAATGGACAAGCTGCCGGCGCAATTCCAGCAGGCCGCTGGCAACGCCGACATGTCTCAGGCCGAAAAGCAGATGCACCGCATGGAAGGCATCATCAATTCGATGACGCCGGCCGAGCGCGCCAAGCCGGAACTGATCAAAGCAAGCCGCAAGCGACGCATCGCGACCGGCGCCGGCGTGCAGGTGCAGGAGGTCAACCGGATGCTCAATCAGTTCGAACAGATGCGCGGCATGATGAAGAAGCTCAAGGGCGGCAACCTGCAAAAAATGATGCGCGGCATGAAAGGCATGTTGCCCGGGCTGCGCTGAGCCAAGCCGACACGGCGGCTACCATCGCGGGTTTTCTCTGCGGAGCCCGCGCCGTTTTTTGATTCACACACTCTCTATTAGGCCCCTCGCCAAGATCCCGATGAACCGCGAAGAAGCCCTAGACATTTTCCGCCACTCCGAGGAGATCGTATCGTCCGCTGACGTGGCGGCGTCGATCCAGCAGATGGCCGTTGCAATCCACGACGCAATGCGTGACGAGTTCCCGCTTGTGCTGTCCGTGATGGGCGGTGCCGCGGTGTTCACCGGCATGCTGCTGCCGCATCTGAACTTCCCGCTCGAGTTCGACTATATCCATCTGACCCGCTATCGCAACACGACGCGCGGCCATGATATGCAGTGGCGCGTGGCACCCGCCGAATCAGTCAAGGACCGCGTTGTGTTGGTGCTCGACGACATCCTGGACGAAGGCGAAACGATGGCGGCGATCCGAGACCGGATCATTGAGAAGGGCGCGCGTCGCTTCGCCAGCGCGGTGCTGTGCGAGAAGCTCATTGCAAAGCCCAAGCCGCTGCGCCCCGAT
This sequence comes from Mycetohabitans rhizoxinica HKI 454, assembly GCF_000198775.1. NCBI lineage: Bacteria > Pseudomonadati > Pseudomonadota > Betaproteobacteria > Burkholderiales > Burkholderiaceae > Mycetohabitans > Mycetohabitans rhizoxinica. The sequence continues at coordinate 330,703 of NC_014722.1, read as the reverse complement.
TTCTGTGGTGTTCAAGTGCCGGACCGCTATGTGTTCGGCTGCGGGATGGACGTCAACGGGTATTGGCGCAACCTGTCCGCGATCCGCGCGCTGAAAGGCGACGCCTAAGCCCGGTGCCGGCCACCGCGTCGGCCCGCCTGTTTCGCGTCGGACCGCGACTCTTAAAGCTGTCGCGCAAAGATCCGGATACCCTCGAGGATCATCTCCACCGAAATCGCGACCAACACAAGCCCCATCAACCGCTCGAATGCTGCAACGGTGCGCACGCCGATCCATCGCTGGATCTTCTCGGCCAGCAGCAGCACGATCGCGCACACGGCCATCGTCACCGTAAGCGCGCCGATCCATTCAAGCATCTTGCCCGGCGCATGCGACGTCAGCAGCATGACGGTCGCGATGGCTGACGGTCCCGCCAGCGCCGGAATCGCAAGCGGCACGATCAGCGGCTCGCTGAGCGGCTCGCTGCCGGATGGACCTTCCGCGTGCGGGAAAATCATTCGAAGCGCGATCAGAAACAGCACGATCCCGCCCGCCAGCCGCAACGACAGATCCGTCAGGTGCATCATGCGCAGGAACGCGTCGCCGGCGATCATGAATACCAGGAGGATAACGAACGCGATCGTCACTTCGCGCAGGATCACCTTCGGGCGCCGCTGCCGCTCAACCTTGCGCAACACGTTGATAAATAATGGGATATTGCCCAGCGGATCCGTGATCAGGATCAGCAGGACCGTCGCGGATAAGAATGTATATTGCACAGTTGCAGTCCGTTAGCGTGCCAGTGCCGCGCGCACCCGCTCGACCACCCACGCTGCCGCCTGTTCAAGCGGCAATAGCGTCGGCTCCACATCGCGGCGGCCCTGATACTCGATCTTGCCCTCCTTGAGGCCGCGCTCGCCAATCACGAGCCGGTGGGGCACGCCGATCAACTCCCAATCCGCGAACATCACGCCGGGACGCTCGCCCCGGTCGTCCAGAATCACGTCCATACCCGCGCCGAGTAATTCGTCATAGAGCTTGTGCGCCTGCTCGCGCACCGCGTCGCTGCGCTCGTAGCCCATCGGGCACAGCACCAGATGAAATGGCGCGATGGCCTCCGGCCAGATGATGCCGCGCTCGTCGAAGTTCTGCTCGATCGCCGCGCCGAGGATCCGCGTGATGCCGATCCCGTAGCACCCCATCATCATCGGTGCCGGCTTGCCGTTCTCGTCCAGGAACGTCGCGCCCATGGCTTCCGAATACTTTGTGCCAAGCTGGAACACATGCCCGACCTCGATGCCACGGCATAGGTCCAGCTCGCCGCGGCCATCCGGCGATGGGTCACCCTTGCGCACGTTGCGCAAGTCCGCCACTTCCGGCTCCGGCAGGTCACGGCCCCAATTGACCCCCGTCGTGTGGTAGCCCATCTCGTTCGAGCCGACGACGAAGTCGCTCATGTTTGCCACGGTACGATCCGCGACCACCCTCACCGGCTTGCGCGTGTTCAGCGGCCCCAAATAGCCGGGGGGCGCGCCGAACCAATCGACAATCTCCTGCTCGGTGGCGAACCGATAGCCGGCCAGCCCCGGTATCTTGCCAGCCTTGATCTCGTTCAGTTCATGGTCGCCGCGCAGCAGCAGCAGCCAAATCGTCGGGTCGGCGCCCTCGTTGTCCACGGCCAGCGCGATCGACTTGATCGTGCGCTCCAACGCAATACTCAGATAATCGGCCACCTGCTCGCATTTCGCCTTACCCGGCGTGGCCTTCTTCGTCAGCGGCTCGCTCGGCGCCGCGCGTGACGCGATCAATGACACGGCTTCGGCGGCCTCGACATTGGCCGCATAATCCGAGCCCGGGCAATACGCGATCGCATCCTCGCCGGTCGCGGCAATCACATGGAATTCGTGCGATCCGGTGCCACCGATCGCGCCGTTGTCGGCTGCCACCGCACGGAACTCGAGCCCCAGGCGCGTGAAGATCCTCACGTACGCGTCGTACATCTTCTGGTACGATAGCTGCAGCCCAGCACGGTCGCGATCGAATGAATACGCATCTTTCATGATGAACTCGCGCCCCCGCATCACGCCGAACCTAGGGCGGATCTCATCGCGGAACTTGGTCTGCACCTGGTAAAAATTCACCGGCATCTGGCGGTAGCTCTTAATCTCCTTGCGCGCGATATCGGTGACCACTTCCTCATGCGTCGGTCCGACGACGAAGTCGCGGTCGTGGCGGTCCTTCACCCGCAGCAATTCGGGGCCATATTGCTCCCAGCGGCTGGATTCCTGCCATAGCTCAGCCGGCTGCACCGCTGGCATCAACAGCTCGACAGCACCCGCGCGGTTCATCTCCTCGCGTACGATCGCCTCCACCTTGCGGATCGAGCGCAACCCGATCGGCATGTAGTTGTAGATACCGCCGGCGACGCGGCGAATCATCCCCGCCCTGACCATCAACTGATGACTGACGATCTCGGCATCGGCCGGCGCTTCCTTCAGCGTGCCGATGAAAAAACGCGAAGCTTTCATTCTTGAGGGGTTCCAAAACGAGGGCGCCGGCATACCCGACTCCAGCCGGGTCGCACGGCGCCCATTAACTGTTTATAATCAAAGCAATTTTAAAGGATTCGAAGGTGGTTGTATGCTGGATCGTGAAGGCTTTCGCCCGAACGTCGGCATCATCCTCTTGAACGCGCGCAACGAGGTGTTTTGGGGCAAACGGCTGCGTGAGCATTCCTGGCAGTTTCCGCAAGGCGGCATCAAGTACGGTGAGACGCCCTTGCAAGCGATGTTTCGGGAGCTGCGCGAAGAAACCGGTTTGAGACCCGAGCATGTCAAGGTCATCGGTCGCACGCGCGACTGGTTGCGTTACGAGGTGCCCGACAAGTACATCAAGCGCGAGGTCCGCGGTCACTATCGAGGACAAAAGCAGATTTGGTTTCTGTTGCGCATGATCGGACGCGACTGCGATATCTGCCTGCGCGCGACCGATCATCCGGAGTTCGACGCGTGGCGCTGGAACAGCTACTGGGTGCCGCTGGACGCCGTGATCGAGTTCAAGAGAGATGTGTACCAGATGGCGCTGACCGAGCTTTCCCGCTTCGTGCGACGGCAGCCCGGACGCCATGCACGTTCTGCTTTGCACCATGGTGCCCGCCCTTCAAAGGTGAAGGCAAAAGTGGTAACGGTATCGATCGAGACGGTATGTTCGAACATCGAGCCCGGCGCCGAGCTTGACTGCGGCCGCGCGGCGACCGCAGTGCTGGACGTGGCCGCCGCGACGCTGGTCGTCGAGCCGGTCAGCACCAAGCCACGACCATGATTGCCGCATCGGTTTGCCTGGCGGCACATCGCCGCGTTGGCAGACCGCCGAGGGCCGCGCTCCGGAGATTCGCATCCGGATCCCGGCCCTTGTGCTTTAATACACCACCTTTTGTGCCAGGAACCCGTCTCTTGAAACGCGTCTGCCCGCCTGCCCGTCCATCGCGCCCAAGTTCACGCCGCATCGCCGCCCTGATCGGCACGATCGCCGCCGCGCTGCTCGGCGCGTGCTCGTCCCCGTCGCCGGACCAGGGGCCCAAGCCCGGCCAGGACTTTACCTATCTGCTAGAGCGCACGCAGAACTGGGTCGAGAACCAGGTTGATAAGCTTGCGCCGATGCCACGCGCCGCGGACCTGCTGCCATTCGAGGTCTCTGCGACGACGGACCTGCAGTTTGCCGTCGACGCGGCGTCCGTGTCGGTGGGCACCGACGGCGTCGTACGCTATACGATCGTGATCACGAGCCCGCAAGGCGCACGCAATGTCTATTACGAAGGCTTGCGCTGCGAAACCTATGAGTGGCGCCGTTATGCGGCCGCCGACGACAGCGGCGAACAATGGGACCGGGGCGCGGCAAACGGCTGGCGGCGCATCGAGAATAGCCAGTTGAACGCGTATCAGGCCGCGCTATACCAAGATTACATGTGCGCGAACAAGATCCCGCAGGGCAATGCCGCGTCGATCGTGCAAAATATCCGTTATAAACGGATCGCCGCATCGCGCTATCAATAGCGACGCCCCAAGCCAAGCCTAACCGGTTTCGCGCATCGCGGGTCCGTATGCGATGCGTGCACCTCGCCGGCGCTACAGCATCACCAGGTTGTCCCGGTGGATCAATTCTGGCTCGAGCATGTAACCGAGAATCGACTCGATCTGCGCACTCGGATGGCGGCGAATCAACCGCACCTCGGCGCTACTGTAGTTCGTCAACCCACGCGCCACCTCACGGCCCGCTTCGTCCAGGCACGCAATCACCTCGCCGCGGGCAAAAATACCTTGTACGTCGACGATGCCGACCGGCAACAGGCTCTTGCCCTCGGAAGTCAGCTTCTCGAGCGCCCCCGCATCGATCACGACATGGCCGCGCACTTGCAGATGGTCTGCTACCCATTGCTTGCGCGCGGCCATGCGGGCGGTCCGCGCAATGAGTTGCGTGCCAATCGGCTCCGCCGCCGCCAGCCTAACTAACACGTGCGGCTCACGACCACTTGCGATCACCGTATCCGCGCCGCTGTGCGCGGCGCGCTTGGCGGCCAGGATCTTGGTCAGCATCCCGCCCCGACCAATGCTTGTGCCAGCGCCACCGGCCATTGCTTCCAACGCGGGGTCGCCCGCGTCGGCCTGTTGCACCAGCGTCGCGGCAGGATTCTTGCGCGGATCGGCCGTGTACAAGCCACACTGGTCGGTCAGGATCACCAGCGCGTCCCCTTCGATCAGATTCGCTACCAACGCGCCCAATGTGTCGTTGTCGCCGAACTTGATCTCACCCGTGACGACCGTGTCATTCTCATTGATGATCGGCACCACGCCGAGTCTGAGCAACGTGAGTAGCGTCGAGCGTGCATTCAGGTATCGCTCGCGATCGGCAAGGTCCGCGTGCGTGAGCAGGATCTGCGCCGTGCGGATCGAATACTCGGCAAAGCGGCTTTCATAGACCTGCGCCAACCCCATTTGGCCGACCGCGGCCGCGGCCTGCAGTTCGGCGATCTCGCGTGGACGCCGGCTCCAGCCCAGTCGCTGCATCCCCTCGGCGATCGCGCCGGAACTGACCAGCACCACGTCCTTGCCCTGCTGACGCAAGGCGGCGATTTGCGCGGCCCACTGCCCGATCGCGTCATGATCCAGTCCACGCCCGTCATTGGTGACCAGGCTTGAGCCCACTTTCACAACCAGCCGCTTTGCATCAGCAATGATCGAACGCATCGCTTTGCCGCCCCTATATTCCTGTTTGGCATCGTATTGCGCGGCGGCGGCAATCACTGTGTATCAGCGCCGGGTTGTGTTGCGCCGTCGGACGCCTGTGCGTCGTCGGATGCTTGTGCGTCGTCCCGGAATCGCACGTCGGCCGCCAGGTCCTCGGCATGCTGCACGCGCGCCGCCAGCCCCGTCTCGCTCAAGTAGTCGTAGACCGCATAACACATATTCTCACAGCCCAGGCCGGTGAGCGCCGAGATCTGGAATACCGGTCCTTGCCAACCGAAGCGCTTGACGAAATCGGCCACTCGGGCCTCGCGCTCGTGCTCTGCAATCATGTCGACCTTGTTCAATACCAGCCACCTCGGCTTACGGTAAAGCGCCTCGTCGTACTTGCGCAGCTCGTTGACGATCGCGCCCGCCTCCGCGACCGGATCGACGCCGTCGTCGAACGGTGCAAGATCGACCAGATGCAACAATATCCCGGTGCGTTGCAGATGCCGTAGGAATTGGTGCCCCAGCCCGGCACCTTCGGCGGCACCCTCGATTAGACCCGGGATATCAGCGATCACGAAGCTCTTCGCCGGTCCGACCCGCACCACACCAAGGTTCGGCGCAAGCGTCGTGAACGGATAGTCGGCAATTTTCGGTTTGGCATTCGACACCGACGCGATAAAGGTCGACTTGCCCGCGTTGGGCATGCCCAACAGGCCGACATCGGCCAGCACCTTCAACTCAAGCCTTAGCATGCGGCGCTCGCCCGGCTTGCCTTCGGTTTTTTGCCGTGGTGCCCGGTTCGTGCTCGACTTGAAGTGCAAGTTGCCGAGCCCCCCGGCGCCGCCCTTAGCGAGCAGCACGCGCTGATCGTGCTCAGTCAAGTCGGCGATCAGCTCACCGGTATCCTTATCCGTGATCATCGTGCCGACCGGCATCCGCAACGTGATGTCTTCGCCTGCCTTGCCGTAGCAGTCCGAGCCGCGCCCGTTCTCGCCGTTGCGCGCTTGGTGCTTCTTCGCGTACCGATAGTCGATTAGCGTATTGATGTTGCGATCCGCGACAGCGTAAACACTGCCACCGCGCCCGCCGTCACCCCCATCCGGCCCGCCGAACGGAACGAACTTCTCACGGCGCATCGATGCGCTGCCATCCCCTCCGTCACCGGCGATGACCTCGATTCTCGCTTCGTCAATGAACTTCATTCCAATTGCTCCGTTCGGCTTGCGCCGTTTGCCTGCTGCCGCCGGCCGCCGAGCGTGCCGCCGTCGCCGCGATTTTGTTAGCGCTCACACCATGCGTTGCCAGCGCTTACCTTCTATTTTGCCAGCACCAACAAAAAGGCCCCGCGGATTGCGAGGCCTTTTGATTCGTCATGCCTGCCCTGCATCGGCAGCCCGGGGCGGCGTCGCCGACACGAGCCCGGCGGGCTGCCGAATCGGGTCAGCCAGTTCGCGTGGTGACCACCGGGTATTAGGCAGCCGGGACCACGCTGACGATGTGCTTCTTCGCCGCGCCCTTGACCGCAAAGCGGACATGACCGTCGGTCAGCGCAAACAGCGTATGGTCCTTGCCAATCCCGACGTTGTCGCCAGCATGCATCCGCGTGCCGCGTTGACGCACAATGATGCCACCCGCATTGATTGCCTGGCCGCCGAACACCTTGACGCCGAGGCGCTTGCTTTCAGAATCGCGGCCGTTCCGGGACGAGCCGCCTGCCTTTTTGTGTGCCATCTGTGGACTCCCTGCGCGTTACGCGTTGATCGCGTCGATGCGCAATTCGGTGTAATTCTGGCGATGACCGCCATGCTTCTGGTAGTGCTTCCGGCGACGCATCTTGAAGATCGTCACTTTCGCATGCCGTCCGTGCGATACCACGGTAGCCTTGACGGAAGCCCCACCCACCAGCGGCGTACCGAACTTGATCGATTCGCCCTCGCCGACTGCGAGCACCTGGTCGAGCGTGATTTCAGCGCCAATGTCTGCCGGTATCTGTTCTACTTTCAATTTTTCGCCGGCAGCGACCTTGTACTGCTTGCCACCGGTTTTTATGACCGCGTACATTGTTGAACCTCACTTGAAAAGCGGCCCGGATCCGGACCCCTTCATTTGTTTCGAACACGCGTTTCGCGCGCTTCGTGCATTCCTGCGCACCACGCACAGAAACGCTTGATTATATAGAGGTTTTTTAGGCAAGTCAAAACCTGCTGCGGATCGCAGCGCACACGGGCGGGCGCGCTGTGCAACCGTGATCTATAAGGTGGCGGCAAAGTGCGGTCGACCGCTCCAGTACCTTATAATTCGCCTGTTTTGCTCCGCCCACCCTTTTTCCGGTTTACGTCGTTGACAGCCACCACCACCCCGTCCGCGGCCGCCACGCTTGCGCCGATCGCCGACGACATGCAACAAGTCAATCGCGTGATCCGCACGCGGCTCGCATCGGACGTCGTCCTGATCAACCAGATCGCCGAATACATCATCGGTGCGGGCGGCAAGCGCCTGCGCCCCGCCCTGCTGTTGCTGGTGGCGAACGCACTGGGAGAGCGCAGTGGCCAGCGGCACGAGCTCGCGGCGGTCATCGAGTTCATCCACACGGCGACGCTGCTCCATGACGACGTGGTCGATGAATCACAGTTGCGGCGCGGCAAGCAAACCGCCAATGCGCTGTTCGGCAACGCAGCTAGCGTGCTGGTCGGCGATTTCCTGTATTCGCGTGCGTTCCAGATGATGGTCGCGTGCGACAACCTGCGCGTGATGCAGATCCTGTCGGACGCCACCAACGTGATTGCGGAAGGCGAAGTATTGCAGTTGCTGAACATGCATGATCCGGACGTGGATCAAGCGCGCTACATGCAGGTGATCCGTTACAAGACCGCCAAACTGTTTGAGGCAGCGGCCCAGTTGGGCGCGGTCATCGCCGGCGCGCCACCCGCGCTGGAGGCGGCCGCGGCTGAGTTTGGCCGCACGATCGGCACCGCCTTCCAGATCATGGACGACTGGCTCGATTACACAGGCACGCCCGAGTCAATGGGGAAGAATGCCGGCGACGACCTGCGCGAAGGCAAACCGACGCTACCGCTGATTTACCTGATCGAGCACGGTACCGCCGAGCAGGCGCAGTTGGCCCGAGACGCCATCGAGCACGGCGGCACCGACCGATTCGACACGATTTTCACCGCCATCAACGAGTCGGGTGCGCTCGAGCACACGCTGCGTTGCGCCGAAGCAGAGGCACAGGCTGCGGCACGCGCCATTTTTTCATTTCCAGATTCCCAATTCAAAGAATCGCTGCTAGAATTATGCTCTTATTCAGCGTCACGCCAGTCTTGAAAAAGACGGAAATGCTGAAGTAATCCAACTCGGGGTGTAGCTTAGCCTGGTAGAGCGCTACGTTCGGGACGTAGAGGCCGGAGGTTCGAATCCTCTCACCCCGACCAAAATATCTCCACAAGGATCAACGATTTATCGGTCCTTTTTTCACTCGATGCGCCTATCGAGATAGAGTCAATCCTACATCAGGTTGCCTTAAGGATGTCCCGTCAAGTTGGCGGGACATTTTCTTTTTTACTCTTATCCTTCACGTCAGCATTCATGGCTGCAAGCTTCATGGCCAGAAACGCTGGATTCGCGGCTAACGTTCTGGGTTGCCGCGATGCGTTCTGGGTTGCCGCGATAACGCGGGAACATCGAGTGAGCAACCACCCTTCGTACTTGCGTGACAAACGCGAAATACCGCCGCCCGATCCCTCGGCTCTCAAGGTGCCTCATAGCCGACGGCTGTGTTGGTACGAGCGCGAGGTTCTCGCGCGAATCGATGCCAACCGGGAACCTCCGCCCCCGGCTGCTCGGCGCCCGCGCGGCTGCCCTACAAAAGCGCAGCACACAGCCTGGCAGCAGCAAGCGCCGGCGCCACTCCCGCACGCGAAGGGGATGCGATGACAATCGGCGTGCAGATCGATCCCCAAGCGTGGCGTGCCGGCGTCGATGCGGACGATGCGGGTCACGCCATGACACCGTGCCCCGCCGGTCTCGGCCCACTCTCCTACTTTTCGGGCTGGATTGAAAAGGATGCCAAGCATCAAGGGAATGCAAACAACCGACCGGACGCCGGCGCCAGTATGCTGCCCACCGGGCTACAGCACGGACGCCATCGGCGCTCTGATATAGTTGACTTCATCGTCTATTAGCCGGCATCCGGCTTTTTCGCGTGGAAACTCTCCCTCTTTGGGCGCAAATTAGCGCCGTAGTCGTGCTACTGCTCATATCGGGCTTTTTTTCGATCTCGGAAACCGCGATGATGGCGTTGAACCGTCATCGGCTCAAGCATTTGGCGGGCAAGGGCGTGATGGGTGCAAAGACAACGCAGGGCTTGCTCGCGCACACCGACCAGTTGCTGTCCGTGATTCTGATCGGCAACAATCTGATGAACGTCATCATCCCGGTGCTCACGACATCGATCGCGCTGCACACGTTCGGCAACCACAGTGCGGTGCTATCGATCACCACCGGGATCGTCGCATTTTTGATCATCGTGTTCGCCGAGATCACGCCGAAGATCGTCGGCGCGACCTATCCCGAAAAGATCGCGCTGCCGGCCAGTCTCGTTATCAAGCCGCTGATCACCCTCGCCCGCCCGCTGGTCTGGTTCGTCAATACGCTGGCTAACGGTATCTTGTTCGTGCTGCACATCAATACGAAAGGCGCACGGGAGGACCTGCACATGTCCAACGACGAGTTGCGCAGCGTCGTACTGGAATCGAGCAGCTTCATGCCAAGCAAGCACCGCAGCATCCTGCTGAACCTGTTCGACCTGGAGAGTATCTCGGTCGATGACGTCATGATCCCGCGCCGGCGCATCGAGGCGCTGGACTTCGATGCGCCGTTCGACCAGTTGGTCCAGCAGTTGGAAACCTGCTATCACAACAAGTTGGTCGTCTATCAGGGCGACATTGACCGCGTGCTCGGCATGCTTCATGTGCGCAAGACCCTGGCCGCGCTGCACAACCAGGAATTTAAGCGCGAAAAGCTGCGCGAGTTGCTCACACAGCCCTATTTCGTACCCAGCGGCACGCCGGTTTTCCAACAGTTGCAGTACTTCCAGGAGAACCGGCACCGGATGGCGCTGGTCGTCAATGAATATGGCGAAGTCCAAGGACTCGTGACGCCGGAGGACATCATCGAAGAGTTGATCGGCGAGTTCACGACGACATTGCCACGCACGGCAAGCGGCGCGGCAGGCGGCTGGAACACGCAAGGGGAATGCATCGTTGCGGGCAGCATCCCGTTACGGGAGCTGAACCGTCGGCTTGGCCTGCGGTTGCCGCTCGATGGTCCCAAGACGTTGAATGGGCTGATTCTAGAACGACTGGAAGCCATTCCGGAAGGCGACGTGAGCCTAGTGGTCAGCGACACGCGCATGGAGGTCATGCAGATCGACAACCAAGCCATCCGCACGGTGAAACTATTCCGGCCCGCGCGGTTGGACGCCGCGCACGCTGCAGCGGCGCGGCAGCACGCCCGCTAGCCTATCGGCAAAAACGGTACGCCGACCCGGCAGTACGCCAACGCGATTCGCCGTTCGGCCGAATGGCGCGGGCGCTACAAGCGCGCGACGATACGCGGGTATCCATCGTATTGCGCTGTCCGCGCATCGCCAGCATGCCCCATCACACGTTGTTTGCGACCGTGCCGCCATCCACGCCGACACACGGCGCCGATCTCACCCCTATGCAGCCCTCGGCTGCGCAGGCCGTGCCGCGCGGACCCGATGCGCACGCACCTTCCCGTTTCACGGAGCCGGTACGCTGCGCCGCGGCGCCAATTGCCACCGTGCCGACGCCGCGTATCGCGCAACGTGCTCGCGCCAACGCTCACGCGCGGCCATCAGACGACACTGACGCGCCAGCAGTACGCCTGCTGGACGATCTATTCGCACAAGCCAGTGCGTGTCGCGCCTCGGATATCCATATCGAGCCAGGCCGACACCAATGGCACATTCGGCTGCGGATCGACGGCCGGCTACATCGCCTCGACAATCCGCCCGCGCACCTGCGTGACGCCGTCACCACACGGATCAAAGTGTTGGCGCGGCTGGACATCGCGCAGCGGCGCGCGCCCCAGGACGGCCGGTTGCGCATCGCGGTGTCCGGCGCCGGATTCGATGAATTCCGCGTGTCGACGCTGCCCACGGTATTCGGCGAAAAAGTGGTGCTGCGCCGCCTTGATGCGCTGCCCGATGGGTTGGATCTGACAGGACTGGGCTTTGATGCCACCCAGTTGTGCGCCGTACAGCATGCGTTGCGCGCCCGACAGGGCATGGTGCTGGTCACCGGGCCCACGGGCAGCGGCAAGACGCTGACGCTCTATACCTTCATGCGCGAACTCGATCGCGATGCGTTCAATCTTTGTACGATCGAGGACCCGTCCGAGATCGAGCTTGCCGGCATCAACCAGGTGTCGGTCAACGACCGGGCAGGCCTGGGTTTCGCAGCGGTGCTGCGCGCGTTGCTGCGACAAGACCCGGACGTGATCATGGTCGGCGAGATCCGCGATACGGAAACCGCCTCGGTCGCCATCAACGCCGCACAGACCGGGCATTTGCTGCTTGCTACGCTGCACACCAATGATGCGCCGGCGACGCTCGCGCGACTCACGGACCTGGGCGTGGAACCGTACAACGTGGCGGCAGCGGTCAAGCTGATTACGGCGCAACGGCTGGTGCGGCGGTTATGCAGCGCGTGCCGACTCGCCGATACGCCCGACCCCGTCGCGCTGCGTGCAGCCGGCATGACGGCCGCGCATGTTGACCAAGCGTTGGCGGGCTGTTGGCAATCCTATCGACCGGTTGGCTGCACGGCATGCCGCGGCACCGGCTTTGCGGGTCGCTGCGCCATCCATCAGGTAGTACCCGTGACCGCCGCACTGCAACAGCGCATCGCAGCACGGACGCCGACCCATGCGCTGGCAGACGCGATGCGCGCAGCCGGCCTGCAAACATTGCGGCAATCCGCGCTCGCGCGCGTGCGCGATGGAACGACATCGCTGCATGAAGCCCTTGCGGTGACGGACGACGCGTGATGGACTGGCGCGCGATGCAGCCCCCGATCAAAGCCGCTTCGCCCCGTCGGCCGGCGATGTCTCGCTTCCATTGGCGAGGCATCGGCGCCGACGGCCGCCGCCGTCGCGGCACGCTCGTGGCGCTCGACGCGCGTTCGGCACTCGAGCGTATTCGGCGCGACAGGATTGTCGCGGTCGAGCTTATCGAGGTCCGCGCACGGTGGAGCCCACGCGTACGCCACGCCGATCTGACGCGCGCCACGCGACACCTGGCCATGCTGCTGCGCAGTGGACTGTCGCTGCAACCCGCGTTGGCGCTGGTGGCGCAGCACGCGGGCATGCCGCTGAAACCCCTATTCGAAACAGTGCTGCGAGACATCACAGAAGGCAGTACGCTGTCCAGGGCGCTGCAACGCCACGACCGTGTGTTTCCGGCCGCGTACTGGCGGCTAGTCGAGCTTGCGGAACACACCGGCTCGCTCGATACGATCCTCGCTCAACTGGCGGACACCCGGGATCGCGTGGCCGCACAACGTGCGCGGCTGCGCAACGCGCTATGGTATCCGACGCTAATCCTCGCGCTGGCACTGGGCCTGTGTGCGCTACTGCTGGCCTGGGTGGTACCGACATTCGAACGGGTGTTCGCCGGATTCGGATCGCAGTTGCCAAGGCCCACGCGGATCGTGGTCGCGCTGTCCCGGCAGTTGCTGACGCACGGCCCGGCAATGGTTGCGGCGGGAGGACTCGGAATCGCGTGCGGCATGCTTGCCTGGCAACGCTCGCCACGATTTCGCCTGCACCTGCATGCACTGCTGTTGCGTGCGCCGCTCGTGGGCCCCATCGTACAGCGCGTGGCCATCGCGCGCTGGAGCCATGCGCTGGGCCAGGTTCTCGATGCCGGCATCGCCCTGGCCGACGGGTTCGACGCCGTGGACGGCATCAGCGGCAATGCCGCGATGGACGCGGCAACATGCGACATCGCGGCTCGCGTGCGCGTCGGCGCAAGCCTGGCCGATGCCATGCGTGCCAGCACCTGCTTTCCGCCCGACGTTGTGGCCACGATCGCGCTTGCCGAACAAGCCGGCACGCTCGGCACGACGCTGGCCGATATCGGCGCTTGGAATGACCGGCTCGTGGCGGAACGAATCGGCCTGCTCGCACAACTGGCCGAACCGCTTATCATTGTCGGGCCCGGTGCGCTGATTGCCGCGCTCGTGGTCGCCATGTATTTGCCCATTATCGAGATGGGCAACATCATGTGATTTCAATCAGGTAGCATCGCGTACCGTTCCTCGCTGGCCACCGACATGCATTCGTTTTCTGTCATTGCCCCACACGGCCCCGGCCACTGGATCGCCGGCTTCGCCGACGCCTTCTTGATGCTGCCGGTTGCTTGGCAGTATGCTTTCGCATGCGTGCTCGGATTGGTCATCGGCAGTTTCCTGACCGTCGTCGTACACCGCGTGCCGCAGATGCTTGAACACGCATGGCAGCAAGAACTGGCCGGCTACCTGCCGCAAAATGCCCAGCACGCGTTGAGCGCAGAAAGCGATGGGCACGATGCCGTGCCCAATCCGGCGCCCGAGCAAAGGCCCGCCCCGTTGTCGCAGACCGATTTACCACGTCGCTATAACCTGTGGGTGCCACGCTCGGCGTGTACTGCATGCGGACATACGCTGCGCTTGCACGAGAATATCCCGTTGCTCAGCTTTATCACATTGCGCGGACGATGCTCGGCATGCAGCACGCGGATCCGTTGGCGCTATCCGTTGATCGAATCTGCCTGTGCACTGTTCGCGGCGCTCTCGCTCGCGGCGTTCGGCCCCACGCCTACGGCGCTTATCGCCTTTGCGTTCTGCGCCGCACTGCTCGCGATGAGCGCCATCGATCTGGAAACCAAGCTGCTGCCCGATTCGCTGACGTTGCCGCTGCTCTGGGCGGGGCTGCTAATCAATCTACATGCCGTATTCGCGCCCCTGGACGCGGCCGTGATCGGTGCGGCGGCCGGGTATTTGTCGCTGTGGGCCGTCTACTGGCTGTTCAAGCTCGTGCGCGGCGCTGAGGGTATCGGCTACGGCGACTTCAAGTTGTTTGCCGCCATTGGCGCCTGGTTCGGCTGGAGCCCACTGTTGCAAGTGATACTGGTTGCCTCGGTGTGTGGCGCGATCGTCGGCCTTGGCGCCACGCTTGCCAAGCGGATGCGCCTGGAGGAGCCGTTGCCGTTCGGTCCGTTTTTGGCGGGGGCAGCGGTGCTCACGCTGTTCGGCGGCACACCGCTCTATCGGCTGCTCGGAGGTTGACGATGTTCAAGGTGGGACTCACGGGCGGGATCGGCAGTGGCAAGACAACGGTCGCCAATGCTTTCGCCGCCTATGGCGTGCCGATCGTGGACACTGATCTGATCGCGCATCGCGTCACCGCGCCAGGCGGCGCGGCGATACCCGGCATCCGGACACAGTTCGGTGCCACCTTCATCACGGCGCAAGGCGCACTGGACCGCGCGCGGATGCGCGAGTTAGTGTTCAGCAACACGCAAGCGAAGCAACAGCTCGAAGCGATCGTGCACCCACTGATCCGCATCGAGACGGAACGCGAAATGCAAGCGGCGAGCGGTCCCTACGTGATCTGTGTCGTGCCGTTGCTGGTTGAGGCAGGCAATTGGCGCGAACGTGTTAATCGCGTGCTGGTGGTGGATTGTGCGGTGCAGACGCAGGTCGAGCGCGTCATGCGGCGCAATGGTTTCACGCGCGAACAGGTGCAAGCCATCATTGCACGTCAGGCCACGCGGCAGACGCGACTCGCGGCCGCAGACGATATCATCGTCAATGAGGCCGACACCATCGAGCCACTGCTGCCGGAAATCGCATTGCTGCATCAGCGCTATTTGTCATTGGCGCGCGATAGTGCACCATCGTAAATCGGCGTGCACCGGTGGCATGCGACGCAGCACGACTTTCGTGGCGCATTTCGTGGCGATTGCTAGGGGAATTCGCGCGCATTAGAATGGGCGCAAATTGCCGTCCCTGTCCGGCATTTTCAAAGTGAAAGGCACCTACGCTTGATTCTCTACGAGTATCCATTCAATGAGCGCATTCGAACACTGTTGCGCCTCGAAGATCTGTTCGAGCGCTTTACGTTTTTCCTGACTCAAGAAGACCCGAGAGAGCACCACGTCGCACTGACCACGCTGTTCGAGATCGCGGAAGTGACGGGCCGCAGCGACTTGAAGTCGGATCTGATGAAGGAGCTTGAGCGCCAGCGCCAGGCCTTGGCACTGTTTCGCGGCAATCCCGGGATCGAACAAGGCGCGCTCGAGACCGTCCTCGCGGAAATCGAGCAAACGCTGGCCGGCCTTGCGCAGATGCAAGGAAAAACGGGTCAACATCTGGCCGACAATGAATGGCTAGCCAGCATCCGCAGTCGGGCCATCATTCCCGGCGGAACTTGCCGCTTCGATCTGCCGTCGTATTACGCATGGCAGCACAGCGCTGCGGAGCAGCGCCGCGCGGATATCATGAAATGGGCAATACCGTTGTTGCCGCTACGCGACGCGACAGTGATCGTACTGCGGCTTGCCCGCGAATCGGGGCAAGCTGCGAAGGTCATGGCGATGCAGGGCAGCTATCAGCAAATGTTGTCAGGGCGAACCTATCAATTGATGCAAGTGCGTGTGGCGTCGGACCTGCGGGTCATTCCCGAGGCCAGCGCCAACAAGTACATGCTGTGGGTGCGCTTCACTGCGCAGGACGGCGACATGCGGCCGCGCGCTGTCGATGTCGATGTGCCATTCCAACTGACGCTGTGCAACCTGTAATCCGAATAATCCAACCCTTGCCGATATGACGACCGTCGTCAACTGCCCGACTTGCGGCAAAAAGGTCGAATGGAAGCCGGAAAGCCGGTTCCGTCCTTTTTGTTCCATGCGCTGCAAGCAAATCGATCTCGGCGCGTGGGCAACCGGGAAATACACGATCGGCGGCGATGAGCGCCCGGCCGATGAGCCGCATGGCGACCCGCAGAAACCGGGCGGGCTGAACTGAGGCTTAACCCCGTTCAGCGTCGAGCCAGTCGATCACCGGCAACGCCGCCGGCAGCAGCGGCGCAACCTGGACCGGGGGCGCCTGCCAGACAAACGCCTGCCCTTCTCGACCGCTCGGCTCACCGCTCCACCGAGTCACCTTGCAGAAGAACAACCGCACGTAAGCGTGCGGGTAGTCATGTTCGAGGATCCGCCAGCGCACGCAGTCGGCAATCGTCACGCCGAGTTCCTCATGCAACTCGCGCGCCAATGCGTCCTCGACGCTTTCGCCCGGCTCCAGCTTGCCGCCCGGAAATTCCCAGTAGCCCTCGTATGGCTTGCCGGCGGGCCGCTGCGCGAGCAGGAAACGCCCATCCTCGTGCAGCATCACGCCGACGGCCACTTCGGTGATCCGGCGCCCATCAGCAGTATGCGTAGCGGCGTGCGCCTGCGGCACATCGTGCGGTGCGACCGTATCCGGCGTCATAGTCGGGCGCTCCGAGGTCATTGGGCTTGCTGCCGCCGGCCGGACCAGTCCCGAGCAAACTGCCACGCCACCCGACCCGAACGCGAGCCGCGCTCCAGCGCCCAGACCAGCGCGTCGCCCCGCGCGGCATCGATCTGCGCATCACTGCACGCAAAATGCCTGAGCCAATGCGCGACGATCGCCAGATAGTCGTCCTGCTTAAACGGATAGAAGCTGACCCACAGCCCGAAGCGCTCGGACAGCGAAATCTTCTCCTCGACCACTTCGCCCGGATGGATCTCGCCATCCGTCGTGTGTCGATAGGTCTCGTTGTCGCGCATGTACTCGGGCAGCAAATGACGACGGTTCGACGTCGCGTAGATCAGCACGTTATCGGACTGGGCCGCAATCGAGCCGTCCAAGGCCACCTTCAACGCCTTGTAGCCGGACTCGCCTTCCTCGAACGACAGGTCATCGCAAAACACGACGAACCGCTCCGGGCGCGAGGCAATCTGCTCGACGATGTCGCCCAGATCGTGCAGATCGTCCTTGTCGACTTCGATCAGGCGCAGGCCTTCGGGCGCGAACCGGTTCAAGCAGGCTTTGATCAGCGACGACTTGCCGGTGCCGCGCGCGCCCGTCAGCAGCACGTTGTTCGCCGGCAGGCGCCGCACGAACTGACGGGTGTTCTGCTCGATCAGCGCCTTTTGCCGGTCAATGTTTTGCAAGTCGGACAACTGGATCGTCGGCGGATGGGCAACCGGCTGCAAAAAACCCCGCCCCTGCCGCGAGCGCCAGCGGAACGCAATGGCCGCGTCCCAGTCGGTAGCCGGCGTGGCCGGCGGCAACACGGCCTCCAGGCGCTCGAGCAGCGCCTCAGCGCGCGTCAAAAATTGTTCAAGCTTGTCCATCGCAATCGATCTCCAGCGGTACGGTCATGTCCCTCAGTGGGGGTCAAGAGCGGTAATCGGCATTGATGGACACGTAGTCGTGCGACAGGTCGCAGGTCCAGAGGGTCGCCTGAGCATCGCCGCGCGCCAAGCACACGCGAATCGTGATTTCGCTTTGCTTCATCACGCGCTGGCCGTCCTCCTCGCGATAGTCGGGATGGCGGCCGCCGGCCTTGGCCACCAGCACGTCGTCCAGGTACAGCTCAATGCGGCTCACATCCAGGTCAGCAATGCCGGCGTAGCCGATCGCCGCCAGAAGCCGGCCCAGGTTGGGGTCGCACGCATAGAAAGCAGTCTTGACCAGCGGCGAGTGGCCGATCGCATAGGCCACTTGCCTGCACTCGTCGACACTGCGGCCCGCCTCGACGCGCACCGTCATGAATTTCGTCGCCCCTTCGCCGTCGCGCACGATTAATTGCGCAAGGGTCTGCGCGAGCTGCGTCAGCGCGTCGCGCAACGCGCGGTAGGCGGCGCTTTGCGTGGACGTGATCACCGGCAGCGTCGAGCGGGCGGACGCCACGACGATGAACGAGTCATTCGTCGACGTATCGCCATCAACGGTAATGCAGTTGAACGATTGGTCGGCCACGTCCTTGACCAGTGTGTCCAGCACGGGCTGGGTAATCGCTGCATCGGTCGCGACGAACCCTAGCATCGTGGCCATGTTCGGCTTGATCATTCCGGCGCCCTTGCTAATCCCGGTCAGCGTGACCGTATGGCCGTCGATGTCGAGTTGCCGCGAGGCGGCCTTGGGCAGCGTATCGGTCGTCATGATCGCCTGCGCGGCTTCGTACCAGTGCGCCGGCGCGAGTTGTGCAACGGCTTGCGGCAATCCTGCCTTGAGCCGCTCGATCGGTAGCGGCTCAAGGATCACGCCAGTGGAGAACGGCAGCACCTGCTGCGCGTCGATGCGCAGCAGCCGCGCCAATTCCGCACAACTGTCGCGGGCATGCGCCAAACCCGGCTCACCGGTCCCGGCGTTCGCATTGCCGGTATTGACGAGCAGTGCCCGAATCGGCGCGGCGCCGCCACGCGCCAACGCGAGATGTTCACGACACACGGTGACCGGCGCAGCGCAAAAGCGGTTCGTGGTGAACACGCCGGATACCGTGGCGCCATCATCGACGGCGATCACCAGTACATCCTTGCGATTCGGTTTGCGCAGATTGGCTTCGGCCCAGCCAAGCGTGACGCCGGGCACGGGATGAAGCGACGCGGGATCGATCGAGGGGAAATTGACGGCCATGATTGCAAGCGCTGGTCAGAGAAAAAGCCGCCCGCGGGCGCGGCGGGCAGCATCGGACAGGAACGGGACCACCCCGCCCGCGGAGCACATCACGCGAGCCGACCGTGGCACTGCTTGTACTTCTTGCCACTGCCGCACGGACACGGATCGTTGCGGCCGACCTTTGGATACGGGTTGTCGCGCGCGGCCAACGACGACTGGCCGGCGGCGAAGTCCAGTGACAATCCGGGGGTCGCATGGGGCCCGGGCACCATCGGTGACACGCGTGGCAGCGCATCGGCGAGCGCGGCCTCAGCACCGGTGGCCTGGGCAAAGTCGGCGTGTCGGAACTCAACGTTCGCCAAATGGCCCGCCTGCTCTTCATATTGTTCGGCCGCCGCTTCGAGTTGCTCCGGTGTCTGAATCTGCACGTTCATCACAATGCGCGTGACCTCGTGCTTGACTGCGTCCAGCATTGCGGCAAACAGCTCGAATGCCTCGCGCTTGTATTCCTGCTTCGGATTCTTCTGCGCATAGCCGCGCAGGTGAATGCCCTGGCGCAGATGCTCGAGCGCGGCCAGGTGCTCGCGCCAACGCGAGTCCAGCGTCTGCAGCATCGCCGAGCGCTCGAAGCCGCTGAACGCGTCGCGGCCGACCTGCGCGACCTTCGCCTCGTACGCTTCGTCACTCGCCGCGATCACCGCGTCGAGTACCTCGTCGGCCTCGATTGTGTCCGCCTCGTTCACCATCTCCTGCAACGCGAGATCGAGCTGCCACTCGTTGCGCAACGCCTCCTCGAGCGCCGGCACATCCCACTGCTCCTCGATGCTACCCGCCGGCACATAGGTGCGCACCACCTCAGTCAGCACGCCATGCCGCATCGCGCCAATCGTCTCGTGGATGTCCTGCGCCTCCAACAACTCGTTGCGCTGCTGGTAGATCACCTTGCGCTGGTCATTGGAGACGTCGTCATACTCGAGCAATTGCTTGCGGATATCGAAGTTACGGGCCTCGACCTTGCGTTGCGCCGATTCGATCGACCGCGTCACGATGCCGGCCTCAATCGCCTCACCTTCCGGCATCTTCAGCCGGTCCATGATCGCGCGCACACGGTCACCGGCGAAGATGCGCAGCAACGGATCCTCGAGCGACAGGTAGAAGCGCGATGAACCGGGATCGCCCTGGCGGCCCGCCCGTCCGCGCAACTGGTTGTCGATCCGGCGGGACTCGTGCCGCTCGGTGCCGATGATGTGCAGCCCACCGGCCGCCTTGACCTGCTCGTGCAGCGTTTGCCATTCGTCGTGGATCTGCTGGATCCGACGGCGCTTCTCGTCGTCGCTGATCGACGCATCGGCTTCGATCAGCGACGCCTGCTTGTCCGGGTTGCCGCCGAGCACGATGTCGGTGCCGCGGCCCGCCATATTGGTCGCGATCGTAATGCGCTTCGGACGGCCAGCCTCGGCGACGATCGCCGCCTCACGCGCGTGCTGCTTCGCGTTGAGCACCTCGTGTGGCAACCCGGCCTGCTTGAGCAGGTGCGACAGCAGCTCGGAATTCTCGATCGACGTGGTGCCAACCAGCACCGGCTGTGCGCGCTCGTAGCAGTCGCGGATATCGCGGATCACCGCGTCATAGCGCTCCTTCGCGGTCTTGTAGATCTGGTCCTGGCGATCCGCGCGCTTGGACGGCCGGTTGGTCGGGACCACGACCGTCTCGAGTCCATAGATCTCGTTGAACTCGTACGCCTCGGTGTCCGCCGTACCGGTCATGCCGGCCAGCTTGGCGTACATCCGGAAGTAATTCTGGAACGTGATCGACGCCAGCGTCTGATTTTCCGCCTGGATCTTCACATGCTCCTTCGCCTCGACAGCCTGGTGCAGGCCGTCCGACCAGCGCCGGCCCGGCATCAAACGTCCGGTGAACTCATCGACGATGATCACCTCGCCGTTCTGCACGACATAGTGCTGATCGCGGAAGAACAGCGTATGCGCGCGCAGCGCCGCATACACGTGATGCATCAGCGTGATGTTCTGCGGTGCATAAAGACTTTCGCCATCGCCAATGAGGCCCCATTCGGCCAACAGCCGCTCGGCCTTCTCGTGACCCGATTCAGTCAGGAATACCGAGCGTGCCTTCTCGTCCAGCGTGTAGTCACCCGGCTTTTCGACGCCGCTACCATCGGCCTTTTCCTCGCCAATTTGGCGCTCCAGCAATGGCGGCAACGCATTCATCCGCACATACAGCTCGGTGTGATCCTCGGCCTGCCCCGAAATAATCAGCGGCGTGCGCGCCTCGTCGATCAGAATCGAGTCGACCTCATCGACAATCGCGAAATTCAGCCCGCGCTGTACACGCGCATCGGTCTCGTAGACCATGTTGTCGCGCAGGTAGTCGAAGCCGAATTCGTTGTTCGTGCCATACGTGATGTCCGACGCGTAAGCTTGCTGCTTCTGGCCGTGCTCCATCTGCGACAGGTTGATGCCGACGGACAAGCCGAGGAAGTTGTAAAGCCGGCCCATCCATTCCGCATCGCGCTGCGCGAGATAGTCGTTGACCGTCACCACATGCACGCCGCGCCCAGACAGCGCGTTCAGGTACGCCGCCAGCGTGGCCACCAGCGTCTTGCCCTCGCCGGTGCGCATTTCGGCGA
Organism: Mycetohabitans rhizoxinica HKI 454; assembly: GCF_000198775.1. Taxonomy (NCBI): domain Bacteria; kingdom Pseudomonadati; phylum Pseudomonadota; class Betaproteobacteria; order Burkholderiales; family Burkholderiaceae; genus Mycetohabitans; species Mycetohabitans rhizoxinica. The sequence continues at coordinate 309,131 of NC_014722.1, read as the reverse complement.
TTTTGCCGTAGTGCAGCGCCATGCCACCGATCAGCTGTACGTCGAAGTGTCGCATCTTCAGCACGCGGCGGCTCGCTTCCCGACACACCGCGAATGCCTCCGGCAGCAGCTTGTCGAGCGACTCCCCAGCCGCCACGCGCTGCCTGAACTCGTCGGTTTTCGCGCGCAATTGCTCGTCCGTCAGCTTTTCGATCTGCGCCTCCAGCGCATTGATCGTCGTGACAGTCTTTTGATACTGTTTGATCAGCCGCTGGTTGCGACTGCCAAAAATCTTTTGCAGAAAACCGGTGGTCATCGGATCGGGATCTCGAGTCGGCACGCGACGCTGGATCGGCGCGACTCTCGCACGACCCGTTGGCGAACGGCGGTTCGACGGCTGTGTCCAGTTGGATTCAAAGGCGCGATTTTATCACGCCGACTGTGTACTGCCCGCGTCAGGGAGCGCTCGCGCGCGGTTGTCAACCCGTGCGGCCGATCAGCGGCGCGATATCGTCGAAGCCGGTCACCAGCGGCTACAATGGCGTAGATACGTCGACTCCCCGACGACCGCGAGCCGCAAGTCCCCTGCACGAGTGCCATGAGCCGCTATTCGCCCTATCCGTTGCCGCGCAAGCCGTTCACGCCCCGGCCACTCACCGAGTTGATGTCGTCCAGCGCCGAGTTGGCCGCGCTGCAAGCCGGCGTGCGACAGGTAGCGGCGCTGGAAGCGGCGCTGCAAGCCGTGCTGCCCGGTTATCTGGCCAGCCATGTGCATGCCGGTCCGATCAAGGATCAGGCATTGACCCTTTTTGCAGCCCACAATGCGTTGGCCGCTCGGTTACGCCATCTGGAGCCCACCGTGCTGACCGAGTTGCAGCAGCGCGGTTTCGCACTGCGCGCGATCAAGATCCGCGTGCGCCCGCAAGCGCCGGCCGCTGCTGCGCAGATCAAGCAAGCCCGGGTTTCAGTAGCCGGCGCTGATTGTCTTCGCGAGTTGGCCGACGCATTGGAGCCTTCGCCGCTGCAGCAAGCCGTCGCCCGCATGGCGCAGCGGCATACAGGCCGCCGCCGCGCTTAGCGCAACTTCATGCGTACACCGCCTGCGGATCGTAGGCAAAGCCCCGCGGCGCCGCTTTCTGGTCGGCAAACGTGACGATCTCGTACGCGTCCTCGTGGGCGAGCAATTCGCGCAGTAGCGCATTGTTCAAGCCGTGACCGGACTTGTACGCGGTGTACGATGCCAGCAATGGATAGCCGACCACGTACAGATCGCCGATTGCGTCTAGCATCTTATGTTTCACGAACTCGTCGCCATAGCGCAGGCCGTCGTTATTCAACACGCGGTACTCATCTAGCACGATTGCGTTGTCCATGCTGCCGCCTCGAGCCAGGCCCAATTCGCGCATCATTTCGACTTCGTGCGCGAAGCCGAATGTGCGAGCCCGCGCGATCTCGCGCACATAAGACGTGTCGGCAAAATCGACCTCCAGTTCCTGGCCGGTCTTGTCCACCGCCGGGTGACGGAAGTCGATCGTAAACTTCAGCTTGAAACCGAAGTATGGCTCCAGCCGGGCGAACTTGTCCGCATCACGCACTTCGACCGGCCGCGTGACCTTGATGAACTGCTTGGCGGCAGCCTGCTCGTCGATCCCGGCCGACTGGATCAAGAATACGAACGACGCCGCGCTGCCATCCATGATCGGGATTTCCTCAGCCGTCACGTCGACATACAGATTATCAATCCCGAGCCCCGCGCAGGCCGACATCAAGTGCTCGACGGTCGATACCCTCGCGCCGTCCTTTTCCAGCACCGACGCAAGGCGCGTATCGCCAATCGACATCGCGCTGGCCGGAATATCAACCGGCACGGCCAAGTCGGTGCGACAAAACACAATTCCGGTATTGGCAGCAGCCGGACGCAGCGTCAACTCGACCTTGCGCCCGGAGTGCAGGCCGATGCCAACCGTCTTCACGATCGATTTGATGGTCCGCTGCTTCAACATCGTCTTGACTCTTAATAGGTTATTCTAATCGCAGGTTTTAAACCCATAGCTATTAGTATACTCGACTTGCGAAACTCCCGCTTTTATCAACCTGTATGAAACTGTTTCCCGTTGTTACGGTTTCCGCATTGAGCGGAGGATAAAGCGGCCCGATACCTGGAAGGAGGCGGTTCCCAGGCACCGGGCCGTGTGACAGCAGTGCGAAAAACACTCGCGCGCGCGTTGCCAGCACGCAACAGCGGTCGCTATCGCGCCTCAGCTGCACCGTCGGTGAACCACACGCCCTGCCCGGGGCGTGCTATCACTGCTGCACTTGCACCTCTTTGTCGGCCAAGCGCCGACAGTCGCGATCAGCGTCCGTCATGCCACCAGAGCGCAACGCCGCATCCGCTGTTTCTTCAGCGGGCAGCAAGCGGGGCCGGGCATCTGGCGGGATGCCAACCTTGCGCGTCCAGCCCAGCGCGGTCCGCGTCGCTGCGACGCCCGCGTCGGACGCTCGGATCAATCAGCTTGCTTGCGCAGGAATGCCGGGATGTCGTACGTGTCCACACCCTTTTCTTGCAAAGCCTGCACGTGCGATGCGGCGGTTTCCCGCGAGCTGCGCCACACCGCCGGCGTATCCAGCGCGCCATAATCGGTCGCGCCCGGCGCGGCGGCATAGCTAACCGGCTGCGCAGCGATCGGATGATTATCCGTGCCGGTGCGCAGCAGCGTCATCGGCGCCGCCTGCTGCTTCTTGACGGCGCGGCCAAGACCCGTCGCCACTACGGTGACCCGCATCGCATCGCCCATCGCGTCGTCATACACCGCGCCGAAAATCACCGTCGCATCGTCGGCCGCGTAGCTCTTGATCGTGTTCATCACCTCGCGGGTTTCCGACAGGCGCAGCGAGCGGCTCGACGTGATGTTGACCAGCACGCCTCGCGCGCCGGACAGGTCCACGCCCTCGAGCAGCGGGCTAGCCACGGCTTGTTCGGCCGCCAGCCGCGCGCGATCGACGCCGGCCACCGTCGCGGTGCCCATCATCGCCTTGCCCTGCTCGCCCATCACGGTCTTGACGTCCTCAAAGTCCACGTTCACGAGGCCATCGACGTTGATGATCTCGGCAATGCCGGCCACCGCGTTATGCAACACGTCGTCCGCGCACTGGAAGCACTTATCCATCTCAGCGTCGTCGCCCATCACGTCGAACAGCTTGTCATTGAGCACGACGATCAGCGAGTCAACATGCGATTCAAGCTCCTGCGAGCCCGCTTCGGCCACCCGCATGCGCTTGCCGCCCTCAAACTCAAACGGCTTGCTCACGACACCTACCGTCAGGATGCCCATCTCCTTGGCAATTTGCGCGACCACAGGCGCGGCACCGGTACCGGTGCCGCCGCCCATGCCCGCCGTGATGAACACCATGTGCGCGCCGCGCAGCGCATCGGCAATCCGCTCGCGAGCCTCCTCAGCGGCGGCGTGCCCCATGTCGGGTTTCGCCCCGGCGCCAAGACCGGTTTTACCCAGTTGGATTACGGACGGTGCCTTGGAGCGGTTCAGCGCTTGAGCATCGGTATTCATTACGATGAAATCGACGCCCTGCACGCCACGGTTGATCATGTGCTGGACGGCATTGCCGCCAGCGCCACCGATCCCGACGACCTTGATGATCGTGCCGTTGGTTTCGGTTTCCAGCATTTCGAATTCCATTAGTGCCTCCGTCAAGTATTAAGCGACTTCGCTCGGCGTTACGCAGTGGCGAAATCGGGCAATTCCGTCACCGTGCACTGGCCGCCGCCGCCAGCGCGTTGCGAAACGACTTCAAAAATTACCTAGGAACCATTCCTTCATTCGGGACCACACCTGCGTGGCAGAACCGGACTGTGTGGCGACCTTGCGCCCACGCATGCGCTGTGAACGTCCCTCCACCAGCAGTCCCATCGCGGTCGAATACCGCGGGTTGCGCACCACGTCCGCCAGGCCGCCGGCATATTCCGGCACGCCGATGCGCACCGGTTTGAGAAAGATGTCCTCGCCCAGTTCAACCATGCCGGCCATCATCGCCGCGCCACCGGTCAACACCACGCCGGAACTCAGCAACTCCTCGTAGCCGGACTCGCGCACGACTTGCTGGACAAGCGAAAACAGCTCCTCCACGCGCGGCTCAATCACCGCCGCCAGTGCCTGGCGAGACAGCACCCGCGGGCCGCGCTCACCCAGCCCCGGGACCTCGATCATCTCGTCCGGATCGGCCAGTGCCTGCTTGGCGATCCCGTAGGTTACCTTGATATCCTCCGCGTCCGGCGTCGGCGTGCGCAGCGCCATCGCGATGTCGCTGGTGACTTGATCGCCCGCAATCGGGATCACGGCGGTATGGCGGATCGCACCCTCGCTGAAAATCGCGATGTCGGTGGTCCCGCCGCCGATGTCAACCAGCACGACACCAAGCTCCTTCTCGTCCTCGGTCAGCACGGCCAGGCTCGACGCGAGCGGCTGCAGGATCAAATCGTTGACCTCCAGTCCGCAGCGACGCACACATTTGACGATGTTCTGCGCGGCCGAGACAGCGCCCGTCACGATGTGCACCTTCACCTCCAGCCGGATGCCGCTCATGCCAATCGGCTCGCGCACGTCTTCTTGGCCGTCAATGATGAATTCCTGCGTCAGGATGTGCAGCACCTGCTGGTCAGTCGGAATATTGATCGCCTTCGCGGTCTCAATCACGCGCGCGACGTCCGCCTGCGTGACCTCCTTGTCCTTGATCGCCACCATGCCGCTTGAATTGAAGCTACGAATGTGGCTGCCGGCGATGCCGGTGAACACGTTGGTAATCTTACAGTCGGCCATCAGTTCGGCCTCCTCCAGCGCGCGCTGGATCGACTGAACCGTCGCCTCGATATTGACGACCACGCCCTTTTTCAGACCCTTCGAGTCGCTTTGCCCAAGCCCAATCACTTCATAGCGGCCCTCGCCCTTCAACTCGGCGACAACGGCCACCACCTTCGACGTCCCGATGTCGAGGGCAACCAGCAGGTCCTTGTAGTCTTTGCTCATAGCGTGCTCAATTGCGAGTGTTGTCCGTTCATTGCGTCATGGACGCAGCTTTTTCGCCTTCGGCTCGTCAGGAATGAAGCGCATCCCTGCAGCACGGATCGCGAACCCGTTCGGGTAGCGCAAATCCACATATTCAATGTCGTTGCCCCAGCGCTGCGTGACCATCGGCCAGGCAACCACGAGCCGACGCGCACGGCTGGCCAGCGTATCCTTGTTGCGCTCGCGCCCCAGCTCCACCCGCATGCCATTGGTCAGCTTGATGGTCCAGGCGTAGCGCGGCGACAACGTGACCTCCTCCGGCTTCGCACCCAACGGCTCGAACCAGTTCTGGAAATCGTGGTATCGGGCCACGACGTCGCGCTCTGAGCCCATTGGGCCGGCAAACACCGGCAACTCGGCATCGGCCTCGGCCTGGTTGGCCGTGAAGACCTCGCCATCGACGCTGACGAACTGGTCGCTGCCCCACGTACCCAGGGGCTTGTACTCCTCGAGCGTGACCGCCAGCGCATTTGGCCACACGCGACGCACGCTTGCGTGTCGCACCCATGGGATCTGCTCGAACGCAGCACGCGCGCCGTCCAGATTCACCGTGAAGAAATTGCCGTGTAGCTTGTCCAGCACGTTCGCGCGCACTGCCGGCCGATTGATGTGCTCGGTATCGCCATCGATCAGCAGCGTGCGCAGCGCGAAGGCCGGCCGCTGCAGCAGCCACAGGCCGGCACCGGCGAGCACGATTGCCAGCAGCACGGCATGCAGCGCGCTGGTAATCATGTTGAGCTGGCGCGGATTGTTCCACATGTCGGTAGCCGGGCGTCAATCCTTCAGCGTGAGCGCAAGCACGTTCACGAGCAGTTCGCTATACGAGATGCCGACCGCACGCGCCGCCTTCGGTGGCAATGAGTGATCGGTCATACCGGGCGAGGTGTTGACCTCCAGGAAATAGGGGTTGCCATCGCTGTCGAGCATGAAGTCAGCACGTCCCCAGGCGGTGCATGCGAGGACCTCGAACGCGCGGCGCGCGAGCGCCGTTAGTCGCTGCTCGTCGGCATCGCTCAAGCCGCACGGAATCAGGTACTGGGTATCGTCAGCGACGTATTTCGCATGGTAATCGTAGAACTCACCAGCCGGCACGATCCGGATCAGCGGCAACGGCAACGAGCCGGCGATGCACGCGGTGTATTCTCCCCCACCGTCGATGCTCTTCTCCACCAGCACGACCGGATCATGCCGCGCGGCCTGCGCCAGTGCATGCGGCAAATTGTCGGCCGCCTTGACCTTGAACACCGCGACGCTTGAGCCTTCGGTCGCCGGCTTGACGAACAGCGGCAACCCGAGTTTCGCCACGATCTGCTGCGCCCGCATGTCGTAGTCCTCGCCACGCAGTACCGTGTCGAACGGCGGCGTCGGGATCCCGAGCTGCTGCCAAATCAGTTTTGTGCGGAACTTGTCCATGCCCAGTGCCGAGCCGAGCACGCCCGGGCCGGTGTAGCGGATCCCGTAGAAGTCGAGTGCGCCCTGGATCTGGCCGTTTTCGCCATATCCGCCGTGCAACGCAATGAACGCGCGCGCGAACCCTTCGTCCTTAAGCGCCGACAAGGGCCGCTCCTTCGGATCGAACAAGTACGCGTCCACGCCGGCGTCGCGCAGTCCCTGGCACGCCAGCCGACCGGACACGAGCGACACGTCGCGCTCGGACGACTCACCGCCATAGAGCACCGCCACTTTACCGAATGCCTTTGGATCAATCGCGCGCATCTTCATGCCCTTTGCTCCTGCGTGAGCCGCGCCGGCACGCCGCCGATCGAGCCCGCCCCCATCGTCATCACGACGTCGCCGTCGGCGACCATCGCCGCCAGCGCGTCCGGAATCTCGTCGAGGGTGTCGACAAACACCGGTTCAACCCTGCCAGCCACGCGGATGGCCCGCGCCAGCGCGCGACCGTCCGCGGCCACGATCGGTGCCTCGCCGGCCGCGTAGACCTCGGTCAGCACCAGCGCGTCCACCGTCGAGAGCACCTTGACAAAGTCCTCGAAACAATCGCGCGTGCGCGTGTAGCGGTGCGGCTGGAACACGAGAACCAACCGCCGGTCCGGAAATGCGCCGCGCGCCGCGGCGATCGTCGCGGCCATCTCGACCGGATGGTGGCCATAGTCGTCGATCAACAAGTACGCACCGCCGCGCGTGAGCGGCACTTCGCCATAACGCTGGAAACGCCGGCCCACGCCGTTGAATTCAGCGAGCGCCGACTGGATATCGGCATCGGCCACCTCCAGCTCAGTGGCGATTGCAATGGCCGCAAGCGCGTTCTGCACGTTGTGCGTGCCGGGCAAGTTCAGCACGATGTCCAGCGGCGCCGCGTCGGCGCGATGGACGGTGAAATGCATCCGTCCGTCCCTGGCGCACACATGGGTGGCACGCACATCCGCCTCCTGCGCGAACCCATAGCGGATGATCGGCTTGGACACGAACGGCAGAATCTCGCGCACGTTCGGGTCGTCCACGCACAGCACCGCGATGCCGTAGAACGGCAACCGATGCGTGAACTCGATAAACGCCTGCTTGAGCCGGGCGAAGTCATGGCCATACGTATCCATGTGGTCGGCATCGATGTTCGTGATGACTTCGATCACCGGGAACAGGTTGAGGAACGATGCATCCGACTCGTCGGCCTCGGCCACGATGAAATCGCCCGTGCCAAGCCGTGCGTTTGCGCCCGCGCTGATGAGCCGCCCGCCGATCACAAAGGTCGGATCCAGCCCGCCGGCCGCCAGCACGCTGGCCACGAGACTGGTCGTCGTGGTCTTGCCGTGCGTGCCGGCAATCGCGATGCCTTGCTTGAGTCGCATCAACTCCGCGAGCATGACGGCGCGCGGCACGATCGGAATATGTCTGCGGCGTGCCTCAAGCACCTCGGGGTTGTCGGCGTGCACCGCCGTGGAGATGACGACCGCATCCGCGCCGTCGATATGCCGCGCGTCGTGACCGAACATGATGTGGGCGCCGAGCCCGCTCAACCGGTCGGTGACAACCGAGCGGCTCAGATCCGAGCCGCTGACCTGGTAGCCCAGGTTGACGAGCACTTCGGCGATACCGCTCATCCCGGCACCGCCGATCCCGACAAAGTGAATATGCTTAACGATGTGTTTCATTGCTTTCCTTGCGCACCGTGCCGCGACGCGTGCGATGCGTCTGCCACATCGCGCGTGACGAGCGACGCGCACACTTGTGCGACGCGCTCGGCGGCATCGGGCTTAGCCAGTTCGCGCGCGCGGGCCGCAACGCATGCGAGCGACGCGCGCGTCTGACCGCCAATCCAGTCCGCGAGTTTCTTCGCGGACAATTCATTTTGTTGCATGACGCTCGCCGCGTGATGCGCGACGAGAAATGCCGCGTTGCTCGTCTGATGGTCGTCGACGGCAAACGGGAACGGCACGAACAGCGCCGCCACGCCCACAGCGGCGATTTCCGAGACCGTCATCGCCCCGGAGCGACAAATCACGAGGTCGGCCTCGGCATAGGCGCGCGCCATGTCGTCGATAAACGGAACCAGCTCGATGCCGTCGCCCTGCACCAGTCCCGCGTCCGCGTAATGCGCACGCAACGCTTCGATATGCTTGGCACCGGCCTGGTGCACCACGTGTGGACGCTGCGCCGGATCGAGTAACGCCAACGCGCACGGCACCGTTTTGTTGAGCGCCGCGGCGCCGAGGCTGCCGCCGACCACCAGCACGCGCAACGGGCCAGTGCGCGCCGCGTAGCGCACCTCGGGCGGGGCCACGGCGGCCAGTTCCGCGCGGATCGGGTTACCAGTCCAGTGCGCGCCAGGCAGCGCGTCGGGAAAGGCGACCAGCACGCGGCGCGCGAGCCTGGACAACAGCTTGTTGGCCAGGCCCGCAATCGAATTTTGCTCGTGTAGCACCAATGGAATGCGCGCAAGCACGGCCATCACGCCAGCCGGAAACGTGATGTAGCCGCCCATGCCGAGCACGACGTCGGGTTGCACGCGGCCGAGCACCGCGCGACTTTGCAGGCACGCGCGCAGCAGGTTCAGCGGCAAGCGCAGCTTCGTGGCAATGCCCTTGCCACGCACGCCGCCAAAGCGCACGAACTCGACCGCAATGCCGTACTTGGGCACCAATGTCGCTTCCATTGCGTTCGGATTGCCAAGCCATACGACCCGCCAGCCCTGTGCCTGCATCCGCTGCGCGACCGCCAGCCCGGGAAACACATGGCCGCCGGTGCCACCCGCCATCACAAGCAGCGTGCGTGCGCTCATACCTTGCCTCCGCGCATCAGCACCCGGTTCTCGTAATCGACGCGCATCAGCAGCGACAGCGCCACGCAGTTGAGCAAGATCCCAGAGCCGCCATAGCTGACTAGCGGCAGCGTCAACCCCTTGGTCGGCAGCAGGCCGAGGTTCACCCCCATGTTGATGAACGTCTGCGCGCCGACCCATAGGCCGATGCCTTTCGCGACCAATCCGGCGAACGTGCGATCCAATGCGAGCGCCTGGCGGCCGATTTCGAACGCGCGCCGCACGATCCAATAAAACAGCAAAATCACGAAGACCACGCCGACAAAGCCAAGCTCTTCCCCGATCACCGCAAGAATGAAGTCGGTGTGCGCCTCAGGTAAATAGTTGAGCTTCTCGACGCTGCCGCCCAGGCCGACTCCGAACCACTCGCCGCGTCCGAATGCGATCAGCGAATGGGTGAGCTGGTACGCCTTGCCTTGCGCATAGCGGTCGTCCCACGGATTCAGGTACGCAAAGATGCGCTCGCGACGCCACGGCGAGGCCCAGACCAGCATGGCGAACGTGCCAATGGCGGTCAGCGCCAGGCCGCCGAACAGCCGCCCGCTCACACCGCCCAAGAACAACACGCCCATCGCGATCGCCGCGATCACCATGAACGCGCCCATGTCCGGCTCCAGCAGCAGCAGCGCGCCGACTACGCCGACTGCGAGCGCCATCGGCAGGAAGCCCTTTGTGAACTGGTGCATGTACTCCTGTTTGCGGACCGTATAGTTGGCCGCGTAGATCGTCACCGCTAACTTCATAATTTCCGACGGCTGCATATTCGTGATGCCCAGTGGGATCCACCGGCGCGCGCCGTTCACGCCCTTGCCCAGGTGAGGTATCAGCACGATCACCAGCAACAGCAACGCGACAAGAAAGAAACGCGGCGCGTACTTGTCCCAAGTCTTGACCGGAATACGAAACGCCACCAGCGCGCAGAGCACACCGGTCACGAGCGACACAACGTGCCGCACGAGGAAATGGTATGGCGTATAGGCCGAGTACTTGGGCGAGTCGGGCAGCGCGATCGACGCTGAATACACCATCACGAGTCCGAGCGACAACAGCGCGATCGTCACCCAGAGCAGCGAGTGGTCATAGTCACGCATGCGTGAGCGCAACGGGCGAATGCCGCTGACCGCACTCGCCAGCCCCACGCCGCGTGCCGGGGTGGCGGCGCCGACTCCGTCGCTAGGCACTGCGTAGCGGCACCCAGCGAGCCTTGCTGCGATCCGCTGCGCCCGGCTCATAGCACCCCTCCCTTATCGGCAGCGATGTCCTCGATCTCGCTGCGGAACACCTGCGCGCGCTGCGCATATCCGGAAAACATGTCCAGGCTTGCGCACGCGGGAGACAGCAGCACCGCATCCCCGGGCTGGGCGACGGCTGCCGCGGCACGCGTCGCCGCCTGCAGGCTCGGATGCAGAGCCAATTCGACGCCGGTATCGGCCAGTGCCGCGCGCAGCGCCGGCGCATCGCGGCCGATCAGCATCACAGCCCGGCACCAGCGCGCCACTGGCGCCGCAAGCGGCGCAAAATCCTGGCCCTTGCCGTCACCGCCCGCGATTAATACGATCCGCTGCGCGAGGCCGTCGAGCGCGGCCACGGTCGCGCCGACGTTGGTACCTTTGCTGTCATCGATATAGTCGACGCCGTCGATCGATCCAATCCACTCGACGCGATGCGGCTCGCCGCGGTACTCGCGCAAGCCGTGCAGCAACGCGGCGAGCGGCAGGCCAATCGACTGTGCCAGCGCAAGCGCGGCCATCGCATTGGTCGCGTTATGCAAGCCGCGAATGCGCAGGGCATCGACAGGCATGAGCCGCTTAAGCGCGATATCGGGCGCGAGCCCACCACTCTTGCGACGGCGATGCATCGCGCGTTGTTCGGATGCGTCGTTGCGCTCATGTGCCTGGAGCAGCCATGCGATGCCGCCATCGCGTTGGATACCGTAGTCGCCATCGTTCTGCGGCACGTTGAGTCCAAAGGTCCAATACGGCGCAATGGCATCGCCGGCCGGCACGCATGCCATCACGCGCGCATCATCGCGGTTCAATACGCGCAGCGTACGCAGCCCGAAGATCCGCCCCTTTGCAGCAGCATAGGCGTCCAGTCCGCCATGCCAGTCCAAATGGTCCTGCGTGATGTTGAGGATGACAGCTGCATCAGGTTCGAACGTGTGCGATGTCTCGAGTTGGAAGCTAGACAGCTCCAACACCCAGACGTCAGGCAGCTTCGCCGCGTCGATGGCCTCGGCCAGCTTGTCCAGCATGGCCGGACTGATGTTGCCGGCCACCGCGACGCTCCTGCCGGCCCGCTCGCACAGTAACCCGGTGAGCGCCGTGGTCGTCGTCTTGCCGTTCGTGCCCGTGACCGCCAGCACCTTGGGCTGGTAACCGTCAGTAGCCAGTGCGCGCAACGCCTGCGCAAAGAACTCTAGCTCGCCCCACACGTCAATGCCGCGCTCGCGGGCCGCGCCAATCAGTGCAGCCAGGTCCGCACCAAGCGGCGACAAACCGGGACTGATGGCCACTAACTCGATACCGCCATCGAGCAGCGCGGGACTGAACGCACCGCCGACGAATTCCGCGTCGATGCCCAGCGCCGCCCATTGCGACAGGTTCGGCGGCGCGGCGCGGGTATCGGCCACGCGCAAACGACAACCGTGGCGCGCGCACCAGCGCGCCATCGCCAGCCCCGATTCGCCGAGCCCCAGCACGAGCGTCGTCGGGCGTTGCCGTTCTCCGAACTTCTCACCGAACATCGTTTCGTTTCCTCAGTTTCCAGTTACCGTAATTTCAGCGTGGACAGACCAAATAGGCACAGCATCAGCGTGATGATCCAGAAGCGCACTACCACCTGGGTCTCCTTCCATCCGGACAACTCAAAATGGTGGTGCAACGGTGCCATCTTGAAGATGCGCCGGCCCTCACCATAGCGGCGCTTCGTGTAGCGGAACCACGTGACTTGCAACATCACCGAGACAGTCTCGGCGACAAACACGCCGCCCATGATGAACAGCACGATTTCCTGCCGCACGATCACCGCGATCGTGCCCAGCGCGCCACCAAGCGCGAGCGCGCCAACATCCCCCATGAATACCCGCGCGGGGTACGTGTTGTACCAAAGGAACGCGAGTCCCGCGCCGCCCATCGCCGAGCAGAAGATCAGTAACTCACCCGCGCCGGGAATATGCGCAAACAGCAGGTACTTCGAATAGACAGCGCTGCCCATCACATACGCGAACACGCCGAGCGCTGCCCCGACCAGCACGACCGGCATGATCACCAGTCCGTCCAGCCCGTCGGTCAAGTTCACCGCGTTACTCGAGCCGACGATCACGAAATAGGTCAACGCAATGAATCCCCAGACGCCGAGCGGATAGCTGATCGCTTTCAGGAACGGCAGGGCCAGATCAGCACGCGCCGGCAAACCGATTGAGAACCCGCTGCGCACCCACGCCATGAACAGATCGAACACACGCGCGTTATTCGCCTCGGATACCGAGAACGCGAGGTACACGGCGGCGAATAACCCGATCACCGATTGCCAGAAGTACTTTTCGCGCGAGGACATGCCGCGCGGGTCCTTGTAGACGACCTTGCGATAATCGTCGACCCAGCCAATCACGCCGAAACCGAAGGTGACCAGCATCACGATCCAGATGAAGCGATTGGTCAGATCGCTCCACAACAGCGTCGACACGGCAATGCCAATCAGGATCAGCACGCCGCCCATCGTCGGCGTGCCGGACTTGATCAAATGCGTCTGCGGTCCGTCCTTGCGCACGGCCTGCCCCATCTTCAGCGCGGTGAGCTTGTGAATCACCGCGGGGCCGCAGATAAGGCCGATCAACAGCGCGGTGATGGTCGCCATCACCGCACGAAACGTCAGATAGTTGATCACGCGCAAATAGCTTGCATCGCTTTGCAGCCATTGCGCCAGCGCCAATAGCATTCGAGGTCCTTTCAATGCGCGCCGGTCCGGGCCGGCGCATCGGTTGCAGTGGGGAGGGTCAAAGCCTGGACCACGCGCTCCATGCGCATGAAACGCGAACCCTTGACCAAGATCGTCGCGCCGGCGGCGCGCTCCGATGCGACGGCGTCCTGGCGGAGCAGCGCGCAAATGAGTGCCTCGGCTGAATCGAAATGATGGGCATGCGGGCCGAACGCGGTGCACGCATCGCGACTCGCGTCACCGAGCGCGTACAGTGCATCGAGCCCGCGTTCGCGCGCATAGGCGCCGACTTCGCGATGAAACGCGGGGCCGTTGTCGCCAACCTCTCCCATGTCGCCCATCACCAACACGCGCGGCGCCTGACGCATGGTCAATACGTCGATCGCCGCGCGCATCGAATCCGGATTGGCATTATAGGTATCGTCGATCACCGTCGCGCCGGCCCATGGCATCGCTTGGGCGAGCTTGGCCTGCAACCGTCCATTGACCGGCTCGAAGGTCTCGAGCCCGCGCCGTATCGCGTCCAGTCCGACGCCGGCGGCAAGCGCGGCCGCGGTGGCGGCGAGCGCATTGCGCGCATTGTGCTCGCCGGGCGCGCGCAACGATACCTCAAGTGCGCCGGCGCGCGTCTCGATCCGCAATGCGCCGGTGTCCGTGGTCGTGCCCTGGACCGCCGCATCGCTATTGGCCCCGGGCCGGCGCAGCGCGAAGTCCACGATCCGGTTGTCGGTGGCCGCCACCCGCCAGATGCCAGCATACGGATCGTCGGCGGGAAACACCGCCGTGCCGTCCGGCGGCAGCGCATGGATCACACTCGCATGCTCCAGCGCCACGGCCTCGACTGTCGCCATAAATTCCTGATGCTCGCGCTGGGCATTGTTCACCAGCGCAATGGTGGGTCCGGCAATCCGGGCTAGCTGTTGCGTTTCGCCAGGACGGTTCATGCCAAGCTCGACGACCGCGAGCCGATGCTGTGGCGCGAGCTGCAACAACGTGAGCGGCATGCCGATGACGTTGTTTAAGTTGCCCTGCGTCGAGAGCCGCTGCGCGTGACCGACGGCGGCGGCAAAGATCGACGCGATCATTTCCTTGACCGTGGTCTTGCCGTTACTACCGGTCACCGCGACCAGCGGCAACGCAAACCTGCGACGCCAGCCAGCCGCGAGCGCGCCAAGCGCGGCCCGCGTGTCGGCCACGCGGATCGCCGGCACACGCCAGTCACCGGGGCTGCGCGACACCAATACAGCAGCCACGCCGCGCCGCGCGAGATCCGGCAGGAAATCGTGCGCGTCGAAACGCTCGCCCTTGAGCGCGACGAACAGGCTTGCCGGCCCGCAACTGCGACTGTCGGTCGAGACTTGATCGAAAGCGACCGTATCGTCGCCCAAAACCGTGGCACCGTCGATCAATGCAGCCGCCTCGCGCAGCGTCAACATCGTCATTCAGCTTCTCCGCGAGGTTGCGTGACGCGCGATGCGAGCGCGAGGTGTGCATGATCCTGATCCGAAAACGGCCGCTTCTTACCCATCACTTCCTGTGTTGCCTCATGTCCCTTGCCGGCGATCAGCACGACGTCGGCGGCCGACGCACCACGCACCGCCTGCAGGATCGCGCCAGCGCGATCCTCGATGGTGCGCACGCGTGCCGGCTCACGCATCGCACTGACGATTTGGCCGATGATTGCCAGCGGCGGCTCGCTACGCGGGTTGTCACTCGTCACGATGACGCTGTCGGCGAGCCGCTCGGCAATCGCCCCCATCAGCGGCCGCTTGGTCGCATCGCGCTCGCCCCCACAGCCGAACACACAGACGAGCTTGCCGCCCCGCTGCGTGGCGATCGGCCGCAGTGCGTCGAGCGTTTTTTCCAATGCGTCCGGCGTATGCGCGTAATCGACAACCACCAGCGGCTCGTCCACTTGCGGCCGCCCGCCGAGCTGCTGCATCCGACCGTTGACCGGTTCCAGCCGCGTGATCTGAGACAGCGCCGCATCGAATGGCACGTCGGCGGCCAGTAGCACGCCGAGGACGGCGAGCAAATTGGCGACATTGAACAGGCCGAGCGTGCCCACTTCGAGCTCGGCGTGCCCCCAGTCGGATACCACCGTGAAGGCGGTGCCGGTGGCGGTCGCGCGGATCGCCAT
Organism: Mycetohabitans rhizoxinica HKI 454; assembly: GCF_000198775.1. Lineage (NCBI taxonomy): Bacteria > Pseudomonadati > Pseudomonadota > Betaproteobacteria > Burkholderiales > Burkholderiaceae > Mycetohabitans > Mycetohabitans rhizoxinica. Next base: position 293,719 of record NC_014722.1, on the reverse strand, counting down.
CGCATGCAGCGAAGCGTCGCCGCGCGGCCTAGTCGACGCGATACCGTACGAAATCGTGCGCACCCGCGTGGCCAGATGCCCGATCAGCCTGCGCCCGGCCTCGTCGTCGCGATTGATGACTGCCGCGCGCAAGCCCGGCCAGTCGAACAGCCGCGCTTTGGCGGCCTCGTACGACGCGAGGTCCTTGTGATAGTCGAGATGGTCCTGCGTCAGGTTAGTGAACACCGCGATGTCGAACGCGACGCCATTCACGCGCCCCTGGTGCAGTGCGTGCGAGGACACCTCCATCGATACCGCGCTTGCGCCGTGCGCACGCAGCGCCGCCAGGCTGTGGTGCACCTGCGGCGCGTCGGGGGTCGTGAACCCGGTGGGCGAAAGCTGCCCCGGCAGTCCGGTGCCCAACGTGCCGATGATCGCGCAACGGGTGCCACTGCCGCTCAACGCGCCCGCGACCCAGTGGCTGGTGGTGGTCTTGCCATTGGTGCCCGTGATGCCGACCATCAGCATGTCGCGACTCGGCTCGCCATACCACGCACTAGCAATGTGGCCCGCAAGCTGATCGAGTTCAGGGACCTGGAGCACCGGTCCGCCGCCCGGGAACTCACCGCCGGCCTGGACCAGCACGGCTGCCGCGCCACGCTGCAACGCATCGGCGATATACGCACGACTGTCTGCGCTGTCCACCGCATACGCGACGAACGCGTCGCCAGCGCACACCGCGCGGCTGTCCACCCGCAATTGCGCATGCGGCGCAAGCCGAGCGCGCAGCCACGCGAGCACCTCGGCCCGCACGCGCTCGATTTGTTCGGGCGTCAGTGGCGAGCGACTCATCGCACGGTCCTCTGCGTCGCGCTCACATTGATGATGGACTTAGCGTCGTCGCTGACCACGAGCTGCTTGACCGGCATGTCGGGCGGCACATTCAGCGAGCGCAGCGTGTCGCCGGCAATCGCCGAGAAGACCGGACCGGAGACCTGTCCGCCGAAGTGACTGCCCGCTGTCGGCTCATCGACCGACACTGCCACCACGATGCGCGGATTCGGCATCGGCGCCATGCCGACGAACGACGCCCGATACTTACCGCGATCGTAGCCGCGTCCCACGTGCTTATATGCGGTGCCGCTCTTGCCGCCGACGCGGTAGCCCGGCACCGCCGCGTCGGGCGATGTACCGCCCGGCTGCGTGACGGATTCCAGCATCGCGCGAACCTGCCGCGCCGTGGTGGCCGAGAACACCTGCGTGCCTTGCGGCTCATCGCCGTTGTTGCCCCTGATCAGCGTGAGCGGAATGATGCGGCCATCATGCGCGATCGCGGTATAGGCCCGACCAAGCTGGAACAGCGACGCGGACAAGCCGTAGCCATACGACATCGTCGCCTGCTCGATGCGACGCCAGCTCTTCCAAGGGCGCAACCGTCCAGCCGCCGCACCAGGGAAGCCGACCTTCGGCGCCTGGCCTAGTCCGATGCTCGTATACATATTCCACATTTCCTCGGGCCGCAACTGCATCGCAATCTTTGTCGCGCCGATGTTGCTGGACTTCTGAATAACGCCGCCAACGGTCAACACGCCAAAGCCGGCGTCGTCTGTGATCGTCGCGCCATCCAATGTGAAGCGGCCCCCGCCGGTATCGACCAACGTCGTGGGCAACACGCGGTGCAGATCCAGCGCGAGCGATACGGTAAACGGCTTCATAATCGAGCCAGGCTCAAACACGTCGGTCAGCACACGATTGCGCAACTGCTCGCCGGTCAGGTGCGAACGGTTATTCGGGTTGTACGTCGGATAGTTGACCAGCGCGAGCACCTCGCCCGTCTTCACGTCGATGACGATTGCCGCGCCAGCCTTCGCTTTGAACCGGTCGACCGCCGCCTTCAGGTTAGCGTACGCGATGTACTGGATCTTGCTGTCCAGCGACAACGCAATGTCCTGCCCATCGCGCGGCTTGACCCACTCGTCGACATCCTCGACGATGTGCCCGATCCGGTCCTTGATCACGCGGCGGCTGCCCGGCACGCCGGCCAACGCCTTCTGGTCCGCCAGCTCGATGCCTTCCTGCCCCTCGTCCTCGACGTTGGTGAAGCCGATCATGTGCGCGGTGATCTCGCCTTCCGGATAAAAACGCTTGTATTCAGGACGCGCGTAGATGCCGGGGATGTCCAGTGCGGCCACTTTCTGCGCGACATCCAGCGGCACTTGCCGCTTCACGTAGACGAACGTCTTGTCCTGCGACAACTTTGCGCGCAGCGCCTTCTCACCCATCGATAACAGCTTCGAGAGCTCCGCCAGCTTGCCGGCACCCAGATCGTTGGGCACCGATTCGGGAATGGCCCAAATCGCGCGCACTGGCAAGCTGGTGGCCAACACCAGCCCGTTGCGATCTAGAATCTTGCCGCGCGTGGCCGGCAACTCAATGGTGCGCTGGTAGCGGCTTTCGCCCTGCTTTTGATAAAACGCGTTGCCCGGTCCCTGGATCCAGAATGCACGCGCCGCCAGTGCGACGAACGCGACGAACAGCAAAAACACGATGAGCTTGGAGCGCCACATCGGCAAGTGCACCGACAGCACCGGGCTCGATGAGAACGGTACATGACGACGGTGATGAGTTGAGCGCTTCATCGGGCCGCTCCCGCCGTAGTGCCCGGCGACGCGGAGCCAGATGCGCCGGCCCCCGCGTCGCTGGCCGGCGGCGTATCGGCCGGCACGCTCGCCGGGTCAACGCTCAGATACTGGGTACGCCCCGGCACCACCGGCTGCATTTTCAGGTCGGCAGTGGCCATACGCTCGATGCGCGAGGTCTTCGACAATGCGCCTTGCTGGTATTGCAACTGCGCATAGTCCAACTGTAGCTGATGCTCTTGCGACTGAGCGCGCTGAAGATCGATGAACACCTCGCGCTGCCGGTTCGTCGCATTGACGACCGACAGCGCGCAGCCCAACACAACGAGGAGCAGGAAAATGTTGAGCCGGCTCATGCAAGCACCCGCTCGGCGATGCGCATCACGGCGGAACGGGCACGCGGGTTGGCCGCCACTTCCGCTTCGCCAGCAAAGACACGCCCAAGAATGCGCAACGGCGGACTGGGCAAGTCCGCCGCGCGAATCGGCAGGCGCCGGTCTACGGCCGGCGCGCGCGCGTGCGATTGAAAAAATCGCTTGACGATGCGGTCTTCTAGCGAATGAAAGCTGATGACCACCAACCGGCCTCCCTGCTCCAACGACTCCAATGCAGTTTCAAGAACTACCGGCAACTCCGCAAGCTCTTGATTGATGTGAATCCGTATAGCTTGAAAGGTGCGAGTGGCCGGGTCCTGGCCCTTCTCGCGGGTCTTGACGGCGCGAGCCACGATCTCGGCAAGCTCGCGTGTGCGCACGATAGGCCCAAGACGCCCGGATTCTGCCCGGCGAGCAACAATCGCCTTTGCAATCTGAACAGCAAACCGTTCTTCCCCATAATCCCGTATCACCTCTATCAATTCCCGCTCGTCCACATGCGCGAGCCATTGTGCGGCGGACTCGCCGCGCGTCGGATCCATGCGCATATCCAGTGGGCCATCGTGGCGAAAGCTGAAACCTCGCGCCGGATCGTCGATTTGCGGCGACGACACGCCCAGATCCAGCAATACGCCCGATACGCGCACACCGCCACGCGCAGCCAGCACGTCGCGCAGTTGCGCGAAGCTGCCATGCACAACATTCAGCCGTGGATCGGCGATCCCGCGCGCCACCTCGATCGCCTGTGGGTCTTTGTCGAACGCAATTAATCGGGCGGCAGGCGCAAGCCGCGCGAGCACCGCGCGACTATGACCGCCCCGGCCAAATGTGCCATCGACATAGATTCCATCGGCGCGCGTAATCAGCGCATCGACCGCTTCGTCCAGCAGCACCGTGCGATGCTGTCCCGGCTTTTCCATCGCGGATGCCATTCGATGCTCCGCAATCAGAAAGTAAAGTTTTTCAGTGCGTCGGGCATGCCTTGCGCCATCGCGGCCTGCTCCTTCGCGGCATACGTTTGCGCATCCCACAATTCGAAGTGGCTGCCCATGCCGAGCAACATCACTTCACGCTCCAGGTTTGCAGCGGTGCGCAATTCGGGCGAGACGAGCACCCGGCCCGCCGAATCCATCTCGACGTCCGACGCATTACCGAGGAAGATCCGTCGCCACCAGTGCGCATCCATCGGCAACGCGGCAATCTTGTTACGGAACGCCTCCCACTCGGGCTGTGGAAACAGCAACAGGCAGCCGTCCGGGTGCTTGGTGATGGTTACCCGGCCCTGCGCCTGTCCTAACAGCACTTGCCGATAACGCGAGGGCACCGACATCCGGCCCTTCGCATCCAGCGTTAGCGCCGACGCCCCCTGAAACACGTGCCATCTCCCTGTCACCGGCATGCGCCGCGCATGCCCTCCGAACCCACATCATCGCCCTAGCCGTGTGGATAGCACACAAAAATACACTTTTTCACACTGGCCCCCACTTTAGAGGAACGCCCGGCAGGGGTCAAGGGCGCAACTGCGGTTGTTCACGCGAATTCATTTGATAGAACAAAGACTTAGCGCGCCCCGTTAAAGCGGGTTCCAATAAGGATTTTTCAACCAAATGAAGGGATTGTCTGCGCTTTTAAAAGTAATATGTGAGGATTCGGCAATTTTTTCGCTGCACTGCGGGATTCGCGGGTCGGCAGAGGGTCATTTTTGCGACACGATAGCGGCGCCACGCCGGGTCGGGCGAGTTGACCCGGTAGCCCGCAGCGCCGACGCGATCGGATCGCCGGCAGTCGCACCGTGTCAACCCGATCGGCATTGGAGAGGCGACGCCTGCGGCTGGTCCCACGCCTAGCAGACCGAGGTAGCGCTTGCGATGGTGCTAGATATAGTACGCAGTACGGGTCATCACGCGCGCGGCCATGCGCATCAGTGCGGTCACCGGGGCGGCAAGCTCCACGCCGCCGGCGTCCGACGCGGCGCGCGCATGCGCCATCTCATCCGTGCGCATCTGCATGACAATCGCGCGTGACGCGTGGTCGCCCGCCGGCAGCCGGTCCAGATGGCCATCCAGATGCTGCTCAACCTGGCGCTCCGTTTCAGCCATGAAGCCAAGACTGACGCGATCGCCAAACCGGCCGGCGACAAAGCCGATGGCAAGCGAGCCAGCGTACCACAGCGGATTGAGCAAGCTCGGCCGCGAGTCCAGTTCGCGCAACCGATGCGCGGTCCACGCCAAGTGGTCCTCCTCCTCGCGCGCAGCCCGCTCGAACGCTTGCTTCAGCCGCTCGGAGCGGGTTGCCAGCTTCTGCGCCTGATACAGCGCCTGCGCGCACACTTCGCCCACATGGTTCACCCGCATCAGCGCCGCCGCATGACTTTGCTCGGCCACCGTCATTTCACTGTCGTCGGCCACTACATCGGGCTGCGGCACCGGCCGACTCATTCTGGCTACCCCTGTGATTGAGCGCAAGCCACGGTCAAACTCCCCGATCAACTCGTCGAGCAACATTTCAATACTCCTTTATCCATACGTCACCACCACTGGACGCGATACCCGGCACCACTTGCACGCACCGACACCCGGCAACCGTCGTGCAACGGTTTGCGCGGGCATGCCTTAACCGATTTCGCCATCGCATCAATGCCCACAAGTCATTGACGTAGAGTCATTTTTTTATGACATGGCTGATCAGCGATGGCTTTTGGCCGGCTGTTGCGTAAAAGTGACAAAGGATGTGTAAAACCCGGACAAAACTGGGCTTTTCCTTGGTCGATACGGACCCTTTTGCTACATTAGGGTCCAACTTCTCGTGAAGTTACAAAGCAAGGAAATTATCACACTGACTTTGCCTATAAGTCAGACAATCTCTGGAGATCATTTCGATGAAAAAGTCGCTTCTCGCTCTCGCGGCATTGGGCGCTTTCTCAGGTGTTGCCCATGCGCAAAGCAGCGTGACTCTGTACGGTATCATTGACGAAGGCGTGAATTACACGAGCAACAGCGGCGGCCACACGCTGTGGAACCTGTCCAGCGGTGTGATGCAAGGCAGCCGTTGGGGCCTGCGTGGCACCGAAGACCTGGGCGGTGGCTTGACGGCGATCTTCACGTTGGAAAACGGTTTTGACGTCAACACCGGCAAGTCTGGCCAAGGCGGCCTCGAGTTCGGCCGTCAAGCGTTCGTCGGCTTGTCGTCGAGCGGCTTCGGTACGGTCACGCTGGGTCGTCAATACGACTCCGTGGTCGACTACGTCGGCCCGCTGGAAGCCGGTGACCAATGGGGTGGCTACATCGCCGCTCACCCGGGCGACCTGGACAATTTTAACAACGCCTATCGCATCAACAACTCGATCAAGTACACGAGCCCAAACTTCGCGGGCTTGACTTTCGGCGGCTTGTACAGCTTGGGCGGCGTGGCTGGCGACTTCTCACGCAACCAAGCGTTCTCGCTGGGCGCCGGCTACACGAACGGCCCGTTGGTGCTGGGCGTCGGCTACTTGAACGTGCGTAACCCGAACGTCAGCTTCTTTGGCAACAGCACGTCGGGCACGATCAACGCTGGCGTATCGAACGTAACTTCGTCGGTCTACGGCGGCTACGGCTCGGCCCACACGTACCAAGTGATCGGTGCGGGCGGCGCGTACACGTTCGGTCCGGCAACGGTCGGTATTACGTACTCGAACACGAAGTTCTACAACTTGGGCAGCACGTACGCATCGGCTTTCGCCGGCAGCACTGCGACGTTCAACAACGCCGAAATCAACTTCAAGTATCAGTTGACCCCCGCGTTGGTGCTCGGCGCAGCGTATGACTTCACGAAGGGCAGCTCGGTTAACGGCCAGTCCGGTGCGAAGTACCATCAAGGCGCGCTGGGCGCGGACTACTTCCTGTCCAAGCGTACTGACGTGTACCTGATCGGTGTCTACCAGCACGCGTCGGGCAATACGGTGTCGACTTCGTCGAGCGGCGTGGATTCGGTTGTTGCAGCCACCGCCAACATCAGTGGCCTGTCACCGTCGACGACGAACAACCAAGCCACGGTTCGCGTCGGCATCCGCCATAAATTCTAATAACACACTTTGCAACAGTTGTAGCCTTTAAAAAGGCGCCTTCGGGCGCCTTTTTTAATGCGCTGCCACGCTGATATCACGGCAGGTTCGACGTAGCAACTAGCTCAGCGTCCCGGCGAGATCAACGTCAGGGCAAGCTCGATGTTGAGGCGCGTCGCGCAGCTCGCGCCGCAGGATCTTGCCGACGTTCGTCTTCGGCAGTTCAGCCCTAAACTCGACCGCTTTCGGACGCTTATAGCCAGCCAGGCGCGCCCTACAAAACTCGATAACAGCCTGCTCGGTGAGCGCCGGGTCTTTCTTCACGATGAACAGCTTCACCGCCTCGCCGGAATGCGGATTGGCCACGCCCACCGCGGCGACCTCATAGACACCCGGCATCTTCGCGACCACGTCCTCGACCTCGTTCGGATAAACATTGAAGCCCGACACCAGGATCATGTCCTTCTTGCGGTCGACGATTTTCACGTAACCACATTCATCGATCACGCCGACGTCGCCGGACTTGAAGAAACCATCCGCCGTCGTCGCGTTGGCCGTCTCATCTGGGCGGTTCCAGTAACCGGCCATGACCTGCGGGCCGCGAATGCAGATCTCGCCGGGCTGCCCCAGCGGCAACTCGTTACCCTCGTCATCGCGGATCGACACTTCGGTGGACGGCAACGGCAAGCCGATCGTGCCTGTATACTCGGTGCAGGTCGCCGGGTTGCACGTCACGCACGGTGACGTCTCGGACAAACCATAGCCTTCGATGATCGGCACGCCGGTCATTTCGTACCACCGCTTCGCCACCGCCTCCTGCACGGCCATCCCCCCGGCGTTAGCCACCACCAGTTTCGAAAAGTCTAGCTTGCCGAAGTCGGGATGATTGAGCAGCGCGTTGTACAGCGTATTGACCGCGGGGAACATACTGACCGCGTACCCCTTCAGTTGCTTGATCGTACCGGTAATATCGCGCGGGTTTGGAATTAATACCCCGAGCCCGCCAGTACGAATCGTCAGCAGTGCGCAAACGGTCAACGCATAGATGTGATACAACGGAAGCGCGATCACCGTAGTAAATTGCGTGAATTCTGCATGCGCGCTACGCGCCGGATTGAGCCAAACTTCCGATTGCAGTACGTTCGCAACGATGTTCCGGTGCAGCAGCATCGCCCCCTTCGCAATACCCGTCGTACCTCCGGTGTATTGCAGGAAGGCAACATCATCCGGTCCTTGCCGCACGGGGCGGAACGTGCTTCGCTTGCCCTGCGCGAGCGCATCGTTAAAGCGCACCGAGCCCGGCAGCGACCAGGCCGGCACCCTCTTTTTCACGTGCCGCACGACCCAATTGACCAGGCAGCCCTTCACGCCCATCAAGTCGCCCAACGCGGCCACGATAACGTGCTTGACGTCGGTGTTCGACACGACCGCCTGCAGCGTCGTTGCAAAATTCTCGAGTAGGATGATTGCCTGTGCGCCACTGTCGCGTAACTGGTGTTCAAGCTCGCGCGGCGTGTATAGCGGATTGACGTTGACCATGACATATCCGGCCCGCAATACGGCCGCGATCGCAACGGGATACTGCAGCACGTTCGGCATCATCACTGCGACGCGAGCGCCCTTGACCAGACCCTTGCATTGCAAATAGGCGGCCAATGCCCGCGACAGCCGATCCAGTTCTCCATAGGTCAACACCTGCCCCATGCAGGCAAACGCCGGCCGCTCAGCAAATTTGACGAAGCTCTCCTCGAGCAGTAGCGTCACCGACGCATAGATCGACGGATCGATATCCGCTGGCACGCCGGCGGGATATGATTTAAGCCAGATGCGTTCCATGCGGCACCTCCTCCGATTGATTTCGAATGATCGTGCTAAGAATGGCATGCTAGCCGCAACGGCGTCCCCGGACAATCGCTTTAGACGACCTCTTCAATTAGAGTTTTTTAGGCGACGAACCGCGTGGCAAGGTGCGTTGCATAGTCTGCTTAAACGTGCGAATGCCTCTACTGAAGCATTCGCGCTGGGTTTATGCCGTTTCAAATGACCGGGTGCCTATACACGAATATTGCCTTACATCCGGTTCTGCAGCGTCATTGCCGCATTGCAAAATCGCAGACGGCTAAGGCGGACCTATCACCATTGAAAGCCTCCCGATACAGCGGCGCCAAAATAACCGCGACCGTTCGCGTTTGCGGCCAGCTTGAAAACCCAACGATTATTCGGTGTGATGTGCGATATGCCAAGCGCAGCGCCATACTGGCCGCGGTACGTCGCACCCGCAAACGTCGCCAGACTCTTTCCGGGCAACGTCGGTTGTGGCAATCCCGCCACTGCCATTGCCGCTGCAATGCCTGCTGACGCGTCGCGATCGACACGCGCGACGGCTTCGTCCAACTGAGCTTTGTTGACTGCATCGGTCGGTGCAGTGCCGCGTGCGACATGCGTGATCTTGCGCTCGTGGCCAGGCGTGCCGACCGATATGTGGGCTTCGTCCACGCTAATACCAAGTTGCTCGTTCATGACCGACGGCAGCTCTGCCGCGATCGCCTTGCGCAGCCACCCATGACGCATGTCTTGCTCGGGAGCGGCGTCACGTGGCGTAGCGGCCGCCATACTTGGACCGGGCCGTGTCAAGGACGTCATTTCTGTCGGCTCAGAGTTTTGTTCTTGATCGGTTTGCCCTCTACTCGGAACATTTGAGGAACTGCTAGCAACCGGTTCGGGGATGTTCTCACCTGCTTGAGCCGGCTTTTCCTTACCCGTCTTCGACATTAAATCGGCTTGACCGACCGAAAGCGGATCTACACCGGCATTCCCTTCCAAGTTGTCGGCATTCCTTTGGTCAGCATACGCAGCCAAAGCATTCGTACCATCCGATTTCTCCGGATTCGTGAGTGCGGCCCGTGCCGGCGACGTTTGTTCAGTCGGACGCGGGCGTCCATCGCCGTCCAGGATAGCCGTTGTTAGTGTCATCACAGCCGATTTCATGCCGCTTGGCTTTTGCTCCACGGCAGAAGGCAGGTCAGAGTTGAGGGACCGATTCGCGCCTGCACTCTCGGTCGGTGGCAACGGCAGTGTGCGCTCGCGCTCGTCTGCCATCATGCTATTGATAGTGCTCGTAGTTGACGCGCTACCTCGGCGCGATGCCGAGTGTGCCGCCGACATGGTAGCGCTCGCATTGTAGCCGGTGGCCCATTCCTGTTGAACCGACGCTTCACTCACCTGCAAAGCCGGCGCTTCGTTCACTTGCGCAACCTTCATCTCCTTAGACGGGGCTGGGCCGCTTTGCCAGATACCATGCTCCAAGCCTGCCGCATCCAAGCCGCCCAATCCGAGTCGGTCTTCACTGCTGGATCGCACCCGCTTAGCCACCTGAGGCTGCGACAACACTGCCGATTTGGATCTTCCCCTGTTGCCCGGCGCAGCGTCTAGCACCTTGTCAGCCACTGTCGTCTGCTGCAAGGTAGGGGAGGCTTCCAGTGTCTGGGGCGGGAGCTGATTGCTGCTCTCGCCAGCGGACTGTGTTGACCTACCGTCGATACTGGTGCCAGCATCGCTCGCAGTCGATGCGCTACCTCGGCGCGATGCCGGGTGTTCCACCGATATGGTGGCGCTTGCATCGTAGCCGGTGGCCCATTCCTGTTGAGCCGACGTTTCACTCACCTGCGAAGCCGGCGCTTCGCTCACCTGCGCAACCTTCATCTCCTTAGATGGGGCTGGGCCGCTTTGCCAGATACCATGCTCCAAGCCTGCCGCATCCAAGCCGCCCGATCTGAGTCGGTCTTCACTGCTGGATCGCACCCGCTTAGCCACCTGAGGCTGCAACAACATTGCCGATTTGGATCTTCCCCTGTTGCCCGGCGCAGCGTCTAGCACTTTGTCAGCCACTGTCGTCTGCTGCAAGGTAGGGGACGCGTTGGCCTCCAGTGTCTGGGCCAAGAGCTGATTGCTGCTCTCGCCAGCAGACTGTGTTGACCTACCGTCGATACTGGTGCCAGCATCGCTCGCAGTCGATGCGCTACCTCGGCGCGATGCCGGGTGTTCCACCGATATGGTGGCGCTTGCATCGTAGCCGGTGGCCCATTCCCGTTGAGCCGACGCTTCACTCACCTGCGAAGCCGGCGCTTCGCTCACTTGCGTCACCTTCATCTCTTTAGATGGGGCCGGGCCGCTTTGCCAGATACCATGCTCCAAGCCTGCCGCATCCAAGCCGCCCGGTCTGAGTCGGTCTTCACTGCTGGATCGCACCCGCTTAGCCACCTGAGGCTGCGACAACACTGCCGATTTGGATCTTCCCCTGTTGCCCGGCGCAGCGTCTAGCACCTTGTCAGCCACTGTCGTCTGCTGCAAAGTAGGGGACGCGTTGGCCCCCAGTGTCTGGATCGGGAGCTGATTGCTACTCTCGCCAGCAGACTGTGTTGACCTACCGTCGATACTGGTGCCGGCATCGCTCGTAGTCGATGCGCTACTTCGGCGCGATGCCGAGTGTGTCGCCGAGATTCTGGCGCTCGCATTATGACCGGTTTGCCGCTCCTGTTGGACCGGCGGTTTACTCGGCTCACCCGCCTGCGCAACCTTCATCTCCGTTGACGGGGCTGAGTCACTTTGCCATTCGTCGTCGTACTTATCCACATCATACGGTTTCACACCATCAGATTCAGTCAACGTCCCCTGTTCTTTGCTTCTTGAGTTCGACGGGATGACCATAGCCGTGTCAGTCCTTGTCCCATTCTCGGGGATGGACCCACTGGTTCCCAGGATCGACGTGTGCGTATTGCCACCTGCGTCACGCAATACAACAGCCTCGCTACCCACCACGTTGCTATCTATGCCAGAGTCAGCAGTCGGCGTGGTAGCGGTCACACTTGTAACGGTCTGTCCTGGTGGGATAGGCAGCAAGATGGGAAATGTGGTTTCGGGAGGAACGGCGACAGTACTTTCGTATGTCAATGCCGCACCGGTCGGCGGTACATTGGAAAACACAGACTGAGGCCAAGCCGGTTCGGGCGACCTAATCTGTTGTAAGCCATCCCAATCCCCGTCACCGCCATCGGGCGAGGGCGAAAGAACGAACAGCGGCGTATCAACTTGCAAACGGCGTTGTTCCAGCCCTGGCGATAATACTGGTAGCGACTGAGACCTCTGGCGCGTCCGGTTAGCTCCCTTGCCAGGTACCAGCGCAATGCCGCTGTCGGTAGTAGCCTTTCCCGTAATGTCACCGAACTGTGGTTGTTTAAGCGATGGGCGCAATCTCCCCGTGTCAATTTGATCAGCGGTGCCCTTCTGCGAATCGCCGGACTTCCCACTGCCTTTTTGGGGAGCTATGACAAATAGTGATTCATCGGCCTGTCGGATTCTTTTCGAAAAACGGTCTGCCTCGCTTGGCGAAGACTCACTTGGCAAAAATATTGGGACCGAATGGGACCGCTCGCGCATCCGTTTTTTTCTTTGTACACCAACCTCCATTGGTGTTTCAGGCGTCACGTCCAGTTGCTGTTTCCACTTCCCTTTTGAAACCAGCGTATTTTCCGTATCGGACACGGGCGTGGACGGCTTCACATCTAATCGCGATTCCCGCACCTTGGGCTGCCTCGAACCCTGATCGTGTGATGCGGTTTCGTCTATCAGCATATCGTGCGTATTGGTCGGCGGCACACCAGAAACCGCAGACTGAGCCCAGGCCGGCTCGTGCAACCTAATCTGTTGCAAGCTATTCCAATCCCCGTCACCGCCATCGGGCGAGGGCGAAAGAATGAACAGCGGCGTATCAACTTGCAAACGGCGTTGTTCCTGCTCTGGCGATAATGCTGATAGCGACCGAGATCTCTGGCGTATCCGGTTAGCTCCTTGCACGCTAGGTAACGACGCAATACTGCCGTCGGTATAGCCTTTTCCCGTAACCGGTGGGTGCAATCTCCCCGTGTCGATTTGATTAGCCGTGTCCTTCTGCGAGTCGCCGGACTCCCCCCTGTCTTTTTGGGGAGCTATGACAAATAGTGATTCATCGGCCTGTCGGATTCTTTTCGAAAAACGGTCTACCTCGCTTGGTGAAGACTCACTTGGCAAAAATATTGGGACCGAATGGGACCGCTCGCGCATCCGTTTTTCTCTTCGTACGCCAACCTCCGTTGGTTTTCCATCCGTCACGTCCGGACGCTGTTTCCGCTTCGGAGCCAGCTTATCTTGCATATCGGACGGTTTCACATCCCAACGCGATGTTTCCCGCACCTTAGACGGGATCGCCCCCTTACCATGCGGCGCGCCTTCATCTACCGACATATCATCTTGCATACCGGGCGGCTTTACATCCCAGCGCGAGGCTCTCCGCGCCTTAAGCTCGCTCGACCCCTTATCATGCGGCGCGACTTTGTCTATCCGCGTATCTTGCTTATCGGACGGCTTCACATCCCAACGCGATGTTTCCCGCACCTTAGACGGGATCGTCCCCTTACCATGCGGCGCGCCTTCGTCTACCGACATATCATCTTGCATATCGGGCGGCTTCACATCCCAGCGCGAGGCTCTCCGCGCCTTAGGCTCGCTCGACCCCTTATCATGCGGCGCGCCTTCGTCTACCGACATATCATCTTGCATACCGGGCGGCTTCACATCCCAACGCGAGGCTCTCCGTGCCTTAGGCTCGCTCGACCCCTTACCATGCGGCGCGCCTTCGTCTACCGACATATCATCTTGCATACCGGGCGGCTTCACATCCCAGCGCGTTTTTCGCCCCTTGGGCTGGCTCGGCCCCTTATCATGCGGCGCGACTTTGTCTATCCGCTTATCTTGCTTATCGGACGGCTTCACATCCCAACGCGATGTTTCCCGCACCTTAGACGGGATCGCCCCCTTACCATGCGGCATGCTTTCGCCTACCGACATATCATCTTGCATACCGGGCGGCTTTACATCCCAGCGCGAGGCTCTCCGCGCCTTAAGCTCGCTCGACCCCTTACCATGCGGCGCGCCTTCGTCTACCGACATATCATCTTGCATATCGGGCGGCTTTACATCCCAGCGCGAGGCTCTCCGCGCCTTAGGCTCGCTCGACCCCTTATCATGCGGCGCGCCTTCGTCTACCGACATATCATCTTGCATACCGGGCGGCTTCACATCCCAACGCGAGGCTCTCCGCGCCTTAGGCTCGCTCGACCCCTTACCATGCGGCGCGCCTTCGTCTACCGACATATCATCTTGCATACCGGGCGGCTTCACATCCCAGCGCGAGGCTCTCCGCGCCTTAGGCTCGCTCGACCCCTTACCATGCGGCGCGCCTTCGTCTACCGACATATCATCTTGCATATCGGGCGGCTTCACATCCCAGCGCGAGGCTCTCCGCGCCTTAGGCTCGCTCGACCCCTTATCATGCGGCGCGCCTTCGTCTACCGACATATCATCTTGCATACCGGGCGGCTTCACATCCCAACGCGAGGCTCTCCGCGCCTTAGGCTCGCTCGACCCCTTATCATGCGGCGCGCCTTCGTCTACCGACATATCATCTTGCATACCGGGCGGCTTCACATCCCAACGCGTTTTCCGCCCTTTGGGCTGGCTCGAACCTTCATTGTGCGAGGCGACTTCGCCCATCAGCGTATCTTGCGTACCGGACTCGACTGTGGCTGACCTCGCGACGTCGGAAATCAGCAATGCGGTAACAACTCCGAGCGCACACAACGTCCTTGATAAAGCGAACCTGAGGTAATTGGAGCGATGAGCGAACGGAGCGCCATAAACTATTACTGGCGTTGCATCAGAAATCCGCATTTAAAGTCTCTTGTTATTAGCCAAGTGCTAGTCGGATGGGGTGAACATGAACAGTACGCGTAGACCCGTTCCTATGCAATCAGACGCGAAGCTTGATGCGGAATTCAAAAGGAGTACGTCGGCTCGCCAATATGCTGTTTAAGAGGTTTAGTGTCATAGCGGCATCAAAGGACGCCTCCAATAACGTAACCCTTAACTATTCACAATTTGTTCAAAGGCGGCCCGCACTTCACCGGTTGAGCAGCAGTCAGTTTGACGGTGGAACCGCAGCGCCATGTGCTCACATCTCATGGCCACAGCGTTCCCTGCCGCGCAATACCATTGCAAATTTTCGATAGAGCGATGCAGCGATAACACCGTTCGGGCCTTGTTGCGACTTTTCACGGCCGGTATGGCCGGCGAGGCGGATGACGGGATCAACTCCCACGCTGGCGTTCATGGCCGCACGTTTAACGATTGGGGAGTCGGGCCATTTTTTATACGCCACGCGGCGTCGCGCGCACGCGTGGACAACATGATGCCATCGGCGGATCACGTAGAATGGAGTGGTCCGTTGCGCGTTGCTCGTCCGCGCGACGCCGTTCATGTGCCGAGGCTTCGATCATGACTGTCATTGTGGAAATTGACGCGGCGCAACGTCAGATCCAAGCGCTGCGACGACACATCCATGCACATCCCGAATTACGCTACGAGGAGACACAGACCGCCGAGTTGATTGCCCAGACCCTAGCCAGTTGGGGTATCGAGGTTCACCGCGGTTTAGGCAAGACCGGCGTTGTCGGAGTGTTGCGCAACGGCTCCAATCCCCGCTCGATCGGTCTGCGTGCCGATATGGACGCGTTGCCGATACAGGAATTAAACACCTTTGGCCATCGATCTCAGCATCCCGGCAAGATGCATGCGTGTGGCCACGATGGACATGTCGCCATGTTACTGGGTGCAGCACAGTATTTGGCGACGCACCGGGACTTCGACGGAACCGTGGTCTTCATCTTTCAGCCAGCCGAAGAAGGTGGCGCCGGCGCGCGAGCAATGATTGAAGAGGGCTTGTTCGAGCAATTCCCCGTTCAGGCCGTGTTCGGCTTGCACAACTGGCCCGGTATGCGTGCGTGCACGTTTGGCGTGCGTCCGGGACCGATCATGGCATCGAGTAACGAATTCCGCATCCACATCAAAGGCATCGGCGCCCATGCTGCAATGCCACATAACGGTGCCGACCCAATCTTTGCCGGCGTCCAAATGATCAACGCGCTGCAAGGGGTGATCACCCGAAACAAGAGACCGTTGGACGCCGCGGTGCTGTCCGTCACGCAGTTTCACGCCGGCGATGCAATGAACGTCATCCCGGCCGACGCGGAAATTGCCGGCACGGTCCGCACGTTTAGGACCGAGGTCACCGACTTGGTCGAAGACCGAATGCGCGACGTGATCCAAGCGACCGCATCCGCCCACCGCTGCGAAGCACGGTTCGAGTTCGCGCGCAATTATCCCCCAACTGTCAATAGCACGGATGAGGCACGGTTCGCGGCGGATGTAATGCGCTCCATTGTCGGGGACGACGACGTGGACGACGATGTGGAGCCGACGATGGGTTCCGAGGATTTCTCGTTTATGCTGCAAGCCAAGCCAGGCTGCTATGCGTTTCTCGGCAATGGCAGTGGTGCGCATCGGGCCGCGGGGCACGGCTTAGGCCCCTGCGAGTTGCATAACGCCAGCTACGACTTTAATGACGCATTGCTGGGGGTAAGCGCACCCTATTGGGTCAAGCTTGCCCAAGCGTGGTTGCGCTCGAGCGCGTGCCAGTCAAACAGCCTCATGCCGGGTTGACGGCGATTGGCCGCCAGGCATGTTTCGGGGGGTGAGGTTCAAAGGGACATTGCCGCGCGCGTGCGCGAGTGGGGGGAGCCGACGTGCTGAGGACAGGGCACAAGGGAAGGCCCCAAAGCATCACGCCCGCTTCGGGTCGAAGCGGGCGTGGGAGGGGAAAGGGGGAGCCTGACGATTACCTACTTTCACACGGGCAATCCGCACTATCATCGGCGTGGAGTCGTTTCACGGTCCTGTTCGGGATGGGCAGGGGTGGGACCGACTCGCTATGGTCATCAGGCAAAAGGGGGTGCTGTCGCGCACGGGGCGCGCCAGCCAATCTGGAATAGGAAGCAATGGGTAGGAGTGGGGGGTGGCACAACGGTAAAACGGACCAGTTATAGGATCAAGCCTTACGGGCAATTAGTATCGGTTAGCTTAACGCATTACTGCGCTTCCACACCCGACCTATCAACGTCCTGGTCTTGAACGACCCTTCAAGGGGATCGAGTCCCCGGGGAAGTCTCATCTTGAGGCGAGTTTCCCGCTTAGATGCTTTCAGCGGTTATCTCTTCCGAACATAGCTACCCGGCGATGCCACTGGCGTGACAACCGGTACACCAGAGGTTCGTCCACTCCGGTCCTCTCGTACTAGGAGCAGGCCCCCTCAAACTTCCAACGCCCACGGCAGATAGGGACCAAACTGTCTCACGACGTTTTAAACCCAGCTCACGTACCTCTTTA
This sequence comes from Mycetohabitans rhizoxinica HKI 454, assembly GCF_000198775.1. Taxonomy (NCBI): domain Bacteria; kingdom Pseudomonadati; phylum Pseudomonadota; class Betaproteobacteria; order Burkholderiales; family Burkholderiaceae; genus Mycetohabitans; species Mycetohabitans rhizoxinica. The sequence continues at coordinate 276,371 of NC_014722.1, read as the reverse complement.
AATGGCGAACAGCCATACCCTTGGGACCGGCTACAGCCCCAGGATGAGATGAGCCGACATCGAGGTGCCAAACACCGCCGTCGATATGAACTCTTGGGCGGTATCAGCCTGTTATCCCCAGAGTACCTTTTATCCGTTGAGCGATGGCCCTTCCATACAGAACCACCGGATCACTATGACCTGCTTTCGCACCTGCTCGACTTGTCGGTCTCGCAGTTAAGCACGCTTATGCCATTGCACTATCAGCACGATTTCCGACCGTACCTAGCGTACCTTCGTACTCCTCCGTTACGCTTTGGGAGGAGACCGCCCCAGTCAAACTGCCTACCATGCACGGTCCCCGAGCCCGATTCAGGGCACTAGGTTAGAACCTCAAACAAACCAGGGTGGTATTTCAAGGACGGCTCCACGCAAACTAGCGTTCGCGCTTCAAAGCCTCCCACCTATCCTACACAGATCGGTTCAAAGTCCAATGCAAAGCTACAGTAAAGGTTCATGGGGTCTTTCCGTCTAGCCGCGGGTAGATTGCATCATCACAAACACTTCAACTTCGCTGAGTCTCGGGAGGAGACAGTGTGGCCATCGTTACGCCATTCGTGCAGGTCGGAACTTACCCGACAAGGAATTTCGCTACCTTAGGACCGTTATAGTTACGGCCGCCGTTTACCGGGACTTCAATCAAGAGCTTGCACCCCATCATTTAATCTTCCGGCACCGGGCAGGCGTCACACCCTATACGTCCACTTTCGTGTTTGCAGAGTGCTGTGTTTTTATTAAACAGTCGCAGCCACCAGTTCATTGCAACCCCTTCACCCTCCTGGCGCAGGCCAGTCAAGCTAACAGGGCGTACCTTATCCCGAAGTTAACGGTACCAATTTGCCGAGTTCCTTCTCCCGAGTTCTCTCAAGCGCCTTAGAATACTCATCTCGCCCACCTGTGTCGGTTTGCGGTACGGTCTCGTTAGACTGAAGCTTAGAGGCTTTTCTTGGGACCCCTTCCGATTGCTTCGCAGCACTAGGCCGCTCGCCCCACACCCTTGAATTGCGCGCCCGGATTTGCCAAAGCGCCTTCTCCAATGCAGGGACCGGGATTTCCGACACCCGGACAACCTTCCGCGATCCGTCCCCCCATCGCATCTAACGACGGTGCAGGAATATTAACCTGCTTCCCATCAGCTACGCATTTCTGCCTCGCCTTAGGGGCCGACTCACCCTACGCCGATGAACGTTGCGTAGGAAACCTTGGGCTTACGGCGAGGGGGCCTTTCACCCCCTTTATCGCTACTCATGTCAGCATTCGCACTTCCGATACCTCCAGCACACTTCTCAATGCACCTTCACAGGCTTACGGAACGCTCTCCTACCATGCGCACTTAACGCGCGCATCCGCAGCTTCGGTAACTGGCTTAGCCCCGTTACATCTTCCGCGCAGGACGACTCGATCAGTGAGCTATTACGCTTTCTTTAAAGGGTGGCTGCTTCTAAGCCAACCTCCTGACTGTTTTAGCCTTCCCACTTCGTTTCCCACTTAGCCAATTTTAGGGACCTTAGCTGGCGGTCTGGGTTGTTTCCCTCTTGACGTCGGACGTTAGCACCCGGCGTCTGTCTCCCGTGATTGCACTCTTCGGTATTCGGAGTTTGCTATGGCGAGGTAATCCGCAATGGACCCCTCAACCATGACAGTGCTCTACCCCCGAAGGTGATACACGAGGCACTACCTAAATAGTTTTCGGAGAGAACCAGCTATTTCCAAGTTTGTTTAGCCTTTCACCCCTATCCACAGCTCATCCCCTAACTTTTCAACGTTAGTGGGTTCGGTCCTCCAGTACGTGTTACCGCACCTTCAACCTGGCCATGGATAGATCACTTGGTTTCGGGTCTACGCCCAGCAACTGATCGCCCTATTCGGACTCGCTTTCGCTACGCCTGCCCTATCCGGTTAAGCTTGCTACTGAACGTAAGTCGCTGACCCATTATACAAAAGGTACGCCGTCACCCCTTGCGAGGCTCCGACTGTTTGTATGCATGCGGTTTCAGGATCTATTTCACTCCCCTCCCGGGGTTCTTTTCGCCTTTCCCTCACGGTACTGGTTCACTATCGGTCGATCACGAGTATTTAGCCTTGGAGGATGGTCCCCCCATCTTCAGACAGGATTTCACGTGTCCCGCCCTACTTGTCGTACCCCTAGTTCCACACCACGGCTTTCGCCTACAGGGCTATCACCTGCTACGGCCGCCCTTTCCAGAGCGTTCGGCTAGCCGCGATGCTAAATTGTACAGGCTCATCCCATTTCGCTCGCCACTACTTTGGGAATCTCGGTTGATTTCTCTTCCTGCGGCTACTTAGATGTTTCAGTTCGCCGCGTTCGCTTCGCGTGACCTATGGATTCAGTCACCGATGACCCATACGGGCCGGGTTGCCCCATTCGGACATCTGCGGATCAAAGCTCGTTTGCCAGCTCCCCGCAGCTTTTCGCAGGCTACCGCGTCCTTCTTCGCCTGTGATCGCCAAGGCATCCACCACATGCACTTGTTCGCTTGACCCTATAACAAGTCCGTCTCGCAACGCACCCGCTATAGGCTGAGTTTTCGCGTTGTGCCGTMTCTYCCAAGCGTCTTCTCAGATCACTCAAAACAATACTTACAATCACTACCCGTCTATCGGATGCGCCCATCTCAAGACGCCTCCAATAGACATTACTGCTTCTTCTTCCAGATTGTTAAAGAACGTCACAGCCATACTGCACTGCTTGACCCACGGGTCAATCGCCAGCGCTCGCGCTACTGGAGCGCTCGCGATTGAGCAGTGGTGGAGGCAGACGGGATCGAACCGACGACCCCCTGCTTGCAAAGCAGGTGCTCTCCCAGCTGAGCTATGCCCCCGTGTTGGGTTCGGGCCTGCGCCACGCGCAGCGCTCAGCGCACACCAGACTCGCGTGGTGGGTCTGGTTGGATTCGAACCAACGACCCCCGCCTTATCAAGACGGTGCTCTAACCGACTGAGCTACAGACCCTTCGTCTGTCCCTGTGACTTTCACAGCCGATAAGCGTGAGTACTTGAATTGGAGGCGCTTTCGCTCCAGAAAGGAGGTGATCCAGCCGCACCTTCCGATACGGCTACCTTGTTACGACTTCACCCCAGTCATGAATCCTACCGTGGTGACCGTCCTCCTTGCGGTTAGACTAGCCACTTCTGGTAAAACCCACTCCCATGGTGTGACGGGCGGTGTGTACAAGACCCGGGAACGTATTCACCGCGACATGCTGATCCGCGATTACTAGCGATTCCAGCTTCATGCAGTCGAGTTGCAGACTGCAATCCGGACTACGATCGGTTTTTTGGGATTAGCTCCCCCTCGCGGGTTGGCAACCCTCTGTTCCGACCATTGTATGACGTGTGAAGCCCTACCCATAAGGGCCATGAGGACTTGACGTCATCCCCACCTTCCTCCGGTTTGTCACCGGCAGTCTCCCTAGAGTGCTCTTGCGTAGCAACTAAGGACAAGGGTTGCGCTCGTTGCGGGACTTAACCCAACATCTCACGACACGAGCTGACGACAGCCATGCAGCACCTGTGCGCCGGTTCTCTTTCGAGCACCCCCACCTCTCAGCAGGGTTCCGACCATGTCAAGGGTAGGTAAGGTTTTTCGCGTTGCATCGAATTAATCCACATCATCCACCGCTTGTGCGGGTCCCCGTCAATTCCTTTGAGTTTTAATCTTGCGACCGTACTCCCCAGGCGGTCAACTTCACGCGTTAGCTACGTTACTAAGGAAATGAATCCCCAACAACTAGTTGACATCGTTTAGGGCGTGGACTACCAGGGTATCTAATCCTGTTTGCTCCCCACGCTTTCGTGCATGAGCGTCAGTATTGGCCCAGGAGGCTGCCTTCGCCATCGGTATTCCTCCACATCTCTACGCATTTCACTGCTACACGTGGAATTCTACCTCCCTCTGCCATACTCTAGCCTGCCAGTCACCAATGCAGTTCCCAGGTTAAGCCCGGGGATTTCACATCGGTCTTAGCAAACCGCCTGCGCACGCTTTACGCCCAGTAATTCCGATTAACGCTCGCACCCTACGTATTACCGCGGCTGCTGGCACGTAGTTAGCCGGTGCTTATTCTTCCGGTACCGTCATCCAGCCCAGGTATTAACCAGGCCGTTTTCTTTCCGGACAAAAGTGCTTTACAACCCGAAGGCCTTCTTCACACACGCGGCATTGCTGGATCAGGGTTGCCCCCATTGTCCAAAATTCCCCACTGCTGCCTCCCGTAGGAGTCTGGGCCGTGTCTCAGTCCCAGTGTGGCTGGTCGTCCTCTCAGACCAGCTACAGATCGTCGCCTTGGTAGGCCTTTACCCTACCAACTAGCTAATCTGCCATCGGCCGCCCCTTGAGCGCGAGGCCCTAAGGTCCCCCCGCTTTCCTCCTCAGAGCGTATGCGGTATTAATCCGGCTTTCGCCGGGCTATCCCCCACTCCAGGACACGTTCCGATGTCTTACTCACCCGTTCGCCACTCGCCGCCAGGCCGAAACCCGCGCTGCCGTCCGACTTGCATGTGTAAGGCATGCCGCCAGCGTTCAATCTGAGCCAGGATCAAACTCTTCAGTTCAAACCTGTTACTTGTTCGGGCCCCAAAGGACCCTGTCGCTCAACTCAAAACGTTGACAAGTTTCGATCTCTCAAAACCTACCTTCATTTCGTATGAGACTTGATTATTCCTTCGCTTTGCCACAGCCCGGCTTTGACCCCCGACTCCAGCTCGCCTCACCATCAAGTACCCACACTTATCGGCTGTTACTTGTTAAAGAGCATCGCGCCCACCGCGCCTCAGCCTGCCCGGCTTCAGCCCCTGCGTCGCGTCGCTGCATCAGCAGCAGAGAAACGAGATTATGACCACAATCTTGCGAAGCGTCAACAACTTTTTTACCACCCCGGTGCGATGCTGGCCGCCTCACACCCCGTTGTCTGCCCCGCCCGCTGCGTTTGCCCCTTCAGCGGCCTCACTGCATGCAGCGAGGGGTCGAATCATAGGCCAATGACGCGTCCACCGCAAGGGCCCCGCAGATATTTTTTTGCCAACACGTTTTGTCACCCGACCCGCTCCCCCCTAGCACGACCGATACGCCACCGCCACCGCCAACGCCCCAGCCAGCAGCAGATTCACCCGGATTAAAAATTATTAACCGACCGGTCGGTAGGTTTATACTGCATGAAGAATCCTGATGGAGGCTTCTTATGTATACGCAATCGCTCGACTTGCCGGGCAACGCCGTGCTGGCCGACAACCCCGTTGCCAGCATAGAGCAGCAGCGCTTTGACGCGCGCATCGCCGCGGACGACAAGATTGAGCCGCAAGACTGGATGCCTGACGCCTATCGCAAGACGCTAGTGCGGCAAATTTCGCAGCACGCGCACTCCGAAATCGTCGGCATGTTGCCCGAGAGCAACTGGATCAGTCGCGCTCCGAGCTTGAAACGCAAGGCGATCCTGCTGGCCAAGGTGCAGGACGAGGGTGGGCATGGGCTGTACCTGTACAGCGCCGCGGAAACGCTGGGCGTGTCGCGCGATCAGATGCTCGATGCGCTGCACAGCGGCCGTGCGAAGTATTCGAGCATTTTTAACTACCCCACGCCGAGTTGGGCCGACGTCGGCGTGGTCGGGTGGCTAGTCGATGGCGCTGCAATCATGAACCAGATCCCGCTGTGTCGCTGCACGTATGGCCCTTATGCGCGCGCGATGATCCGCATCTGCAAGGAAGAGTCTTTCCACCAACGCCAAGGCTTTGATGCGTTGCTGGCCATGATGCAGGGCACCGCAGCACAGCGCGAGATGGTGCAGCAGGCCGTGGACCGCTGGTGGTGGCCAGTGCTAATGATGTTCGGCCCGAGCGACAAGGACTCGGTGCACAGTAACCAGTCCACCCGATGGGGAATCAAGCGCATATCGAACGACGACCTTCGGCAAAAATTTGTCGACGCGATCGTCGCGCAGGCCAAGGTCCTCGGCGTCACGTTGCCCGATCCAGACTTGAAATGGAATGAGGCGCGCGGCCACTACGACTATGGCGCGGTGGACTGGGAAGAGTTTTGGCGCGTGGTCAAAGGTGACGGCCCCTGCAACCGTGAGCGGCTAGCCACGCGCGTGAAGGCGCATGAGGACGGCGCCTGGGTACGCGAGGCGGCGCTAGCGTACGAGGCCAAGCAGGCTCGGCGCAACGAACAGAAAGCGGCGTAGTGATGCGCCAGCACGAATCGAGGAGGAACCCATGAGCAAGGAATGGCCGATTTGGGAAGTGTTTGTACGCAGCAAACAGGGGCTGGACCACAAACATTGTGGCAGCCTGCATGCGGCGGACGCACAAATGGCGCTGCGCATGGCGCGTGACGTCTACACGCGCCGACAGGAAGGCGTGAGCATCTGGGTCGTACCGGCCGCGGCAATTACCGCGTCGGCGCCCCAGGAAAAGTCTGAACTGTTCGATCCGGCCGGCGACAAGATCTACCGTCATCCGACCTTCTATCAGTTGCCGGACGAAGTCAACCACATGTAAAGCCAGGACGGACCACGCCCATGCCGACGCAACACCATCTGGCGTATGTACTACGCCTCGCGGACAACGCCCTGATTCTCGGCCAGCGCAATGCCGAATGGACCGGGCATGGCCCGGTCCTCGAAGAGGATATCGCGCTGGCCAATATCAGTCTGGACCTAATCGGCCAGGCCCGGCTGCTCTATACGCACGCCGGCTCATTGGAGGCCGCGCTCACTGGCCAGGCGCGCGACGAGGACGACTATGCGTTCTTCCGTGAGGAGCGCCAGTTCTGCAATTACACGATGCTCGAGCTGCCGCACGCCGGCCCGTATTGCGGTACTGTGCGCGCCGACCGGGACTATGCGGTAACGATCGTGCGCAATTTCCTGTATTCGACGCTGATGCTACTCGTCTGGGATGCGCTGCTGCATTCAAGCGATGCCGATTTGACCGCGATCGCCGCCAAATCGCTCAAGGAAACGCGATACCACGTGCACCACGCGCGCGACTGGCTGGTACGGCTCGGCGACGGCACGGACGAATCGCATCGCCGCACGCAGGCCGCAGTCGACTTCCTGATGCCGTATACGAGCGAGTTTTTCTCCGTTGACGAACTCGAGCAGTCCATCGCGGCACAGGGCATCGGCCCGCTAAACGCGACGCTGCAGCCGGACTGGGCGGAGCACGTCCGGGCGGCGCTCGACGAAGCCACGCTTGCGTGGCCGACCACGGGTCAATATGTGACAACTGGCAAGCTGGGCAAGCACTCCGAGCACATGGGATATCTGCTGGCGGAAATGCAGAGCCTGGCCCGCCAGCACCCCGGCGCCCGCTGGTAGGACGGTGGGGGCCGCTCCCGGCCCCACCCACACCAGCATTGACGTCCGGCTTCCGAATTCGACAGAGAAACGCATGCCAGACAGTTCGACCAACACTTCACTCGTTGCCCGCGCGTGGGCAGCGCTGGACGCGGTACCGGACCCGGAAATCCCGGTTGTGTCGATTCGCGAACTCGGCATTCTTCGCGACGTACGGCAGGCACCGGACGGCGTCATTGAAGCGGTGATCACGCCAACCTACTCGGGTTGCCCGGCAATGGCGCAGATCGCCGAGGACATCGGCGCGGCGCTGGATGGCGCGGGGCTCGCGCCGCACCGTGTCGTCAGTGTGCTCGCGCCTGCGTGGACCACCGACTGGATCACCGACGGCGCGCGCCAGAAGCTGCGCCACTACGGGATCGCACCGCCGTCACGGACTTGCACGACGCAGGGAACGCAAGCGCCGCAACCGGTCAGGCTGGTGTCGCGCAACGAGCGCGAGCACACGCAGCCCGTCTGCCCGCGTTGCGGCTCGCCGAACACCGAGCGACTGTCGCAGTTTGGGTCAACCGCGTGCAAGGCACTGTACCGCTGTATTACCTGCCGCGAACCTTTCGATTACTTCAAACCGTATTAATATGGCCACTGTGCAATTTCATTCGCTGCGTATCCGCGAAGTGCGCGCCGAAACGCCAGACGCAGTCTCGGTCGCTTTTGAGGTCCCTGTCGAACTGCGCGACGCGTACCGGTTCACGCAGGGGCAGTTCGTCACGCTCAAGGCCCATATCGACGGCGAGGAAACGCGCCGCTCATACTCGATCTGCGTCGGCGTCACCGACTACGAGCGGGACGGTGAATTGCGCATCGGCATCAAGCGGGTGCGCGGCGGCCGCTTCTCGAATTTTGCGTTCGACACACTGCAACCGGGACACACAATCGATGTAATGACGCCCGATGGCCGCTTTTTTACGCATTTGAATGCCGACCATCACAAACAGTATCTCGCGTTTGCGGGAGGTTCGGGCATCACACCGGTGCTGGCCATTATCAAGACGACATTGGATGTCGAGCCGCGCAGCACTTTTACGCTGATCTACGGCAATCGCAGCGTCGACGCAATCATGTTCGCCGAGGAATTGGAAGACCTGAAGAATCGGTATATGAACCGGCTAATCCTGTATCACGTGCTGTCGGACGATGTGCAAGATGTCGAGCTGTTCAATGGCGTGCTGGACCGGGCCAAGTGCGACGCCTTCCTGCAGTCGCTGGTGCCGGCCGGATCGATCGACGAAGCCTTCATCTGCGGACCGGCGCCGATGATGGATGCCGCCGAGGACGCCTTGAGAGCCGCCGGGGTGCCGCAACAGCACATCCATGTGGAGCGCTTCGGCACGCCACTGCCACAAGCCGGCGTACCACCGGTCGAGATAACGGAAAACACGCCTGCGGCGGATCTGGAAATCGTGCTCGACGGCAAGCGCCGCAAGCTGCGCCTGCCATACGAGGGCATGAGCCTGCTCGATGTTGGACTGCGCGCGGGGCTCGCGCTGCCGTACGCGTGCAAGGGTGGCGTGTGCTGCACGTGCCGCGCCAAGGTGCTCGATGGAGAAGTCCGGATGGAGAAAAACTACACGCTCGAACCCCAGGAAGTGGAGGCCGGCTTTGTCCTCACCTGTCAATGCCACCCGGTCAGCGAACGCGTGGTCGTCAGCTACGACGAACGCTGAGCCGTGCACCGCGCTGCCGGCCGTCATCATTCGCTGCACCGCCGGCCACGATCCGGAACGATCGCTTACACTAGCGCCTGTTCACGTATAGCCCGGCTCGCGCAGCGGACTGGCGGCATGCCGGGAACCGCGCAGCGCGGGCCCGCTTACCGCTTGTCCGTCAGCGGGCGATCTCCATGACAACGATCCATATTACCAACGGGGATGTGGCGGCCACCTCGCTTCGTGCAGCGCTGGCCAGTGCGCAACGCAACGAGGAAGTACTCGCGTTGCGTGACGATCTCGCGTTTGGCCCAATCCGGGCTGTCGACAGCGACGTGCATGAACGCGCGGCGTTCTGGCAGCAGGTCCTCGACGAACAGGACCGGGATGTCGCGTCCGAACTGAACGAGCAGAACGCCGCGTTGGCACGTCTCGTCGAATCGGCGATGAATATCGTCGTCTGGCACGCGCAAAGCGCGTCGGACCAACTGATGCTGCGTCGGGTTGCATGGTATCTGCGCACCCAACCGCAACGGCTTAACGAAGTGGCCCTCGGCGCACGTGAGTTGCCACGCGAGACTGCACCGCGTGCCGACGGCGCGAGCGCAATCGGCATGTTCGGCGCCGACGCGCTGGCCACGCGCATCCGGAAGGCCGCGCCGATCTCGGTGTTGCGGATCGGGCGGCTTGCGCTGGAGTGGCAGGACGTGCGGCGGCTCAATGGCGACGTGCGATGCTGGCGCGAGAACCGCTTCGTGACCGGCACCTATGCGCCGATCGACGACGCATGGTTGCAGCATACCGATGATCGATGGCAAATGGCGACCCACGTTGCCGCCCGGGTCATGAAAGGCGACTTCGGCGCCTGCGTGACCGATGCGATCGCGTTGTGGCGTTGCAGGGAATTGGCCACGGCCGGCCGCCTCGCGCTCAGCGGCGAGGCGCGTCGACAGTGGCGTGATGTGCAAGTGCGACGGCCGTAGGCCGACGACGTGCCTGCCACACTGACCGGACAGATCCTCAACAGAATTGCCCCCCCATGGCCCGCACCCGAGCTCCCGATCATGAAAGCCAGCGCGAGCAGATCTTGAATCTGGCCGCTGAGAAATTCGCGCAGACCAGTTACCCGAGCACGTCGATGGCAGACCTGGCCGCGGCCAGCGGCACGTCGAAAGCACGCCTATACCATTATTACGAGAGCAAGGAGGCCATCCTGTTCGATTTACTGGACCGGTACACAAAGCGACTGATGCTGATCATCGCCGAGGTCGAGGGCGCCAGCCAGAGACGGGAATTGAACGAGCAACAAACCTTCGCGGAGTTGATCCGCGCCTTCCTCGCCGAGTATGAGACGTCGCACACGCGGCACGTCGCACTGCTCAACGACGTCAAGTATCTGGTGCAAACGCAGCGCGAAATCATCCTAGACCGGCAACGCGACATTGTTGCCGCGTTTGCGCGCCAACTGGCTCGCGCCTATCCGCGGCGCGTGACCCAATCCAACCAGATGGCGCTCACCATGATGGTATTTGGCATGATCAACTGGACCTTCACGTGGCTCAAGCCGGGCGGCAAGATGAGCTACGCGGACTTCGCGGACGAGGTCATCGCCGTGCTTGAGCGCGGACTGGTCGCTCCGCCGCACGTTGCGTAGTGATAAACCCTGCCCAGACCACGACGATTGGCCCGGCGTTGCGCAAGCGCAACAGCGCCCGCAACGGCCTATCCTACGTCGTTTTTATGTTCCTTAATGTCGGTTTTAGAATATTAATTCAAGCTCAACCTAGGGTTTTCCCGAAGAAAACTAGGGGGTTTCCTGTAGAATGCATATTGCACTGCATCAGAAGCTGATGCGAGATGGGCAGGCGGTAAGCCCGCCGCCCGCAGGAGAACCCGATGAAAGCGTTGAATCCGGCCCCTGGCCCGATGACGGTGCATGATCCGCGCAGCGCGTCACCGAAAGCGGCGCTCGTGCGTGAGTTGTCGTCACGCGATCGAGCCCAGCTGCATGCACACTTCCTGTCGCTGAATGACGACGACCGGCTACTGCGGTTTGGACAAAGGGTTCCCGATCATGTGGTCAAACACTACGTGGACGGCATCGACTTTTCCTGCGATACGGTATTCGGCGTCTTCGATGACAACCTCGAGTTGGTCAGTGTCGGTCATCTGGCCTATGTGCCTGGCGACAGCGACAAGCGTACCGCGGAGTTCGGCGTGTCGGTGCTTAAGTGCGCCCGCGGCCGCGGCATCGGCACGCAACTGTTTGAGCGCGCCGCGATGCATGGCCGGAATACCCGCGTGACGACGCTATATATGCATTGCCTGTCACGCAATTCGACGATGATGCACATCGCGAAAAAGGCCGGCATGAAAATCGAATACGCGTACGGGGAAGCCGACGCATACCTGACGCTGCCGCCAGCGGACCCCTCCAGCCTCATGGCCGAACTGCTGCAGGAGCAAGCGGCGATGTTCGACTACGCGATGAAGCGCCAGGCGCGGCGTGCGTCTCAGCTATTCGATGTCTTCCGCGCGGTGCCTGCCGGGCTAGCCGCTTGATACGCCGTTGATACCCCCTTGGCGCGCCTGCCGAGCACCGCACCGATAGTGTGAGGCTGGACGGACGCGTCAACCCATCGCCGTAGCGGCAGTCGCAGCATGGCCTGAGCGACGCAAACCGCTAGCGGATCGCGCAGTGCCGTCGTTTCCTTGATCCGTTCGAATGCGAAGCTGGTTTTCACATCAATGACGGCTGAATGGTGCAGCAATTGATCTTGGACAAACCGCGAAAAGTGCGCCATGTCCTGCCTGAATGCGCACTGGGAGCAGATAGTCCATGTCACCGGTCATGGCATAGCACGCTACAACCTCGGGCTACAACTGGACCGCGGCACGCAAGGCTGTCACCGGCGTCGCGGTGTTGGCCGGCTGGCGTGGCACACACCACCAGTCGGTGCGTGCGCACGCGGATCATCGTCCGCCCCGCCTTCCAATCCGCTCCGCTTTTCCAGCCGCACATTCACGCACAGCAGTAAGCCCAGCCTCAATGCGCCGGGATTGAGCAATGCGGCGATCTGCATATTACCCCCTCCTCCACCCGGCGAGGCTTGATTTCGGGTCTCGCCCAGTGGGTTGGCGCAGGATAACCTTTAAGCGGTGCCCGGCAACGCGGCTACGCCGCGCAGACGGGCGCGCTTAACCAACGCGTGCGTTGGCCGATGCCACCGCAGTCATGTTGATAATGCGGCGCACGGTGGATGCCGGCGTCAAGATGTGCACGGGCTTCGCCGTGCCGAGCAGGAACGGCCCGACCGTCACACCCTCCCCGCCGATCATCTTCAGCAGGTTGTACGTGATGTTGGCCGCCTCGACGTTCGGCATGATCAGTAGATTCGCCTCGCCGCTGAGTGTAGTGCCGGGCATCGCCTGCTTGCGGATCACCTCGGACAGCGCCGCATCGCCGTGCATTTCGCCATCGACTTCCAGATGCGCGGCACGCTCGGCAATCAGCGCACGGGCTTGGGCCATGCGCTGCGAGGAAGCCGTCGGCACGCTGCCAAAGTTCGAATTTGACAGTAATGCGATCTTCGGCACGATGCCAAATTTCTCGACCTCGCGCGCCGCCAAGATCGCCATGTCGGCAAGTTGCTCCGCGCTCGGCACTTCGTTCACGTAGGTATCGCAGATGAACAGATTGCGGCCGGGCAACATCAGCAGGTTCATCGCTGCATAGTGCTGCGCGTCGCTGGCGCGGCCCAGCACTTGATCAATGTACTTCAGATGGCTATGGAACGATTCGATCAAGCCGCACACCATACCGTCGGCATCGCCGAGCCGCACCAGCATGGCGCCGATCAATGTGTTCGACTTGCGCATCGCGGCCTTGGCCACTTCGGGCGTCACGCCCATGCGCGCCCCAAGCTCGTGATAGTCCTGCCAGCACCGGTGATAGCGCGGATCGTCTTCCGGATCGACGATCTCGAAGTCTTGGCCGGCGCGCAGCTTCGAGCCCATCTTCTTCAAACGCATCTCGACCACGGCCGGACGTCCGACGATGATCGGCTTGGCGATGCGCTCGGTCAACACGAATTGCGCGGCGCGCAGCACGCGCTCGTCCTCGCCCTCGGCGAACACGATCCGTGCGTTGGACGCCTTGGCTGCGGCGAATACGGGCCGCATCACCATGCCGGTGCGGTACACCGTCGTGGCAAGCTGCTCCCGATAGGCTTGCATGTCGACAATCGGCCGCGTCGCGACGCATGAATCCATCGCCGCCTGCGCAACAGCTGGTGCAATCTTGATAATCAGTCGCGGATCGAACGGCTTCGGGATCAGATACTCAGGACCGAATTCGAGTGTGTGGCCCTCGTACGCCTTGGCCACCTCGTCGCCCTGGTCACTCTCCTCGGCCAACTCCGCAATCGCGCGCACGCAGGCGAGCTTCATCTCTTCGGTGATCGTAGTCGCCCCCACGTCGAGCGCGCCGCGGAAGATGAACGGGAAACATAGGACGTTATTAACCTGATTCGGATAGTCGGAGCGGCCCGTGGCGATAATGCAATCGGGCCGAACCTTCTTAGCCTCCTCCGGCCGGATCTCCGGCTCCGGATTGGCCAGCGCCAGAATCAATGGCTTATTGGCCATCTCCCGGACCATTTCCGGTTTCAGCACGCCAGCGCTCGAGCAGCCGAGGAACACATCGGCGCCTTTGATCGCGTCAGCTAGCGTGCGCGCATCGGTGTGCGCCGCATAGCGTTGCTTGGACGGATCGAGATGGCCACGTCCCTCATAGATTACGCCCTTGGAGTCGGCCACGAGAATGTTGTCCTTGCTCAGGCCGAGCTTGACCAGCAGGTCCAGGCACGCAATTGCCGCCGCGCCCGCGCCCGAGGCGACCAGCTTCACCTCGGCGATGTGCTTGCCGACGACCTTCAGGCCGTTCAGGATCGCCGCCGACGCAATGATTGCCGTGCCATGCTGATCGTCGTGGAACACCGGGATCTTCATCCGCTCGCGCAGCTTCTGCTCGATATAGAAGCACTCCGGCGCCTTGATATCCTCCAGATTGATGCCGCCTAGGGTCGGCTCGAGCATCGCGATCGCCTCGACCAGCTTGTCCGGATCAGATTCCGCAAGCTCGATGTCGAACACGTCAATACCGGCGAATTTTTTGAACAAGCAACCCTTGCCCTCCATCACCGGCTTAGCGGCCAACGGCCCGATATTGCCAAGCCCCAGTACCGCCGTGCCGTTCGTGACGACGCCGACCAAATTGCCGCGCGACGTGTACTTCTGCGCATCGAGCGGCTCGGCATGGATCGCCTCGCACGCGGCCGCGACGCCCGGAGAATAGGCGAGTGACAGGTCAAGCTGGTTCGACAGCGGCTTGGTCGGGGTGACCGAAATCTTGCCGGGCTTTGGATTCTGATGATAGGCCAGAGCGCTTTGCTTCAGTTGTTCGTCCATGGTGCGACGTGTATGTAAATAGAAATTGGATATGGCGGGGGCGATAAGTGTACACCCCATGAACTGCCGTCCGACGACGCAGGTACGGAGGACAAACCCGGCGCACACCATGACCCCGGGCGCGGTCGGCCAGCATGGCACCCGACTGAGGTACAATAGCGGGCTACGCGCGTCGCGCAGTCCCGCCCGACCCACACCCCCGATTCCAAGGATTTTCCCGATGATAGGCATCGATCGTCAAACGATCTCCGACACTACCGCCAGAATTTTGCTCGAGGTCCAGGCCGTCCACTTCAACGCCGAAAAGCCGTATATCTTCACGTCCGGATGGGCGAGCCCGGTCTATATTGATTGCCGGAAGCTGATTTCCTATCCTCGCGTGCGCAACGCACTGATGGACATGGCCGAATCGACAATTTATGCCGGCGTCGGATTCGAGCAAGTGGACTCGGTGGCGGGCGGCGAGACTGCCGGCATCCCGTTCGCCGCATGGATTGCCGACCGCATGGGCCTGCCGATGCAATACGTTCGCAAAAAGCCAAAGGGTTTCGGCCGTAATGCGCAGATCGAGGGGTTTCTGCAAGAAGGTTCACGGGTGCTGCTGGTCGAGGATCTGACGACCGACAGCCGCAGCAAGATCAACTTTATCAATGCATTGCGCACCGCCGGCGCGAGCGTCGAACACTGCTTCGTGCTGTTCCACTACAACATCTTCAAGGAAAGCGTGTCGGTGCTCAAGGATGTCGGCGTCGATCTGCACGCGCTGGCGACCTGGTGGGACGTGCTGCGCGTGGCCAAGGATAAGGGGTACTTTGACACGAAAACGCTGGACGAAGTCGAGAAGTTCCTGCACGCACCCGCTCAATGGTCGGCTGCGCATGGCGGCGCGACGTCCGCGCCGCAATAGCGGAACCCATCGGGGCCGATGCCCAGATACGACAAAGCCGCCCTCATGGGCGGCTTTGTCGTATCTGGGAGACCTTCGATCGTGGTCACTGGCGCCGCGGCTACCTTGCAAATGGGTCTGGATGATAGACTGCCTGCGTGTTTGCCGGCGCTGCCCGGTCCCGCTCCGGCCGACCGGCACCGAACGCGCTGTGCCTGACTGTTCGTTATAACAACGTTGCGTCAAGGACAGGAGGTTTCCGGCCCATGCGTCCGCGTCGCCAGCAGCATCGAGCATCCCGTCGTTCGCATGTTCGCGTGTGGCAGAGCTTGTCCATGGCCGGGTGGCTGCTGGTTGTCCAGCCTCTCGCCCAGACGGACAATGCACCCGCCAGCGCCATGCCGACGTCAGCGGGTGGCGTAAGCCGCCCGTTCGAGTTGCACAGCGCAGCGTTACGCCCCAACCAACACGTGCCACGCGCGCAGGTCTACAACAAGCGCGGCTGTAGCGGATCCAACCATTCCCCGGATCTGTCGTGGCGTAACGCGCCGCCCGGCACCCGGGGCTTTGCGGTGACGCTCTTCGATCCCGATGCACCGGGTCGCGGCTGGTGGCACTGGGCCGTCGCCGGCATTCCAGCTAACGTCCATCGATTGCCGACCAATGCCAGCGGATCGGGCTTCCTGAAGTCAATCGGCGCCATCGAGGCCCGCAACGACTTCGGCGATGACGGCTATGGCGGCCCGTGTCCGCCGACCGGCAGAGCGCATCGCTATATCGTCACCGTGTGGGCGCTACGCACCCAGGACCTGCGGCTGGCCAGCGGGCGCCCTGCCGCTGTGTTCGAGCACGAAATCTCGGTGGCCGCCCTTGCCGCCGCGCGGATTATCGTGACCTATACCCGATAACGGCATTTTTTTCGCAACCGCCCCGAATCTGTCCCGCCCGGGGCCTTAGAATACCTGTTTAACGGTATCGGAGCATAAGGCGGGCACGCAATGACAACCAAAGTTTTTGTCGACGGGCAGGACGGCACGACGGGGCTGAAGATCAATGAATACCTCGCGGCACGGCGCGACATTGAGGTATTGCGTATCGACGAGGCGAAGCGAAAGGATCCTGACGAGCGGCGCCGGCTGATCAACGCCTCCGACGTCACGTTCCTGTGCCTGCCGGATACCGCATCGCGCGAGTCCGTGTCGCTGGTCGACAGTGACCGCGTGGTGATCATCGACGCCAGCACCGCGTTCCGCACGCAACCGGACTGGGCGTACGGGTTGCCCGAGCTGAACCGCGCGCAGCGGGAAAAAATCCGCGCGAGCAAGCGCATTGCGGTGCCTGGATGTCATGCGTCGGCGTTCGTGCTGGCCATGCATCCGCTGGTCAATGCTGGTATCGTGCCGGCCGGCTTCGTCGCAACAGCCTATTCAATCACCGGATACAGTGGTGGTGGCAAGAAATTGATCGCGGCCTACGAGGACAACCCGGCTCCCGCGTTGTCGAGTCCGCGCCCCTACGCGCTTGGGCTGACGCACAAACACCTGCCGGAAATGATGGTCCATTCCGGGCTGACGATAATGCCAGCGTTCACGCCAATCGTCGGCGCGTTTTACAAGGGGCTCGCGGTCACCACCTATCTTCCCCCAACGCAATTGGCACGGCGAGTGACACCGGCCGACGTTCATGCCGTGCTGGCAGACCACTATGCCGGCGAAGCGTTTGTTCGGGTCATGCCATTGGGTGCGCCGGAGAACCTAGACGATGGCTTTTTCGATGTGCAAGCCAATAACGGCACCAATCGCGTCGACCTGTTCGTCTTCGGCAATGAAGAGCGCATCATGACGATCGCGCGACTCGACAATCTCGGCAAGGGCGCATCCGGTGCAGCCGTGCAGTGCATGAATCTCGCCATCGGCGCAGACGAACGGATCGGATTAACGGCTTGACGTTGCGGGCAGCGGTAACGCACATTCTCAGCGCAGCGGCTTTCGCTGCCGCCGTAATGCAAGAGGAAAAAAAGCCCGCCGTTTGGCGGGCTTAATCCATATCAGAGGAGACATGGAGGAGACGGCTCCACCCTAGCAAGTTATTTGGTGCGTTGCAACAAATTTCTGCCTGTAACCAGGTTTCCTGCGTCGTGTTGCAACGATACAACTTTCCTACGCCGCGCCGATCCCTTCCTTTCTAAGCGCCGACGCGTTCACGACGTCTCATGCATTGCCAATTCCCGGCACCCGGTATGCACGTCTCGACCGCAAGGAAGCGAGCGCGTTTAGTGCCGCACCAGCACCATCAGCGCGCCAAAGCCGACGAATGCGCCGCCGGTGAGCCGATTGAACGCCTTCGCCATGCTACGGCTGCGAAGGCGTTCTCCAATCCGCGAGCCGCATCCGGCATAGACCATGTACCAACCGACCTCGATGAGCGCGAACGTCGGCACCAGCATGCTGAATTGCGGCCACGTCGGCGCAGCGGCGTTAATGAACTGTGGCAGCAGTGCGGCAGCGAAAAGTAGGGCCTTCGGATTGCTCGCGCCCACCAGAAAGCCTGTGCGAAACATCGCAAAGCGCGTGACACGATGCGCCGCATCACGCTCGACCGGTCGCGTATCGGCCGCACCGTGCGACGCCGACTCCACCGGCGCGCGCCACGCCTTGATGCCCAGGTACATCAGGTAAGCAGCGCCTGCCACGCGCAATGCGTTGAACATCGCCGGCCAAGCTTGCAGGAATACCCCCAGTCCGGCGGCCGAGACGGACAACATCAGCACCAGCGCCGACAGGCAGCCGGCCATCGCCCAACTGCTTCGGCGTAAGCCATACCGCGCGCCGCTGGACATCATCAACAGCATGTTCGGGCCCGGAATGGCCGATACAATGAACACAGTTGCAACAAAAAACCACCACGTATGGAGCGTCACAGCGTTCTTTTATTAGGGTCGGATAATACGCAGGCGAAAAAAAGCCCGCCAATACGGCGGGCTGAATCCATATCGGAGGAGACATGGAGGAGACGGATTTAAGTATAAACCCTGATCCTCCAAAAACGCAAACCCCCTGTGCACATCCGCAACGGTCCGGATAAGAGACTGCCCGCCTGGGTTATTTCGGCTGCGCGACGGTACGCAGGTACGGCTTGAGCATCTTAAAGCCTTCCGGATACTTTTTCTTCGCTTCTTCATCGGATACCGACGTCGGGATGATCACATCGTCGCCCGGCTTCCAGTTCACCGGCGTCGCCACGGAATGCTTCGCGTTCAGTTGCAATGCATCGAGCAAGCGCAGTATTTCGTCAAAGTTACGTCCCGCACTCATTGGATAAGTGAACGTGGCCTTGATTTTCTTGTCTGGACCGATGATGAACACCGCGCGCACGGTCGCGTTGTCGTTCGCATTGCGTGGTCCAGCGCTCGCATTGGGGTGAATCATGTCGTACAACTTCGCGACGCTTAAGTTTTCATCGCCGATCAATGGATAGTTGATCGGATAGCCTTGTGTCTCGGCGATGTCCCCCACCCAACGCTTGTGGTCACTGACCGGATCGATCGACAAGCCAATCACCTTCGTGTTGCGCTTGTCGAATTCGGGTTTTAAGCCGCGCGACGTAGCCCAGCTCGGTCGTGCACACCGGTGTGAAGTCCTTCGGGTGCGAGAACAGAATCGCCCAATGGTCGCCGATCCATTCGTGGAAACGAATTTGACCTTCCGTGGTGTCGGCGGTGAAATCGGGTGCTTCGTCGCCTATGCGAATCGACATATCAGGCCTCCATTTACGTGGTGACGGCGCACGGTCATGCAGCCAACCGCGCAACCGCTGCGAAAATCTGCGTCAACCCGTGCATACGAACTGCAATTATAGGAAGAGTAGCGTGCTCGCCCAACACCGTCCATCAGCGCGCGTTGTCAACCTTGTCTGCTTAGCTGTTCGGGCCGCTGTGCAATCAACCTCCAGGGCAACCGACCGGCACCCGTGCTGAACAGTTATCCACTCATAGCGTTGGACAACGTCTGGATAGCTGGATGCACAGCCTTTGTGTGAAATCTGGACAACGCATTGGCAACGCAGGGCCGCAGACACGTTATCCCACTTTCGCCCGCGCTATCCCCTGATCCCGCATAGTGTTATCGGAACGGTATCGTATTGATCCATTAAAGTGTTTTTGCAGTTATCCACAGCGTGACGCAGTCGTTGTTAACTACTATTACAGAAATATATAGATAAATAAAAAACTGAAGACAGACCGTTACCGGTCCGTCGGAACCGGGATACAGTGCGCCGGTACACGTTCGAACGTGCGCTTGGGATCCGGCTCGTCGGGTAACGTGTAGGTGAGTTGGCAATATCCGCCATCCGCGAGTCGGACGGTCAAAAGCTTATCTGGCGTCGCAAGCGGCAGGAATACCTGCTGATCATCTAGTACGGTAGCGACCATATTACCCCTGTCGTCCAGCACGGGGGTGCCGCGCTGGATCGTTGAGCCGCCCTCTGTGGATACCTCCAGCAGCGCACGGCGTACCGTCGTCACGTTGAATCGGACCTTTTGCACTGAACCTCGTGCGGGCTGCACGGCCCTGTAGCCATTTTCCACATCGGCGTTACGCGGCAGGCTGCGCGTTGCAATCTCGACGGGCGAAGCCGCGTACGCGGGCAGCGACGGCAATATCGCATGGCCAGTGCGATCTGTCTCCACGACACCCGCACGCGTGAGAATCGTCACGCCGGGCACACCAGATGTCGATACAACGCCGAACGTATCTCCGATTCGGTAAGGCGAGAATCCGAATCCGTCACGGTGCACCGCCAATGAGCCGCTCAATGCCGCTGAGTAGGATAATGCCCGTGACGAACGCAGCACACCGGCCGACATACGTGCAAAACGGTTGCTATGGCTCACGTCTACGTCGACCGACGTGTCGCCGCGCGCATGGTCGCGTTGAAACGACCCGCTATAGTGCGTTCTGCTGCCCAGCGAATGGTTCATCCGCATGCCGCTCCGGAGCACCGAGTCTGCCAGCGACGCGTGTGCGCGAGCGCCAGTGCGGCCCAGTGGAACACTGACGCTCAGGTATGTCGAAGTGCGTGCCTTGCTAAAACGGGATGAATCGCATCGGGCTACAAGCCCGACCGACACGCCGGCCACCTGCATTGAGACCGCGCCGTTCACGTAGCGCCCCGTCGTGTTGCCAGCAGCAAATGACTGTCCGTATCCAAGGCCGACCGATCCATAGGGTGCCGCATAGTTCAACTGGACCGAATAGTCCATCGCACTGCATCGCCTGCTGTTCGCTCTCGAATCAAAGAGATGGCGAAAACCCGCACTCCGAGCGCCCGCGGATACACTGGCGGAAAAGTCGCGGCTCAGGTGGCTACTCATGCGTATGCTGGCGCGTATGCCGGAAGCGGATGCCGGTGAATGCCGTGAGGCAAGCAGTCGCGTCGCCAGCATCGGGCCACGCCGTGGCAAGACAGTCAGCGCCGCGCCCGCGGCTTGGTAATGGTGTGCCACGATCGCAGCGGCTGCCGCGCTGGTGGCCGGACCAAGCCAGCCAGCGCCTGTCAGCACGGCCCCGGGAAACGTTGTCGTACGGCCGTTGAAATTGCCTAGCGCCAACGAAAATCCTGGGGCATCGACCGTGGCGCCCGCGCCGAGCGATGTAACGGGCACGACGAACTCGCGCCGAGATCCGTCCTCCTCAATGACCGTCACGGTCAAGTCGGACATATCGCTGTACAGTTCCACATCGTCTATCGCAAATGGACCGGGTGGAACGAGCGTTGAATAAATCTGGCGACCGGCTTGCCGGATCACGACGCTGGCCTGCGAAGAAGCAATGCCTTCCACACGCGGTGCATGCAGTCGCGTGCGAAGCAACGCGGTGTCCGGTGTGAGCTGTGCGCCATCGAGCGGGATGCCGCCGATTACCCCGTTTGACACTAGGATCTGGCCCATTTGCAGCGTCTTTTGCATATCCGGCAACGTCCGTTGCGCATACGCTCTGTCGTGGAACACGTATCGGCGGCGCCGCGATTCGCGTAGCGACTGATGCGATCGCACGATCCAACCATAGGCATTGAAGCCGCCCTCTGAGCGCACGTTGAAGTTGCGGCTTGTCCCGGCCGGGTGACGCCACTCAGACAGATAAGCGTCGTAATTGAGCAGGCCTGCGACACCGCCGTCATCGAACTGTTTCGGTACGCGCGTTCTGCGACGCATCGCCTGCGGCGGCACGATCAACTCGATGCGGGATGCATGCGGAATCAGTTTTATCAAAGTCTGCGCGAACGCAGCTTGATAATCGATGCACGGTGAAGAACGGGACGCCCCGTAGCTCGAACTCGCGTTGGCCGTGCTCGCCAAACCCTCAGGAACGTTCAAGCTGGCGCGCTCGAGTAGTTCACGTGTCACGCACAGGCTGCCATCCGGCTTAAAATACGCCTGGATTTCCCCTCGTGACGCGCCGTTTACCCAAAGCGATACGCGGTTGTAACCGGGATCGAAGCGGGCGCCACGTTCATAGTAGTTCGCAAGTTCCACCGGCAGACCGCGAGCGCGCAGCCGATCTAGGTCAAATTTGACCGTATCGGCGGCCCACGCAGCGGCGCTCGCGCTCGTGATGCCGACACACAGCAATACAGCAGGGGCGCATCGCACGCCCGGCCAAGCGCACCCTGTGGCGGTATTGCGATGCTGCACGATGGGTCCCTGCCCAGGCTCAGTGCGAAGCCGTCACTTGCAGATCATATGCGCTGGCTGTATAGCCGTAGCGCGTCATCGGGAATAAACGGATCGTCTTGGCGCCGGCTTGCCGCGCCTTCCCGACGAGAACCTGTTCGCCGGGCAGGATATAGCGACGGGATAACGTAACCATGGTCTTTTGCGGCAGAATCTGGGCACGCTGTTCCAGTCGTACGACATAGTCAGACGGATTGGATAAAGTGACCACGCCGTCCCGGACCTGTGCCGTCAATCGTTTCCACGGTTCCTTGTCTACGGGCAAGGCTGCCGGCTTGACAATGACTGGAAGGTCTTGCCGCACGATCAAATCGACCGCATTATGGCTAGAGAGTTCGGGTGGCAGCCCCTCGAATACAACCCGCTTCATCCGCTCATATTTTAGTGGCTCTTTGTTGATCAACATGAAACGGACTAACTGGGACTCACCCGGCTCAAGCCTGGCCGCCAAAGGCGTGGCCACGATTAGCCTGGCAGGGTCCTCTTTTGTATCGATGATGGCGGTGTGCAAGATAATCGGATGAGCATCGGTGTTGCGCACTTTGATCGCCGCCTCGCCGCTGTTTTCGTCGATCAGTACAGCTGAGGTTTCCGGCACGACACCAACTGCAGCGGCATAATGCGGCCCCATTCCGAGATAGGCACATACAAGCGCCTGGATCGCGCATACTGCTGCGCGCCAATACTTCAGTACGTTCAATTTGAAATTCCGTCTAGACAACACTGCTTGATGCAAGTTAATACGTTAGCGTAATGGTGGATTTTCCTTCAAAATCGATAGTATCGGTGAGATTCAACCGACCGGTCGGTATAATGTAGGGTACGATTTTCAGTGTCGCATCAAAACGCATACCGTTGACAGGGCTAATCCCATCCGAGGACCATGTCAACTCATCGTATGGGCCGTTCAGTAGTCGAGAGTCGCCCGTACCGTTATCAAACGCTTCCCACCCTTCCATCCCCTTTTTTCGTCCTAAAGGTTCCGCATCACCTCCACCCCGTTCGTCCGCGTATCTCATATCATGCAACTCAATGGCGTATACGCCAACCGGTTTGCCATTGGAAGCGAGCGCACCTCTTAGGGCTCCAAGCCTTTCACTTAGCGTTGCCGTTGCCTTGTCGAGCAGCACACTGCCTGTCGCGAACGGATTGGCCACACCGATATCATCGCTCGATCGGATCACTATCGACGTAGGCGCGGTGCATTGGATACCAATTTTGACATCGTGCGGTTCCAACTGCGTTATCATGTTTCTTTCCAGATGAAGTGAGTCCAAGTTCCCGAGGCTGATTCGCGAAGGGGCCAGTTCAGCTATTTCACATGCGCCGGGGTTGATTTTTCCAGTTATAATAATCTGTTTTTCTTGATGTCCCTGTTTTTCTGGATTGGCGAATATTTCAGAAGAACTGCTAAACAACAAAACCAAAAATATAGCGTGCACGATCGGTAATCTCATAAATGCTGTGCGATTAAATGCGTTGCTTACGCGGGTGGCGTTGGCGGACCAAAATTATAGTGACCAACGCCCATCAATTGTGTCACAAAATACGAGATGATCCGTTGTGATACGAAGTACTGCGTTATGATCTTCGTCCACAACAAGACAAAACGCCTTTTACGACTATCATGCGGCGCGGCGCTTGCCCGGAGAAGTTTTTTTGGATGCTGTCGCAGTTTTTGCCCCGCCCTTGCCTGCTTTCGTAACGGGCTCCTTGCGGGTCGTCGTTTTTTTCCGCTTATCGGCACTGGCCATATCCTCGTCGATGCTCGATCCATCCTTGCATTGCCCAAGGCTGCGCCGTAACAGCTCGGACAAGTCAACCACATCGGCGGTCCGCCTTTTTGCCGAGGTCTCGATACTCGGGATTTTTCGCGTCTTGTCCGCTCGGATTTTCTTTTCGACCAACGCCAGGATGTCGTCCCGGAACGTATCGTGGTAGTCCTCGGGCTTCCATTCACCGCTCATGTCATCAATGAGCTTCTTGGCCATCTCCAACTCACGAGCCGTAACGCCGGCCTTCTTCGCGTCGACCTCCGGCAGCGGGAGTTCAGCCAGCGCCCGCAGTTCATCCTTCCAGCGCAACGTGTCTAGCGCGAGCAACGGACCCACCGGAATCAGTGCGCCAAGGTGTTGGCGGCCATGCATGACGACCAACGCGATACCGATTTTGCCAGTCGCTTTCAACGCGTCGCGGAGCAACGCGTAGACCTTTTCGCCCTTCCGATCCGGCACGAGATAGTACGGTGTATCAACGTACAGAAACGACACGGCCTTCGAATCGACAAAGGTCAAGATATCGACCGTTTGCGTCGAGTCTGGATTGGCCGCGCGAATCTCCTCGTCGGTCAATACCACATAGCGCTCTTTGTCGTACTCGTAGCCGCGCACGATATCCTCGCGCGGCACTTCCTTTCCTGTGCGCTTGTTGACCTGGCGATAGCCGATCGGATCCATCGAATGCTTGTCCAGCATCCGGAACGATGGCTTCACCGTCCGGGTAGCCGGATACAGCTGCACCGGGACATGCACGAGGCCAAAACTGATCGCGCCTTTCCAAATCATTCGTGACGCCATGGAGCCTCCCTTCGTGTGATCCTGCGACGCACGTGCGCCGTATTGTCGGCTTTACCGCCGCCTGCCGTAGCGTTCCGGGTATGCAAGCTACGTACCAGCCAGGCTAGCCGCGTGGTTTCGCATCTTTCGGGAACAGCGCTTGCTTATCGGAAACGCCCTCGGTATGTCCGTTGCGCAATACGATGAGACTATTGTTGAAATACCAAGCCAAAGCCCTATACAGATGTGACGTAAAACAAAATACCGTTGCCACAAAGGAATTCAGTATTCGTTCGTTTTGTTCTACTGATAACTAAGAGGATGTTATGAAATCAATCCGTACCGTTGCGACGTTGACCCTGGCCACGCTGATGTTGGGCGCGTGTGGTGGGGGAGGGAAGGACCTCGGCACCGAGCTTGGGCTGAGCTCTGCGCAGGCAAGGTTCATCAATGCCGTTCCGATTGGCCCGAATCTAGATTACTATCTAAACGGGCAAGCGAATGCGACCGACGTACAGTACAAAAGCGTTACGCGTTATCGCGATGTCGGCGCAGGCACCCAGAGCGCCACTTACAATGCAACCGGCACGTCTTTGACGCTGGCCTCACAGGCATTCAATGCAGCCAAAGGACACCATTACACGACGATTGCAATCCAGGGTTCGCCGTCCGCAGTCTCTGTGATCGACGATCCGTATGACAAGGGCTTGCTCTCGGACAAGGCACGCGTACGGGGATTCAATGCGTCGTTTAACGCGCCGAACGTGGACATCTATGTCGTGGCGCCCGGTACTGATATCTCCAATGTGACGCCCACGGTAGCCTCCGTCGCCTATCAGCACGCGGTACCCGAATCCGGTCAAGATTCAGTGTACCTATCCGGCGGCACGTATCAGGTTATCGTCACCCATGCCGGCACGAAGACGCCGATTTTGAGAAGCGCGCCGGTCAACTTGGCTAACAACGCCGATTGGCTTATCTTGACGATCCCGTCGAGCGGCATTGGCGGCGTCGTGCCGGGCAACATCCATGCCCTGGTCGCTCAGGGCAACGAGGCCGATACGTCCGCCCAGGAACTGACGTCTCAATAAAAGAGGCACTGCGCGTGGCGACACGCTTGCCCGGCACCGATCATTCACATTATTGCATCGACGGGCA
The DNA here is from genome assembly GCF_000198775.1 of Mycetohabitans rhizoxinica HKI 454. Classification (NCBI taxonomy): domain Bacteria; kingdom Pseudomonadati; phylum Pseudomonadota; class Betaproteobacteria; order Burkholderiales; family Burkholderiaceae; genus Mycetohabitans; species Mycetohabitans rhizoxinica. Next base: position 250,506 of record NC_014722.1, on the reverse strand, counting down.
AGCCGCCAACGCGCTGCGGCCAGTCGCTAGCGAGGCCGCTTCGCAGCTCCGGTGCTGATGCTGGGGTGACGTCGGCGCAATTCCGATGCTAGCGCTGGCGACGCTATTGGCCTCGCGCGTCGCGGGGCGGGCGCGCTGGCCAGCGGTATCGTACTTAAGGCGTTCGGATGAAGTGCCACCGCGCTGATGACGGTGGCCATAGGAAAGGTGCCCCCCAATATCATGCGGTAGCAGGACCGGGCTCCGGCGCCGTATCAACTCCGCGCCGCGCCGTCGGTCATGCTCGCACAGCACGCTCGGATCACATCAGTTTTCCGACTTCCTTGGATACCGAAGCCGGGGTGCCGTACTCCCGCTCCGGAATACGCTTGAGCATCTCCAGCACGCTGTCGTCGGCATGCGAGCGTTGCGCGCATTGAATGACGTCTTCCTTGCTGGCCGGGTAGTCCATGCCCTTGAGCGCCTTTTGGATATCCACCGGACTTGGCGCCTTGCCATGCCCGCTCTGGTGACCACCCTTATCATGGTCTTGCTGGACGCGGTCGCCTTCATGCGCCCGCGCATGGCTCAATTCGTGACCGGTGTGAGGATGACGGGAAGTCATAACGATCTCCTTTAAAGCCGATGACATAAAGGGCGCGGCAGGCCTGCACGCGCCACGTGATCGTCACGCCGCAAACTCCATTCCCCGCAGCACATTCCCACACCGCTGCACCGCCGGCAACGTGCTGCGGCGATACCCCGATTGTGTCACGCGGTTGTAACTTTTTCGAACTCCGCTGAGGCTTGCCCCGACTCGGCGCACTGCAATGCGGATGATAGGGTCGGGTCGGCATGCGGGTACATCGCTTGCGTAGTGCACCGCATAAAGGCACCGCTGCCTTCATCAATCGGGAACAGTCACTATGAAAAAAATCGCTCTGATCAGCGAGCATGCCTCGCCGCTGGGTGTGATTGGCGGCGTCGACTCAGGCGGCCAGAACATCTACGTGGCTAACGTGGCCAAACAATTGGCATTGCGCGGCTGGCACGTTGACGTCTTTACCCGCCGTGACAACCCTCACTTGCCGGAGGTGATGCGCATAGGCCCCAGGATGCAAGTCATCCACGTGCCCGCGGGGCCACCCAACGACATGCCGAAAGAGGCGCTGCTGCCGTATATGGCGTGCTTTGCTGACTTCCTCGTCGACTATTTCAGTCGGCAACCCGAGCCCTACGACGTGATGCACGCGAACTTTTTCATGTCTGGCGAGGCGGCGCTGCACGTGAAGCAGCAGCTTGGTGTCCCGCTGGTCACCACTTTTCATGCACTGGGCCGAGTACGCCGGCAGCACCAAGGCATGGCCGATGCGTTTCCAAACGAGCGCTTTGCGATAGAAGATACGCTGGTGCAGCGCTCGGATCGGGTGATCGCTGAATGCCCGCAAGATCAGATCGACCTGACGACGTTGTATCCGGGTGACCCGCGACGCATCCGGGTCATTCCGTGCGGTTTTGACAGCGATGAATTTCAACCGGTACCGAAGCTCGAGGCCCGAGCGCGACTCGGTTGGCGCTCGGACGAGTTCGCCATATTGCAGTTGGGACGGCTGGTGCCGCGCAAGGGCGTGGACAACGTGATCGAAGCGCTTGCTCACTTGCCAGCGCACTCTGCTCAGCCCACGCGGCTATATGTGGTCGGGGGCAACGACTATACGCCCGACCCTGAACGCTGCCCCGAATTGGCGCGGCTGATACACGTCGCCCAGCAGGCGGGCGTTGCCGAGCACGTGACGTTCGTCGGCCGGCGTGACCGGGATGTGCTGCAACTGTTCTACAGTGCGGCCGATGTATTCGTGACCACGCCATGGTACGAACCTTTCGGCATCACCCCAGTGGAAGCGATGGCCTGCGCCACGCCAGTGATCGGCAGCAATGTCGGTGGCATCCGCAGTACTGTCGTGGATGGCGTAACGGGCTACTTGGTGCCGCCGCGCGAGCCCGCGGCGCTGGCTCGCAGACTGGCGGCGCTGCGCAGCGACCCACAACATGCGGTGGCGATGGGCCTGGCGGGCCGCCGGCGTGTGCGGCGCGACTATACGTGGGATAGCGTCGCCGCGCAATTGGCTCAAGTCTATGACGAGTTGCGCGACACAGCACAGCGGCCCACGCGCGCGGGTACCTCGCTCGGCGGCGGCCGGCGCTCGCCCATCATGCCGGCGGCAGCCATTCCGAACCAGAAGGAGAATGGGTAATGAAAGAATATGGCCGCAAGCGGATTTTGGTCACCGGCGGCGCCGGCTTTCTTGGCTCACATTTGTGCGAGCGCTTGGTAACGGCCGGCCACGATGTGCTATGCGTGGATAACTTTTATACTGGCACCAAGGACAACATCGCCCATCTGCTCGATGCGCCGAATTTTGAGATGATGCGTCACGATGTGACGTTCCCGTTGTACGTCGAGGTTGACGAAATCTATAACCTCGCGTGTCCCGCCTCCCCGGTCCACTATCAGCAGGACCCGGTCCAAACCACCAAGACCAGCGTGCACGGCGCGATCAACCTGCTCGGGCTGGCCAAGCGCGTGAAGGCGCGTATCCTGCAAGCGTCGACCAGCGAGGTCTATGGCGACCCGTCGATGCATCCACAGCGTGAGCAGTATTGGGGCAATGTCAATCCGATCGGGGTGCGTTCGTGCTATGACGAAGGCAAGCGGTGCGCCGAGACCCTGTTCGCCGATTACTATCGGCAGCATCGCGTCGATATCCGCATCGCGCGGATCTTCAACACGTACGGCCCCCGCATGCATCCGGCCGACGGGCGCGTGGTGTCGAATTTCATCACCCAGGCGTTGGCCGGCGAAGCGCTGACCGTCTACGGCGATGGGACTCAAACCCGCTCGTTTTGCTACGTGGACGATTTGGTCGACGGCTTAATCCGCCTGATGGAGGCACCGAGCCCGTTTGCGGAGCCGGTCAATCTGGGCAACGCCGCTGAAGTGACGATCGGCGAGATCGCCCGCGAGGTCATCCGTGTGACCGGGGCCCGCGTGCCTGTCCGATATGCACCGCTCCCGGCGGATGATCCGCGGCAACGTTGCCCGGACCTGACGCTCGCCGCGCGGCGCCTCGGCTGGTCGCCGACCACGACGCTGGCGGATGGACTCACACGTACTGTCCGCTATTTCGTCCAACGTGCCGCGTTGCGTGTTTATCGGCCGCACGGCGGCACGCCTGCCGAGGCAGGCTGCGCGATATCCGACGCGCATGCACATTCCGCGCAGGCCGGCGAACCGGCGCAGCAGGCACGAGCATGACTGAGCGCTGGCTGGTTATTTCGCCGCATCTGGACGATGCGGTGTTTGGATGCGGCCGGCTGCTTGCCCAGGCACCCGGCTCGATTGTCGCGACCGTCTTCGCCGGCATACCGCCCCGCGCCATGCCGGCGCCGCCGTGGGACCGCGACGCGGGCTTCGATTCTGCGCAAGAAGCCATGCAGGCTCGTCGCGTGGAGGACCGACACGCGCTGTCGATTCTTCGCGCCGAACCTCATTGGCTAGATTTCCTGGATGATCAGTACGAGTGCGCCGTACCCGACGAGGCGTTGCTCGACGCGCTTCGCTCGCTGCTGGATGCGCATGCGCAGAGGGGGGTGCTGGCGCCGGCCGGCTTGTTTCACCGTGACCATCTCCGGGTACAGCGCGCGATGCTGGCGCTGCTTGGCGAGCAGCCCACTACCCGACGCTGGTTCTTTTATGAGGAGGCACTGTATCGGCGCAAGGAGGGCCTGATGGAGCAACGGCTGGCGCACTGGAAGGCGCAAGGTTGGACAGCGCAACCGGCGGCGCTGGTGGACGAGGACGCATCCGACGGCAGCGCGCGCGCGAAAGCCCAGGCCGTGCGAGCGTACCGGAGCCAGGTCGCGTTGTTCAGGCCCGATACACTGCTCGACCTCGAGCGCGCGGAGTGCTACTGGCGGTTGCAGCGTGTTCCTGCGGCATCGTGAGCGCGTCGATGGACAGCCCGCACCCCGAGAACCGCATCACGGTAATCGTGCTCACGTACCGGCGCCGCGACGAGTTGGCCCGGACGTTGACCCACCTGACTGCGCTACCCGAGCGCGTGCCGATTATCGTAGTGGACAATGATTCGCGTGACGGCACTGCGCAATGGGTCGCGCAGCGCTTCGCGCATGTCACGCTGATCCAGGCGCCGGGCAATCTCGGCGCTGCTGGCCGTAATCTCGGCGCGGCCGCCGCGCGTACCCGCTACATTGCCTTTTGCGACGATGACACATGGTGGGAGCCCGGCTCGCTATCGCTGGCCGCCGATCTGCTGGACGCTTATCCACAAGTCGTTTCCTTGACCGCGCGCGTGCTGGTGGGTCCGCAGCGTTGTGAGGATCCGGTGTGCGAGCTGATGCGCACCAGCCCGATCGTGCCGCCTTGCGCCCTTCCCGGTCCACCGATCCTGGGCCTGCTTGCGGGAGCTACCGCTTTTCGCACCGACGCGTTTCTGGCGGCCGGCGGCTACCATCCACGCTTATTCATCGGCGGTGAAGAAGCGGTGTTGGCACTCGATTTGGCTAGTGCCGGATGGTCACTCGTGTACGTTCCACAATTGACCGTGTGCCACTATCCGTCACCGGTGCGCGATGCGGGCCGGCGACGCAGCCTGCTGGCGCGCAACGCCGTATGGGCCGCCTGGCTGCGTCTTCCGGCCGGCGCCGCGTTGCAGCGCACGCTGCAATTGGCACCGCGCGTATGGCGGGAAGGCGGCGGCGTGACGGGCTGGTGGCAGACGCTGCGCGGGCTGAGATGGGTATTTAGCGAGCGCCGCGTAATCCCGCCGCACGTTGATCAGATGCGCCGCTGCGTTGAGGCGGCCGCAGCCCGCGAATAGCGGCCGCTTGCCCGCCTCACGCGGCGGCCTTACGTGGCGACGTCGCGCAGCGCGCGGTCCCAGTCAGCGGTAAAGCGCGCAATGTTGAACCGCTCCTGTGCATCGCGCCGTGCGGCGTCACCCCACTGGCGGGCCAGCACCGGGTCTTTGAGCAAGTGGTGCATGGTGTCGACCAATACGGCGGGCCGCGTATCGGCTACGCCGTTGTGGCCACTGCGCACGACCTGCGCCATCTCAGTGGTTGCCAGCGCAATGATCGGCGAGCCAAGCATCATCGCCTCGACCACTGCCAAGCCCAGGCTCGTATAGCGGATCGGGTTGAAGAAGAAGCGATAATCCGCAACGAAACCAGGCAATGCTAAGTTCGGGATTTCGCCGATGCCGCCCAGTTCGGTGGACCCCATCCCGACTAGATCCAATGGCACTGCCTCGCGTACCGCCTCAAATACATCTGCGCCCAGGCGCCGGCCGCGCTTGCGCAGATGATTGACGACCGTCACCCCCTTGGCCAGCGTGCCGCGGTATGCGACGCCGTCCGGCAGCAGCACGCCGTGCTCGATTACGCGCGTGGGGGTCACGCCGTTGTCCCACATCAGCGCATTGAACGGCGTGACGTGCACCAACAGGACATTTGGATCCTGAACCGGATGCAATGTATCGGTCGGATGCTCGCGCGGTGGGTCGTGTTCGACAAAAAGTGCTGGCAATTGCCGCTGTGCTTCGCTGAGTGCGTGTTGCCGGTCTTCGACATAGTGCTTATGGTGCTGGTACAGCACGCAGTCGAACGAAGCCGCGTGTACCTGATCGTACGGCACCTCGTGCATATTGGGGCCCCACGGCAGATTTCCTGCGCAGCCGCCATAGCCGGGCGGCGAGCCGGGCTTAGTCACGACATAGAAGTCGTGCGGCGTCTGCGACAAATAATAGAGGTAATTTCCGTGAACGTGCCAAGTAAGCACCCGCAAACGTTTATGCGGCATTGTAAGCCTCCGATTCGAACATTTGCTCGAGTTGATGCGTAACATCCCGTACGTCGATCGCTGTCGCGCATGCGTGCTGGTACGGACAGACGTCGAACATGCACGGCCTGCATGGTGGATAGTTAGCCAATACATGATGGCGTTCCCGATCCAGCGGCGCCCATCGGGCGACATCGCTGCCGCAGGCGATCACCACACTGGGCGTGCGCAATGCCGCCGCAATATGTGACACCCCGGTGTCATTGCATACGAGCACCTTGCTTCGCCCGATCAAGGCGGCCATTACGCCGAGTGACGTACGCCCACACAAATTGACACACGGCACATCGAGCCGGTGGGCCAGTTCGTCGGCGAGCGTTGCCTCGGATGCCGTACCGGTCACGACGATGCGTATGCCGCGTTGCGACAGCCAGTTGGCCACCGACGCAAACCGCTGTGCTGGCCAGCGCCGGGATGGCATCCGTGCGCCGGGATGAAAGACCGCGAACTGTTGTGACGGCAATTCGTGCTGCTCGCAAAGTGCGCGGCATGCTGCATGGTCGAGCCGAGTGAGCGGAAATGCCAAGTGCTCGCCCCAATCGCCATAGCCTAGTGCCTGCGTCAGCCGCGTATAGCGGATGATCTCAGGGACCGACTCGGGCCATGGGATCGTCTTGTCAAGCGGGTGCGCCGTGCCGCCCGCTGCCCCGTCGCCGGGCGCCGGCATAAATCCGGCCGTTTGGGCTGCGCCCAGCTGGGCGACGATACGGTTGGTATGCGTGCCGCTACCATGCAACTGGATCGCCAGATCGAAACGCCGGGCGCGGCATTGCTCGAAGAACGCCGCAAGGCGCGCCGCATCGGCCGGCTGCTCAGCTAATCCGGGCGCACCCGGAAACGGCAGGAAGTCATCGATGTACTCGGCAAAGCGCTGCGCGAATTGCTCCGCCCACGGCAAGCCGATTAGCGTGATCCTGGCATGGGGCTCGCCACGCCGCAGCGCACGCAGCGCGGGCACCGCACACAACATGTCACCCAGCTGCAACGCGCGAAATACCGCGATGCTCGCGTGCCCGGCAGGCTCGCGCCTTGCCTCGCCGGCTGGTTCCACTGTATCGGGTGTCATAGAAAAAGCACCTTGAAGTGAAGCGCGCCGCGCAGCCGCCAATACAGCGATACCGGCGGGATTGCCATTGACGTGACGATCATTTCGGCAATATGGGAGGCCGCGCGTGAGGTGCCGCGCAACCGCCGCCAGCAAAACCAGAGGGTCACCGCCGCCCAGATACCCAGCGCCACGCTGCCCGCGACACGCTGCCCGGTGCCAAGCAATACCGCAGCCAAGAGCAACGCCGCCACGGCGATGTAGTAATGCCAGGGTGGCACCCGACGGATATGCTGGCGGTACACGCGTCGATGCTTCTTATAGAGCAACGCATCGAAGAACACTTTGGACTGCTGGCCAATGCTTACGCCCCAATGGGCTGGGCGTATCGGATGCAGGACCCGAGCCTGCGGTGCGTCGATAATGGGCCCGACCTGCTCGCGCAGCATGAACATCAGGTCAGCGTCCTCACGCCAAGCGCGAGTGAAGCGCTCGTCGAATCCGCCCACTTGCACGAGCGCGTCGCGGCGCACGAAGCAGTTTGCTGTCGCGAATTCGGCATGCGCCAAGCCGCTGGCATCGCGCTCGTAATCGGTCGGCGCATCGCCAAGCGGCACTTCGATGCGTCCCGCAACCGCGCAGGCCATCGGATCGCGCATCAACGCATCACACCCTTGCCGTAGCCACATCGGGTCCGCAATCGTATCGTCGTCGGTAAACGCGATAATCGCGCCTTGTGCGCTGCACCAGCCCGCGTTACGCGCACCCGCCGGGCCGCGGGTGCGCCAGGCCGGAATATAGCGCACGCGTGGCCTGCCGTCACTGCGTTGCGCGAACGCGTGAACCACGTCTTTCGCGCTGTGACGCGCGCGGTCGTCATCGACCACAAGTATTTCGAAGGTGCTCGGATCGAACACCTGTGCACACAGCGCGTCCAAGCACCGTGACAGCAGATCAGGACGTCGATAGGTTGGCACGACCACCGACACCCTGATCCGCGATGCCGTGTCCGGGGCGTCGGTCATCGGCGTTTCTCCAACAGAAATGGGCCGATCACCAGCGCATCGAGCGGCGAGGTCCAGAAGCACTCTAGCGCGTCACGTGGCGAGCACACGACCGGCTTGCCGCGCGTGTTGAACGACGTGTTCACCAGCACCGGCACACCGGTCAACCGGTTAAACGCCGTCAGCAGCCTGTGGTAGAGCGGGTTTTGATCCGCGTTCACTGTTTGTACCCGCGCCGTGCCATCGACGTGGCGTACCGCCGGAATGGCCTCTTCCCGGCCGGGCGCCACGTCGCACACGAACAGCATGAATGGGGCATGCAGCCGACCTGGCTTGCGTGCGGTAAACCATTCGTGCGCTTTTTCCTCTAGTACGGCGGGCGCCACCGGACGGAAATCCTCTCGATCCTTGATGCGGTTCAGGCGCTGCTGCATGCCGGGGTCGATCGGCGAAGCCAGAATTGAGCGGGCGCCCAGCGCACGCGGACCAAACTCCATGCGTCCTTGGAACCACCCGATGATCCGATTCTTGGCTAGCAACGCGGCGGTCTCGGCCGCCACGTCGTCCAGCCGTCGGTAGGGCAGTTGCGCCTCATCCAGCAAGGCCTGGATGGTCGCCTCGTCGTACGCCGGACCGAGGTACGCGTGGTCCATCGCTTTGCCGTCGCGCACGCCACGCTGCTGGAAGTCCGTCCACAGCGCGGCGCCTAACGCCGTGCCGGCATCGCCCGCGGCGGGCTGGACCCATACGTCGTCGAAGTACCCGCTGTCCCGGACCTTGGCGTTCATGACGCAATTGAGCGCCACGCCGCCTGCCATCGCAAGCTGCTTCTCCCCTGTGGTGTGTGCGAGCCACTCCACCATACGCAGCACGACTTCTTCCAGCATCGCCTGCAACGAATGGGCAATGTCATAGTGCCGCTGCTCGAGCGGGCCGCCACGCTCGCGCGCTGGCCCAAACAGCGAGACGAGGTCAATACTCTCGACTTCGTAGTCGCCATTGTCTACATAGCGCACGAGGCGGCGCATCGCGTCCATGTAGGCCGGTTTGCCGAACGACGCGAGCGCCATCACCTTGTACTCGTCCGACGAGTGCAGGAAGCCGAGATAGCGTGTCACTCGCTCGTAAAGCAATCCCAATGAATTGGGCAGATTGACCTGTTTGATGCGTCGATACTGGTGTCCGTCGAACACGCCGTAGCTGGTGGTGGCTTTTTCGCCCCGGCCATCCATTGTCAGCACCGCGCAGCGCTGGAACGGCGCAGCCAGGAACGCACTCGCCTCGTGCGACAAATGGTGCTCAACGAAATGCCATTCAAAGGGACCGTCTGGCGTGACGCCGCGCCAGCGCTTGCTCAAATGGTGTGGCACTCCGTCGGCCAGCTGCCTCGGCGCGTTGACGATGTAAGACAAGAACAGCGGATCCCAAGGCGATACGTGTCCGCTTGCCTTGCGATGAGCGGACGGAGACAAAGGCAACGTGAACACCGGCTCTTGTTGCCCACGATCGATTTGCAGCCAAGGGTCATAGGAATACGCGACGTGGTGCACGTCGCGCAGTACGATACCCGCTTCCGACAGGCAGTAGTCGATCGCGTGATACGGCAATTCCCACGTTGAGAACGGCACCGGCCGCTTGCCATGCTTAATGTGCGTGAAACGCTCCTCCTCGGCGGCGGCGACCACCACGCCGTCGCGCACCAGGCACGCGGCGCTGTCGTGGAATGCGGCATTGATCCCCAGGGTATAAAGTGGAGTACGGGTGTCTGGCATGGTCAGGCTCTCGCTATCGCGGTTGCGATTGGAATTACGTTGGCAGGGGACGGGCTGCCCAGCTGCCAACGACATGTGGCCCAGCGCTCAGCCTGGGCAGCATCGTGTCCGGCCAGCAAACTGCGCGCAGCTGCGACGACCTCGTCGACCCCCACGCCAGTCAGGCATGGGTGTCCCGGTTCGCTGCACTCGCTGCGGTAGCAGTATTTGCACGGAACATCGACGGACAATACGCGGTGCGGCACGCGCCATGGCGTATGTTGCGGGTTGGTCAACGCATAGAGATCAACGACTGGCGTGCCGACGGCCGCGGCAAGATGCGCTGGCCCGCTGTTGTTGGTAATCAACAAATCCGCCGTGCCGACCAACGCGCCCATCTCGCCCAGCGACAACTGGCCGGCCAGCGGCACCGCGCGCTTACCGGCACGCGCGCATACCGCGTCGACTAACTCAGATTCCGCCGCGCTGCCGGTCACCGCAACCGCGTCGAACTGTGGTGCGAGTTGCGCAGCCACTTCGCCGAAGCGCTCCGCAGGCCAGCGTCGCGACGGCGCGCTGGCCCCGGGGTGAACCACCAACCAGTGTCCGTGACCGGGCTGCGCGAACGGCGCGCCTTGCTGGTGCCGGACGGCCTGCAGCCGACGCTGCAATGACCATCGGTCTTGTTCGCTGTAGGCAAATTCCATTTGCCAATGAGTTGTCGTTGCACCGATCGAGCGGACCAGTTCGAGTTGTCGGACCACTTCATGGCGAACGCGCTGATGCGGCTCGGTTTCCGCAACGCGGTCAGTCAACAAGCGGTACGGATTCTCGCGGCAGTGCGCCAGGCGCAGCGGAATCCCCGCCAGCCAGCACATCATCGCGGCCGGCAACGGGCTTTGGCTGTAGACCGTGAAGATGACTGCGGCATCAAACCGGCCGGCTGCCAGTCGCTCGATCATCGCTAAATCCGGCGCGGCGTCCGGCGACGCATTCGGGTGCTTAACCCACGGTGCATCGTATCCCCACACCTGGTCAACCATCGGCAGGTGCCCATCCAGCGCGGCGCCGACGCTGGAGGTGAGCAGCGTCAGATGGCGACGGCCGTCATCACCCTTGAGCGCGCGCAGCGCAGGCGTGGTCATCAGCACGTCACCCATGTTGTCGAGCCGCACACACAGGATGCGTCGCGCGTTGCTCCAGCCTGTGCTCATATTGCCGCCTCCTGTCCGATCCTCTCGGCGGGCGTGTCGTTGCGCTGCGCGGCGATGATGTGGGCCGCGGCGTCGAGCCGCTCGACCACGAAGTCCGGCTCACGCTGCGGGCTGCGCCGCCATTCAGTTTCGTTGCCGCAATCGACCAGGATCGTGCGACAACCTGCGCCACGACCCGCTTCGATATCATCGAGGATGTCCCCGACCATCCAACTGTACTGCGGCGTGGCGTCCAGAAACGCGAGGGCCTGCGTCAGCAACGCCGATCGCGGCTTACGGCAATCGCATTCGATCGCGTAGTGCGCCACCGCCCCCTTCGGATGGTGCGGGCAATAGAAGAACCCGGCGAGCACTGCACCGTGCTCGCGAAACAGCGCACAAAGCCGCTCACGTACGGCGCACAGCGCCACCTCGGGAAAACAGCCAAGCGCCACACCGGGCTGGTTCGACACCACCGCGAGTGGCATGCCCAGTGCACCAAGCCGGCGTAGTGCTTGTGCGGCGCCCGGCGCCAGCACCATGCGCGCCGGGTCGACATTGTAGGGCACGTTTTTTAGCAATGTGCCGTCCTTGTCCAACAGCACCGCGCCGCGGCCGGCTCCTGTTACGGCCATGACGTTTCCTTCATTGGCAGCACCATGACTTCAGGGATCACCGTGCCGGGCGGCTGCGTCAACACGAACCGTACCGCCGCGGCCACGTTTTGGGGTGGCTGCAGCGTGTCGACGTCGATATCGGGGAATCGGTCCAGCAAGAACGGTGTGCGCATGCCGCCAGCCACAATGGACGACACACGGACCCCGGCTGGACGCAGCTCCGCATGCAGCGCATGCGAGAAGCCCAGCAGCCCCCACTTCGTCGCGTGGTACGCGGAGGCGTTCGGCCATGCGCGTTTTGAAGCGGTCGATGCGATGTTGACGATATGGCCGTCGCCTCGGGCCTTCATCATCGGCACGACCGCCCGGCATATTAGATAGGGGCCGAACAGGTTCGTCATCAGCACGCGCTGCCACGCGGCGACCTCCACTTCCTCGATCGCGGCCGTCACATCAATCGCCGCGTTGTTCACGACCACATCGAGCTCGCCCACCGACTCGTGTATCGTGTGCATGGCCTGTTGCACCGAGGCCTCGTCGCTGACGTCAATCCGTTGCCATACGACTTTGACGCCGTGCCGGCCCAACTCAGCCGCGGTTTCACGCGCCTGCTCCTCATGAAGATCGGCCACGACGATGTTCATGCCGGCGCGTGCCAACTCGTCGCATATCGCCGCACCGAGGCCACGGGCGCCTCCGGTGATTAACGCTGTCTTGCCAGTTAGAATCGGGTTCGATAGGTCTGCAGTCTGTGCCACGTTCGCTCCTTCAGTAAGTCAGACGTTTGTCGAGACAAACGTTCTGGCTCCTGTTGAGCGAATGGCGTGCCCGCTCCGACCCGATGTGCTCGCAGACGAGCAAGTTCTTGCAGCCGCCATTGCGGCCAGGCTGCTGCCCCGATCCGATACCCATTTTTATAACGGGCCTGGCAAAAACGCCCGGGTTCAGTGCGACGGGGTGCGTGGCGCGAGCCCGCGGTGGGGGTCACAGCGCCAACGTGCCCGCCGCCGCTTCAGCGCGGTGCCGCGCAATAGCGCGCAGGCAATGCGCGACACATCCAGCCAACGCCTCGTCAAACCACGGTTGGGCCCCCGAGACGCCCACCACGATGCCGTGTTGAGCCACACTGCCCCACAGGTTCGTGTCACCGCGGCGTAAGCGGTGCGGCTGGCTGGACTGGACAAGCTGGCTGTCCATGCCGTGCTCCCACGACAGCCGCGCCTTGGCTCGCGCATATGCGCGGTAGTCGGCGTCCCACTGCGCCGGATCAGGCATCGAATGCTCGTACAGGATCGCGTCCTCGAAGCTCGCGTCGCCAGGACCGAGCGCCGGATCCATCACGACGATATGCAAACACCCGCTTTGGCCGACGACTGTGTTGTGCAGCGCCGCCGACAGCGTTGGCAGCAGCATCTCGATCGCGGCGCTGGCCGCACTACGGTCGGCATACAGACTACCGGTGCGGCGCGGGGCGGATAGGTTCTCTGGCGTGCTGGGAGTGGTCAAGCTCATCAGTCTCTCCTAAATGAGTGGTTAATGCCCTAAGTGCGGCAATCAAATCGACCGCCTTGACCGGCTTGGTCAGATAGCCGCGAAAACCGGCCTCGACGGCACGCGCCCGTTCATACTCGCTTGAGTAGCCGGACAGCGCGATCGCCTCAATCCGATGCACGGCGCCGTCCGGGCGCGCCGCCTCGAGCCGCCTGACGCGGGCCATCATCGAATATCCGTTTTCCTCGCCCAGGTCGATGTCGCAGACCATCACGGCCGGCCAGCTGTCGCGCCGCGTGTGTCCGAGGTAGTCCAGCAGCGCCTGGCCGGATCCGAACGCCACGACCTGGGCCCCGGCACGGGTGAGCAGCGCGGACAGCGCGTCGCGCGCCTCCTCGTGATCATCCACACAGGCCACGCGTACGCCGTCCAGTCGCGCGGTGTCGAGCGCTTGCAATGGTTGCGGCGCGAGGCCGTCAGCGGTGGGCAACTCCGCGATGGCCCGCAGCGGCAACGTGATGTGGATCGTGGATCCGGCATCGTCGCGGCTGCGCAAGATATACCCACGCTGCTCCTCGAGCACGGCCTGGAGTGACTCCAGATCCAACCATGAACAACTCCGGTGTCTCGAGATCCGGCGTGCAGATCGACACGCGTGCATCGTTGTCGTGGCGGGCCACGCTCACCTCGATGCGGCTGCCTGCCCCGCCCGCTTCAATGCCGGTGCGGCACAACTGCCAGATAAAGCGCCGCAGCGTCGCCGCGTCGCCAGTGACGATCAGGTTGTCGTCGGTGATGCGCTTGAACAGGCTCGCCTGATGGCGTACCGCGACCTCCTGCAACGCGTCCAGCACGTTGTCGACCAACGCGCCGACGTTGATCGGCAAAAGCGCAAACCGCTGTTCGGTGCGCTCCAACTCGCGCTGCTGCGCCTGCAGCGCCCACATCTGTGCATAGACCCCGCCCTTCTCCAGCAGGCTGGTGTGGGTCCCCTGCTCGACCAGTCGCCCGTGTTCCATGACCAGAATGCGATCGGCATCGACCACGGTCGAGAGCCGGTGCGCGATGATCAGGCTCGTGCGGTGCTCGGCCACGCGCATCAGTTCCTGCTGAATCGCCCGCTCCGAACGGGTATCGAGCGCCGACGTCGCTTCGTCGAACACCACGATCGGCGGTTGTTTGAGCAGCGCGCGTGCAATGGCCACGCGTTGGCGCTCGCCGCCGGACAAGCGCACGCCTCGCTCGCCGACCCGCGTGTCGTAGGCGTCTGGCAGGCGCTCGATGAATTCGTCCAATTGCGCGCCTCGCGCGGCGGCAATAATGTCGGCCTTTGTCGCGTCTTCGCGACCGTAGCCGATGTTGTATGCGATCGTATCGTTGAATAGAATCGTGTCCTGCGGCACGATGCCCAAGGCCGCCCGCAGACTGCGCTGCGTGACTAGCCGCAGGTCCTGCCCGTCGATCGTGATCGATCCCGCATCGGGCTGATACAGGCGAAATAACAACCGGGCCAACGTCGACTTGCCCGAGCCACTGCCTCCCACGACGGCCACCGTCTGGCCCGGCTCAATCCGGAACGAGACATCCCACAAGATCCTGCGACTGGGCTCGTAGCTGAAGTCGACATGCTCGAAGCGGATTTCGCCACCGCGCACTACGAGCGGCTGCGCCGCCGCCGCATCACCGTCCTCGCCTGCCTTGTCGCGCGCATCCAGTAGCGCAAACAACCGCTCCACGTTGGTCAACGCGTCATTGGCCTCGCGGAACACAAAGCCCAGCGTGTTCAGCGGCAGGCTGACTTGGATGATGTAAGCGTTGATTAGCACCAGATCGCCGACCGTCATCGCGCCGCTTACCACGTGCTGGCCAGCCAGCAACATCACCGCCGCGATGCCCGCGCCGATACACGCGCTCTGCCCGATATGCAGCGTGGACAGCGCATATTGGTTCTCGATACCCGCCTCTTGCCATTGCTGCATCACCTGGTCGAGCCGCTTGCGCTCGAAATCCTCGCGCGCAAAGTACTTGACCGTGTCGTAGTTCAGCAGGCTGTCGACGATACGGCTATTGGCCTGGGCTTCCAACGCGTTCATGCGGCGCTGCACCCGCATGCGGCGCTGCGTGAACACCACCGTATAACTCGCGTAGACGGCGAATGTCGCGAAAATGATCAGCGTGAAGCCGCCGCCATACTTGCTGATCACGATGGCGAGCACCGACGCGATTTCGATGAACGTCGGCACGATCGTAAAGACCGCAACCCCCAGCAGGTAACCGATGCCGGCAGTACCCTTCTCCAGGTCGCGTACCACCGAGCCGGTCTCACGCTGCGAGTGAAAGCGCGCGCCCAGGTGATGCAGGTGACCAAACGTGCGCGCGGTATAGTCGGCCACAGTGCGCTGCGTGACTTGCACAAACGTCATGTCGCGCACCTCGCTCAACGCATTCGACGCGAAGCGTACCACGGCATAGCCGAACAGCAACAAGATAGGTATCGCGGCCGGCCGGCTCGTGACATTGCCCAGCGCATCGACGATATCCTTGAGCAGCAGCGGGACCGCCACCGCAGCCGCCTTGGCTAGCAGCAGCAATGATACGGCGCCCAGCACCCGCCCCCTGTGACGCCAAATGGCATGCCATAGGTCGGTGGCGATCCGGGCGCGCAACCCGCTGCTGCGGGCCGCGCTTGCAAATGTGGACGAAGTCATGGAAGCCAGTTCGGTTTGGCGCGTTACGGCGCCATTGCAAGTTCTGTACCGCCGGGCGGCTTGGCTGCCAATGTGCTGAGGACTGCGTGCCGTGGCGCAACGGCAGCGTAGGCGCCTGGGTCAATTACAGGCATCCCGGTAATGACAGGCAGCTTATTGCAATTTGTGCGGCATGTGCCGAAGCGAAACGAGGCGGCACGAGGGCCGCGATCTCCATCGGCCGGTTTGGCGGTAGACTATTGATATGGATGAATGCCGTTACTGCGGAAAATTTCGCGACGAATGGGATTGCCATGGCCAACAGTGCCGACGGGCCATTGCCAAGGCCCTGCGCCGGCAGCGCGCTGGGCTACCGATGGTGCCCAATACGATCCGCAATGAAATCCCGGCCGGTGCGACGACGCAGCAAGTCATCACGGTATTGTCCCGGCAGCGGTTACGAGCGCGGCGAGGCAACGAGGTGCGGCGCGAATGCAAGGAGATCGATGAGCTATCATAGCAGTGACGTGCCGCGGGCGCCGCGACGTTGGCCTGGGCGACCAATACTAACGGAACGTCTTTCAAGGAGTGGCCATGAAGCAATCGATGAAGGCCGCGGTCGTGCATGCGTTTGGTGAGCCGCTGCGGATTGAAGAAGTCGCGGTGCCGACGCCGGGTCCCGCTCAGATACTGGTCAATGTCAAAGCGTCCGGAGTCTGCCACACTGACCTGCATGCGGCCGACGGCGACTGGCCGGTCAAGCCCACGCTGCCATTTATCCCAGGCCACGAGGGCGTCGGCTACGTCGCCGCAGTCGGAAAAGGGGTCAAGATCGCCAAAGAAGGCGACCGGGTCGGCGTACCGTGGCTCTACACCGCATGCGGACACTGCGAGTATTGCCTGGGCGGCTGGGAAACGCTGTGTCACGTGCAGCAAAACACCGGTTATTCGGTCAATGGCGGCTATGCCGAATATGTATTGGCTGACCCGAATTATGTCGGTCGGCTCCCGGACCAGGTCGCCTTCGATGAGATCGCGCCTATTCTGTGTGCCGGCGTCACCGTCTACAAAGGCATACGGGTCACCGACACGCGTCCAGGCCAATGGCTGGCGATATCAGGCATCGGCGGATTAGGGCATGTCGCTGTGCAATATGCGAACGCGATGGGTTTGCATGTTGTCGCGGTTGATGTTGTGCCGGACAAACTGGAGTTGGCAAAACGGCTTGGCGCCAAACTCGTCGTGGACGCGTCAGCCACCGATCCAGCAGCGTTCATTCAGAAAGAAATCGGCGGCGTACACGGCGTGCTGGTTACCGCGGTGTCACGCAGTGCGTTCGCTCAGGCGCTCGGCATGGTGCGACGCGGTGGCACCGTATCGCTTAATGGTCTGCCGCCGGGCGACTTTCCACTGCCGATTTTTTCGACGGTGCTCAATGCCATCACCGTACGCGGCTCGATCGTCGGTACGCGGCGCGACCTGCAGGAAGCGCTCGATTTCGCGGCGCAGGGGCTGGTGCACGCGCACATCCACCACGAACGACTGGAGAACATCAATTTGGTGTTTGGCAAGCTGCGCGAAGGTAAGGTCGACGGGCGTATCGTGCTGACGCTCGATTGACCGTGCTCAATGGGCCGGCCGACTGCCGCGTGGTCACGGCCGGCGTCGAGCCGCGTTTCAACGCGACGGCGCGTCAACGCACGCCGACAGCGGGGCCGCGACCGTTGGGTCGGCGCCGCATGGTACACGCCGGAAGTGTAAATAATACTCATCTTCGGTGACAATTTGGAACCCTTGACGCAGATAGAATCGCGCGGCGCGCTCGTTGAGCTTGAAAGTCTGCAGCTTGACCGCGCGGCCTTCACGATGGGCGGCGTCACATACACGGTGCAGTAGAGTCGCGCCAATCCCCCGGCGCTGGCATGCCGGATCTACTAACAGCAGCGCGACCTCCACCCCGCCGTCTTCGCACACCTGTGTGGACAACACCCCTGCCGCCCGCGACACGCCGTCAACCACGATGGCTTGGCATCGTGCAATCGGGTAGCTCACTCGAAACGCCGCCCGGCGAAAATCATCCTCCCAACCCAGCGTCTGCCTGAAGTAGCCGCTCAGGGCATTCCGGTACAGGTGAAAGAAATATCCGTACTCCTCACGAGTCGCTGCACGCAGCGCGACCGGCAGTATCGCCGGGCCCCGGCTCGAGTCTTCGATTAGCGCATTCATCGTCTTGCCTATTTGGTTTTCTTTGGTCTCCTGTGCGCACCAGATGGCGCACGATGTGGCCCGCGCGCCGTTCTCGGTCCATATCCTGCACCACCGAAACCGCCGACAGTGTGCGAAACCGAGCACAGCCGTCTGATTCGCGCTACAGCAGCGCACCTTTCAACCTAATGAACTGCGGCAAGCCCACGCTACGAGCAACCTGCGTTGCAACAATCCACGCCGCAGCAACCCATACCGCAGTGGCCCATACCGCAGTGGCCCATACCGCAGTGGCTTGCGTCAATCCACCGCGCCGCGGCTACTTGCTATGACGACCTGCTGGGTGGCTTGAGCGGATGAATACTTTTGTGCAGCTTGAAGTCCGGCAATGTTCGGGTGTCCGGGCTCAATGCAAGACGGAGAGTCGGCGAATGGTTCGAGGAGGACCTTGAGGTAATCACCGGTGTTGCTCGCCCATGCCGCTAGGCTCCGGTAGGAGCCATCGGTCAGCCCGATACACATCAGCACGCGTCGCCGGGTAGAAGCGAGACAGGCCGGCCGTTGCGCGATATTCCCCGTTTTTTAGCCATGGGTCAACCTGCGCCATGCAGCGCAGCGGCGATCGATCCGGCGCGTGCGGCACACGCCGCGCCGGCACTGGTGTCCTCCATCCTCCCTTACTCCACCGTCACCGACTTAGCCAGATTTCGCGGCTTGTCCACGTCGGTGCCGCGCGCGCAGGCAGTGTGATACGCGAGCAATTGCAATGGCACCACATGCAGGATCGGCGATAGCAACCCATAATGTTCGGGCATCCGGATCACATGCAAGCCTTCATCGTTGACGATTCGCGTATCCGCGTCAGCAAACACATACAACTGGCCACCCCGTGCGCGCACTTCCTGGATATTGGACTTCAGTTTTTCCAGCAGCGCATCGTTCGGCGCGACGGTGACCACTGGCATTGCTTCGGTCACCAGTGCGAGTGGTCCATGCTTGAGTTCGCCGGCCGGATACGCCTCGGCGTGGATATACGAGATTTCCTTCAGCTTCAACGCGCCTTCGAGCGCAATCGGATAATGCATGCCCCTGCCGAGGAACAGCGCGTTTTCCTTGCGCGAAAATTCCTCTGCCCACGCGATGATCTGCGGCTCGAGTGCGAGCACGCTATTGAGCGCCGCCGGCAGGTGCCGCAGCTGCTTTAGGTAATGCGCCTGAAGACTCGCGTCGACATGCCCACGCAGCCGCCCCAGCGTCACCGCGAGCACGAACAGGGCAACGAGCTGCGTGGTGAACGCCTTGGTCGACGCCACGCCGATTTCGGTGCCCGCGTGCGTCAGCAAGCGCAGCGCAGTGAGCCGTACCATCGCGCTGCTCGCCACGTTGCAAATCGCCAGCGTATGTGCGTGTCCGAGCGCCTGCGCATGCTTGAGCGCGGCGAGCGTGTCCGCCGTCTCGCCGGACTGGGAAATCACTACGACCAGTGACCGGGGGTTCGGCACGGAGTCACGATAGCGATACTCGCTTGCGATCTCGACTTGCGTGGGGATTTTCGCGATCGATTCAAGCCAGTACTTTGCCGTCAAGCCGGAGTAGTAACTGGTACCGCACGCAAGGATCAGCAGGCTGTCGATCCCGTGGAACACGTCACCGGCGCCAGCGCCGAACAGCTCGGGATCGAATGCGTCGGTCTGCGCCATCGTGTCGGAGATCGCCCGCGGCTGCTCAAAAATCTCCTTTTGCATGAAGTGCCGGTACGGCCCAAGCTCCACCGCGCCGCCATACGCGTTGACGGTGCGTATCTCCCGCTGCACGAGGCCGCCGTCGCGGTCCGCGATCCGCACGCCGTCCAGCGTCAATTCGACCACGTCGCCTTCCTCGAGAAAAATGAAGCGGTCGGTGCTGCCCGCCAGCGCGAGCGCATCCGAGGCCAGGAAGTTCTCCTGTTGGCCCAGCCCGACCACCAGCGGCGAGCCGGCGCGCGCGCCGCATACCCGATGCGGCTGGTCTTTCGAGAACACGGCGATCGCGTAGGCACCATGCAACTGCTTCACCGCTTCGCGCACGGCAGCGAACAAGTCACCGCGATACAGGCTGTAGATGAGGTGGGCGATGACCTCGGTGTCGGTCTGCGTCACGAACTCGTAACCGTTCGCGCGCAAGCCTTCACGCAGGGTTTCATAGTTTTCGATGATGCCGTTGTGAACCAGCGCAATCGTGTCGTGCGAGAAGATCGGATGCGCATTGTGCGTGACCGGCGCCCCATGCGTCGCCCAGCGCGTATGCGCGATGCCGGTTTCGCCGGCCAATTGCGTGTCGCGGATTTGCTGGTCGAGGTCCGTCACGCGCGATACGCTGCGGGCGCGCCGGGCGGTGCCATCGACGATGGCGGCCACACCACACGAGTCGTAGCCGCGGTATTCGAGACGTCGCAACCCCTCGACGAGGATCGGGACGATGTTACGTTGCGCTACCGCGCCGACAATGCCGCACATGATGTTTGTCCGTGGAAAATGGAGGGTGAGCGTCGGGCCGTCTCATCAGGCGCCGTGCATTCAGGCCTTTTTCTTGGTCGGTCGCGCGTACCCTGGCTTCGCGACCTGCGTTTTCTCGTTCAACACCAGTGCCCCGGCGGGCACGTCGCGCCAGACGGTGGTGCCAGCTGCGATGGTCGAGCCCGAACCCACGACGACCGGTGCGACAAGCTGCGTATCGGAGCCAACGAATACGTCATCGCCGATCAGGGTGCGATGCTTGTGCGCGCCGTCATAGTTGCAGGTGATTGTCCCGGCACCGATGTTCACACGCGCCCCGACGTCGGCGTCGCCGATATAGCTCAAATGGTTGGCCTTCGCGCCCTGCCCGAGCACCGCGTTCTTGACCTCGACGAAGTTGCCCACATGCGCGTCGCTGGACAACACAGCCCCGGGACGCAGTCGCGCATACGGGCCGAGCACGACGTTCTCGCCCACGTGCGCGCCGTCGACATGCGTGAACGCGTCCACGCGCGTGCCAGCGGCGATCGTCGCCTCGCGGATCACGCAGTTCGGCCCGATGCTGACGTGATCACCAAGCACGACTTGTCCTTCGAACACGCAGTTGACGTCGATCGACACCTCGGTGCCGCACGCCAGCGTGCCGCGCACGTCAATGCGCGACGGATCGGTCACCGTGACGCCAGCGTCCAGCAGTCGCAGTGCCTCGTTGCGCTGGTAGACGCGCTCCAAGTCAGCTAATTGTCGCTTGCTGTTCACGCCGAGCGTCTCCCACACGTCGTCCGGCTGCACACCGACGACCTCGACACCGTCTTCGATCGCGCGCTCGACGACGTCGGTCAAGTAGAACTCGCGCTGCGCGTTGTCGTTGGTCAACGCGCTCAGCCACGCATCAAGCCGCCCGCTCGGCGAGATGACGATGCCCGTGTTGACCTCGCGGATTTCCCGTTGCCACGGGGCGGCATCCTTTTGCTCGATGATCCGTGTGATGCGTCCGGCGCCATCACGCACGATGCGACCATAACCGTGCGGGTCGTCCAGCGTGACGGTCAGCACCCCATAGCGGCCGTTGGCTGCCGCGTCGGCCAGGCGCCGCAGCGTCGAGGCGCGCGTGAGCGGCACGTCGCCGTACAGCACCAGCGTGGGCAGTGCCGGATCGATGAACGGCAGCGCCTGTTGAACCGCGTGACCGGTACCCCGTTGCTCGGCCTGCAGGGCAAACTGGATATCGGGCGCGGCGACAGCCTCGCGCACGGCCTGGGCGCCATGCCCGACCACCACGACGAGCCGGCTCGGCGCCAGCGCGCGCGCCGTGTCGATGACATGGGACAGCAATGGCCGGCCAGCCAGTGAATGCAGCACCTTCGGCCGCGCGGAATGCATGCGCTTGCCCATGCCGGCTGCAAGAATGACGATATTCACGGCGTCAACGTCCAACGAGTCTTGAAGGGCCGATTTTAGCATCGGGCTTACTGCATTCCGTCGTGCAACCCACACATAGCGTGCCAGCGTTGCGGCTTCACAGCGCGTCCAATGGCACGATCGGCACGGTGCCGCTGTCGGGCATGGCACAGGGTTCGTCGTCGAACGCGATGTCGCCGTGCGGATCGGCCACGCCCGTCGCGCGTAGCTCGGCGAACGGAAACAGCCGATGATCCATCAGGTGCGACGGCACGACGTCGGCCAGTGCACTGAACATGTTGTCCACCCGTCCGGGGAAGCGCTTGTCCCATTCCTGTAGCAACATCTTCATCTCGGCGCGCTTCAGGTTCGGCTGGCTGCCGCACAGATTGCATGGGATGATGGGAAATTCACGCAATTGCGCATATTTCTCCAAATCATGCTCCTTCACATAGGCAAGCGGCCGGATCACGATGTGCTTGCCATCGTCGGACTGCAGCTTCGGTGGCATGCCCTTGAGCTTGCCGCCGTAAAACATGTTTAGCAGCACGGTCTGCAGAATATCGTCGCGGTGGTGGCCAAGCGCGATCTTGGTCGCACCCAACTCACCCGCGACGCGGTATAGGATGCCGCGCCGCAGCCGCGAGCACAGCGAGCACGTCGTCTTACCCTCGGGCACGAGGCGCTTGACGATGCTGTACGTGTCCTGATTCTCGACATGAAACGGCACGCCGCGTGCCGCGAGATACTCGGGCAGCACATGCGCGGGAAACCCGGGCTGCTTCTGATCTAAATTGACCGCGACAATGTCGAAATCGATCGGCGCTCGCTCGCGCAGCCGCAGCAGGATGTCCAGCAACGCATAGCTGTCCTTGCCGCCGGACACGCAGACCATCACCTTGTCGCCGGCCTCGATCATGTTGTAGTCAGCAATGGCCTGGCCGGTCTGCCGGGCCAGCCGCTTGAACAGCTTGTTGTTTTCGTAGGCCTGTTTCTGCTCGCGACGGGTCAAGACCCGCACGCCGGTCTCGGGTGCATGCATGTCAGGCTTCCTTGATACGGATGACTTCGACGCCCACCGACTCGCAATCGGAGTAGACGTCCGGCTTCTCGGTCGATACGCGCACCGCTCGCACTTTCGGATGCGCCAGCATCGCGGCGGCAACGTCATCGCAAAACGTTTCTTGTAAATGGACGTGCCCGCGCGAGACCCGTTGGGCAATGGTCGAGCGCATGAAATCGTAGTCCACGACTTCGGCCAGCTTGTCGGCGCGCGGCGTCGATTCGGCCAGCGGCACGAACAGGTCGATGTTGACGATGACGCGCTGCTCGGCGCGTTTCTCGAAATCATGCACGCCAATGTTGATGTAAAGCTCGTAGTTGCGCAGGAACAGGCGTCGACAGTCTGCGAGGCTCGGGTGCGAAAGGGCGGAGAGCATGGGCGATCCAGTCAAAAGTGGGGGCAGTGGCCGCGCGACACGGCTCGGCCCGGCAGTAGGCACGCACGCATCGCGCTCACGCACCCGTCATAAACATCACGTCGCGCGGCGACGGCACGAGGTGCTGGCCGCCATCGACCAGCAGCGTCGCACCCGTCACACCGCGCGCGTCGGCCAGGTAGCACACCGCCTCGACCACGTCGGCCGGCGTCGATGCGCGTCCAAGCGGCGTGCGCCGATGCGCGTCGACAAAGCTTTCATCGGTCTGACTACCGGAGCGCAGCGTAAGTCCGGGCGCGACGGCCACGACCCGCAGCTTCGGCGCGAGCGCCTGGGCCAGCGCCACGGTGGCCGCCTGCAGCGCGGCTTTCGTCAACGTATACGACAGATAGTCCGGATTCATGTTGTACAGCTTCTGGTCGAGCACGTTGATGACCGAGCCGCGCAACGTCTCGTCGTCGCGCGCCGCCTCCGGCATCGATTCGTGCAGTGCCCGCGCAAGCGTTAGCGGCGCGCCGACATTGATCGCCGTCATGTTCAGCAATTTGCCGTATCCGAACGTGGCTGCCGTATCCTCGTCAAACAGCGACGCGTTGTTCACCACGCATTCGATGCGCCCGAGCGCGGCGATGCTATCAGGCACCAGGCGCCGCACCTGCGCCTCGTCGGCCAGATCGGCGCGCAACGCGACAGCACGCCGGCCCAGCGCCTGGATGTCGGCGACCAGCGACTGCGCGTCGGCCTCGGACGTATGGTAGTGGAGTGCAATGTCCCAGCCTCGCGCGGCCATGCCGAGCGCCAGCGCACGGCCGATGCGCCGTGCCGCGCCGGTTACCAGTGCGGCACGGCGCGCGGGCGGCGCACAAGAGGGGGAAGCCGGATGCTGACCGGCGCACGACGGGTCGCTCATTTACAATGCCGGAATGAAGCCGAATACGACGCAACCTAATAGTTTACCTGTTCCTGGCGATACCGCGCTCGCCCATTTGCGCGCGTTAGTGCAGCACATCGCCAAGCAAATCTGCGCGGCCGGAGGCTGGCTGCCATTCGATCGGTACATGGAACTCGCGCTCTATACACCGGGCCTGGGTTACTACAGCGGCGGCTCGGTCAAGTTCGGCCGCGGCCCCGACGACGGTAGCGACTTCATCACGGCACCGGAACTCTCGCCGCTGTTTGCGCAGACGTTCGCCAAGCCGGTGGCCGACGTGCTCGGCGCCACCGGCACGCGTCATGTCGTCGAATTCGGGGCGGGAACCGGTAAGTTCGCCGCCGGCCTGCTGCGCACGTTGCATGCGCTCGGTGTCGGGTGCACGCGCTACACGATCGTGGAATTGTCCGGCGAGCTGCGCGCGCGTCAGCGCGAGTGCATTGCGCAGACGGCACCGCAGTTCGCCTCCTGCGTCGAATGGATCGATGCGCTGCCCGAGCGCGTGGATGGCGTGATCGTCGGCAACGAGGTGCTGGACGCCATGCCGGTGCGACTGTTCGCGCGGCAGGATGGCTGCTGGCATGAACGCGGCGTCACTTTGGCGGATGCGAGTCGCTTTGTGTTCGCCGACCGGCCACTGGCCGCCACCGCTGTGCCGGCCACACTGGCGTGCGTCCCTGGCCGGCACGACTACGTGACCGAGACACACGAAGCGGCAGCCGCGTTTGTGCACACCGTGTGCTCGGCGCTCGGCCGCGGCGCCGCGCTGTTCGTCGACTATGGTTTCCCGGCCGCTGAGTATTACCATCCGCAGCGCACGGAGGGCACGCTGATGTGCCACTACCGGCACCGCGCACACGGCGATCCGTTCCTCTACCCCGGCTTGCAGGACATCACCGCGCATGTGCAGTTCAGCGCCATCGGGCAGGCAGCCCGCGACGCGGGCGCGCATTTGCTCGGATACACGTCGCAAGCGCGCTTTCTGATGAACGCGGGCATTACGGACTCGCTTGCGCAACTGGATCCGGCTGACCCAGCCCGCTTCCTGCCTGCGGCCAATGCGGTACAGAAGCTGCTGTCCGAGGCGGAGATGGGCGAGCTGTTCAAAGTAATTGCGTTTTGCCGTGGCTTTGATGGCGCACTGGACGCGTTTGAGCGCGGCGACCGTTCGCACATGCTGTGACCCCTGAGGCTGGCCTATCCATGTTCCGCTGGCTGCTCACCACCTTCATTGCAACCGCGATCCTCAGCGCGAGTTGGCCCTGGCTCGCCCGCCTGGGCATCGGTCGCTTGCCCGGGGACTTCACGCTCAGCTGGCGCGACCGCCGCCTGCCGTTGCCATTCATGTCAACGCTGCTGTTGACGCTGCTGGGCTCGCTGCTCGTGCGGCTGCTCTAGCCGCCGCGCGGCGCGCGGCCCGGGCAGCGTCAGAAACCGATCGAGCGTCTGTGTGCGTGGCGATCGAGTACCACGTCGTGTGCGCTCACCGCATTGCGCCCCGCCAGCCGCGCATTGCCGAAGCCGTGTACGATGGCGCGCCGCATCGCGCGCGGCGACAAGGTGGACAGCACGTCCAGCGGCGCCTCTTCGAGCGCTGGCGGAAAACGCGCGCCCCATGCGTGCGATTCGCGGATCTCCGAGTAGATCGACTGGGCAATACGGCGCGCGCCATCGCGATCCGGCGCCGGGATCTCATAGACGTTCATCCGGTTTAGGATCGGCTCCGGAATGCGATGCACGTCGTTGGCCGTGGCCACCCAAAGAACACTGGATGCATCGATGGGCACTTCGGCAAACTCGTCGATGAACGACTGCGCGGTGTCGTGCTCGAGCAGCGCATACAGCGCGCCGAGTGGATCGTACTGTGCATCGCCGCCGGCCTTGTCGATTTCGTCGACCAGCACCAGCGGGTTCGCATAAGCGCCGTTGACCAGCGCATCGAAGACCTTGCCTGGCTTGGCGTTTTTCCACTGCGATGACGCCCCGGACAGGATCCAGCCCGCCGTGAGCGAGCTCATCGCGACATAGTGATAGCCAGTGCCGACCAGGCGCGCGAGTTGCCGGGCAAAGTGCGTCTTGCCGATGCCGGGTTCGCCCAGCAGGAGCATGGGCATCAGTTCGAGCCTGTCGTCGGTCTCGGCCACCAGCGCAATCTGCTTGCGCACGTCCTCCAGCGGCTCGTTAAAGTTCGGGGACTCGTCAAGGAGCGCATCGATTGACGGCAACCGGTTGGGCTTGACGCAAAAGCGCAATGCGCCAACTTTCAGCATTTTCTCGTAGGTGCTTCGCAGCGCCTCGCTGGCGCCATCGGACAAGTCATGCAAGGCCGTCTCGACCTGGGTTAAGTCATACGATCGGCTTGAATGCCGCCACCGCGATTTCCTGCCTGACCATAGCGGTAGTCATATTCACCTCCTCTGCTGCCATGCCGCCCCGCGCGGCGCCAATTCAGTGTATCGGCGTCAATAAGTTGTGCAAGCTAGCAGTCGCGCGGCGCTGCTGCCAACGCCGCGTCGTGCCCGCGCGCGTGGCCAAACCCCGCTATCATGACTGTTTCGCGCATGCAGAACTTGGGCGCCGTGCGGAGCATGAACCCATCGTGGCGATCCAGGTCGGAATCCCTTATGACAAGTCTGTTGAATGCTCTTCGTCCCCTTGCCACAGGCGTGCTGCTGGCCTCGGCCGCCGCCATGGCATACGCGCAGGATGGCCCGCCGAAGGTGCGCTGGGATGTTGAAGTCGTGCAGGATGGGCGCAGCGTCGACCATTTTGGCGCAACGACCACGGTCGGCCAAGCGAAGTCGCAGACGCACAAGCGCAGCGTCGTGCATGAGAGCGGCTGCCAGAACCAACTGGTGACCAACATCAAGTTATCGCGCACGCTGACCGTGTCGCCGACCCACGTCGACGGCGACAAGGCAGTCCTGTCGCTGGACGTGCAGGAGATCTTCGAGGATCCGCGTGCCGCGCAGAGCGCCGACGGTTGTGCGCTGCCACCGCAGCCGCGCCGAGTCACCGCTGTCCATCCCGGCCTGGTCGTGCCGCCCGGGCAAACGGTATCGTGGAAGCTGGTGGACCATGGCCCGCAACTCATCTATCGCGTACAGGCGAGCATCGTGGACCAGTGAGCGGGTGATGAACTCGCGTGAAGATGGTCGAGCGATGCGACCCGACGATACCTTGCCTAGCGTGCCGTGCACCGGCGACAAGGAATTCATTGCCGTCAGTTGGAATTTGCACAAGGGCCGCTCGCCGCTCGGCCTGCAAGCATGGCAATCGATGCAACGCTGGATGCAGGCAACGCCGGCCGACGTGTACTTCCTGCAGGAGGCCATGGCGCGCCGGATGCCTGCGCCCGTGCTGGCCAGTAATGGCTTCGGCGAGCCACTGCAGGGCGCGCTCACTGACGTATGGCAATGCCAGGCTACCGAAATAGCGCAAGCATTGCGCTTGCAGCTGACGCTCGGGCCAAACGTGTTCAAGCCATCGTGGCGACACGGCAATGCAATCCTGTCGCCGCATCCGCTCGACCTGGGCGGGCGCTGGGACATTTCCGCGCACCGCTTCGAAAAGCGGGGTTTGCTGGTGGCGCGCGCCACGCTTTACAACACGCCGGTCACGCTGCTATGCGTCCATCTGGCGCTCACCCGCCAGTCGCGATTGCGCCAGATGCACTGGATCGCGCATTGGATTGCCCGCGAAGCCGCAACCGGCCCATTGGTGCTCGCCGGCGATTTCAACGACTGGAAGAACGACTCAGAGCCGTTATTTGCCGAGATCGGTTTGCGTGAGGTGGCCTCGACGCTGGGCGAGGCCGGCAAGACGTTTCCTGCATTCTCGCCCGCGCTGGCGCTGGACAAGATGTTCGTGCGGGGCGTCACGCCAGTGCAATGGCTCGAGCCCGCGCCCCGCACCGCGTGGTTATCGGACCACTTGCCGTACATGGCGCGGCTGCGGCTGGACTACCTAGAGGCAGCCGGGTAGCGGATTATTGTTCGCGCACGTCACGCAGCAGCCGGTCCATGGTGGCGGCGCCCGAGTCCACCGTGGCCGATTAGCCAGGAGGGAGTTGGCCCTTCCAAGTGTGGATCGCAAAGTCAACCGCCTCACGACCAGAAAAGAGCATGCTGCGCGCATTACCCACGCTGAATGTCTTGACTGCCCCGCGGTCTTTCATTGCCCGGCCCACTGGCAGGAAATGTTCGGAGTCGAGAAGGGCAGGAGCCTCGTAGACTGCCCACCGCCTGACACCGTTCTCGAGGATCGGCGAGCCTTCCCGCGTTTTCGGTCTGTTCGGCCACGCCCGTTGCTCCGCTAGGTGGAGCAGCGTACAAACGTCGAAGTCTACGCCCAGAAGGAGAACACAGGCGTCTGCGTCATAAAGCTTGGCCAAGGGTGACCTTTCACCCAGCGGGCTCTCGAGTGCATGGTCGGCTGTGATCTGATCGGCTCGCGGCCCGATTGCAGCAAACGAGCAGGTGGGGTGCAAGCTGCGGCGGGCGCCGGGCCAAGTACGAAACAGCTCAGCCACGGCACCCATATTGCGAGTTGGCGTTGTCGCCGGATCGTACGCCGGCATTTCCTCGCGCAGGGTCTCCACCCAATTGGAGGGCACGGGCGGCGCTTCCCATTCTGCAGGATCGGTCAGATGGGCAGTGTGTGTTGGCATGACCAGCGTCCCGTTAGGCCCGATGCAGTCCATCAGCGCTTGAATGACGGCCACGGCTGCGCCTGCGACCCACCCAAGCGAGCTGAGGGACGAGTGCACGAGAATCGTACTGCCTGCCGTTACGCCCCCTTCTGCGAGCTGCCGAGCGAGACTCGATCGGGTTCGCGGTGCAGGGGTTTTTAGGATGAGGTTATGTTCGGTCATCACCGCATCCGTCAATCGAGGTGCGTCCTGGAGCACAGGCTGCTGACTAAGGTATTCATGCGCGTTCGGCCTGGACTGCGCACGGGCTTGAGACATCAGCGCGCCCAACGGCAACGCGAGTGCGCCCTTGAAGACGGATGACGTGAACGCGCGGCGGCAACCGCGAAAGAAAGGTCGTTTCATGCTCGGCTCCTGTGGTTGACCGTCCAACAGCACGACAATTTTATCTTGTCGCGATACCTGAGCATCAGATATCGCGCGAGCCATTGCAAGATCTGTTTTTGGCTCATGCCGGCGCGCGGAGCCGTGCCAGTTCCACTGCGCCATCGACGTCCGGGACTCCACTTCTGCATCGCGCCGACTTAGGCTATTTCGCAAAAACGATATATGCCGACCGATATCCGGCTAAAATTGCCGCCCATGAAAAAGTTGTTTTATGCCTTCGTGGTGCTCGTGTGCGCCACATCGTTTGTTGATGCAGCGCCGGTGCGTCTCGACAAGGCGACTGTTGACACGTATTTCTCGCCCAACGGCGGGGCCGGCGAAGCGGTCGCAGCGCTGATCGGCGGCGCAAAGCGCCGCGTATGGCTGGCCGGCTACGCGTTCACGTCGCCCGAGATTGCCAAGGCGCTGCGCAATGCGCGGGTGCGTGGCGTGCAAGTGCGAGTGGTGCTGGACAAATCTAACGAAACCGGAAAATACAGCGGGGCAACGTACCTGTCTAATGCAGGTATCGACGTGCGAATCGACTCCCAGTATCCAATCATGCACCACAAGTTCATCGTCGTGGATGACTTGGTTGCGTTCGGTTCGATGAACTTCACGCGAGCAGGTGATCGCAAGAACGCCGAGAACTTTAACGTGTTCCGTGGCGCGCCCGCCCTAACCAGCGCCTATGCTGCCGAGTTCGATCGGCTGTACGCGGAATCTAAGCCGTATCGGCGTTAAGCGGCGCAGCCGCGTGGTTGCTATGGAGACAGGGACCCATCGCGCGGCGTGCGTCACCGCCGCTATCGGCGCGCCCTTGTCCGAATATCGAATAAATTTGCCGTAACGCGGTAAAATAGCCTCTTATTCAATATTTTGGCCGGACCGTCGCGCGTGCCGGGCCCGACGGCCATCGATCCGATCGAGACACCATGAGCAACCTGACTCAACAAACCGTTCTCAGCGTGCATCACTGGACTGACACGCTGTTCAGCTTCACTTGCACGCGCGACCCGGGCTTTCGGTTCGATAATGGTCAGTTCACGATGGTCGGTCTGGAGGTGGATGGCAAACCGCTGCTGCGCGCGTACAGCCTGGCGAGCGCGAACTACGAGGAAAACCTCGAGTTCTTGAGTATCAAGGTGCAGGACGGCCCGCTCACGTCGCGGCTGCAGCACCTGAAGGTGGGCGACTCAATCTACATCGGCAAGAAGCCGACCGGCACGCTGGTAGTCGACAACTTGTTGCCTGGCAAGACGCTGTGGCTGCTATCCACCGGCACCGGCCTGGCTCCGTTCATGTCGGTTATCAAGGATCCGGACGTCTACGATCGCTACGAGAAGATCGTGCTCACGCATACCTGCCGTTTCGTCGACGAACTTGCGTATAAGGAGTACATCACCGAGCACTTGCCGCAGCATGAGCACATTGGTGAGCTGATCCGCGACAAACTGATGTATTTCCCGACCGTGACGCGCGAGCCGTTCCAGAATCGCGGCCGCATCACGGCGCTGATTGAAACGGGCGAATTGTTCGAGCGGCTCGGCGTACCGGCGTTCTCGGTCAACAACGACCGCATCATGCTGTGTGGCAGCCCGCACATGCTGCGCGACACACGGCAACTGCTCGATGGCATGGGCTTCACCGAAGGCAGCAATTCGGCTCCGGGCCACTATGTGGTCGAGAAAGCCTTTGTCGGCTGACACACCGGCCCGCGGCAAATCGTCGCCATCCTTGCCTCTCTATTGAGGAAATCACCGGAGCGGCTTTGCCGTTCTGGTTTTTTTCGTGCGCCCGGCAAAGCGCTGGCCTGACGAACAGGAAGCGGATACGAGGCAACGCATTGGGTGAGACAGCGTAAAAAGTCAAAGCCCGAAATTTGCCCCGCACGCGCGTCACGGCAGATGATGCCGCCGCCCCCGCAACAAGCCGAACTGCTGGCCGTCCAACCGCCCATATGACGAAACGTGCCGATAGCCGGTAACGGCAAGCAGTAAGACCGGTGACCGTGCGGGTGCACCGCCACATGCCGCCCATAGAAAAACGGCCTGCCTAGGTCGAAGTAGCGGGGCATCGGTCCGTCATGGTGACAACGTACAAATTTCCTACACGAGCGCGGTGCAAATCGGAATGCAATGTTATGCCGATGTTTCGTGCTGTAACAATATTAAGGGTTTGAAAAATTGCTCGAATTCCTCGCTCTCGCCTCGATAATGAAACTTCCGATCGCGATGTCGCGATCCGTCGGGCTGACCGCGACTGCGGCACGCCGGCGGCCCGATTCGCCGATTTTTTCCGCGTTGCCCACACGCAGCGCCTTTAACGAGGCGCAGGGCGATTTTTCGTAAGGAGAGCACGCAATGCGTATCGCACAAATCGCACCGCTGCACGAAGCCGTGCCGCCCAAACTCTATGGAGGCACCGAGCGCGTGGTGTCATACCTGACGGAAGGGCTGGTGGAGCTGGGGCACGATGTGACACTGTTCGCGAGCGGCGATTCGCGTACTTCGGCACGCCTTGAAGCGGCATGGCCCCGCGCATTGCGCTTGGACCCGTCCATTCGCGACTGGATGGCGCCGCATATATTGATGCTTGAACAGGTGCGCCGCGTGGCCCACGAGTTCGACATCTTGCATTTTCACCTCGATTATTTGCCGTTTCCCCTGTTCTCGCAGATCGACACCCCGTTCGTCACCACGCTTCACGGACGCCTAGACCTGCCGGAGCTGCAACCGATCTTCGACAGCTTCCCGCAGGCACACGTCATTTCGATCTCGGATTCGCAGCGCGGGCCGCTACCGCGTGCTGGGTGGGTCGATACCATCCATCACGGGCTACCGGAAAGCCTGCTCGTGCCGCAAACCGACATCAAGCCGACGTACTTGGCGTTCCTGGGCCGCATCTGCCCGGAAAAGCGCGTCGATCACGCGATCCGCATCGCCGCACAGGCCGGTCTGCCGCTGAAAATCGCCGCCAAGGTCGACAAGGTCGATCGCGAATACTTCAAGAGCGAAATCGAGCCCCTGCTCTCACTCGGCGATGTCGAGTTCATTGGCGAAATCAACGAAGCACAAAAGCCGGCTTTCTTGTCCGGTGCGAAGGCGTTGTTGTTCCCAATCGACTGGTGCGAGCCGTTCGGGCTGGTCATGATCGAATCGATGGCATGTGGCACGCCGGTGATCGCTTTCAACCGCGGCTCAGTGCCCGAGGTGGTCGAGCACGGCGTAACCGGCTTCATTTGCGAAGATGTCGACGGCGCGGTAACCGCGTTGTCGCAGGTAGAGGCGCTGTCTCGCAAACAAATCCGCGCGCGCTTCGAGCAGCGCTTCACGGCGCGGATCATGGCACAGCATTACGTCGACGCGTATGCGTCGCTGGCACGCGGCGCGCGCCAGCCGATGCTGCGCAAGGTCGCGACCGGCTGACAGAGGCGCCCGCGTGGCGTCACGGGATTAAGAAACGCTCACGGTTCTTGCCCGCGATCCATTTGGGCGGCTTGCCGCAGTCGCTCCATGTTTTGCCGGTGCGCAGGCCCTGATACTCGCGCTGCGGCGCGAACAATGCGCGCAAATGGTGGGCGACACCGGCCTCGAAATTGTTGCCGATGCGCGGGACATGGGGTAGCCGCGCGATCAATCCGGGATTGGCGTTGCCCATCATGAACGGGTGTCCGACCGACTCCAGCATGTCGATGTCATTCATGTTGTCGCCGAACGCAATGCACCGTTCGGCGGGTAGGCCAAGCTGCTCGAGCACGAATGCCAGCGCACGTCCCTTCGACACGCTGGCGGCCATCACCTCGAGGCAATCGGGCAGCGAATACGTCACGTACAACGCATCACCGAAATGCCAAGCCAGGTTACGCTCGACCACGCCCAGGTCAGCGGCATCCCCGATGTACAGTACCTTCGCCACTCCTTGACCATCATGTGTCGCGAGGTTGGCCACCTCGTAGCGAAATCCGGAATCCTGATGGAACGCCAACAGCTGAGGCGCTTCGCGATCGATCAGCCATGCATCGTCGACAAACAAGTTGACGATGACACGGCCGTGCGTGCCGGCGATATGGGGCGCCACCAGTTGCTTGACGATATCCGGGGGTAGGTCGTGCGCGTGGAGGCGGTTGTCCCGCGCATCGTGCACACGCGCGCCGTTGGAAGTGACCAGATACGGCCGGATGCCGAGCCGGTCGCGGATCCCTGCCACGTCGCGGAAATGCCGCCCGGTTGCGATCACGAAATGCAGGCCATGCGCTTGCAACTCTTGCAGCGTGGCGACAGTAAACGGATCGACCTGGTGATCGCTATCGAGTAGCGTGCCGTCCAGATCAGTGGCAATGACTTGGTACATAGATAGGTCACTGAGAGCAAAGCACGCCGGCGCGATACGGCCATGCACGCATGGCGCGCGGGCGAGCCGCGCGCGAAACGCGCTAAAGCATACCACTTTAACGTCACTTCAACGCGGCACGCTCGACGATTGTGCAACGGCCATCGACGCCAGGTGCAACGCGCCATCGACCGAATCTCCGGCCGGCGGTACGAGGCGCGCCCTCACCTCGGCTCCGACATATTTCGCCATCGGCAACGCCAGACCGCCACACCTCGGACCCCACATCATCGACGCCCAGACGACAAACGGCCCATGTCCGGTGGACATGGGCCGTTTGAATCGATGCGATGCGCCTGGGGGCGGACCGGCAAGCCGTTTAGTGGAGCTTCTTCGGCAGTTGCTGGCTACGCAGGCGACGCTGCAGGCGCTTGACCGCGGCGGCCTTCTTGCGCTTGCGCACAGCCGTCGGCTTTTCGTACGACTGGCGCTCGCGCAACTCAGCGATCAGGCCATTGCGCTCGATGGTCCGGCGAAAGCGGCGGATCGCCACTTCGAACGGCTCGTTTTCCTTGATAACAATCGTGGTCATGTTGTCCCTGGCTAGTTCAATACGTTCATCGCCCTGTCGCCTTGCATCGCCACTTCCCACCCCCCGCTTACGCAACGACGCGTCGACACGGAGAGGCCCAATGGACACCACAGCCGTATTGACGCGCCCGGAAAACCGGACTACAACTGCGCTGGCCGCACGATGGCGGGCCCTCAGGGAATACGGGGGGAAGCAAACGCGCAGGCGGGCGCGATGAGAAGCGGTGGAACACCGGAACAGGTCAACCGGGACACCCTTCTCACTTTAAAGCGAGGGAGAATAGCATAAACCGCCGCGTTTTTCCAGCGTCCCAGATGACACGCAGTGTGAATCATCGTCGCAACAATCGGCGCCGCTGTCGGTGTACGTCGGGCCGCCACGTCTGGATCGGGTACAGGCGGGCACGTGACCCCACTATTGCTTTTCCATGACGAGCAGAATGCTGGATTTATCGGGAGTCTGGACAAATATTTCCAGTTGCGTATCGCGCATCATGGCGAACCCGCTTGCCGGAGTATTCGGGTAGGCGCAACCGGCACCGCCATCAAAATTCAGCGTCGCGTCATAGACGTTACTGGACACGCGCGGCGCGAGCGTACCAGAAAACTGACACTGCTGTGCCAGGCCGGCGATTTCCCCCTTGGCGTCCACGGTGAAGCGCACGGCATCGAAATCGACTTGTGTTCCCCGGTGAGTCATCCCCACGCCGCAAAAGCTGCCGGTCGCGGCCACCAACGTCGCCCGGGCCCAGTGCGAATCGTAGCGCGCATTCAGTTGCGCCGTTCTGCCGTCCGCATAGGACGCCTTAGCCGCGATCGTTTGGCCAGCCGCGTACATGCCGCTCCAGGTCAGCGCCGTCACGCCCGGCTCGCCGTAGTTGTAGTCGATGCCGCTGCCCTGGGCGACTTTCCCGTCGATCGATGCGATCGTGCCCGCGACCACGCCGGCCAGCGCACTCGGTATGTCAGCCTTCATGTATCGCACATAGAAACGACCGTCGTCCAGCACCAGGATCCGGGCGGACTGTTCGTTCCAGGTTCCCGAATACGGACCCGCGATAACCGTGGGCGACACCTGGCTACCGTCGCACGCCGCCACCGCCACACTCAATGCCCCTACCACCGCCATACTTGCTCTCATTTTTTCCTCACTTGTCGAGCGTCCACGTGTTTGCGACCGATAATTGCAAGAATTGAAAGAAGTCGACTCTAGAAAATGGCTGAATTGGCTTTACGTGCGGCTGTCCAGCGTAGTCATGCTCGCGCTACGGTACGCGGCGCGAAGACATTGCCGGCCAATTCGGTCAACCGAAGTAGCACGAGATCGCGCCAAGCGGTCCATAGTCGACGTTGAATGTATCGCCCTTGCAAGCCAGGCACGGCCGCGTGAACGAGCCGGCGAGTACCACGTGGCCTGGCTCCAGCGCGACGTCGAACGGATGCAGCTTGTTCGCCAACCACGCGACGCCGTTAGCGGGATGGTTCAGCACACCTGCGGCCACGCCGGTTTCCTCGATCGTACCGTTGCGCGACATGATCGCAGCAACCCAGCGCAGGTCGACGTCGCATGGCTTGACCGGCCGGCCGCCGAGCACCACGCCGGCATTCGCGGCATTGTCCGCGATCGTGTCGTACACCTTGCGCGGGCGCTTCGTGTCCGGGTCGATCGCGTGACTGCGCGCGTCGATGATCTCCAGCGCCGGAATCACGTAGTCGACCGCGTCGTAGACGTCGAACAGTGTGCATGCCGGACCGCTGAGTCGCTTACCCAGCACGAACGCAAGTTCAACTTCCACGCGTGGCACGATGAACCGATCGATCGGCACGCTCGAGCCTTCGCCGAAGAACATGTCGTCGAGCAGCGTTCCATAGTCCGGTTCGTCGATCTGCGACGAGTACTGCATGGCCTTGGATGTCAGGCCGATCTTGTGCCCCTTGACCATGCGTCCGCGCGCCAGCTTCTTGGCGACCCATGTGCGCTGAATCGCATAGGCGTCCTCGACGGTGATCTGCGGATATTCGAGCGAAATTTGCCGGATTGGCGTGCGCGAACGCTCGGCCTCGTCCAACTGCGTCGCAATGTGCTCAATGAGGGTCTCTTCCATGCGGCGTCCAGGATTCAGAAGGAGGTCAAGCTCACGCACGGCGGTACCGCGCATGGACGTTGTTATGCTTATAGGTGCCGGCTTCGCTGAATTCGACCACCTCCAGCGACAACGCCAGATAGCGCGTGGCGAACAGCGCAGCAAAATGGGCGTCGATCGCCGCGAACAGCGCATCGCATGCTTTTTTCTTCGTCGCCTCGTCGCGACCCGCGCCGATCTTCAGTGTCACATGGACGAACGCATCGTCGCCGCTGCCGTCGGCAATCCGATAGTCGTCCAGCGCGATCGCCCGCGAACGGATCCCGCCGATTGGGAACACCCCGCTTTGCGCAATCAGCGTGTTGTTGATCGTGGCGAGAAGCTCGCCAATGCGGGCATCGGCGCGCAGATTGGCCGTATATTCGACAATGACATGAGGCATCGATCCACTCCTGGGTCAACAGTCCGGGTCACCACGGCAGCGGAAAGATCGCATTGATCTGGCCGGTGCCGGAACTGGCGAAGTAATCGGTCACAATCTCGACCGGCTGGTCGTAGCGGTCCCAGCCGAGTAGCCCCAACAGCATCGCGGTGTCATGCATGCCGCCCTCGCCACGGCAATGGGTGTTGTACTCGGGGAGCATCTTGCAGAAGGTGGCGAAATCGCCCTGTTTCCACAACTGGACCACGCGCAGGTCTACCTGACGGAAAAACTCCCGGCTGATATCGTGAATCGACTCCTCCGGCGAACCGTTGTCGTTGAAGCGGTGCGACAGCGAGCCGCTCGCCAGAAACGCGACATTGGCGTCGCTGCGCGCGATCGCCTCCTTCAACGCTTGGCCGAAGCGCCGGCTCTCATCTAAGGTATGCCATGCGCATCCACCGGCGATCGACACGACCTTGAAGTGCTGGTCGCTGTTCATGTACCGCATCGGCACCAGCGTGCCGTATTCGAGCCCCAAGCTATCAACCTCGTGCGCGCGTGTGTGCACGCCGTACTCGGTCGCGGTCTGGGCGATCAACCGTCCCAACGTGGGATTGCCCGGATACGCATACGTCATGTCCTTGATAAAGTGCGGCAATTCGTTGCTCGTATACGTTCCCTGAAAACGGGCGTTGCAGTTGACGTGGTAGCCGGCATTGACCAGCCAGTGCACATCGGAAACGATAAGGGTATCGACGTTCAGCGCACGGCAGCGCTCGCCGATGATGCGATGGCCGTCGATGGCCGCCTGCCGGCAACCGTGATGCTTGCCGGGCAACTCGGACAGGTACATCGATGGCACGTGGGTGATCTTGGCTGCGAGCGAGAGCTTGCCCATGTCACACGCCCCATTTCGGAATGTGATGCGAACCCATCGAGATGCAGACGTTCTTGACCTCGGCGAATACTTCGAAGCTGTAATCGCCGCCTTCGCGGCCTGTTCCAGATTCCTTCGTGCCGCCGAACGGTTGGCGCAGATCACGCACATTCTGGCTGTTGACGAACACCATGCCGGCTTCAATGCCGCGCGCAAGCCGATGGACCTTGCCCACGTCCTGCGTCCAGATATATGACGCCAGGCCATACTTCACGTCGTTGGCCATCGCCAGCCCGTCGTCCTCATTGTCAAACGGGATCAAACACGCGACCGGTCCAAAAATCTCCTCCTGCGCGATCCGCATCCGGTTCTCGACATGAGCCAGCACCGTCGGACGGACAAAGTTGCCGTTGCGCAGGTGCGCGGGCAACCCCTGCGGCTTGTCCGCGCCGCCGGCGAGCACCGTGGCGCCTTCCTGCTCACCCAGCCGGATATAGCCGGTGACTTTTTCCCAGTGCGCCTGACTAATCATCGCACCGAGATGGGTTTGTTCATCCATCGGATCACCCACGATCAAATTATTTGCACGCTGCGCAAACTTATGCACGAAATCATTGTACACCGTGCGCTGCACGAAGATCCGAGAGCCGGCCGTACAGCGCTCGCCATTGATCGAAAAAATCGTAAACAGCGCCGCGTCCAGTGCA
This sequence comes from Mycetohabitans rhizoxinica HKI 454, assembly GCF_000198775.1. Taxonomy (NCBI): domain Bacteria; kingdom Pseudomonadati; phylum Pseudomonadota; class Betaproteobacteria; order Burkholderiales; family Burkholderiaceae; genus Mycetohabitans; species Mycetohabitans rhizoxinica. The sequence continues at coordinate 212,256 of NC_014722.1, read as the reverse complement.
CGATCCAGATCGGCATCGTCGAATATCAGCACCGGCGACTTGCCGCCCAACTCCATCGAAAACTTCTTCAGTCCGGCGCGCTCGATGATTTGCTTGCCAGTTGCGGTACCGCCAGTGAACGACACCGCGCGCACGTCGGGGTGACGCACCAGCGCATCGCCCGCGCTCGCGCCGTAGCCCTGCACCACATTGAACACGCCAGCCGGGATGCCAGCCTCGCGAGCCAGCAAACCGAGCTGGTCCGCGGTTAGCGGCGAGAGTTCCGACATTTTCAGCACCGCGGTATTGCCTAGCGCCAAACACGGTGCGCTTTTCCACGTTGCGGTCATGAACGGCACGTTCCACGGCGAGATCAACGCACAAACGCCGACCGGTTGGTACAGCGTGTAGTTCAGCATCTGATCATCGACCGGGTACGTGCGCCCGTTCATCTGCACGCAGACCTCGGCAAAAAAATTGAAATTTTCCGACGCGCGTGGAATCAGCTGTTTGCGGGTCTGCGCGATGGGCAAGCCCGTGTCGCAGGTTTCCAGTTGCGCCAACTGCGGCACGTTCTGCTCGATTAACTCGCCCAGCCTGCGCATCAGTCGCGCCCGCTCCTTGGCGGGCGTATTGGCCCACTTCGGAAACGCGGCCTTGGCCGCGGCCACCGCCAGCGCGACCTCGCGCTCGCCACCTCCGCAGACCACATCAATCGGCTCGCCGGTGGCCGGGTTACTTGTGACGAACGTTTGCGCGCTCTCCACCTGTTTGCCGCCAATCCAATGCTTGATCGTCATCTGTCCTCCCTGCAGCGCGGCGGCTGCGACCATGCGGCGCCGCATCGTTTCCGCCGCACTTTATGCCGCGGCATTCGGCCGCTATTGGTCGCATCCGTAATAGTGCCGCTCGGCGACAATCGTGTTGGCCAACCGGCCGATACCATCGATCTGCGTCACCACCTCATCGCCCGGCTGCGTGTCGGCCAACCCTTGCGGCGTACCGGTCAGGATCATATCGCCGGCATCCAGCGTCATGAAGCCGCTCAAGTACGCAATCAACGTCGGGATATCGAAGATCATGTCCCGCGTGTTGCCTTGCTGCGTCTGCTGACCGTTCACAAATGTACGCAGGGTCAGGTTCATCGGGTCGGGCACGTCGTCACGGTCTACCAGCCACGGTCCAAGCGGCGTGCACGTGTCACGGTTCTTCACACGCAGATTTGGACGATAGTAGTTTTCGAGGTAGTCGCGGACCGCATAGTCGTTGGCGACCATATAGCCGCGCACATAGTCGTACGCCTGCTCCTTCGGCACGTGGCGCGCGCGTCGCCCGATCACCACGGCAAGCTCGCACTCATAGTGCATGTATTGCACATCGGCGGGACGCACCGTGTAGGCACGATGGCCGACGAATGTATTGGCGCTTTTCAGGAACACCAGCGGCTCGTCCGGCGCCTTGAACGCAAGTTCCCGTGCATGGTCCGCGTAGTTAAGCCCGAGCGCGAACGTCGTGCGCGGCTCGATCGGCGGCAGCCATACCACGTCGTCGGCCGCGACGGTGCGTCCGGTGGCCAGGATCACGGTGTCACCAGCGCCCGGCGTGGCAAAATGAATATTGCCGTCAACGGCAACGCGGGCAGTCTTCATGTTGTAGCTTCCCTCACGAACCCGTTATGCAGCACGCCGATGCGCTCGATCTCGATCTCCACAGCATCGCCCGGCTGAGCACGCGGCGCATGCGGCGGCACGCCGAGCAGCAGCACGTCGCCGCGCTCAAACGACATGAACGCACTGACCTCTTCAATCAGGCGCGCCACGCCGCGGATCGCATCGCGTGTATTGGCCTGCTGGCGAACTTGCCCATTGATCCGCACCGTGATGTCCAAGGCGTTGGGCGTGCCAACATGCCCGGTGGGCACGATGACCGGACCCAGCGGGCAGAACCCGTCGCGAGCGTTGAACCGCACGGCCGGCCGGTACAGGCTTGAGTGTGGCACGCTGACATCGTTGACGACGGTGAAGCCGAGCACCGCATCGAGCGCATCGCGTTCTTTCACGCGCGTGGTGCGGCGCGCGAACACGATGCCCAGCGACGCACCAATTTCCAGCGAGTCGACCGCGGCCGCACAAGCGCCGGCATCGTCATGCGGCACTTGCACCCTGTCACCATCGCCGGCCAGCGTATTGGCCGGCTTGATATAGAGGACCGGGGCTTGTGGCGGCCGCTGGTACGGCGGCTGGTTCACCGCGTCGCCCAGCGCCTGCAGCACGCCGCGGAAATTCAATAACACGCCATAGACCGTCCCGACCTTGACCGATCCGGGTATCCTAGCGCCGACTGCGACATTCAGCTCCACGTGGCAATCCTTGTCACATCGTTCTATATGATTAATATATTAAATAGAATAGAACTTGGAAAGTCAATCCGAGCCTGCTACGCTCGGCGGCTACCACTGCATCATAAGTCACGAGCCGATCCTAACGCAGTCAATGAACCGGAGCGCTGCGATGAAAGCAACAACCCTTCTTCCGCAAGCGGGTACAAGCAGAACGAGCGCTTTAAGCGCGGCTTGGCGGGGCGCACCGAGGCTCGGCGATTACACATTCGCGCGGGCACAGGATAATGACGATGCGCCATTGCAACTCGAGCAAAACGACGTGCAATGACGTCCCGCCCGCCGGACGCCCGGCCCACTATCACAACGACATGAGGACATCGAGATGCCCGCCACCCCCGCGACGGATCGTTATTCCAAACCCGCTATTCTCTTGCATTGGGCGATTTTCTTGCTTGTTGCCCTCGCCTATGTCGCGATCGAGGTACGCGGCCCGAAGGGCAGCGACAGCCGCGCGTTTTGGAATACGATTCATTTCTATTCCGGCTCGCTGGTGCTGGCCCTCGCATCGCTGCGGTTGCTCTGGCGCCTGTGGCATGGGGTGCCCGCGGAGGTCGAGTCGACGCGCATACTGATGTTCCTTGCGCGCGTCGTACACTTGGCGCTGTACCTGTTCATCTTCACGCAGCCACTGCTCGGCATCCTGATGGTCAACGCCGGCGGCAACCCGGTCTCGCTGCCGGTCATCGGGCTGGATATCCGGCTGATCGGCGCGGATCCCATCGCGCGACCACTGCTTAAGGCAATGCATGTGTTCATCGGCAATCTGTTCTACTGGGTGATTGGACTGCATGCGTTGGCCGCGATCGGTCGTCACGTGTTGTTGCGAGACCGAACGCTGCGTCGGATGCTGTAGCCCATAGCCGCGCGCGGCCGGCGCGGCGCACCGGCCGTCAGTTTAGACGGCGACGACGCAACGCGCGTCGAACGGCGAATTTTCCCATTGCCGTTCGGCCGGCACCCGAGCTTGTCGACGGTTCAGCGCATAGCCACGGGAGGGCGTGAGCACGCGGCACCGGCCAACGCTATAGTCAAACGAATCGTGCACGTGTCCGTGTATTCACAGGTCCACCCGATCGAGCAGCGGCGTGAGGTCTGGAATAAAAGCCGCATTCGCCAGGTTGCCATCGTAGCGCGGATGGATTGACTGCCGGTGCGGACCATGATGCGTGACGACGACCGTCTTGCCGTCGAACGGTTCGAGCAATGCCTGCTGCAGCCATTCGAGGTGAAGATCTGAGGCGATTTGCAAGCGCATGGTCGTAGGCTCGGATCGGGTGCTCGCGAATAAGCGTTTCCGTCGTCAACCCACGCTGGTGCGGGACGTTGTTCCAGCGAACGGCAGGCGTACCCCTGTCTATTCGCAGGCCATCGGGCACGTGCACCGCAACGCGGACTTGCATATCCCCGACCTGGACATGCTCTCCAGCTACTGCGCCGACTGGTCCTTGCGTACGCTGCTCAATGAAGGCCTCAATGGTGTGCCCGTTGGGCATCCGTTCGGGTGAACCGTCGTGCCGGCGCCGAAAAGATGGCATCCTCGGTCGCCGGCGCGCGCCTGCGTCGCGCCGCCCAGCAGATAGTCAAGCAGCTCGCGTACCGGACGGATTGCGTGGCCAAACGGCAAGGTTTCCGAGCCGCGAAAGAACAACCCGCGCTCGATGTTACCCGAGAGCGCATGGGCCAGCCTCATATCAATGCAAAACTGCCCATGCTTGCCAATGCCATCGCGCAGCCCGCACTGCTGCAGACAGTCGAATCCGACCGTGCATCGCCGCGGCTTGGCGGCCCGCTGCAGCTTCTGTTCCTTCTCAAGATAGCTGGCCAGCCACGGCGTGCGCACGGCGCGCGCAGGTAAGCCGGCCACGCTCATGAACGTCACGATGTCCTCTGGCTTTGCCTCGGCCAGCACCTTTTTGAAATTCGGATGCGCGTCGCCTTCTTCCGTCACCGCGAATGCGGTTCCCAGTTGCACGGCGCTGGCGCCGAGGTCGAGCAGATGCCGGACCTGCTCGTGGCGGTGAATTCCCCCCGCGACAATCAACGGGATGTTCTCCGCTTCCAGCCCAAGCGTCTTAAATAACTCGCGTGCGCCTTCTAGCACCTGCTGGGACGCATAGTTCGGATGGTCCAGCCCGTCGAGCGTTGGCGCGCCGAGATGCCCGGCCGCATAACGAGGGTTCTCGATCACAATGGCGTCCGGCAGGCGGTTCCTGCGCATCCACTTCTTCAGCACCAGGCCGATACCGCGCGCATCCGACAGGATTGGGATCAACGCCACGTTCGGAAAGTCAGCGGTCAACTCCGGCAGGTCCAACGGTAGGCCCGCGCCAACCACGACCGCGCCCGCGCCGCTTTCACATGCCTGCGTGACGTACGATGCATATGAGGACACCGCGCGCATCACGTTGACCGCAACCAGGCCATTGCCCGAGGCTAGCTGCAATGCGGCCACCACTTCCCGACGCAGTGCCTCCAGATTCAGCGAATCGATCAGTTGCCGGTCGCGCGAGCGCCGGCTTTGCTCCATCAGATCCGGATGATGGCGGCGCAAATCTACACTCGAAATCGTGCCTACCGCACCGAGCGACGCGACGGTTCCCGCCAGACGATGCGCAGACACGCCCACGCCCATGCCGCCCTGTACGATCGGCAACAGTGTCCGGCCCTTGATCCTGAGGCGTTTGCATACGACATTTTGCACAAGCACGGTTGAACCTCTTGACGATGGCGGCAGCGCGCCCAAAATGGCAGTGTGCGGCAAACGCGGGTGGCACACTTTAATCTTCGTCAAGAAAACACCATGACACATTGCACGCGGCGGCATTGCTCCAAGGCCGGGCTGCACCACCAGGTCACGTGAATGCGATGTAGCACTGCGCGCACAGCCAGGGCTCGAACATGAAGCTGTCGTTGGCCGGGTCTTCGGTGACTTAGAGCGCGAATCATCCGTCCATCAGATCGGCGATGCAGTCGGAAGCTTCCACGTCGAAGTTCGAGTTGTGGATGTTTTCTTACAGGATCTATTCTCGGCCAATGCCGTCGCACGTGGTCTGCGTTGTATCCAATTACACCCGCCTGCCTTAGCCGTGCTATGTCGGCGACATCGAACCCGCATATTGACGATAGTACTGCTTTGGTGTACTGCTCGAGCGTGCGCGGTGCACCAACAATGCGTTATCCGCCGAAAATTTTACGGTCACGATTCACCGCCATGCTACACCGTACGTTTTCGTTTAGTTTGCAGATCGCATGTGCGATGACTTCAAGCCTTGCGCCACCGAGGTTATGAATACCGGGAGGGACACTCGGACACTGGAGCGCAGGATAACGAGGACTATGCCCGTGAGTGCTGGAGCTGATCATCGCGTCCGCGCTGGTCAAAATCTACAATCGAATAGGCTTGTCAATGGACTTTAATTTGCCCCCCGCTTCCGACAGTCCTCAGGTAGCCTTGTATGCGATGCACGGCCAGCAAGCAGGCCGCTTTGCAGCCGGCGCCCCGCCCGATGCTTCGCGCTTGACGGTCCTGAGCAGCCCGCGTGTGCGGCAACGCTCGACGACAGATTCACTGACTGACGCAACGGATTGCTCAGCAAACAGCTTGGCGTCGAACCAGACGAGCTGCCCGACGACGTACTATGACCTGCCGCCTGAAATCCTTCAGCAGGTGGCCGAACACGTGCCGCTTTGCGACATGGGCCAATTTTCGAGCACGGATAGGTGGACCTATAACACGCTGCAAGAAAAGCGGCTCAGTTGGCTCTGCTGCAAACGAGTTCATCTTGCGCGGGATCTGACGTCGATGCACCAATTGCTCGGTGAAATCGAGCGTATTCGCGCCGAGCCAGTGCTGCGCGCCGAACCGCTCAGCATGCTGTGGCCATGGATACTGGATTTACCGAAAGAACAACAGCCAACGGCGTTTCAACAAGTTTATGAGGCTGCAGGCCGTGTGCCGGAGCGAGGTGCACAGATACAAAAATACATGTTCGAATCTTTGTGCGATTTCTCGCCCGAGCAGCAATGCGCTTTGTACGATTTTGCGTATGCTGCCGCGCAGCGCTGGGGTGTCGAGCAAGGCAGCCTGTGGCCTGCCGTTGCATCACTGCTCAAAAGTTTGCGGGGCGACCCGCCGCGATTTTTGCGCGAGTACCGGGATTTTTTGGGCCGGCTTCCCGTATTGGACGCCGTCGATCAAGCTGACGTAATTGTGGAATTGGCAAGGCTGCTGCCTAGCATGCGCCGCTACAGCAATGACGTGAACGGGACACGCGCTGAGTATTGGGAGATATTGCTTCAATGGGTAGAGCGTCTACCAGCGTCGCACCGCAACGAGCCGATTATCGCGTTGGCCAACGCGATATGGCTGGTGCCAGGCGAGCAAAGGCCTGGTTACTATGCCAACCTGTGGCGCTGGACGCTGTCACTGCCAGACCACCAGTTGGGTCGCGTGCTACGCTATTTGCCGCACGCGTTGGCACTGCTGCCGCCGGCTTACCACGCGTATGAACTATCGCAGCTCGAACCTCTCCTTCAGCGTATGCCGCCCGCGCAGCGCACACAGGTGGCACTCGGATTGCTCAGTATGGTGCCGTTCAATACTGCGCTGTCAACGCAGATATGGCAACGCGCGCTGCGTCTGCTCGACGGTGCCTATGAAGTAGAAGTGCTGCACGTACTAGATGAAGCCGGCGCCCGGGTAGCCCCCCACCTGTCTGAACAGCAATGGGAAGAGGCAAAAGCCGAAATTTTAGTCTTTATCGAGCGCAACCGACTGAGCGAATGAGCCCGTATCCAGCTGCTTGACCTTATTTCGGTCTGACGTGGGGACGTAGCTACACTGTTTTAGTGGACTTCGTTTGCTGCTTTCGGATCGTTTAACAGGTGGCCACTTCGTCGCTCAAGGACATCAAGGTTTCTGATTTTTGCGCCATGGCACGGGTCAGCGTCGTGAGGCAGGGTGTCTTTTCGTTGGGGCCGTGGTTGTTCGGCCAAACGACGCTGCACGCGCAGCACGCGGTATGGCGCAAATTATGAAAAACTAAAAACCTGAACGGGGCGATTAGCATCAAAATTCCGACCAGTGCTTATTGGGACCACCTGTTTTCATTGCTTTTCGGGCAACGGTGCCCGATTTCTGCGTTGTTCCCAACATGGTGTTTTATAGTGCATCTGACCTCAAGCAGTGACTCGACCGCAGCAGCAGGTCTTTCTGAGTTCAGTGCGTAGCGATCTGAAGCGGCGTTGCGACAGGTGATCGACGAAGCGAACAATCCGCGACTGCATTTTGTCGAAAGCGATACGAGTCTTCGACAGACTGTCGGCTCACCAGCGTGGTCAATGCGGTGCAGAATTTCAGCGCAGTCATCCTATTGTGATGGACGGATTCAGCCGCTACCTGCTCGCACAACGCGTCAAGCACGTGTATAGCGCGTTGTGCTGAGGCAGCGCTACCCCAGTGAAGTGTTACGGCGCAAACTTGAACTGATGCCCGATCAATCCCCGTTCAAATCGACGGTCAATGTGATGCCATTTGACAGCAGACTGTCTTTTGGCCCATACACGGCGACAAATCACAATTTGTCAAACGGACCGGTCAACGATTGAATGATCGTTGTGACCTTTTCAAGTGTCAATACACTACGGATCGACTTTGAGGCAAACCCCGCTTGCTATACAGCAGATAAGTTCGCGACGCATCAACGTCGTTTTGTTAGACTGCTGAAAGCGTTTGTCGCTGATCTGGTACGGTCGGTCATAGACATTGATTTGCTCGATGCTTAAAAGTGACCACTGCACTCACCCAGCGTGGACATCGCTATGGCACCATATCGACTGATACCCCAACAGGACCGCAAGGCCGCCAAGAAACCGACGCGACAGCATAGGAGTTCGTGCAGGCACGCTCGTTGCGCGATAGAAGGTACATCCCCTTTCATTGCCTTTTTTGAGGAGATCACTATGACTATTGTGACCACCTGTGGCGCACGTTCCAACCTATTCGACTGGATTGCCGGCGTGCTTGTCATCATTGGCGCTCTAAACTGGGGGCTGGTCGGGCTGTTTCAGTTTGACCTTGTCGCGGCGATACTGGGCGCCGGATCGATGATGACCCGTATTATTTACGTACTAGTGGGGTTGGCGGGGATTTATTGTCTGATTAGGGCTTTCATCATGCCCAAGGTGACAGTGTCCGATAGCGCGGATATACGCGATCCAAAATGACGCGCATGCTCGCTGCTTTTGATTTTGAGCTACACAAAAGTGGCAAATGCACCGCTCAGCCGTCTGTATTGGAGTGCAGTGCACCCATTCAAATGGGTGCACATTTAATATGCTAGCGCGCCAGTACTCTATGAAAATACAATTATAAAGTTATGTCATTTTTTTGCCGGAATAGGGCAAACACGTACGTCGCGCAGAGCACGCAGTTGCCAAACAAGCCAGATGGAGGCTGGATGTGCGCGCCGCGTGGGCGGAACCGGTATGACTGTACTGCGGTTCCTGCATGAGCAGGACCTGGAGACGATCGAATAAGGGTAAAGTGCACAAGCCGTACGAATTCGGCGTGAAGGTGTCGATTACGACCACGCACAAGGAAGGTCTGGTAGTCGGCGCTCGTTCGATGCCGGGCAATCCGTACGACGGGCACACGCTGGCCCAAGCGTTGGAACAAGCGGCGATCCTGAGCGAGGCGCAACCGCAGATCGCCGTCGTGGACCGTGGCTACAAGGTGTGGCCATTGATGGCGTGAAAATCTATTACCCAGGCTTGCGACGCGGTGTCACGCGAGGCTTGTGCACAATGATCCGAGGTCGCAGCGCAATCGAGCCGGCCATCGGACACATGAAGTCAGACGACAAGCTCAATCGCAACTGGCTTAAAGGGGCACTAGGCGATGCCATCCACGCGGTGCTGTGCGGCGCCGGCCACAACCTGCGGATGATCCTGCGCAAGCTGCGGCTTTTTTACGCCCTGATCCGGGTTGCTTTGCTCAATCGCGAGGCTTACATGGTGTCGGCGGCATGAACTTACCGCAGAGCAAAGTTGATTGTTCAGGACGGACTACGTGGGGGCCACATATGATGAACGGGCGCTGATTGAGCAATCTTAGACATAGCATTCGTATCACCAGCTACCATTTAACCCATGGCGTCAGATGACGGCTAATTGATGGCTCTATAATAGATAACTGGTAAGTCTGATAGAAGCAACCTCTAACCGAGGGAGATGACTGATGGGAACAAGCTACGATGAAGATGTAATAGCGTGGGCCAACGAGCAAGCTGCACTACTGCGTGCGGGCAAGCTATCCGCCCTCGATATAGAACACATCGCGGAGGAAATTGAGGACGTGGGTAAGAGCGAACAACGCGAACTGGCGAACCGGATGGCCGTGCTTTTGGCCCACCTGCTCAAATGGCAGTATCAGTCGGGCCGCCGGGGTTCGAGCTGGCAGCGTACGATCAAGGAGCAGCGCCGTGCAATCATTGAACGATTGGGCCGTACGCCAAGCCTGAAGCCCGTGTTGCAGGACGCCAGCTGGCAACGTGAAATTTGGGCCGATGCGGTTTCTAAGGCCATTGAGGAGACCGGCTTGGATGTGTTTCCCGACGCCTGTCCGTGGTCGATGGAGCAAGTGCTTGGCCCGACGTTTTTCCCAGACCAATCACAATAATCAACACACTGCTGACAAGAGCATAGTGCGGGCGGCAATTGTAAGACCGCCCGTCGGTCAAGTTCGAATTAGTCGGTCAGCCTTCGAGGTCTGCTATTTGAGTCCCGAGAAATAGCAACGGATGTGACGTATCCGACGCACGAGCGACCATGATTACCACGTCGCCATCCAGTCCCGCAATGCCTGATAACATTTGGCCAGAGTACGTGCAAGACGGAGACTCATCAAAATTCAGTGTCAGCGAATACACGTTTCCGGAAGTACGGGGTGCGATTGTTCCTTTCGCCTTGCACGTCCCGCTATCGAACGCTATATACCCGTCAGTTGTAATAGAAACGCCAGTAAAACTGCCTGTATTTAATCCCTTGCTCGTGTCCCCGTAAGTGCCCGCTATCGCAGCAAGTGTCGGCGTCTTTTCGTAGCCTGTGTCATAGTCGGTTGTAAAAGTAACGCTGTTCCCATTCGCGCCTGGATAAGATAATGTACCGTTTAGCCAACCCTTTGGCGCGTACGTTGCGGAAATAGTCGTTTTATGCGTTTCTGCGTTGGTCAAATCGTAGTCGATAATATCCGAAGAAGATAGTTTACCGTCCGAGGCCTTTACGTTGCCCACGACTACTCCCAAACTGCTTGGATTCACATATAATGCGTAAAATGAGCCGTCATCGAGGATCAGAGCACTTATTGTCTGATTCTTGCTTGTTATGCCGCTGTAAAGCCCTTGAGCATCCGTTACAGAACTGGATACATCACCATCGCCTCCTCCACAGCCGTATTGAGTAAAAGCCAGAACTATAGCGGCAAGTAATTTATTGTACTTGTTCAAGTATTAACCCCTTTGCACATATTGAGCAAAGCCCTTTCTATAGCATTCTTCGCATCCTGCTCGAATGGGACAGATACCGGCTTACATTCAGCCTTCGCTAAGGGTAGCATTCTTCGAAGTTCGCTCGGAGATGTCGTTCCGACATTATGTATAAACAATCAGCAAGTCTTATGGCTTGGGCGGTGAAAGACAGTAACAGGCTAGAAGCGGAGGCACCACCCACTGCTTACAAGTCGGGGCACTGTCATTGTAGAGAGCCCACTATCACCCTTATCTTGTAGGAGCACTCCGCTCCTTCAGTCCCTAGGGTACGCTATTGTCACTGGCACTCGTCGCGTTGCTTCGCTCGCTCCAGGAGTGCGGCACAGATACGCGACTTGCGACAAGGTCAGCAAGCCTCCCGGCAGCGATCGAAGGATGAAATGATGTGTTGTGTCGATAAGGTGACTGAAATTAACCCATAGCTCGCAACGCGTTACAAACGGGCGAACAGCAAGCAAACCACAGCAAACGGCAAACAGATAGCCCACGCGTGCACACGCATTCGTGGCACGTTGCCAGAAGCTAGGCCCGCTAAAAACAGCAGCGACGCTCCACATAGCTTTACGGCTTGTGTATAACCCCACCACGGGCACAGCGCACCCTCGTCTATACTTGCTTGCTTATATTGAGTGTGTCCCGTCCCGTTTTAGGCCCGATTGTGTACCCGAAAGAAGATTGACCTGCCACCATGCGTATGCAAGACATTGATTTAAAATCAAAAACTTTAGATTAGCAACTGTCTGCCAAGGCAGAAATGAAGCGACCCGCGCCCGGCAGACTCCCCCGACCACCCCCTCGGAGTTCTCCAGGGCATTCGTCGGCAGGCCAACGGGGGAAACCGGGCGGGCACGCGGCGGCGCAGGCCTTACGAATTAGCAAGGCAAAATTAGGCCCGGGCATCGGGGGCAGGTGGGTACAAATTTGGGTACACTGCGAGTCCGAAATTAGGCCATCTCAGACCTTTTTCGATGCATAACTTGTGCACAGTGCTGTGATAACTATTTGATTTTTATAAGAATTTTGGCGCGCCCGGCTGGGATCGAACCAGCAACCCCTGCCTTCGGAGTTCCCCCAACGGCCGGTCCATCTTTATAGATCAACGCTTTGCATAACTCGCGTACTGCAAAACCCACTCTATTCAAGTCCGATTAACGCCGTTCCAATCTTTGCAAGGTGCACTTTAGCTACACCACGATACATGTTCGCTAATTATTATACGCTTGTCCAAATTTTGGTAACGTAACTGCAAGCTGCTTGCGGACTTTTAATCGCCAAGCTTACTAATCCAGAAAATATCCAGGCATAACGAAAAAATATTCAGCCATAATGGCTGCGCCGGTTCGCCGGCATTCAGCAGCACTCCCGCAGCGTCCGAGTCGGCTACGGGCCGGAAGCGCAGCCGGTTCGGTCGGAGGCTACTTTTTCTCCCGCGCCAGCTTGCCGTGGCTCCCCCACGACCGCGGCAGCCAAAGTGCTATGACAGACCCACACCGCCCCTAATAAGTTTCATGGCTAACGCTACGCACAGCGCCTGACACGCCGCGCAGCTCAGTGGCCGTTTTACACACAGTGCTTTCGATGCCATCAAGCCATTTCACATGCTATCAATTTCTGCTATCATATCTCGATGAAGGCCAAGCACGTTAAGACGCTGGAAGCGATATTCCAAAAGCCAACGCCTGGCAGTATCGTATTTGTTGACATCCAATCGCTGGTCATTGCGCTGGGTGGGGAAGTCAGAGAAGGTGCTGGCTCGCGGGTGGCATTTGAATTGAACGGCAGCCGTCAATACCTGCATCGGCCGCATCCAGGCAAGGAAGCGAAAAAATATCAGGTGGAAGAGCTGCGACAGTGGGTTAACGCAATTGGGAGTCAAACTATGATGAACACAATGGCTTACAAAGGATATTTAGCGCGGGTCGAGTTTGATCCGCGCGACGAAATCTTCGTGGGACGTGTACTGGGCGTCGCAGACCGCATCAGCTTCCACGGCGAGGCAGTTAACGAGTTAACCGCTGCTTTTCATGAGGCCATTGATCATTATCTCGAGGATTGTGCGAAGGCGGGTCGTGACCCACAAAAGCCGGCATCGGGTAAGTTGATGCTACGAATTCGTCCCGAAGTGCATGCGGCGGTTGGCGTGGCTGCCGCGGCCGCGGGCAAAAGCATTAATCAGTGGGTTGATGAAGTGTTGGAGCGCGCATCGCACGCCTAACGTAAGCTATGGGAATGTGCGCCGACGAGCGTTCAACTCGTTAAGCTAACGGAAGAAGCGTCACGGCTGAGATCCCACCAGTAAGACCGGCATTAAATCGAAGCCTGATGCAACTCGCCAATTGCAAATCGCAAAACTAAGATGATACAAGGTCTGCTAAGGAGGTGCTTCACAACAGTGTTTTCCAAAGCGAAGCATCGAATGCGGCGTTGAAAGTGCGATTTGCCGGACTGCAAGCTACCGCACAAGGGGGAGCGAGGCATTCAATCGAGTGCAATTAAAGCGGTCGAACGCCGGTTTGCCCACCGTTTTGGCGTTAGCTCGCGGGCCGGCGCCGCGCCAGGTACAGCTTGCCTAGCGCAAACAGCGTGACGATTTGGGCCGTGTTCTTTGCCAAGCCTCAATACCTTGTCTTCACATAGCTGAATGGCTGTTTGAGGATGCGAAACGCATGTTCCACCCGCGAGCGAACCTTGGCAATCACGTGATTAATCTCGCGCTCAATTCGCCAGCGCGGCTCACCCGGCCGCTTGCGTCGCGCGATGCACGCCGATATGCTTTGCTCGGCGCAGCGCCTGCGGATATCTGGGTAGTTGTAGTCGCGATCGGCCCACACACTCGTTTCGTCGCCGTGCAGCAACTCATCGAAACAGCGCTTGTCGTTGACCTTAGCCGTCGTCGTCACGACGCGATGCACCAGGCCCGATTCAGCATCCACACTGATGTGCGCCTTCATGCCAAAGTACCACTGATTTGATTTTTTTGGATCTGGCTCATCTCGGGATCGCGTTTGCCCTGCGTATTTTTCGTCGAGATTAAGGCATGAATCAGCGTCGCGTCCACACTCATGCCTTCGCGCAGCAGCAGTGCGCGTTCGCCAAGCATCGCGTTGACCTCGGTCCGCATCGCCTACGCCAATTGGTGCCACTCCAGCAAATGGCGAAACCGCAACATCGCTGTGTTCGAAGGCATGGCGTCTTCATTCAGTGCCAAACCCGCGAAGCGCCGCATCGATCGACGGCCAGGGAATCTTAGCATTCGGCGAGCTGCGCGCGCAGTGTCTCGAGCTGGACCTCGGTGGAAGCGGCAGCTTGCCTGGCGGCTTCCGTCTCGGCCATCGCGCGATCGCAGGCGGGTTCCGCTTCATGCGCTTCATGACGCGCCTTGACCCCCCATCGCGCGTATGGCCGGCGCGAACACTCCGTTGAGGCCTACTGCAAAGAGGCTAAGCGTCAGTTGGAGCGAATATTTTGACTGGACAAGCCGCGGTCGTCGTTCACATATGAGGACCAGTTCGTCTATCAGCACGAATTGTATCGTTTATATTTCGGACAATATTGCTTATAATTTCAGCATATTTCGGACAAGTAGGCCGATATCGGGTAAAACATGGTACACAATTCGGACAACAGCACCGCGGACATCCTTTTCTCAAGCGAGAATGAGGCACAGGCGCGCCTCGCGATGAATAGTGTCCTCTCCGAGGCCAATCTGTGTCGGATCATTGTCCCAACCGTGTATCGCGAGGACTACTTGCTTCCGCTGAAACGGTTATCGAATCAGAAAGACGCCGCAGCCTTTATCCAGTCGATGGCCCGTATTCAAGACTGGACCTCGCGATTTGACTATGCGCAGCCCCGACAAGCGCTGAGACAGCAACTCGAACAGAGCAATGCATTTCAGGAAGACTTAAGAAACTACCGCCTGATCTTCCCAGAAAACGCCAGCCCGTACGTGAAATGAACCCGTACGTGAAGCAAATATGGTGTTGAGCGTCGGTTAGTTGAATTTACAGTCATAACCGCGCATCCGTTGGGCTACGACCGGGCGTAAGTTTCCACAGCACGATCTGCGCTGACAACCCTCTGCGCTAACGACCCTTCCATGGGCCGCTGGCCGCCGCTAGCCAGCGCCAGGCGATGGTCATCCTTTGTGCTGTTTAGCTGGCTGGTCAACGCCCAGCTATCTGGCCGGCAACCCGCTGCCGCTATCTCGCCAGCGTGCCCGACGCGCCGCGCCACGCATCACGCGCTTTCTGGAGCGCGGCCTGTGCAGCAGGTCCAGGTCTCTATCGACCGCCTGCCGCATGAAACACAGCGCGAGGGCACGCACGACTGGCGCGCACGGTGGCTTGTTGCCCCGCTCTATTTAGGCGGACTGCGCATCTCGGAAGTGTTCACCCAGACAATGGGACAGTTCTTCTGTCAGCGCGACACCGACGGGCACAAGCGCTGGTGGCTTGCGGTGATAGATAAAGGCGGCAATGAGCCGCTGACGCACGCAGATTGGCAAAGGCAGCAACGAGCTGCGGGCGCCCGTAGACCGGTAAAGACGGCAACGAGCTGCTGGCGCTCGCAGATCAGCAAAGGCAGTAGCGAGCTGCGGGCGCCCGTAGACCGGCAAAAGCGGCAATGAGCTGCTGACGCCCGCAGATCAGCAAAGACGGCAACGAACTACTGGCGCCCGCATCCAGCGAGAGGATGGTCGAACTGGACCCCTATCGGCACGTGGCATGCCCGGCCCGTGCTACGTGCCCCGCACGAAGCCATGCCGCAGGTGCTACCCCTGGGCCAATCGACGAAGCCACTTACACGAGCGCACGCAACACAGCGCTGCGTGTCTGGCGCGTACACCGATGTCAACGATTGAGCAGGACAGTGCAAACCGTGACCATTTCCATCACGTTTTTAACCATTTTTTTATGCCGCGGGGCGAGAGGCTGATGAACACCTCGAAACAGGACGCGAGCCAGTCGACGTGGTTTCGCCTCACCGTGAAAGAGACGTCCATGGCCAGAGTCCACGACCAGATAGAGGCTCTAGCAATATTGGATCACGTAAAAAATAAACCGCGTGGAGGAGAAAAACGATAGGCGCACGAAGGCGCGCATAGGAACCTTACACATATGTACGGCTTGCCACCCACCCAAACCACAATTCATTCCAAACCCGCCATCGCTCATGGGTGCAGCGCTGTGTCAGTCTTTGCCCACATCGCAACTTTTCTCCCAACCCGATACACAACGCGCCAGCGACCGGGTTAAAACGCATAGCGAAGCACGATGCACTGTGCGCTAAACAGTCAACGAGATCAGCGGCATGGCACGGTCAACATTCAAGCGAATCCGATGAAAATCATTTCACGACAAGGCGACACGCTCGATGCGTTGTGTTGGCGCCATTATGGCCGCACCGACGGCACCGTTGAAGCCGCGCTACAAGCCAATCCTGGCTTAGCTGATCTCGGCGTCGTATTGCCGATGGGCACCGTTGTTGAGCTGCCCGAGCCCGCCGCGATTTTCAGCACCAGGCCGCTGGTGCAACTATTTGATTGACCTGGGGGCCGCCCGATATGACTGAACCGAACCTGACCACCGCGGCGGTGCTTTCGATCGCCCTTGGCCTAGCCAGCGTGATGCCTGGCATCGACGGCAATGCCCTGATTGGCGCGTTTACCGGCGCAGCGCTTGTCGTCGTGTCGTCGCAAGACATCGGTTTACTGAAGCGCGTTGCGTACCTGCTGATCTCGCTTGTGATGGGTTACCTGGCAGCGCCGGAGATCGTGCACGCGACGGCGATTCGCTCCACCGGAGTCGCCGCATTCTTTGCCGCGGCGCTGGTGATCGTCATCACGCTGCAGCTTATCGAGCGCATCCGCTCGGCTGACTTCCTTGCTTTTCTGCGAAAGGCACGCTGAAATGCCATCGTTCTTATTCTGCATGACGCTTGCCGCACACTGCGCATCGCTGCTGTGCGTGCTCGCGTATCGCCGCCGTGGCGCGCGTCATCGCGCGGGCATCGCATGGCTTGCGTGGGCACTGGCTGCCGCGTTGGGCAGCGCGATTATTGATCGAGTGCTATACGATCGACCGGCTGGGTTATCCGAGGCCGTCACCGCAGTCTTCCTGGCGGCCTGGATGTGGGCTGCGCATGGCAACGTCGCACGGCTGCTGGATGCAAGCGCGCCCGCACGATGAATCCGTTGCGCTTGGGTGATCATGGCTATGAAGTCGGGCGCCTGCAGCGGCGACTGATTCGCGCCGGATACCGGCCGCAAGTCACGCATCGGTACGACGCGGCCACCGAAGCCGCCGTCACCGCGCTGCAAATTCACACTGGGCTTGTCGTCGACGGCATCGCCGGACCTCAAACGCTGATCGCGTTGAACAACGGCGAGCATGATGTCAAGCATTGCACCGATGCAGATCTGACGCGCGCGGCCGACACGCTCGGCGTATCGATCGCGTGCATTCGCGCGGTCAAAGACGTCGAATCGCGCGGCGTCGGTTTCTTGCGCAACGGTCGGCCCACGATCCTGTTCGAGCGACACGTATTTTGGCAGCGGCTGACAGTGCGGCATATCGATCCGGCGCCGCTCGCGGCGCAATACCCGAACATCGTCGCGCCGACGTGCGGCGGCTACCACGGCGGTGCGGCGGAGTACACGCGGCTGACGATCGCCACTCAGATCGACTCGCTCGCTGCGCACGAGTCGGCCAGTTGGGGCGCGTTTCAGGTTCTGGGTCAGCATTGGGCGCGGCTCGGCTATGCGAGCGTTGACGACTTCGTCGGCTGCATGGAAGCGAACGAAGCTGAGCAGCTGGACGCGTTCGTGCGGTTCGTGGCAGCGGACCGCCGGCTGCTGGCCGCGTTGCGCGAGCGTCAATGGACGCAGTTTGCCCGCCTCTACAACGGCCCCGGCTACGCCCGGAACCTGTACGACGCAAAGCTTGCTCAGGCGTATCGCAAGTACGCGCAGGCCACCGCGCTCGCCGCCTGACGGGGGCCGAATGACGGAGACCGCATGAGAGGGAAGCTTTTTGGGTGGACGTTGGCCACCGCCGCACTGCTGACGATTGTCACCGAGTGGCACGTCATCCGCACACTGCTTGCGCAATTGGAGGGGGCGCGCACCGCTGAACGGCGTGCCGTACAGGCAAGCATCGAGCGTGACGCCACCATCGAGCAACTGCTGCGCGATGCGCGCGAGAAGGACGCGCAGCATGCACAGCTGGCGCGCATGCGCACGGCAATCGACTCAACGCTCGCAGCTTACCAAGAGGCCTTTCGGAGGCTGATCGATGAGAACCAAGCTGTTCGCCATTGGGCCGCTACTGCCCTGCCTGACGATGTGGTGCGCGTGCACGCCAGTGCCGCCCTTACCGGCGCCGCCGATTATGTGGCACGAATGCGCGCGCGTGTGGCCGTGCACGATGCCGGCGATGGCGCCGCGCACGAATGGTGAACTGGCCGAGTCGCTCACGGCTGCCCGTGCTGCCTGGGCCGCGTGCGCGGCACAAATCGACATGATCGTCGAATGTCAAAACGCCCACCGCGATGAATAAGCCCGCGAGCTTACGGGCGGCACTCGTGGCCACGCTGCCATACTGCCGGCCCTGCAGTCGGCACCCGATACGTTGAGCGTATTCATCGACCAGGGCACGCTGGTGGCTACCGGCACGCGCTCTCCATCGTTTGAGTATCGATACATGCTTAACGTGCTGATCCTGGACTATGCAGGCGACGCGGACGCGATCATGGTGGCGATCATTGAATGGGTTCGTGCGATCCAGCCCGATTGAGTCACCAATGCCGAAGCTAGGGAAAATGGCATAGCGTTCGAAGCCGATTTGCGCAAACACGAAGCGGCTGACATCGCGATCAAACTGAAGCTGACGGAAAGCGTGGTAGTGCGCACCGATGCAATGGGCCAGCGCGTAATCGAGCACGTCGACGACACGCCGACCGAGGCAGTGATGCTGTGGGTCGTACAGCCGTGAACGAGCTCAGTGCACTTGAACACTGGGCCGGCGCGCTGCTTGCGCGACTATCACCGGCCGCACGCCGCGCTGCACTGCACGGCGTGGGCGCTGCGGCAGGCTCAAAAGGCCCGTATCGCTGCACAGCGCAATCCCGATGGCACCGCGTATGCGCCGCGCAAGGCGCGCGCTAGCCCTAAGCGGCTGCGTAACAAGCGCGGACGAATCAAGTGTACGATATTCGCGAAGCTGCGCACCGCGCGGCTGATGCGCATCGAGGTGAGCGAATACGAATCAACCATCGGATTCGTTGGCCGTGCCTCGCGCATTGCCCGCGTGCATCAGTTCGGTGAGCGCGAGCGGGTTGCACCGCGCGGACCGTACTACCGATATCCGGTGCGCGTGCTGCTCGGCTTGACTGACACCGATCGAAGGCTAATTCGTGAGCGGCTGCTGGCCTATGTATGTGAGTCACTGAGCGAATAGCGTGCTATGCCTTCTAGCTGTGTCAATCGGTCTCCCCTGCCCCGTACACCGATAACTGTGCCGCATCACAGCTGCTTCTGACGTTCTGATCGACAAGGTGGTAACCGCCGGAAATTTAGCGATCGCGGCATATCGCTACGCTTATCCGCCTGCTTTCAGCTACCTTACGGCATAGCAGCGCCTCACGTTGCGTGTGTCTGACCTTTTGCTCAGCTTGCCGATGGACTTTGATCTGAATGCCGCTTTGAACGATTACCGGGCCTACATCTGCGCGTTGGAGTCGTGCCCACAACCTGCCGCGTCAGCACCGCCACTACGGCCGTTGTCCAGCGGTGCGTTGATTAACACGTCGGCCCGCCGGCCAACAGCATACCAAGACCTGCCGCCCGAACTGATTGAGCGAATCGGTGACTACGTGCCCGTGCAAGAGGTGGGCAATTTTTCAGCAGTCGATCGTCGTACGTATCATGCGACACAAAGTCGGCGCCTAGTCTACCGTTACTGGCAACGAGCCAATCAGGTCGAGAGCCTTGAGTCGATCAACCGCATTCTGGAAGAGATGGACGGTGCGCTGAAAGATCCGGCGCAGCACGTCGAAGCGCTTGAGGCGCTGCGCCAGCGGTTGAAAGAGCTGCCGTGGGACGAGCAAAGCGAAGCCTTCAAGCGCGTGTACATGGCCGCGCAGCGCATTCCGAAGGACGGCGTGCGAATACAAAAGGCAATGTTATGCACGCTTGATGAATGGCTTGGACTCCAGCGTGCTGAAGCATTCGACTTCGCTCACGCGTTGGCCGAACAGCGCGGCCCCGGGCAAGACAACGTCTGGAGGGAATTGGCGATTGCGCTGTGGTCTCTCCCATCCAGCTCGCCGGCGTTTATCGAGCGTTATCAGGTACTTCTGGCGCGGCTGCCGTCGTTGAGCGTAGCCGAGCAAGCAGAGCTGATCCCAAGCTTGTCCGGTCTACTGCGGCGTTTTGATAGAACAAACCCGAGTCTGTCCGCGCTGCATGCGCTCTTGCGCGACCAGGCCTTGCGCCTTCCTCCGTCTTATCAAGGCGAGGCAGTCGGCACGCTGGCGGTCGACGCAAAGGTCTTGCCCGAAGCGGAGCGGCTTATCCGTTACGTGCAAATGCGCGACCTGGCCTTATCGCTACCGGACGATCAGTGGGGCCTCGCATTGCGCCATCTGCCTGCAGGCCTCAACATGTTGCCGCCCGAGCAACGTATACAAGAGTTGGCCTTATTCGAGCGCCATTTGGCGCGTGTGCCGGAGGCGCAGCGTGCGAGGGTGGCGCACGGACTGCTGTCAAGCACCCGTGACCTGGATAAGGCGCAGTCACAGCGAGTGTGGCTACAAGTGTTGAGTTTGTTCAATGGCCGGGGGGAGGCGGCATTATTGAGGCTACCCCAAAAAACTGGGCCATTCAAAAGTAGAAAAAATCCGGCATGATGCAACCTTAACAAGCAGAAGGTCATGTCGTGAAGAAGAGCAGATACACTGAAGAACAGATTACATTTGCGTTGAAACAGGCAGAGCTGGGCACGCCGGCAGCTGAGGTGTGCCGCAAGATGGGCATCAGCGATGCGACGTTCTATAACTGGCGCCAGAAGTATGGGGGCCTGGGCCCGTCGGAGCTGCGTCGCCTGAAGCAGCTCGAAGAGGAGAACACGAAGCTCAAGCGGCTGGTGGCGGAGCTGTCGCTGGACAAATCCATGTTGCAGGATGTGCTATCAAAAAAGCTTTGAAGCCTTCCCGGCTGCGTGAACTCACGACGGATTTGATGCAACGCTTTGGCGTGAGCCAGCGCCAGGCCTGCAGGGTACTGAAGTTGTCGCGTTCGGTGTACAGCTATCAGTCAATCGCACGAGATTCGAACGCGATCGCCCTGCGCATCAAGCAGATCACGCAAACACGCGTGCACTACGGCTATCGCCGGGTGCATGTGATGCTGCGTCGGGAAGGCTGGCGCGACAATCATAAAAGAGTTTACCGGCTCTATCGTGAGCAGGGGCTGTCATTGCGGCATAAGAGGCCGCGGCGAAACAAGGCGGCGCGGCTGCGGCAGCCCAAGCAGCTCGTGACCGCGATCAACGAGATTTGGAGTATGGACTTTGTTGCTGACGCACTGTTTGATGGTCGGCGTTTGCGCACGCTGACAATTGTGGACAATTATACGCGCGAATGCTTGGCCATCGAGGTAGGCGCCACGCTACGTGGTGAGGACGTTGTGGCGGCGCTAGATCGCATTGCTGTGAGCCGGCCGTTACCGCGCTTCATCAAGGCAGACAATGGCAGCGAATTCATCTCCAAGGTGCTCGACAAGTGGGCGTATGAGAGGGGCGTTGAGATTGACTTCTCTCGTCCTGGCAAGCCAACCGATAACGCCAAGAACGAGTCGTTTAACGGGCGCTTGCGTGAGGAATGCCTAAACGAGCATTGGTTCTTGTCGCTCGAGGATGCCAAGCGCAAAATCGAGGCCTGGCGCCAGTACTATAATGAGGCGCGTCCCCACTCTGCACTGCAGTGGATGACGCCTGCCGAGTTCGCCTGCCAGTGCAGGCCCCGGGCCGATTCGGCCCACCCCGAAGAGCCGGAAATTTCCACTTTAGAACGGCACTGATTTGGGGGTAGCCTCAAGAGCCGGAAATTTCCACTTTAGAACGGCACTGATTTGGGGGTAGCCTCAGGTGAACAGCCAGACCTATCACGCACTGCAAGAAAGGCGACTAGGCTGGCTTTGTCACAAACGCATTTCCCATATCGCCCCGTTGGATCGCACGGGGACGGAGATACACAATCGAGCGGCGGTACAACAGTTGTTGACCGAAATTGAGCGTATTCGCGCCGAACCCGTGCGCGCTGAGCTGCTTCAGACGCTATGGCAACGGGCAAAAATTCAGTACGAAGTGAAGCCCGAGGTATTCAAAGCGATTTTTCAAGCCGCGGGCCGCTTGCCAAAGCAAGGCTTGCAGGTACAAAAAGACATGATTCAGAGCATACTTGGGACTCCACTCCAGTACCAACACACTCTGTATAAGTTCGTGTATGCAGACGCCGAACGACGCTCCCCCGAACAAGGTAGCACCTGGGGCGCCATCGCATCGATGCTACCATTCTACGGTCGTATACCACCAGTGTGGCTTGATGCATCACAGATTGAAAGCAGATATCGGGCTTTTCTAAGCCGGCTCCCTGCGTTAAACACGTCTGAACAGGCGGAACTGATAACGGTATTAGCCAAAGTGCTAGCCGCATTCTCATTATCTGGCTCGTCATTCGACTATTTTTCTTATCGTTATGATCTTGCGAACGCGACGATCCTTGAATTGTACGAAACACTGTTCCAATGGATGCAACGCCTGCCAGCGTCGCATCGGGGCGCGCCGATCGGCGCACTAGCCAATCGAGTATCGATGCTGCCAGAGGCACAAAGGCCAGTGTACTTCGCTCATTTGCGGCATTTGACGCTGTCCCTGCCGGATCATCAACTAGGCAGCGCGTTACGCTACCTGCCGGGCGCTTTAGTACGGGTGATACCACCCAATCAGCATGCGTATGAGCTTTCGCTGCTCGAACCCGCCCTGCAGCGCGTGCCGCCTGCGCAGCGCGCATTAGCGACACTCGGGCTGCTTGAAGAAACACCGCAGTTGAACGACGCACTGTCAAAACAGGTCTGGCAGCGCGCAATGCGCTTGCTCGATGGCAGCAATGGACCCGACATCGTGAAAGTAATCCACCGTATACACATCATTGGGCTGAGATCAAATCAGCAGCAATGGGAGGATGCGAGAACCGAAATCAAGGCCTTTTTCGAGCGTAACCGGTTTGACGAGGCTACGCGCAATGCGATGCTGAACGCTCAGAATTATGATTTGTTCCGCGATTATCCGATACAGATACAGTAATTTGGCCCGCGGCAGCCGCGCGCATACGAAGCGCCCTAGCTGCTAAGACAACGCGCGCTTCAATAAGGCGTCACTGAAGCGCGTCTGCGCTTGACTCCGTCAGCCGTTGCATCGCCACGTCTCGGTACCGGGCATGGGTTCCGCAGCCCATTTAGTTTAATCCCGCTTCCTTCGCCGCCACCAGAAATGTGCCACTGCCGGCGAATAGGTCACACACGACGCCATCCGCAGGGGCCAACCGCACAATTTGGCGCGCGAGTTCAAGCGGCTTTTCGGTCAGGTGCCGCTTCGGCAGGCCGAGCGCACAGGGACGCACACCCGGCGTATATACATCGCGCTGACGGATCACCCCTTTGCTCGCCCACACGATAAGTTCGGTTTGTTGCTTGAAGCCACCGCGCCTGGGACATGCGCGCGATGGCGTCTTGTCGCATACGGCGATGCCGCGTTGCACCCACCCGGTGGCCCGCATCACGTCCGTGAGCCGGGGCAATTGTCGCCAGTCGATAAAGCAGACGAGCAGCCCACCGGGCTTCAGTGCCCGCCGGCTTTCAGTCAACCATGCACGACACCAAAACGCCCACGCGCGCGGGTTCATGTTGTCGCACTCAAAATCCTCATACACCGTCTTGGTGTCACTGCCGATGTATTTTTGCATCGGGGACTGTGCACGCGTGCCCGCATGCAGACCACCTGATGAGTACGGCGGCTCAGTGAGAACCCTATCGATCGACTAATCGTGCAATTCGCACGCAAAGTGCAGTGCATCGTTCGAATGCAGTTGATTCACGATCTCGGACAGCACATTGGAACAGACTGGGATAGAGGTAGAACTTATGCAGATCAAGCGATAACGCGGCAAGGCCGCATTGTCTGATCGGTTTACGTGCCGCGACGTGCCGCGGCACGATGCGTTGGCTGTGTGGGCCGCCACGACATAGGCCAATGCGTGCACCGCGCTCTCGTGCCCGGCAACATGGGCGATATGGATGCCAACGAACTGTGTCGCCTAATCGTCAACCTGATCCGCAAGGGCGTGGTGCTGGACGTCAATTGCGCGAGTTGCCCGCCGACCTGCCGTGTCGCGGTCGGTGACGCGACCGATGCGCAGGACGCAGGCTTGCAGACCAACTGGATCCCGTGGATGACGCTCGCGGCTGGCACCACGCGCGAGTGGCTGCCGCCCACGAAGGGCGAGCAAGTGCTACTGCTGTGCCCGATGGGCGACCCGGCGCAAGGCGTCGCGCTGCGCGGGCTGTTTTCTGACTGCGCCGACACGCCGTCACGCGATCCGGCCGTACACACGCGCGTGTATCCGGATGGCGCGCAGCTCACGTACGACCATGCGAGCCACACACTGAGCGCCACGTTGCCTGACAGCGCCTGCGTGCAAATCGTGTCGCCCGCTTCCGTCACCGTGTGCACCGACGAGGCCGCGATCGTCGCCAACCGCATCACGCTCGACGCCGAGCAAACCACCTGCACAGGCGCCCTGCTCGTCCAAGGCCCATTTGCGTTCGAATCGGGTATGACTGGACGTAGCGGCCAAGACAGCGGAGCCGGCGCAACGATGACCATTGATGGACAGGCCCACTTCACCGGCGACGTTACGTCACAAGGTGTGAGCCTGCCACGCCACACGCACCGCGATCAGGGCGACGGGCAACTGGTGAGCGCACCGCAATGAAAGGCATGCACGCGACCACGGGCCGCACCGTCACCGGCTTGGCCCACCTGCACCAATCGATTGCGCGCATCATCACCACGCCGCTGGGCACGTGCATTCAGCGCCGTACGTTCGGCTCCGACATGCTAGAACACGTTGACGCGCCCAACAACGGCACGACGCGCACGCGGCTGTATGCGGCCATCGCCACCGCGCTGATGCGTTGGGAGCCTCGACTGATCCTCACGCGCGTGCAGCTGAGCAGCGAGCCCGCCGAGAGGCGAGCCGGCATGCAAACGGTCGACATCGAGGGCATCACGGCCGAGACCGACGAAGCGTTCAGTGTGCGTGTGCCGATGTCCGTTTCGGGTTCGGGAAGCCGCGCATGAGCACCACCCCGATCGACCTGTCGCAGCTGCCCGCGCCCGATGTGATCGAGCCACTCGATTACGAAACGCTGTTTGCGCAACGCAAGGCGCAGCTGATCGCACTGTACCCCCTTGAAGAGCAGGCCGACATTGCTGCAACGCTCGCACTCGAGTCCGAGCCGATGGTCAAGCTTTTGCAGGAAAGCGCGTACCGCGAACTGGTGCTGCGCCAGCGCGTGAACGATGCGGCGCGCGCGCTGCTGCTCGCGTATGCGAGCGGTGCCACGTTGGACCACCTAGGCGCACTGTTCGATGTCAAGCGGCTGCTCATTTGCGCTGGTGACCCGGAAACTAGACGCGATCCAGTGTATGAGGACTGCGACGATTACCGCGAGCGTATCCAGCTCGCGCCGCGCGGCTTCTCGGTCGCCGGCCCGCTTGATGCGTATGTTTTCCACGCGCGCTCGGCCGATGGCCGCGTGCTGTCAGCCGATGCATACAGCCCATCGCCGTGCGTGATGGTTGTCACGATCCTATCCCGCGAAGGCGACGGTACGGCCAGCGATGAGCTACTTACCGTCGTGCGCGAAGCGCTCGAGAAAAAGCGCCCGCAAACGGACGAAGTAATCGTGCGCAGCGCCAAGATTGTCCCCTACACGATTCGTGCCACGCTGAAGTTTTTCAGCGGACCGGACCGCGCGGTGGCGCTGGCTGAAGCGAATCGGTGCACCACGCAATTCGCGCGTGAAATGCATCGCATCGGCCGAGAGGTGACGAAAGACGGGTTGTATGCGTCGATGCGTGTGGCCGGCGTCCAAAAGGTGTTGCTCGACACCCCCGCTGACGGCGTAGCCGTGGCCCGCGATGAAGCGGCCTATTGCACCGGTATCGAGCTCATCGACGGTGGGGTGGCCAATGAGTGAGCTGCTGCCACCGAACGCGACGCGACTTGAGCGGCGTCTTGCGACAATGAATGCGCGCCTGTCAGACATCGCGGTACCGCTGGGCACGCTGATGAACGCCGATACGGTGCCGCTCACGCTGCTGCCCTGGCTGGCTTGGCACTTGGGCGTTGACACGTGGAAGGACTACTGGCCCGAATCGGTCAAACGCGCGCGCGTGCGCGCTGCGATTCACATCGCTCGCCACAAGGGCACGGCCGAAGCCGTGCGGCAAGTATGCGCGTCGTTTGGCGCCCATGTCGCGATGCGTGAATGGTTCGAGCAGACACCGCGGGGCAAGCCCGGCACGTTCGAGATTGTCATGACCGTGGGCGAGCGTGGCGACCTCCCCTGCACGGCACAGTACGTAGCCGACATCATCGCTGAAGTGGATTGTGTCAAGCGCGGCAGCGCGCACTACACCATTACGCAGCACATGGTGCGCACAGGCTCAGTCGGTCTGCGCGCAGCCACCCACCTTGGACTGTACCGGCGTCTTTCTCTTTGCGATAACTAACGATGGCAGGCACCCCGATTACCGTATCTGAGGCTTTCCGGGCCGCGCTCGTGAGCGGCAACCATCAGGGCACCGTCGCACACACGGTCACGCACATCGGTCTGTGCACCGCCGCGTTCGACGCCTCCGGCGCCGCGCTTAAGCAACTGCCGCACGAACTCAAACGCATCGACACGTTTGGCGGCCAGCACGTTGACGCAGCCACAATCCACATCACGATACAAGACAACTCGCCCGACCAGTACGCGCTGTACGGGTTCGGGTTGTATCTGGAAGACGGCACGCTCGCCGCGTACTACAGCCAGCCGGCGGGCGACGGGCCGATCATGGAGAAGTCGCCGGCTGCGACGCTGCTGCTTTCGACCGATATCCAGTTCACGACGATCGACGCCGGCACGCTCGGGTTCGAGTCCGCGTCGTTTGTGAACCCACCGGCCAGCACCGAGCACCAAGGCGTGATCGAGATCGCGACGCAAGCCGAAGTCGATGCGGGCGAAGACGACACGCGCGCCGTGACGCCGCGCACGGCGAACGCGCGGTATGCCCCGCGTGAATGGGTGCTCCGCCATGCGTTGCCGCTGCGTGACGCGCTGGAGCAGAACGTCGATCTGAACACCGTCACGTCAACGGGTATCTACCTGCAGCCCTACACCAGGGGTGCGAGCGTCGAGTTGAACTATCCAGTTGCGTTCGCCGGCAAACTACAAGTCTATGCGCTCTACTGGACGGTCTACCAGACCTACACGGTCTTCAACAGTGGCATCAGCTATACGCGTGTGCGCTACGACCGGACATGGAGCCCTTGGCGCCGAGTGCTGGATGATGGCTCGGACGTCGTGGTAAGTGGCATCGGTGCATTCTGCGGCGCCTTAGGGGCTACGTCGTTACGCGCAGCGGCCACCGGCGTGGTGCTTGGCGCGAACGTGGGGGGCGATCTCGTCTTCAAATACACCGAGGCACCGACCCATCACAAGCTGTGGGACATTAAAACTAGCGCGAACGCTTTCGAATGCCGGGCAGTAAACGACGGATGGACCGACGTGAACCGCTGGCTGATCGTCACCCGCGCCGGCCTCGACATCTCGACGGTGGGACTGGCCACAGACGGCGGGCGCGTGCTGATCGGCGAAGGCGCCACCGACGATGGGGCGAGCGCGCTACAGGTGGCCGGTACCGCCACAGCGGCCACGCCGCCGACAGGCGACGTGTCGCACAAACTCGCCACGACGCAGTTTGTCGCCAACGCGATCAGCGAGGCGACCATCGGTCAAATCATCATCGAAGCGCGCACGAGCGTACGGGCAGGCTGCCTGAAACTGGCGGGCGTGTTGATCCAGCGGGACGACTATCCGCAATTGTGGACCTACGCGCAGAGCTGTGGCGCGCTCGTGTCCGAAGACGAATGGCCCGATAACCCGGGATGCTTTTCGACCGGCGACGGTAAGACGACGTTTCGGATCCCCGAGGTGCGCGGCGAGCACCTGCGCTTTTGGGATGACGGGCGCGGCGTTGATTCGGGCCGTGGCATCGGCACGTGGCAGGACAGCCAGAACCGCGCGCATGCGCACGCCGCGACGGCATCGGTCGAAGGTGACCATGTGCACGGCGCCTGGATGGATGAGCGAGGCTGGCACATCCACGCTGTCCACGACCCAGGCCACAATCACGCAACAGAAGTGCCATACGGCGGCGGCCACTCACCTGTCCGGTCAGTAGTCGGCCCTTATGGAATCGAGGGTTACTACAACACGCATCACACCCTTACAGGCATCTCAATCCATGGTGACGGCAACCACATCCACAACGTTGGCATTGGCAACGCAGGGAACCACTCTCACACGATCACAGTAAATGACGACGGTGGCACAGAAGCGCGCCCGCGCAACATTGCGTTGCTTGCCATGATCCGCGCCTACTAATTGCGATAAAGGTCACCCCCTATGCTGATCCACCAATACGACCACCAAACCGGCCAATACGTCAGCAGCCGCTTGGCTGACCCGGACCCGATCAATCCAACGCGTTGGCTCATCCCGTCTTGCTGCACCGACGTGCCCCTGCCCGAGCGTCAGCGCAATCAATGGCCATTTTTCCGCAACGGCGCATGGGTGCTGCTGCCCGACTTTCGCGGCCAGCGTTTGTTCCGCAAAGTCAATGGCGCAGCGGCAGAAATCCTTGCTCCCGGCATCACCGCCGACGACGCGGGACTCACGCCCATCCCGCGCCCCGGTGACGAATACGTGTGGACAGACGACGGCTGGCAGATCGATCCGCGCATCATCGCGCAGCGCGAGCGCGACGCGGCAATGCGCGAATTTGACCGGCGCATGAGCGAAGCGCAGGCGGCCAACGCGGGCAAAGCCGATGCGTATGCAGCGGGCTTGCTATCCGACGAGCAGGTGGCGCTTTTTAAGGCGTGGAGCCAGTACCAGATGGAACTCGTCCGCGTGGTCAATGCCGCCGACTTTCCGACCCACGTCCAATGGCCGTCGCCCCCGGATGAACAGGCCATTGTCACCAAAGCGCTATCGGAGCGCGTGCTCTCGCAGGTGCACGAACAAAAAGCACATCGCGCGTCACACTACGCCGCGCAACATGCCGCCGTGCAACACGCCGATGACGCGTCGCTCAACGACGAGCTGGTGCCTGGGCTCGATACGGACAACGCCTCCACGCCCGATGTCTCCGACCGCGAATATTAATCCAGAACTTGCCCCCTAGGCTCCCTTAACCCATAACTTGCCCCAGGAGTATTTGACATGCCGCAGGACTACCACCACGGCGTACGCGTGCTTGAAATCAACGCAGGCACCCGCCCCATTCGCACCGTATCCACCGCTGTTGTCGGCCTAGTGGCCACCGCACCGGATGCCGACCCGAACGCGTTTCCACTCGACACCCCCGTGCTCGTGACCAACGTACAACAAGCCGCCGGCCAAGCCGGTACGCAAGGCACACTCGCGCGCACGCTCGAGGCGATCGCCGCGCAAAGCCAACCGGTCACGGTTGTCGTACGCGTTGCCGAAGGCAAAGACGAAGACGAAACGCAAACCCATGTGATTGGCGGCGTCAACGCAGCCGGCCAGTACACTGGCATGCAGGCGCTGCTTGCCGCGCAAGCGAAATTCGGCGTCAAGCCGCGCATTCTCGGCGCACCGGGCTTGGATACCCAAGCAGTCGCCACCGCACTGGGCACCCTGGCGCAAAAGCTGCGCGGATTCGCGTACGTCGGCACCCACGGCGCGCAAACCAAAGAAGACGCCACCGCGTACCGCAGGCGGTTCAGCCAGCGTGAAATGATGGTGCTTTGGCCGGATTTTCTCGCGTGGGACTCGACCACGAATGCGCCGGACACGCTCGCGGCGAGTGCCGTGGCGCTTGGGCTACGCGCCAAAATCGACGAATCCGTCGGCTGGCATAAAACCCTGTCCAACGTCGGCATCAACGGCGTGACAGGCATTAGCCGCGATGTGTTCTGGGATCTGCAGGACCCCGCCACGGACGCCGGTTACTTAAACGAGCAACAAGTGACCACGTTGATCAACCAGACCGGCTACCGATTCTGGGGTTCTCGCACCTGTTCCGATGATCCGCTGTTCGCGTTCGAACACTACACGCGCACGTCGCAGGTGCTGGCCGATACGATGGCCGATGCGCATCTGCTGTACGTCGACAAGCCGCTGCATCCTTCGCTCGTGCGTGACGTGATTGAGGGCATCAACGCGAAATTTCGTGAACTGATTGCGCACGGCTATCTGCTTGGCGGCTCGGCTTGGTACGACGAAACCGTGAACACGCCAGAAACGATGAAGGCGGGCAAGCTGGCCATCGATTACGACTACACGCCGGTTCCGCCCATCGAAAACCTGACACTGCGCCAACGTATCACCGATCGTTATCTTGCCGACTTCGCGTCGCGCGTGGTCGCCTAAAAGGAGTCCCCCATCATGAGCATGCCTCGCAAACTGAAAGGATTTAACTTATTTCACAACGGCACGAATTTCGCCGGCCAAGTCGCGGAAGTCACGCTACCCAAGCTCACCCGCAAAATGGAGGACTACCAGGGCGGCGGCATGAGCGGGCCGATCAAGATCGACTTTGGGCAAGAACCCATTCAGATCGAATGGACCTGCGGCGGCTTGATGCGTGACGTCCTCGCTCAATACGGCATCATGCAACACGACGGCGTGTTGCTACGCTTTGCCGGCGGCTATCAAGCCGAAGACGCGCCAAGCGTCGATGCGATCGAGATCGTGATCCGGGGCCGCCATTCGGAAATCGATCCCGGCACGGCGAAGGCGAAGGAAGACACCGCGTTCAAGGTCACCACCGTCGCGAGCTATTACAAATTGTCGATCAATGGTGAAGACATCATCGAAATCGACCTCATCAACATGATGGAAAACATCAACGGCAGTAATCTGCTCGCGCCGCTGCGCATGGCAGTGGGCCTGTAACACGCGTGGCCCGCGCGTGGATCGAAAGCGGGCCATATTCCCTCTTGACGCAGCACACGGAGTCCCACGTGAAACACGCCCCCACATCGGATAACGAACGCAGCGCAGCCCCCATTCAGGACACACTGCGCAACGATTCCACCCAATCGAACACGCATACGTTAGATACGCCACTGGTACGCGGCAAACAAACCCTTGACGCGATCACGTTGCGCAAACCGACCGTCGGCGAATTGCGCGGCGCATCCCTGTCCGACCTAATCAATCTGGACGTGGCCGCGCTGCAAAAGGTGCTCCCCCGTATTAGCTCACCGACGCTCACCGAGCACGATGTGGCCAACCTCGATCCAGCGGACCTCATCATGCTAGGAGGCATTTTTGCGAGTTTTTTGATGCCGAAGGCCGTCAAATCGAAACTGGACTCCCCGAGCGCGTAGAAGACCCGATGGCCGACATTGCCACGGTGTTTGGCTGGACGCCGACGACGATGCAGGACTTTAGCATCACGGAATTGATGGACTGGCGTGAGCGAGCGCGCCAACGCAGCACGAGCGAATAGCGATGGACCCTACCCAAAACCTGCGTGTGATGGCCGACATGGTTGAGAAGCTTACCCGGCCGCTCAAAGCTGCGCTCACCGGTCGCCGCGGCGTGGCGCGCTCGCTCAACGACACGCGGCGCGCGTTGGCCGAGATGGGCAAAACGCAGCAGTGCATTGCCCAGTTTCGCGCGTTGCGTGGCGCGTTGGCCGCTACCGCGTCGCAGCTTGATGTCACCCGCGCGCGCGTCACGGCGCTCGCCGCTGCGCTGCGCGCGGGCGGACCGCCGTCGCGCCAGATGCTGGCCGAGTTTCATCAAGCCAAGCGCAGCGCCGCGCAGCTGGCGACCGTGCATGACGCACAAGTCGCGCGCGTGCAGGCGTTGCGCAGCCAGCTGGCGCACGCAGGCGTGAACACCCGCCAGCTCGTGCACCACGAACGCACGTTGCGCGCGAGTATTGCGTCAACCACCGCGTCAATGAACCAGCAGCTCAGCAAGCTTGATGCGCTCAATACACGCAAGAAGCGCCTCGCCGAAGTCCGCCGGCATCGGCATGACACAGGCAGGATGCTTGATGGATCTGCCCGTTGGCGCGCGGACGAGGACCCCATCGATTATCTGCGCCTCAAGTTGGGTCGTGCCCGTCATTGGCTCCGCGAAGCGATACACGCTGAGCGCGAGGCCATGCGCATTGATGTCCTCGGCGCAGGCCAGCCTGTCAGCGCAAACGCGATGACATTTGCCCGTGAAATGAAGACGGTGGGCGTTTCGATCAGCGAACGCTTGACGATGATGCGCAAAGCGCTGCCGATTCTTGGCAACGAGCACGATGCCCAAATGGCTCTGCCGGCCCTGGCAAAAGTGAAGTTTTTGAACGAAGTCATGTTTGACGCCGACGACGCGCGCGCGAACACACAAACTTTCATGACCATGCTGCCGATCATTCAGCAGCGCGGCAGCATGCGGCACATCGCGACCTTTGAGCGTGAGGCGAGCACGATGCGGCAGATGCTCACCGCAACCCAAGCACGGGTTGGCGTTGACCAGTGGCGCGCGTTTATACAAGCCGGCGGTGCCGCGGCCAAGCAGTTGCGCGACGACGCATTCTTCTTTCAAATGGAGCCGCTGATTGACGCCATGCATGGCCACGCGGCCGGCGCCGGACTGACGGCCGCATACAACCATCTCTACGAGGGTAAGACCACGCTGGCGGCCGCCAAGCAGATGATTGCGCTGGGCCTACTTAACCCAAAGAAGATCGAGTACACGAAGCTTGGCGCGATCAAAGCGTTCCAGCCCGATGCGCTGGCCGGCAGTGAGATTCTTAAAGCGTCGCCGTTTGAATGGCTTGAACAAGTGCTGTTACCGAAGCTGCGGGCCCACGGTATCACAGACCATGACAAGATCAAGAACGTCATTCCGACGATTCTGCCCGATCGTGCCGCCGCAGAATTCTTCTCGAACCTGTACAGACTGCGTACGGCAATCCACCACAATGCGCAGTTAGGCGTGGGCATAGACGGGATCGACGCGCTGCATACCAACGCACTACAGATTACAAGAGGCCGCGAGGTGGCCGCGCTCGCCCAGTTGCGCGATCTGATGCATGAAACCGGGCAGCACATTTTACCGATGTACAACGAGGCACTGGCGTACACCACTGCGTTGACTGAGAAGTGGCTAACCTTCATGCGCGAGCACCCAGCGCAAAGCAAGGTGGTCGTTCAAGCGCTTGCCGGCGTCGCCGCGATACTGGCCGCCATCAGCACGTTGAGCGTCGCGCTCGCCGGCATACTTGCGCCGTTAGCCATCATCAAATACAGCCTCGCGACGCTCGGTCTACAAGGCGGCACCCTGTCACGCCTACTCGGCACGTTGCTCAAAGCGTGGCGGCTCCTGGGACACGGCATCATGCTCGTCGGTCGCGTGCTGCTGGCGAATCCAATCGGCTTGGCAATCACTGCCATTGCGTTCGCTGCCTTCCAAATTTATCGGTATTGGGGACCCATTCAAGGCTTTTTTAGCGGCTTGTGGAAGCGGGTTCAGCAAACATTCGACGGTGCCCTATCTAACCTCACCGCACGGATCGGTCAGTGCTCGCCGCTATCCCTGTTTAAACAGGCATTCACAGCGGTACTGCAATGGTTCGATTCCGACCTGCCAGCAACATTCTGGGAGTTCGGCGCAAAGCTGATGTCGCAGTGGGTGACCGGTATCCGAAGCCAACTTGCCGCCGTTAAGGAGACGATCACCGAGGTCGCCAACAGGACGGTCGAATGGTTCCAGGACAAGCTTCGCGAGCTTGGCGCTCTCCTGCGTTGGGCATGCAACGGCGGCCTTATGGAAATCGGCACGTGGTTCATCGACGGGTCGCCCATTGGCTTGTTTTATCGGGCGTTCGCGGCCGTGCTGCAATGGTTCGGCATCGATTTACCGAAGAAATTTTCTCAATTTGGTGTGAATGTGATGTTGGGGTTGGCCAGCGGTATCAAGAGTCAACTGGGGGCCGTGAAAGACGCGATCACCGAGGTGGCCAACAGTACCGTCATGTGGTTCAAAGAACGGCTTGGCATGCATAGTCCAAGCCGCATCTTCGGCGAGCTTGGCGGCTTCATCGGTCAGGGCGCGGCGCGCGGCATCGAAGGCGAGCAATCGCGCGTCGCCCGTGCGGCGCTGGCGCTGGCGAGCGTGGCCGCCAGCGCGTTTGCCGCGCCGGCCGTGGGGGCAAGCGCATTTGCCGCGTCAGCTTTCGGTGCAGCGGTTGTCAATCAGTCGACCGTACCGTTCGTGCGCGCCAGCGTGCCGATCGATGCCCGTGCGTCTGTCACACGCGCCTCTGCCGCGGCCAGCGCTGATCCCATTGCGTCATCGATCGTCATTCATGTTCATCCGCCGGCCGGCGCGGATACGGCCGACATCGCGCGCATGGTGCGTGCGGAATTCGAGCGCGCGCAACGAGCGAAGTTGTCACGCGCTGGCTCGCGGCTGTCCGACTAGGGTAAGGAGCCACCACCGATGATGATGTCGCTCGA
The DNA here is from genome assembly GCF_000198775.1 of Mycetohabitans rhizoxinica HKI 454. Classification (NCBI taxonomy): domain Bacteria; kingdom Pseudomonadati; phylum Pseudomonadota; class Betaproteobacteria; order Burkholderiales; family Burkholderiaceae; genus Mycetohabitans; species Mycetohabitans rhizoxinica. The sequence goes on along the minus strand of NC_014722.1, from coordinate 177,444 downwards.
TCAGTTCGTGTTTGGACTGAAAACCGTACCGTATCGTGAATTACAGCGCCAGCGTAGTTGGAAACATCGCACGACCTCGCGCGTAGGCGCACGCGACGGCAGTCAGTACACCGGTATCGGCGAAGATACGATTACGTTGAACGGTCTGCTTGCGCCGGATAACGGCATCGGTACCACCGCCTCGTTGGCGCAACTGGTGCGCATGGCCGACGCCGGCCACGCGTACGTGCTAGTCGATGGCATCGGCCACGTGTATGGCGCATTCGTCATCGACAGCCTAAGAGAGACGGCAAGCTATCACACCCGGGCTGGTATCGCGCGACGCATCGAATTTAGCCTGACCATCAAGCGCGTGGACGAGCGGCAACTGGCGAGCGTGCATGACGCGATCTCGAGCCAACGCGTGACAAATGAGCAATGAGCGGACCCCGAGGCACGCGTATGCAACCGCAGCCGGACTATCGCATCACGCTGGACGGACGCGACCTGTCGCGCGTCATCGCCCCCCATTTGGTGAACCTGACACTGTCGGAGTCGCGCGCCGATGAAGCCGATACGGTTGAACTCGTGCTGGACGACTCTTGTAATACCTTTGCGGTCCCGAAGCGCGGCGCGCTGATTCACGTCGCGATCGGATGGACGGGTGAGCCGCTGGTGGATAAGCACTCGTTCACGGTGGACGAAATCGAGCATAGCGGCGCACCGGACCTGCTCACGATCCGTGCACGTTCGGCCTCGATGACGAACGCACTGCGCGAGCGGCGCGAGCATAGCTGGCATCACCAGACGCTGGGCTCGATCGTCCACACGATCGCAGCGCGCCATGCGTTAAAGCCCACCATCGCCGATGCGCTCGCGCCCATCACAATCGCACACATCGATCAGACACACGAGTCAGACATGTCGTTTCTCACGCGCTTGGCCAAGCGCTACGACGCGGTGATGAACATCAAGGATCAGCATCTGCTTTTGATGCCCATTGGTAGCGGCACGACGGCAAGCGGCAAGCCACTGCGCGACATTGTGCTCACGCGTGCAAGCGGCGATCAACACCGATATTGCATCGTGCAACGTGAATCGTACACGGCGGTGCGCGCATATTGGCATTCAAACGGTCAGGCCAAGCGCCGGTCGGTCCTCGTCGGCGATGACAATAGTCGCAGCATCAAAGTGCTGCCTGAAGACTACCCAAGTGAAGCCGAGGCCCGTGCCGCAGCCCAAGCCGAGCACGCGCGCGCGCAGCGCTCACAGGCGACGCTGAGCTACACGCTCGCGCATGGTCGTGCTGAGCTTTTTGTGGAAGTGCCCATCACGCTTGCTGGGTTTAAGCCAGAGATCGACGCGACGCCGTGGCTGATCAAGCAAGTGACGCATACGATCGGTGAGACGGGATTCACGTCAGCACTTGAGCTGGAGGTGCGCAGTGGTCCAGCGACCGCGTAGCCTCGTGCGCACGCGCGCAAAGACCGGCCGTAACCGTGGCAACGAAGATGGGCGCCGCGTCAATGGACTGCAGCGGCCCACCCCCAACTCACCTAACGATCCATGCGATACGGTCGCCGTCGCCACGCCGCGGTATGGGATGTGCGATGTGTGATGGTGATGTGCGGGCACCTTGATACCGCGAGGCGACGCAATCAATCGTTTGGGTATTAGCCTATCGGTCTATATGACTATTGGTCTATATGACTATCAGCCTATATGACTATAGACCTATACGACTATCGGCTTATATCACTATCGGCTTATGACTATCGGCCTATATGCCACCACGAGAAAGCGAGCCGCTTCGCATATCGCAGTAGCCCAGCGCATCGCCGATGTTTAAGCTGACCGCTGGCGTCGGGTCGCGTGCAGCCGCCCACGCAAGTCGCACCCGGCGCATTGTCGTGCGGCGTCAATGCATCGCGCACATTACGTAGATTTTCCATCGCTTCGAGCGCGGTCTCCAGGACGAGTCCGACTGACTTCATCGCGTTATCAATTTCGGCGCGAGCGTCGCGGCACACATCGTCGCGCTCATCCAAGTAAAATCGCGTTGACAGCATCGGAGCGCAAGCGCCCGCATGGCGCTCAGCATTCGTAGCGGTTGCATCCGCGCCATGACTGCGCTTTGGATTTCTATACATTCTTCCAAACTCCTATTTAGCGCTTACAAATAGGGCCGCCTTGCACGAAGCAACGCCTCGAAATAGACGCCCCTCGACTCGCTGAATCAGGCACAGCGGAGCGGAACTGTAGACGCTCCTTATTCAGTCTCATCACGGTGAACGGCTAGAGGCGACAGATAGATACGGAAGCGAAAATACTGTTTGCGACTGAGGGCAGTGACCAGCCCTGAACCCAAGCGACAACGCATGGCCGCGTCGCGCGCGCGATATCACTTATTCGATTTTTTTGCTCTTGCGGCACGCTCGGCGCGCAATCGCTTGATGTGCGCGATGGCCCGCTCGATGTTCTCGGCAGTGCGCTGATCGAACGCTGCGCGCCGATGCTCGGCTAGACGTTTCGCGCGACGCGGAACGGCAGACACAAGCATCGCACTCGAATTGAAGCAAGTGGACAAAAACGCGTGTAATGCTGCCTTGCCTGCTTCATTGAGTGCTCTGTAGTTTTCAATCAACTCCTGTTCTTCGGTGTCGAATTCGCTGCTTGTCGCTGCTTCACCCGCTTCGTCAGAAGCCTGTCTTGTGCCCCTCAATACATAGAGCAGGTCAACGCCGAGTTCCGCCACCGCGCTCAAATACTTGGCATCGGGCGACCTTTCGTCCGATTCATAGTGGGATTGAGCACGCCGCAGGACTCCCCCGATCGCCGCAAATTCCTCCTGGCTGAGCCCAAGCCGTAAACGCTCTTCCCGGAGACGCGCGCCTATTGTGTTCATTTGCACCCATAATATATTGACGAGCCTTTTTGGTCGCATTACACTAGGTTAACCGTAATGCAAGACTAGGCATCAAAGTATACCGATCATGACTACCGTTAAAGGCCCGCGCCGCTCCCCGCGCGGCGCATTGTCGGGTACATCCGTGTACGTAGGGCTCACGCCTCTTGAGCGCGCGGAGCTTGAGCAGATCGCAGCAGCACGTCACCGTTCAATCTCCAGCATGGCGCGCGAATTGATTTGCATTGGCAAGCGTCACGTTCAAGACGACCCTGGGTCTTCCGTTCCTAACACTGGCCCATGAGTCGAGTCGCACGCATGTCTGCCAAGCTAAAACATGTTTTTAGCCATGGGCACGAGCGCACCCTGTATCTCGTATCGAGTGAGACGAAATGCGAACACTGAACCGTTGTCCACATTGCCGTACACGCGCCAAAGCGCGCAGCAGCCGTGAAATGTCGCTGACGTTTCGCGAAGTGACCTACCAGTGCGATAACCCCGATTGCGGCCACACGTATATCGTCAATATGGAGTTTGCGCGCACTTTGTCGCCCTCCGCGATGCCGGACTTGTCGCTGAGCTTGCCGCTGTCATCACACGTGCGCGAGCGCCTGGCGCAGCAACTTAAGCTACCCGTCTCGATTTAAACACTGTCTCCAGTTCCCCTCGTATCGCCCCTATAGGGTGCGAGGGGCTTTCTTTGCCCAAAAAAGGAGTTTGCATGGCGACCCTGGCTGCTACCCCACTTGTGATGCCATTTGATCCCGCATCGTTGCCAATGGAAAAGCGCTGTGAATATCTACACAAGCTTTGGAGCGCCGATGTCGATCCATTTGTGTTCGTCGGCATTGCCCGCCGGCTCGGCTACGGGCTGTGCTGTCACTGGGATATCACAGCCGATATGCCGTTACTCGCGCCTGACCTCAGGATCCTCCACTAAAGAGGTCAATGGCTGATTTGCTTTTTTTCTTCTAATTTATGAAGAAGTACTAAACATTGTAAAAGTATTGTCCAGCCATGATGTTTCAAGGTAATGCTAACCATCTCAAATGGCGTTGCTGAGCCTCGCGAAATTGTCAACGACTAACAGGCCTGCGCACGATGACAGGAACGCATCGTCATCCGGCTCACCGTCGCTGTGCCACGGCGAGCGACCTAAGACATAACACCGCCATCACAAGCACGGCTGTGAACATTGAGCACCAACACATGCACGCTTGTCACGGATTCAATGACGCAATAAGGGCCGCGTCACGGTGGAGCGGGACGTGCAACGGCTGCCATTGAGTGAAGAACAACTTTGGGAAGACTCCGACATGAAGGGATGACAAAGGACGAACGGCACACCGCGATCGCTGTAGCGGCTAGCACCGTTGGCGTCGATTGCGATCAGGTCAGTTTGGCACGCTAACGCACGCTTGTGAGATATGTCACCGTGCCAGGCCATTGACCAACACGCGTATCGCCAGCCAGCTGCGCGCTAAGCGCTGTCATTTTGCGCGCCAACGATTGGCCATGCGCGCGATACCCCTTTGCCTGAACCTGAGCAACACGCGTAACGATGGCATCACTTGACGAATTGAAACGACTGATTGATTTACACGACCTTGCCAATCGGCTCGGGCTCAAACGCGGCCACGGCGGTGACAAGGCACTGTATCACTCGCCGTTGCACGAGGACAAGAACCCGTCACTGTCCATTTACGTCAACCACGCCAAATACGGCACGGGCTGGCGTGACCATAGCGCCAACGTCGGTGGCTCCTGCGTGGATCTGGTGATGCACGCGCGTGGCGGCAGCGTGGCCGATGCCATTCGCTACCTGCACGACGCTTATGCGATTCCCATTGAGCGGCCAGCCCAGTTGGAGCGTCGCGAGAAGTCGAGCGTTGAATACATCGCCGAGCGCTGCTTGAGTGCACGCGAGCGTGTGCGCGAATACTTGGGTCGTCGTGGCATTTCAGATGCCGCGATGACGGCGGCCATCAGCGCCCGCACGCTTGGCTTCAATGACTGGACAAGCGCCAAGATTCCAGCCGGCGAAGTAGGCCACGGTGGGCCGGCCGCCGCGTTCATTGTCCGGGCCCCGGACGAGCGCCACATCGTGGCCGTGGATATGCGTTACGCTGATCCGGCTTTGAACGGCCACGTCAAGGCACAAACGCAAGGTGACAAGTCTGGCTACGGTTGGACGGCCGATGCGCGCAAGCTCGACCGGGCCAAGCGCGTAATCGTCGTTGAGAGCGCAATCAATGCCCTGTCGATCGACACCTGCGACATACCGGGCACCGCCGCCTTCGCGCTACGCGGGCTCGCCAACGTTGACCGGATCGACTTTGCCTTCTTGCGCGGCAAGCAAATCGTGATTTGCCTGGACAACGATGAGCCATTCCCGAGCGACCACCCACGCGCCGGCCAGCGCCCCGGTCCGGAGGCCGCGTGGGCGCTGTATGAACGCCTCACCGCGTTAAACATCAGTGCCGTGCTCGTCGATCAGCGTCAATGGCTCGCGGATCTCGCCGACGGGGAGACGGAGCAAAAGCCAATTAATGACGTCAACGATTACTTACAGCTGCGCGGTCCGCGCGAGCTACAGCGCGCGCTCGAGCAGTACGAACCGTGGCTCATCGCCGGTCTGCCCGGCGATGACAGCCGCCGCGGCCGTGCGCGCGTCTTCCTGCCGTCGCACGACTTCGCACAATACTGGCGCTTTCGCGTGCGCCCTGACTTCACAAGCTATATCGCGAAAATGGAGCGTCATGAAGAGAGCGGTGTCGAGACGCCGGTGATGACCGACTTGTGCGGGTTTCGCATTGCCGGCATCTCGCGCGTGTGCGTCGCCAGCGCCAATTCGACGATGACGGGCGATCCCGACCAAGCACCCACGGTGTACTTTGCCGTATCGGTGCAGGCGCCGCGTCACGGCGCGACACTGATCCGCCGCGTGATGCTGGATGGCCAACTGCATAACACCGACCAGTGGGCCAAATTCGGACCGATTTGGGCGCCAGCCCCGTTCAAACGCATGGTCAACATTCTCGAGCGCGGCGCGGATCTCGGCGCACGCCAGGCGGCCAATTTTGTTGGGCTCGCGTGGCAAAACGGCCGTCTGATCGTCAACGAAGGACCAGACTGTTATTTTACGGACGCCGACAAGCAGTGTCCGTATCATAATCTGACGTTCCCGTCCGGGCCTGCGAGCGATGCACGTCGTGTGATTGCCGCCTATCAGCACACATTCAAGCAGAACGCCGCTGCCATGGCGCTCGTCTGGGCGCTGGGCGGCCACCTGAAGGCGCTGCTCGGCTTTTGGCCACACATGACGGTGCAGGCCGACAAGGGCGCGGGTAAATCGACGCTGATCAAGCGGCTCGAACGCACGCTGGCGTTCACGATGTTCTCCGGACAGAGCCTGCAAACGGAATTTCGGCTGCTCACGAGCATCAGCTACACCAGCCACCCGGTCGGATGGGAAGAAATCTCCGCGCGCGGCCAGGACGTGATTAATAAAGCTGTCGGGTTGCTGCAAGAGAATTACCAATACACCGTCACGCGCCGCGGTTCGGACATGACCGAATACCTGCTGTGTGCGCCCGTGATGCTGGCCGGTGAAGATGTGCCCGTGCGCAGTCTGCTCGGCAAGCTTGTGCGCACGACGCTGACCGGCAAGAAAGGCCCCATGCTGCCCGACGATCTGCCTCGCTTCCCGGTGCGTCAGTGGCTCGAATGCCTCGCTGGCCTCAATCGACGCGACGTACTGGAACAGTATCGCGCGGTGCGCGAGCTTGCGCTCGCCACCAGTCGCGCGAGTGGCGCCGACGACGGCGCATTGCGCATGGCTGGCAACTACGCGGCGCTTCTGCTCGCTTGGCGCTACCTGTGTGAATTCGCCGGGATGGACCGCAGCGAAGGCGCGTTCGAGCACGACCTGATTGCCGAGATGAACCACCATGTCGCCGAAACAAGCACTGATCGCGAACCGTGGATCTGGATTATGGAAACGGTGCTGTCCGAAATTGATGGCGGCCACTACAAGCATCCGTACACGTTCGACGTAGTCGATGGCCAATTGTGTCTGTTGCTGCGCACGGGCCATGCGATGGATCACATTGCGCACACCAGCAGCTTGCGCGAGAAATGGAACAGCCTGCCGGTGAAGTCGGACCGGGTGTTTAAACGCCAATTGCAACACGCAGGCGTCGTGGTCGGCGAAAAGGAAGTGGAGCGACGCATCTACATGCGCCGCGTACCGTATCTGACACCGGTGTCGCTTGAGCGGCTAGCCGGCTTCGGTCTGCATGTCTCGGTGCACGAAGATCTCGCGACCGACGCAGTGGAACAGCGCAGCCGCACATGACATGCGCTACCCAATCACACGACTCGCGCCGCGTTTTGTCGGCACGCACGGTGGCTGGCGGCAGAGTGGCCAGCGGCCCGGCCACTGTCGTGCCTGTACGAACCGTTCACGCACGTCGTCCCGGACAGGCAAGCCGACACGCGCTGGGCCATGCCGCCAACGTCAATCAATCGTGGATGTTAGACGTTGGTGAACGTAACCCATTGATTCTTGAAGGGATTGACACCATGAGTTGCCCCGTGTTTGCCATCAATGATGCGCGTTTTGCCACGAGTCCGTTTGGGACGGCTGACCCGCTGTCTTTTTTCTTCTTTTTCTTTAAATTATTGATAGAAAAGAAAAAACAAGCGTGCAAAGAAAAGGCACTAGCCGCCCAGGCGCGCCACGAGTCAGGCGTGCTTTGCCACCATTTCCCGACGCTGCCTATTTTTTAGGCCATGCGTTCCACCCGTCACATATGCGTAATTCATGGCATCGGATGGCGAACAATTCCTTTTAAATCAAAAATTTACTGACATGACCCAAGCTTACCCATGGATCCACGTGTACGCTGCGTGGGTTCCCCACCCTAGACCATTTTGGAGAGTAGCGGATGAAAACGATAGATCTGGTGCAAGCCGCAGCCCTACTTGGCGCGCATCCTGAGACCGTGCGCCTGAAAGCGAAGGCAGGCGAGTTGCCGGGCCGCAAGGTTGGCAAGCGATGGATGTTTTCGACGATTGCGTTGCAGCACTACCTTGCCGGAGAATGGATGCCACGGGTTGTGCAGAGCGATCGTCACGGAGAAGTGGAAAAATGTCGCTCTACAAACGAGATAGAAGTCCCAATTGGTACTACAAGCTATACCCGCCTGGAGGCGGAAAGCCGTTACAGGGCAGCACTGGCACCCGCGACAAAGCCAAAGCCCAGGAATTCCACGACCGCTTGAAGGCGAGCCTGTGGGATCGCGTCAAACTCGGTCACAGGCCGCACTATACGTGGAACGAGGCAGTATTGGAGTACGTTGCCGATCGCGAAGGCATGGCGAGCATCGAAACGACCAAAACACACCTGCGCTGGCTTGACAAGCACTTGTCTGGTGTACGTTTGGTTGACATCGATCGCGAGCGAATCGATGCGATCGCGCGCATTAAGCGCCAAGAACCGCGTGTCATCCGCACGCGTTACGGCGAGCAGGCGACGGGCCGCACGGTGAGCGAAGGCACCGTGCGGCGAGTCATCGGCGTACTCGTCGCTGTATTGAATGCCGCCGTCGAGCGCGGTTGGCTGGACCGCGCGCCGGTTCGCAAGCCCGTCAAGTTAGTGTCGAAACGCATTCGATGGCTCACCGCTGCTGAAGCCGACCGGCTACTCGCCGAGCTGCCGGAACATCTCGCGGACATGGCACAGTTCAGTCTCGAAACGGGACTGCGCCGCGCCAATGTCACGGGATTACAGTGGCCGCAGATTGACCTTGTGCGTCGTGTCGCGTGGATTCATCCGGACCAGGCGAAGGCGCGCAAGGCCATTACCGTGCCGCTATCCGACACGGCGGTCGCGGTGTTGCAACGCCAGTTACCGAAAAAGCGCAAGGTTGAACATGTTGAAAGCGTGTTTGTGTACCAAGGTGCGCCGGTGCGTCAGACAGCTACAGCGGCGTGGAAAAAAGCGCTCAAGCGCGCCGGCATCCGCGACTTCCGCTGGCACGACTTGCGGCATACCTGGGCGAGTTGGCACGTGCAGCGTGGCACGCCGTTGCAGGTGCTGAAGGAATTGGGCGGATGGCAAACGCTGGAGATGGTGCAGCGCTACGCGCACCTGTCGGCCGACCACCTGATGCAATGGGTGACGCCGCTCACGAAGCTACACGACGAACCGACAGGAACAACTGGACCGATTGAACCGACAATAGCGACGTGGCAGTCAATGCCTGCGTCGTCAACATGACTGCGTGGCGGTCAATGGCGTCTTGCTCCTCTGCGTCTGCCCCGCGATGGCGATCCACCAGCCCATTATTCGTCGCCGGCTAATTCACCGTAGCACAAGCTGTCTGAGTACAGCGCCGTTAAGTTAGCTTTGACAGCGTGTTCTGAATCTCTTCCAGCTTGGTCATCATATAGGAAACCTGGTCGCCCAGATCGCCAGCTAATTTAAACAGAGGTCGGCGACCTAGCTGCGCAATGCCTCGTTGATGACCGCCATCGGCAGTTGATGCCGCGTCACTAGCTCAAACAGCAGATCGGCATGGCGATTCGAGTACGAGAGGTAGCCGACCTCATCAATCACAAGAACGTCGGACGCAGCATAGCGACGCAAGCGTCGGCGCAGCGTTGAACCGCTATCGAGCGCCGCAAGCTCGCCCAGCATGTTGCCGGCGGTGGTAAACAGTACCGCGTGTCCATGCCCGAGCGCGAACGTGTGCAGTATCTATTGAGGGATTTTGGGAAGCAATGTTTGCTTGTCTGCCTTGTACCGAGTTTTCAAGGATTAGTTCGGGAAAACTGGACGGTTGCCAGCGGCAGAAACAGGGTAAGCGGCGAATCGGGCAAAGCAATGAAGCTGTGATGTCGGTAGAAGGCAGCTACCGCCTTGTCCTTGGCATCCACCATCAAAGCATAGGCGGCAATCTCCGAGCGTGCGGCACGGTCGAGCGCGTCGGCCAGTAACGCCCCCCCTAAGCCTCGCCCCTTAAATTCCCGATCGACAGCCAAGCGGCCCATGCGAACGGCGGGCACGGTCGGATAGCGTGGCAACTTCTTGCTGATACTGGCTGGAAGATCGGCCAGCAGCAGGCTTGCCGATGCCAATGTGTAGTAGCCTGCAATACGATTTTTATCCGCTAAGGCCACAAAACAGGCTGCCATACGGCGGCGAACGTCCTGGCTGACTTGCTCCCGTAGATAACGGTCTAGCGGGTCCGAGCCACTATTGAACGCGGCCCGATCATAGGTGACATCCAGCGGCGCGAGTCGGAACGGTGCGTCGCTCATTCGGCGCGCAAAAGTTTATTGCGACGGGAAAAAGCGCGTTTCAAAGCGGGCGATGGTTGCGGCGGTGACAGCAGCGCTTGGGCAAAGCACTCTTGATCGGCCAAGGACAGGCGGATGACTTCGGCTTGCTCGATGGCGCGTTGTGCGGCGTCCTGGACGGCAGACACAACGAAGTCCGTCATGGTACGTCCCTGAAGCTCAGCGGCGCGCTTAAGCATCGAATGTAAATCGGTACTGATCCGGGCTTCGAGACGGGCGGTAGAGATAGCTGCGGGCATCGTATTATCCTCCTGAGACAATGATACGGCAATTTGCCGTACAAATCCATCTCTTATGTGAGTTGACTAGCCCATTGAGCCAATTGAATCGCACCGAGGCTAATAGTGCCTGGGCAAAATGAATCTGAGTGAAGCCGAGCGCGAAGCGTTACTGTCGATGCAACGCAGCTGAACGATGGCCGGTGGACAGGTCAGTCGTGAAGTTGTCTCGACATCCTTGTGGGGCAGTTTGCCCCACGCTTCATCGGTAATGCAGGCACCCATTGGGTGGCACTGGGTCAAGCGAGCGCGAGCGTCAGATGCCCGACCGGCTCGGCCGCCGGCCGCACCTTTATTTCGATGTCATAGCCGAGGCGGTTCAAACAGTCCATCAGCTTGCGCTCAGACAGATTGGTAAAGTCACCACGCATCATTCCTGACACTTTCGGTTGCGGCACGCCCATGCGTTTGGCCGCCTCTTGTTGTGTCAGCCCGAGGGCGCGCATTGCCTTCCTGATCTCGACCACCAGGCCGGTCTTGATCTTAAGCTTTTCGGCATCGGGCAGTCCAAGGTCGGCAAAGACGTTGCCTGAACTGCGCTGAACCTCGACGCCTTTAATGATTCGTTTTTGCATTTCGTAGCTCCCGTGCCCATGCTTCGGCTACTTTCAGCCGAGCGCGAATGATGTCGATGTCTGCCTTCGGCGTGGAGATCCCGCTCTTGCTCTTCTTCTGAAAGCAATGTAGGACGAACACCGCTTCCGCAATTCACCGTGTAGACGGCCCGGTACGTGCCGCCAGCATCATCCTCGACTACCTCTAGCACGCCGGCGCCGCCGAGACCTTTGAGCACTTTTACAGCGTCATCTTGATCGCCCCTCTGCGCCAACGACAGCGCATAACCGAAACGCCTGCGCACCTCGGGTGGCAACGCCATCAGATCCTTGTAGCTGCTCGCGATTCATCCAAGCGGTTTTTCTTTGTCAGACATGGAAACAATTTATACCTGTTCAGGTAAAATGGCAAGCACTGCGCCTTACAGAGCAGAAGTCGCCAAACAATTATTTGGCGATGTCACTGCGCGAGAGTCGGGATTGCCGCCTTGAGAAAGGCAAAACGTGTGTGACAAACCATTCACGAACACGGTTTGCTGGAACATCGCCGTGTCGCCGGACACGGGTTAGTCCGCGCGCATGTTCCTTGCATTGCAAGGCGGCCGCCGCAAGGGCAAGCTTTCCCGTTTCATTGAAGAGGCCGTGCGTACTTATATTTTTGAAAAACGACTTACGGCACGCCTGGGCGAGTTGGCACGTGCAGCGCGGCACGTCGTTGCACGTGCTGGAGGAATTGGGCGGATGGGAAACGATGGAGATGGTGCAGCGGTACGCGCACCTGTCATGCCGACCACTTGATGCAATGGGTGACGCCGCTTAAGAAGCTCTACGACGAACGAAAGTTAGCTGTATTTTAGCTACACCGGGAGTAACCCGGCGGGAGGGAATCGCCGAAAACCGTTGTCCAGCTTGGCGCGCCCGGCTGGGATCGAACCAGCAACCCCTGCCTTCGGAGGGCAGTACTCTATCCATTGAGCTACGGGCGCATCGCCTTGAAAGGCATCCGAGGAAAGCGGACGCCAAAGCAGTCTAAAAGTATAGCGCAACTCGACTGCATCGTCTATCCGATACGCGGGAATGCCTGCCCCGGCCATTGCGGTCCTGCACTGATTCCTGGTCAAGGCGCGCTTAAGCGCGCGGGAAGCGCCGTCACACCCCGTTTCTTTGCGTCTATAATCGATCGACAGTTGTTATCAGCAGTCATTCTGGTAGGCCCTATCGTTCGCTACCACGCTTTACCGAATCCATTATTAGAGAGACGAGACAGCATGAGCGAAGCACACGAAGCCCCGATCAAGAATCCGAAGCAGCTCATCGCGCTGGTCATTGCCAGTTTTGCGCTCCCGATCATCGTCATTGCGTTGCTCGTCCATTATGTGGACAACGCCACCCGCACCGGTGCTGGCACCGACGGTTTGTCGCACGAGCAGGTTTCCCGCCGTATCGCCCCCGTCGCTCGCGTGGAGGTCCGCCCAGATCAAGGCCAAGGCGCGCCCGACACATTGGCCGCGGCGCTAGCCTCGGCCGCTGCAACGCCATCCGCAGCGGTAATAAGTAGCAACAGCACGCAAGCCGCCGCAGCCGCAATCGCAGCGATTCCTTCCGCACCGCCGCCTGGCAGCGCCGCCACGTCCGCGAGCGCGGACGCCGCGCAAGCCGGCAAGGCGCTGTACCAACAGGTCTGCCAAGCGTGCCATGCTGCCGGCGTAGCCGGCGCACCGAAGCTCGGTGACAAGGCGGCCTGGGCACCACGGCTAAAGGAGTCGATGGACACTGTCTACCACTACGCGCTGCACGGCAAAGGCGCGATGCCGCCCAAAGGTGGCTCGAATGCTTCTGATGCCGACGTGAAGGCGGCCGTCGACTATATGGTAAGCACAGTCAAGTAGCCGGATCGGCACTGAGCGACGCAGCCAGTCCATCGCCGGGCCCATGCGACGCGTCGGCTGCCCGCGACGCGCCGCTGTGTTAGCATCCCCGATCCCAGCGAACCACATCGTTCGACGCGACGCATCTGTGCAGCGCGCGTCGTCGCCCTCCGCTACACCCCATGTATGGCCTAAATCCCGCGCAAAGTGCCGCCGTCACCTATCTCGACGGCCCCTGCCTCGTGCTCGCCGGCGCCGGCAGCGGCAAAACGCGTGTCATCACGCAGAAGATCGCCCATCTGATCGAGGCAAAAGGCTTTGAGCCACGTCACATTGCAGCAGTCACCTTCACGAACAAGGCGGCAGCCGAAATGCGCGAACGGGTCGGCAAGCTGCTCGAGGGCAAAACGCTGACGACGCCCGGCAAGGAAGGCCGCAAAGTGCCCGTCAATCAGCTGACGGTATGCACATTCCATTCACTGGGCGTGCAGATCCTGCGTCAGGAAGCGGCCCATGTCGGCTTGAAGCCGCAATTCTCGATCATGGACGCGGACGATTGCTTCGCCATGATCCAGGAGCAGATCGGCACGACGGACAAGGGTCTGATTCGCAGGATCCAGTCAATCATCTCGCTGTGGAAAAACGGCATGGTCACGCCGGAACAGGCCAGTGTGCTCGCGCAGAACGAGGACGAGATGCAGGCGGCAATCGTGTTCCGCCATTACGCGGCGACACTGCACGCGTATCAGGCGGTAGACTTCGATGACTTGATTCGGCTGCCCACGGAATTGTTCCGCGACAATGAACCGGTGCGCGACAAATGGCAGAATCGGCTGCGCTACCTGCTGGTGGACGAATACCAGGACACCAACACGTGCCAGTACGAGCTGCTGAAGCTGCTCGCTGGCCCGCGCGCGGCGTTCACGGCAGTCGGCGACGATGACCAGGCGATCTACGGCTGGCGCGGCGCGACATTGGAGAACCTTGCGCAATTGCAAGTGGACTTTCCCCGTCTGAAGGTCATCAAACTCGAGCAAAACTACCGCTCGACGGTGCGCATCCTGAACGCCGCGAATAGCGTGATCGCGCAAAACCCGAAGCTGTTCGAAAAGAAGCTGTGGTCCGAGCATGGCATGGGTGACACCATTACCGTGACGCCATGCAATGACGAGGAGCACGAGGCAGAATCGGTGGTGTTCCGTCTGTCGGCGCACAAGTTCGAGCGCCGCACACAATTCCGCGATTATGCGATCCTATACCGGGGCAACTTCCAGGCCCGGATCTTCGAGCAGGTGCTGCGCCGCGAGCGTATCCCGTACGTGCTGTCAGGCGGACAGTCATTCTTCGATCGCGCTGAAATCAAGGACATCTGCGCCTATCTTCGGCTGATCGCTAACCACGACGACGATCCGGCGTTCATCCGCGCGATTACCACGCCGCGCCGCGGCGTGGGCAACACGACGCTGGAAGCACTCGGTTCGTTTGCCGGCCAGGCGAAGGTGTCGCTGTTCGAGGCAGTCTATATGGGCGGCATCGAGGCGCGGCTATCGCCGCGTCAGGTCGAGCCATTGCGGGTATTCTGCGATTTCATTCAGCGCATCGCGGCACGGGCCGGCACCGACCCGGCAACGACGCTGCTGGATGATTTGATGGAAGCCATCCATTACGAAGCGTACCTGTATGACGCATTCGACGAGCGCCAGGCGCAGACTAAGTGGACAAACGTGCTCGAGTTCCTCGAATGGCTCAAGAAGAAGGGCACGAAACCGGAGCGCGACGCCACGCTCGGTGGATCCGGCACGCCGCGCGGCGAGGACGCCGACGACGATGACGATGACGAACAACACGCATACGGCTACGAGAATGCGGACGGACTGGCCGATACCGGCAAGAACCTGCTGGGTTTAATTCAGACCGTCGCGCTGATGTCAATGCTCGATGGCAAGGACGAGGATCCGGACGCGGTACGCTTGTCCACCGTCCATGCGTCGAAGGGCCTCGAGTATCCGCACGTGTTTTTGGTGGGCGTCGAGGAAGGCATTCTTCCGCACCGCGGTGGCGCCGATGATGAGCCGATCGACGACGCGCGGATCGAGGAAGAGCGCCGCCTGATGTATGTCGCAATCACGCGCGCACAGCGCAGCCTGCATCTGAACTATTGCAAGAAGCGAAAGCGCGCGAGGGAGACGCTCGTGTGCGAGCCGTCCCGCTTCATTGCGGAAATGCGTCTGGACGATGCGCCACCTCCCACGCCGGATGAAGCACCGATGACCCCCAAGGACCGGCTAGCGAGCCTGAAGGCGCTGCTGCAGAAACAGCCAGGCTGAACACCGTCACGTCACGCCGCGCATCACGTCCGCATTGAAGAAAAGAGGGGATGCCATGCCGCAGCTTCGTGTCGGTCTGATTGGATAGGGCTATGCCGGCCAGACGCTCCATGCACCGCTGCCGGTCAGCGCCTGTGATGCGGCCTCGGTATCCTCGGCAGCGCGTCAACCTTCGGCTTGCTGGATGGTTCATCGGCCCGGTCGTGATGACCGTGTTGATGACGTTGTGGCGCGATTGGGCTGATTGACACAGCGGCGCGCGTCGCGCACAATCGCCACGCGCGCCGGGAGAGCGTGCCGGCTTGGTGCGACGAATCACAAGCCGGTGCCGCCGAAGGGGCAACCCACAAACTCTCAGGCAAAAGGACCGTGCGCGCCGGACCGCCGACTCGTCGTCGCGCGCCGCGCCGCCCGTCGGCGCGTGTGCGCCAACCGGTCGGCACCGCACTCTGGAGAGCGGTAGTAGCAGCCGTGCGCGTGCAAACGCAGCGGCGCAAGCTACCCACCGAAGGGGCGCGCGCCGATGCGTGGCAGGCAAGCCGCGCGGCGCAATCTCTCAGGTACCGAGGACAGAGGGGTCATGCATGCATCCACCGCTGCCCGGATGCTCGTGCGCCTTTTTGTGTTCGCGCTACTGAGAGCTTTCATGACTCAACTCAAGACCACCCCGCTCAACGCGGTCCATCGTGCGCTCCATGCACGCATGGTCGACTTCGGCGGCTGGAACATGCCGGTGAACTATGGCTCTCAGATTGACGAGCACCGCGCGGTGCGCAGTGACGCCGGCATGTTCGACGTGTCACACATGTGCGTCGTGGATATCGCCGGCGCTGGCGCACGGGCGTTTCTGCGCATGGCATTGGCCAACAATATCGACAAGCTGCAAACGCCGGGTCGGGCACTGTACTCGTGCATGCTGAACGCAAGCGGCGGGGTGGTCGACGATCTGATCGTGTACTACTTCGCCGACGATGCGTTCCGCGTCGTAGTCAACGCCGGTACCGCGGACAAGGACATCGGCTGGCTCGGGCAACTCAACGCGGAAGGCAGCTTCGGCGTCACGCTGACGCCGCGCCGGGACCTGGCGATCCTCGCCGTGCAAGGCCCGAATGCGCGAGTGAAGGTCGGGCAGGCCGTGCCGGCGGTGCAGCAGCCGGGCGAAGCGCTCAAGCCCTTTAACGCCGCGCGTGTGGACGGCACGCCGTTCGGTGCACTGATGGTCGCTCGCACCGGCTATACCGGCGAGGACGGCTTCGAACTCATTGTCGAGGCCGCGCACGTGCAAGCATTGTGGCAAGCGCTCGCCGCGCAGGGCGTTAAGCCATGCGGCCTGGGCGCACGCGATACGCTGCGGCTGGAAGCCGGCATGAATCTGTACGGGCAGGACATGGACGAAAACGTGTCGCCGCTTGACGCCGGCCTCGCGTGGACCGTCGATTTGTCAGGCGAGCGCGATTTCGTCGGCAGCGCGGCGCTGCGCGCACAAGGTCAGCGCGCGTCGTTCGTGGGCCTGGTGCTGGACAAAGACCCGCAGGGCAAGCCGGCGGGTATCCTGCGTGCACACCAGAAGGTGCTCACTGCACACGGCGACGGCGAGGTCACCAGTGGCACGTTCTCGCCGTCGTTGCAGCAATCCATCGCATTGGCGCGTGTGCCGACAGCCGTGTCGGCCGGCGACACAGTACAGGTCATGATCCGCGACAAGGCGTTGCCCGCGCGGGTGGTTAAACTGCCGTTCGTGCGCCACGGCAAGCCGCTCATCTGACGCGGCGCGCCGCCACCGCCAAGCGCCGGGCACGGTTCGCCTGCGCCGCGCCGGAGCACACCGATTCACGACCTCAACGATATTAGGAGCCACCCATGACTATCCCGGCCGAACTCAAATACACCGAATCTCATGAGTGGATTCGCAAGGAAGACGACGGCACGCTCACCATCGGCATCACCGACCACGCGCAGGAAGCGCTGGGCGACGTCGTGTTCCTCGAACTCCCGGAAGCCGGCAAGCAGGTCGAGGCCGGCGACGCGATCGCAGTGATCGAGTCAGTCAAGGCGGCCTCCGACATCTATGCACCGGTTGCCGGCGAGATCGTCGAGTCCAATGACGCGCTGATCAGTGCGCCGGACCAGGTCAACGGCGCGCCGTACGAGTCCTGGTTATTCCGTATCAAGCCCGCGGACACCGCCGCGATGGACTCATTGCTCGACGCGGCCGCGTACGGCCAGGCGATCGGCGCCTGATTGACCTCAACGGGTCCACGCCGGCCCCGCGCATCGCGGCGGCGTGGACCGACAGGATTTCGATATGAAGCCAGAGCACCCGGATCACCTGATGAATCGCGCCCCCCGTCCCACGCTCGCCGAGCTTGAACGACACGACGCTTTCGCCGAACGTCACATCGGGCCTAGCGCCGACGATCAACGGCAGATGCTGGCGGTGCTCGGCTTCGATCACCGCGACGCGCTGATCGACGCGGTGATGCCGCCGAGCATCCGACGTCGTGACAGCCTGTCGCTTGGCGAATTCACCGCGCCGCGCAGCGAGGCCGAAGCGCTCGCGCGACTGCGCGAACTGGCGCGCCAAAACGAAGTGTTCCGCAGCTACATCGGCCAGGGCTACTATGGTACACATACACCTGCGGTGATCCTGCGCAATGTGCTCGAGAACCCGGCCTGGTACACCGCCTATACACCATACCAACCCGAAATCTCGCAAGGCCGGCTCGAGGCACTGCTCAATTTCCAGCAGATGGTGATTGACCTGACTGGGCTGGACACTGCCAATGCGTCGCTGCTCGACGAAGGCACAGCGGCGGCCGAGGCCATGACGCTGCTGCAGCGCGTGGGCAAGCCGCGCTCGAACGTGTTCTACGTGGCCGACGACGTGCTACCGCAGACGATTGAGGTGGTGCGCACGCGCGCACAGCCGGTGGGCATCGACGTACGGGTCGGCCCTGCCGCGGCGGCGGCACAAGCCGGCGCGTTCGGCGTGCTGCTGCAGTATCCGGGCGTCAACGGCGACGTGCGTGACTATCGCGACCTGGCTGCCGCGATCCATGAAGCCGGCGCACACGTGGTCGCCGCCGCCGATCTGTTGGCGCTGACGCTGTTGACGCCGCCTGGCGAATGGGGTGCGGATGTCGCGGTGGGCACCTCACAGCGTTTTGGCGTGCCACTCGCGTTCGGTGGCCCACACGCCGCGTATCTTGCCGTGCGCGACACGTTCAAGCGGCAGATGCCGGGGCGGCTCGTCGGCGTGAGCGTCGATGCACAAGGCAAGCCTGCGTTGCGGCTGGCCCTGCAAACCCGTGAGCAGCATATCCGTCGCGAGAAGGCGACCTCGAACGTGTGCACCGCGCAGGCATTGCTAGCCATCATGGCCAGCATGTACGCGGTCTATCACGGTCCCCGAGGTCTGCGGCAGATCGCCGAGCGCGTGCACCGCATTGCGGCGATTCTGGCGGCCGGCGTGCGGCAACTCGGCTACACGCTTGCCAATGACACGTTCTTCGACACGCTAACGATCGAGTCGGGCACGCGCACCGAAGCGCTGCACGAAGCTGCGCGCGCGCGGCGGATCAACCTGCGCCGGATCGACAGCGCGCGCGTGGGCGTGTCGGTCGATGAGACGACGACGCGTTTGGACCTGGCTGATTTGCTCGCGCTGTTCGCCGAAACAGCCGGCACGGCGCCCGCGCTCGCTGGCGTGCAGCCGGACACCATGCCCGCGCAGGCCGGCGCGCCGACGTTGGACATCGACGCGCTGGATGCCAGCGTCGAAGACGCGCTGCCTGCCGCGTTGTTGCGTCGCAGTGCGTACCTGACGCATCCGGTGTTCAACCGCCACCACTGCGAGACGGAAATGCTGCGCTACCTGCGCCAGCTCGCCGACAAGGACCTTGCACTGGATCGCGCGATGATCCCGCTCGGTTCGTGCACGATGAAACTGAACGCCACGTCGGAGATGCTGCCCGTCACGTGGCCTGAGTTCGCGCAGATCCATCCGTTCGCGCCCGCCTCGCAAACCATCGGCTATCGCAAGATGATCGAGCAGCTCGAGCAGATGCTGGTGACGTGCACCGGCTATGCCGCAGTATCGCTGCAACCGAATGCCGGCTCACAGGGCGAGTACGCCGGATTGCTGATCATCCACGCGTACCACGCGTCGCGCGGCGAAGGCCATCGCAACGTTTGCTTGATCCCGGCTTCCGCGCACGGCACCAATCCGGCATCCGCCCAAATGGCCGGCATGCAAGTTGTAGTCGTCGCGTGCGATGCGCAGGGCAATGTCGACGTCGAGGACCTGAAGACCAAGGCCGCACGCCATGCAGACAAGCTGGCGGCGATCATGATCACGTACCCGTCCACGCATGGCGTGTTCGAGCAAAACGTGCGAGAGATTTGCGAGATCGTCCACGCGCATGGGGGCCAAGTGTACGTTGACGGCGCGAACATGAACGCGATGGTGGGCCTAACCGCTCCGGGTCAATTCGGCGGCGACGTGTCGCACCTGAACCTGCACAAAACCTTTTGCATCCCGCACGGCGGCGGCGGCCCAGGCGTGGGCCCCGTCGCGGTGGCCGCCCACCTGGCGCGCTTCCTGCCGAACCAGCGTTCGGTCGGCTATGTGCGCGAAGGCGCGGCGACGCCAGCCGGCAATCCGGACGGGATCGGCGCGGTCTCGTCGGCGCCGTACGGCTCAGCCGCCATCCTACCGATTTCGTGGATGTACATTGCGATGATGGGCGCGCGCGGCCTCAAGTCGGCGACTGAAACGGCGATCCTGAACGCGAACTACATCGCCAAGCGCCTCGCCCCGCACTACCCGGTGCTGTATTCGGGAGCCGGCGGCCTGGTCGCGCATGAATGCATCCTGGACTTGCGGCCGATCAAGGACGTAAGCGGCATCACCGTTGACGACGTCGCAAAGCGGCTGATCGACTACGGTTTCCACGCACCGACGATGAGCTTTCCGGTGCCCGGCACGTTGATGATCGAGCCGACCGAGTCAGAATCTAAGGCGGAGCTGGACCGTTTCATCGACGCGATGATCGCGATCCGCGACGAAATTCGCGCGATCGAGCAAGGCCACGCTGACCGAGACGACAACCCACTCAAGCACGCACCACATACGGCCGCGGTCATTGGCGCCGACACGTGGCCTCATGCCTACGGGCGCGAGCAGGCTGCGTATCCCGTCCCATCGCGGGCGGCCAGCAAGTACTGGCCGCCCATAGGCCGCGCCGACAACGCGTACGGCGATCGCAATTTGTTTTGTTCGTGCGTGCCGGTCTGCGACTATGCGTAGCGAGGCACTGTCACGTTAGCGCCGAGCAAACCCCATGCGCTCAAGCCCAAACGCGACAGAAAGGCTTGCGTGCGCTGCGGATCGCGACGCCGTCGCGACCGAAAATCGGCACGAATCAGCGCACGGAAACGTATCGTTTGCGTGAGCCATCCACGAAGAAAGGCTAACATCTCGATCCGAGCGCAGCCCAGAGAGTGAAGCCCAGAATAGTGGACACGTTCCGATCTGATCCAACATGCCGCCGTGCCGCCGCACGCACTACAATCGTGCTCGCCGCGATGGCGGGCCTGCTGGGCCCGCTCTGCGCGGTGCCGGTGCGCGCGGCGATGAACTTTTGCGCGGCGCCGGCACTGCAGAACAGCGAGCGCACCCATGCCGACCCCGGGGTGCGTGCGCTGGTACAACAGACCTTGGTAGGGCTCAGCGACGCGCCGCGCGCGGTAGCTCAGTTGCATACCGAAGGCACGCTGCCCCACCAGGGCCTCTACGACCAAACTGTCAACGCACAAAAGGATTTCCAGCTGATGCGCAACGCCGCGCTCGCGTGGCGCGCAACCGGCGACGAGCGCTTCCTGCGTTATGTCGCGCGCCTGCTTGACGCCTGGGTCACGACTTACCAGCCAAGTTTCAATCCGATCGACGAGACGAAGCTCGATGGCTTGATTCTCGCGTATGACCTGACCGCCAGCGCACTGCCGGTCAAGACTCGCAACGCGACGATCGCGTTCCTGCGCAAACTGGCGCGCGGCTATGTCGAGCGCATCGACAGTCAGCCCCGGCCACTCCGACATACGTTCGCGAACAACTGGCAGAGCCATCGCGTCAAGCTGATCGCGATGGCCGCGTTCACACTGGATGATCGCAAGTTGATCGATGCCGCGCAGCAGTTGTTCGTGGAACAGGTCGGCACAAACATTGCCCCGGATGGCACAACACGAGATTTTGGCGAGCGCGACGCGCTGCACTACGTGACCTATGATTTGCAGCCGTTGGTGATGGCCGCGCTGGCCGCGCGCCGGCACAACCGCAACTGGCTGCGCGAGCGCAGCGCCTCCGGGGCGACGCTGGAGCACGCGCTCGATTGGCTCGTCCCGTATGCGCTCGGCCGCGCGAGCCATGAGGAGTTCGTCCACAGCCGCGTGTCGTTCGATGAAACACGCCGCGCCGCCGGATTGCGCAGCTTCAGTGGCACGTGGGACCCTCGCAGCGCGGCAGAGCTGTTTCATCTCGCCGCGCGGCTAAACGGGCGGTACCAGCCGGTGGCACTGCACCTGGCGCCGGTGCCGCCGCCGTGGCTCGCCGCATGCCTGCCACTGCCCGCGCGCTCGAGCGAGCGATGAAACAACGCGGGCGCAACATCGACATTGCAACCGCCTGCCCCGCTGAACCAGCCGCGGGCGTGGCGTGACACTTCTGGAGTCGCCATGGCCGTCAGCGTATTCGATTTGTTCAAGATTGGCATTGGCCCGTCAAGCTCGCACACGGTCGGCCCGATGCGCGCCGCACTGCTGTTCGCGCAAGGCTTGCAGCGCGACCTCTTGCTGCCGGCCACCGCATCGGTCAAGGTCGAACTCTATGGCTCGCTCGGCGCGACTGGCAAGGGCCATGGCACCGACCGTGGCGTCATGCTCGGCCTGCTTGGCGAGGCACCGGACACCGTGCAGGCCGAGGCGATCGCGGACAAGCTCGAGCATGTCGCCTCGTCGCGCACACTTGCGCTGCTCGGCACGCATCCAGTTCCGTTTCTGCCGAAGGAGCACATCGTGTTCTACCGGCAGGCGTTGCCCGAGCATCCGAACGGCCTAAAGCTGCGGGCGCTCGATGCCGCCGGCAGCGTGCTGCGCGAGTCGACCTATCTATCCGTGGGGGGTGGCTTCGTGGTCACGGCCGGTGCGTCCAACACACGCGTGCTTAATGCGCACGAGCAGCTGCCACACCCTTTCTCGACCGGCAGCGAGTTGTTGCAGCGATGTACGCAAACTGGGCGCACCATCGCGCAGCTGATGTTCGAGAACGAGCGGGTATGGCGCAGCGACGACGCGATCCGTGCCGATCTGCTGCGTATTTGGGGCGTGATGCAGTCATGCGTCGCGCGCGGTTGTGGCATCGGCAATCCTGCAGCAGACGGCAACCTGCCGGGCCCGTTCCAAGTGCGCCGGCGGGCGCCGCAGTTGTATCGCGACCTGTCGGGCAAGCCCGAGGTGGCATTGCGCGATCCGCTGTCGATGGTCGATTGGATCAATTTGTACGCGATTGCGGTCAACGAGGAAAACGCAGCCGGGGCCCGTGTGGTGACAGCGCCAACGAACGGCGCAGCTGGAATCATCCCAGCCGTGCTGCATTACTACACGCGGTTCGTGCCCGACGCAAATGACACGGGCGTCATCGATTTTCTGTTGACCGCCGGCGCGATCGGCATCCTGTACAAGCTCAATGCATCGATCTCCGGTGCCGAGGTCGGTTGCCAGGGCGAGGTCGGGGTCGCCTGCTCGATGGCGGCCGGCGCGCTGGCCGCGGTCATGGGGGCGACGCCCGCGCAAGTCGAGAATGCAGCGGAGATCGGCATGGAGCACAACCTGGGATTGACCTGCGACCCGGTGGGCGGCATGGTGCAAATCCCCTGCATTGAGCGCAATGCGATGGCCTCGGTCAAGGCCGTCAATGCCGCGCGGATGGCGCTGCGCGGCGACGGCTCACACTACGTGTCGCTCGATTCGGTGATCAAGACAATGCGCGAAACCGGCGCCGACATGAAAACGAAGTACAAGGAGACGTCCCGCGGCGGCCTCGCCGTGAACATCGTCGAGTGCTGACGCAGTATCAATCCGGGCGCTATCCGACTGCACCAAAGCAACGAGCCCCGCTCGGGGGCCCGTGCATTCACGCTGCCGTTCGACCCGCCCGCCCGAGTCATCCACGCACGGGCGCTCAGCGGCGACTTACTTACCGCCCACGCTTTGCAGCGGGGTCCATTGGCCGTTGACGACCTTGTACAGCGTGATGCCACCGTTCTTTAGGTCACCCTTCGCGTCATACGCGACGTGCTTGGCCGTGACGCCCGACATGTCGGTCCTCGCCAACGCCGGCAGGTACTTCGCCGGATCGGTCGAGTTGGCCTTCTTCATCGCTTCGAACAGGGCCATCGCGCCATCGTACGCATACGGCGAATAGGTCTGTACCTCTTCGCCAAAACGCTTCTTGTACTTCGCGACATAGTCCTTGCCCCCCGGCATTTCTTCCAGCGGCAGGCCTGCCAGCGACGCGATCGTGCCGTTGGCGGCGTCGCCCGCAAGCTTCAGGAACGTGTCGGTCTTGACCATTTCGCCGGCCATCAGCGGCGTTTTGATCCCTAGCGCCTTCATTTGCTTGACCATCGGGCCGGCTTGCGCGTCCGCGCCGCCATAGTAGACTAGATCCGGCGTCAACGATTTCACCTTGGTGAGGATCGCCTTGAAATCGACCGCTTTGTCGTTCGTGTACTCGCGCTCCAGGATCTTCGCGCCCGAGGCCTTCGCGGCCTTCTCGAACTGATCGGCCAGGCCCTGGCCATACGCGGTTCGGTCGTCGATAATCACAACCTTCTTCAGTTTCAGCGTCCTCGCCGCAAACGTGCCAGCCACCGAGCCTTGCTGCGTGTCGGAAGTCATCATCCGGAACGTCGTTTTGTAGCCCTGCTGCGTGTATTCCGGCGCGGTTGCCATCGCGATCTGCGCAATCCCGGCATTCGCATAGATGCGCGATGCCGGAATCGTCGTCCCAGAGTTGAAATGGCCGAGCATGCCCTTGATACCATCATCAACGAGCTTTTGCGCAACGGTTGTGCCGGTACGCGGGTCGGCCTGGTCATCGCCGGTGTCCAGCACGATTTGCACCGGCTTGCCGCCGAGCACCGGCTTGGTTGCATTGAAGTCTTCGATCGCGAGCACGATGCCGTTCTGCATGTCCTTGCCATAGTGCGCCTGGGCGCCGGTCATCGGTGCGGCAAAGCCCACCTTCACTTGCTCTGTCTGCTGCGCGTGCGCTACGCTCCCCGCGACCGACAAGGCGGCGAACAACGTCGCGCCCGTCAGCTTTTTCATCGTGTGCTCCATCGAGACATCTCCTTTTGGCTTTAAGGGTGAGGCGTCGCCCGGCGTCCGCCGTGCCCCGCCTCACTTTGTGTCAAGCGACCAAATGGTATTCAGCCGATTGTCATCAAACTGGCATTACCGCCCGCCGCAGCCGTGTTGACGCTCACCGAACGCTCAGTCAACAGCCGCTCAAGCGCATAGTCGTCGCCGAAGGCATCCTCGTCGAACGCGCCGGTCACAACACTCTGCACGCTGACGATCGGGCCGCCGCGCGCGGCGATCTGCCGTACTAGCGATTGCAACGCATCGCTGTCGCCCTCAAACAGCACGGCATCATACTCGACGCCGAGGTCACCGTCGCGGCTCACCGCCGCGTAGCTGCGCAACGCGACTGGCAACGCACCGACCAGTTGCTCGCCGCTCGCGCCGATGAACAACGCGCGGTTGCCGGTGGCCAGCACCGCCGCCAGCTGTGCGCGTGCGCCGCTGGCCGTCGACGCGATGCATAATACCGTGCCACGTGCGCTGAGCGCATAAGTGTTGCGCTCCCCGGTCGGGCCCGGCAGCGTGGCCGTGGCACCGGCGAGCACCTGGCTCAGGTAGCCGTCGCAACGGGCAGCGAGCTGGACATCGCGCTCGCCGAGCAACCAGTCGCGAAACGCCGTGAGCGCTGCCGCCGGTCCGCCGTCGGCCGGCGTCTCCTCGCTCAGCGACCTGGCCAGCGACGCGGGTATGCCGTTCGGACGCTTAGCCAGCAGCCGATACAGGTACAGCGGTCCGCCCGCCTTCGGCCCCGTGCCCGAGAGCCCTTCTCCGCCGAACGGCTGCACGCCGACCACCGCGCCGATCACGTTGCGGTTCACATAGATATTGCCCACATGCACGCGCTCGATGACGTGGCCGATCGTCTCATCGATTCGCGTGTGGACCCCCAGCGTCAGCCCATAGCCGGTCGCACGGATGGCCTCCAGCAGCGATTCCAGCGCATGGCGGCGGTAGCGCACCACATGCAGCACCGGCCCGAACACCTCGCGCTCCAACTCGTCGATGCTGTCAATCTCAATCAGTGTCGGCGGCACGAACATGCCATGCTGACAGCTGTCCGGCAGCGGCAATTGGAACACCTTGCGGCCCTTATCGCGCATCGTCGCGATATGCGCTTCGATGCCACGCTTGGCTTCGGCATCGATGACCGGGCCGATATCGGTGGATAGACGATCTGGATTGCCAATCGACAATTCGCGCATTGCGCCGGTCAGCATCTGCAACGTGTGCTGCGCCACGTCATCCTGCAGGCACAACACGCGTAGCGCCGAGCACCGCTGGCCGGCCGAGTCGAACGCCGACTGCAGCACGTCCGCGACGACCTGCTCGGGCAGCGCCGACGAGTCAACGATCATCGCATTCTGGCCGCCGGTCTCGGCGATCAGCGGAATCGGCTTACCGTCCGGATCCAGCCGTTCGGATAGCGTACGGTTGATGAGGCGTGCGACCTCGGTGGAGCCAGTAAACATCACGCCACGGGTACGCGGATCGGCGACCAGCGCAGCGCCCACCGTCTCCCCGTCGCCGGGCAGCAATTGCACGGCGCCAGTGGGAACGCCGGCCTCGTGCAGGAGACGCACCGCCTGCGCGGCGATCAGCGGCGTCTGCTCGGCGGGTTTCGCCAGCACCGTATTGCCGGCGGCCAACGCCGCCGCGACCTGGCCCATGAAGATCGCCAGCGGGAAGTTCCATGGACTGATACAGACGATCAGCCCAAGCGGACGGTGCGTGTCGTTGGAAAACTCGCCGCGGATCTGGCTCGCGTAGTAGCGCAGAAAATCAATCGCCTCGCGGATCTCGGCAATCGCATTCGGCAGCGATTTGCCCGCCTCGCGCACGACCAGCCCCATCAGCGTATGGATCTGCGCTTCGAGCAGGTCAGCGGCGCGGGTTAGGCAGTCGGCGCGCGCCTGCACGGGCGTGGCCTGCCAGATCGGCGCGGTGGCGAGCGCGTTAGCGAGCGCGGCTTGCACGTGCTCTGCTGTCGCGTCCACCACCGTGCCAACCACGTCGCGCTGATCGGCGGGGTTGCGCACCAGACGCGGCGTGCCGCTCACCACCTCGCCGGGCTGCAGCGTCGGTGCGGCATGCCACATCACGTTGGTGCTCGCAAGTAATGCTGACGACAGCGATGCGAGGCGATGCTCGTTGGACAGGTCCAGCCCCATTGAGTTGGCCCGTTCGCTGCCATACAGCGCGCGCGGCAACGGAATCTTCGGGTGCGGCGCACCGAGCGGCACAATCCGTGATGCCTCGTCGGCAGGATCCGCCACCAGCTCGGCCACCGGCACCGACTCATCGGCAATCCGGTTCACGAACGATGTGTTCGCACCGTTCTCCAGCAGCCGACGCACTAGGTACGCGAGCAGTGTCTCATGGGTGCCAACCGGTGCATACACGCGGCATGGACGATTGAGCTTGCCGCGGCCGGTCACTTCCTCGTATAGCGGCTCACCCATCCCGTGCAGGCACTGGAACTCGTACTGGCCCGGATAATAGTTCTGGCCCGCCAAATGGTAGATCGCCGACAACGTGTGGGCGTTGTGCGTGGCGAATTGAGGGTACACCGCATCGGGCACGCCCAGCAGTTTCTTTGCACACGCGAGATAGGACACGTCGGTGTAGACCTTGCGGGTGTAGACGGGGTAGCCTTCGAGCCCATCCACCTGCGCCCGCTTGATCTCGCTGTCCCAGTACGCGCCCTTGACCAGCCGCACCATCAGGCGATGTCGGCTGCGGCGGGCCAGATCGATCAAATAGTCGATCACGAACGGACAGCGCTTCTGGTACGCCTGCACGACAAAGCCGATGCCGTTCCAGCCGGCCAGCTCCGGATCGGAGCACAACGCCTCGAGCAGATCCAGCGAGATCTCCAGCCGGTCCGCTTCCTCCGCATCGATGTTCAGGCCGATGTCGTAGCGGCGCGCCAGGCGCGCCAGCGCTCGCACTCGCGGCAGCAACTCGCTCATCACGCGCTCGTACTGCGCGCGCGAGTATCGCGCATGCAACGCCGACAGCTTGATCGAGATCCCCGGTCCGTCGTAGATGCCACGCCCGCCAGCGGCCTTGCCAATCGCATGGATCGCCTGTTCGTACAATGCATAGTAGTGCTGAGCGTCTTTCTCGGTCGTTGCCGCCTCGCCGAGCATGTCATACGAATAGCGGAAGCCGCGCGCCTCGTATTTTCGGCTGTTCGCCAATGCCTCGGAAATCGTCTCGCCGGTGACGAACTGCTCGCCCATCAACCGCATTGCCATGTCCACGCCCTTGCGGATCAACGGCTCGCCACCCTTGCCGATCATCCGCGTAAGTGCGCGCGACAGGCCCGCTTCGCTGTTGGTCTCAACCAGCTTGCCAGTGATCATCAGGCCCCATGTCGCGGCGTTCACGAACAGTGATGGGGCATGGCCGACGTGCGACTTCCAGTCGCCCTTGCTGATCTTGTCGCGGATCAGCGCATCGCGCGTGGCCCGGTCCGGAATCCGCAGCAGCGCCTCGGCCAGACACATCAGCGCAACGCCTTCCTGGCTCGACAGCGAGAACTCATGGATCAATCCTTCGACGCCACCGCCGGTACGCTTGGCGCGCAACGCCTCGACCAAGCGCGTGGCGAGCACCTGCACGTCGCTGGCCAGCGGCGGCGCCAGCCGCGCTTGCCCGATTAGGAACGGCACACACTCCGGCTCCGGACGTCGATAGGCCGCGGTGATCGCCGCACGCAGCACCGACTGCGGTTGCACGTTCTGCGCAAGTTCCAGGAACGGGTGCGACGCGTCGTCGTTCGGTTCGATGCCCGACTCGCCGGCGTCAGCTACTTCATGGGACAGCGACAACTCGGGGGGCAGCGTCCCATGCTCGATTTTCTCCAGGTACGCGAAAATTGCCTGCTTGATCAGCCAGTGCGGCGTGCGCTCCAGACGCAGGGCCGCTTCTTTAAGTCGGGTCCGCAGCGGATCGTCGACCTTAACGCCAAGGGTGGTGCTAGCCATGATTCCTTTATCGGCGTTGCCGCCGGACCACTCGAAAAAATCTGGCTGATCGTACTTTGTACATTAAAAAGGTGCAATCTTTTCCGGCTGAAGGTTGCCACTCCATAAATTGTTTATTTACAAGGGGTTAAGAAGTTTCGCCCGCAACAAATCAAGCGGCTAGGCGTCGGTGTTTTCCCTAGTCATCGAGGCGAGAGGCACCGCCGTTAACAAGAGGGAGGGCGCAGCAAGACGAGACAAGCGCATCACACTCGTCGCGCGTCGATACGAGTTAATCGTCGGGCCAGCGTCGGCGGCTATCGGCCACGCCAGGACCCAAGCAGAAACTAAACACGGAGAGACCTGCCATGGTGTGCTCGAGACTTTTTGCGTCGGCGTCGCGGTGCCGGCAATCGGCACAACTGCCGTACACCCGCATCGGCTCGCCGACACACACGCCGCTGCGGCGCTCGCCCGTCACCGGGGAATTCATTGGCCGGAAACAGCCCAGTAGCTACCGGACACGTGCACTGGCAGCACGCAGCCGGCTACTGCGTTGACGGTGCCGCTCGTCTCCGCCTTTCGGCTCGGTCTTTCCGTTCCGATTTCTGTCTTTCCGCTCCGATCGTCCAGGGCAGGCGCCGTCGGCGCTGCCGTGCGATCCGGTCCAGTCAAACTGCGGCGCACTGTAGTCGTCTAACTTTCTCGGACAGGTCAAGTGTTGGCCATCTTTGCTTGGGTACAGTGCAGCCGACGAACGCGGGCTTTATCGCATTCATGCGATAGAGCGAGGAGAGTCGCTTATCGAATATCTCTGGCAGCATACGGCTTCATATTCCTATTCTGCAAGTCATTCCGACGCTCAACCAGCCAGGGCTCCGGTTCCGCAAAGCTCAGCCACTTTAACTGGACTGGGGACGACTTAAACTGCGGCTGTTGGCTGACAGGATCGCGGGCATAGGTCGTGTGTTGATTGGCCGCTTGATGGCCTTTGCCGAAATGGAAGGGAATAAACAATTCTCCGGGCCGCACCGTGTCGACGACCATCGCCGGCCCTTCCCATCGCCCGCGCATCGACGACACTTCCACCCAGTCTCCAAGACAAATGCCCAGCCGTTGCGCATCGTCGGGATGGATTTCAACATAGGCATTCGGCACACGCCGATGCAGCGCTTCAGAACGTCCGGTCTTGGTTCGCGTGTGGAAATGGTAGACAACACGCCCTGTCGACAAAACGAAGGGATATGACTCGCTTGGCGGGTTGGGCGGCCGGCGCCATTGCGCTGGCCGCAGGAAAGCACGCCCGTTGGGATCGATGGCCTTGTATTGCGCGCGCGTGTGCTTGCTGCCGGTGAGAAAATCGGCGCCGTAGCTTTCGCAGTCGTCAATCCCGGTCCAAAAATGTAGATCCTCATATAGCCGCTCGCTGCCCTCCGGGTGCTGTTCGTTGCAGGGCCAGCGCACGCCGCCCTTCTTCAACAACAACTCGTAGGTCATTCCTGAGTAATCGCACGGCCGGCCCTTGGACACGCGGCGCCACTCGTCGAACGCCTCCGATGGTTCCCGATAGCCGATTAGCGGTTTGCCGTCCCGATCCTTAAAACCAAGACGGTGTGCGACCTCGACGAAGATTTCGAGGTCGGTGCGGGCCTGTCCCGGCGGTTCGACGGCTTTGCATAATAAATTGACAGTGCGGTCAGCATTTGTCACGCAGCCCGTCTTTTCGCCCCACATGGCCACGGGAAAGTAAATGTCGGCCAAAGCAATCGTGTCAGCGTCGACAAAAGGATCCTGTACGACCACGAACAACTGCTCCAGGATGCGCCGCGTACGATTCTGGTCAGGCAGGCTGACAATTGGATTAGTGCCGATCACCCACAGGAATTCAATCTCCCCGCGCTCGGCGGTTTCGAGCATCGTGACGATATCTTTCGGTACCTCAGGGTGGAACGTAACGGGGTCGATATTCCAGAGTTCGGCCAGCTCCCGCATATGGGTGAGGTTATGGGGATTACGATAGCCGGGGTAGGAGCCGTCCGCCCCAGCTTCCCGGTTCGACATGGCGGAGGGCTGTCCCGCCATTAACAAGGGGCCCGCGCCGCGCTTGCCGATGGCACCGCGCAGCAGATGCACACTGTTGACCAAGGAAGAGGATGCGGTCGCCTCCACAGCCTGATAAAACCCCCCTGCAGCACGGTAGAAAACCATGCCGCTCTGTACTGCCTATCCATTGCGCCGCCGTCTCCAGCGCGGTGATCTCAATACCGCAGATGTCGGCCACGCGCTGCGGCGAATATTCGGCCACGACCGACTGCATCAGCTCGAAACCGACCGTGTGCTTGCGCACAAAATCGAGATCGACCGCGCCGTTGCGAATTAGCAGGTGGATCAGCCCGTTCATCAGCGCCACGTTGGTGCCAATTCGGATTTGTAAATGGAGGTCCGCTCCCTGGCGCACAGTCGGACTCTTGCGCGGATCCACTACAATGATACGGCCCTGGTTGCGTTGTTTTGCCGCGAGCATCCGCTCCCACAACACCGTCTGAGCCTCGGCAACATTGTGGCCATAGAGGCATAGGAGTTCTGCCTCATCAATGTCGACGTAGGAAGCAGCGGGACCATCGGCGCCAAAATTGGCCATCAGCCCAGTGGCCGCAGTCGCTGTGCACAGCCGCGTGTTGCCATCAATGTTTGACGACTGCAGGCCGCCTCGCCAAAGCTTACCCAGGGTATAGAACTCCTCCAAGGTCAGTTGTCCGGAGTTGTAGCACGCGAGATTCCCGTGGCCCTGTTCCCACGCATCTTGAAATTTTTGCATAAAGAAGGCCAGCGCCTCATCCCAACTCACCGGCTCTAGCGGCGCACCCTTGGCACGCCGGACCATCGGTTGCCGCCCGCGTCGGCGACTTTCGTTCGCCACCCAGGCATGCTTGCCCTTGGGGCCAAGGTGCCCGAAATTCACCGGATGATCTAGCTTGCCGCGAACACCCACGATGCGCCCGTCCTTGACAGCGATTTCCAGACCGCAGCCATTAGAACAAAGTATGCACGCGGAATGAACCCACCGATCAGGTTCACCGAGACAACTGATATTCTGATCCTGACGGGGCTCCATGCTCGCTCTCCCTAAACATTTCTTTTGGAAGAGCAACCCATATTCCCACGTAACGCAACAACACGGTCAGCGTCAGAATCGTCACGGTTACCCCAACCCCGTCGGGGTGACTTGCCTTCGGCACAAATAGGGCCAGTCGGAACCTAGTAAAGTTCGTTCTCAAAGATGAAGATGAACACGAAAGAGCGCTTTGTAGTGGCCAAGTTGTTTTGAACAGGCCGATGGGTTCTTTCACTGTTGGTTTCGCCGGCGCCACGCCATACACGCTCAGATATCCAGCGGATCGACTTCCACATTCCAGCGCAGGGCCCCTTTGAGTTCGCGCAACCGCGGCACCCACGCGTGCAGCGTACGCTGCAGCGCGGCACGCGAAGCGCTTTCGAGCAGCAGCTGTGCGCGGTGCACGTGCATCACCTTGACGATGTTCAGCGGCACCGGATCATAGCGCGTCACGCACTCGGCGCCGGGTACCGCGTCAAGTATCGCGGCAGCCTCATTGAGAAACCGCAGCGCATCGTCCAAGCCGCGCGCTTCGGCGCGCAGCAGTGCCTGAAAAACGAAGGGCGGCAGATGCGCGTCGCGCCGCTCGGCCAGTGTCGTCTCGGCAAAGCCGACGTAATCGTGGCGCGCCAGCGCCGCATATAACGCGTGCCGCGCATGTCCGGTTTGGATCAGCACCTCGCCGTGGGTGCCGCCCCGCCCAGCCCGGCCCGAGACTTGCATCAATTGCGCGAACAGCCGTTCTCCCGCGCGAAAATCATGCGAGAACAACGCGGCATCCGCATTCAGCACGCCGACCAGCGTGACCCGTTGAAAGTCATGTCCCTTCGCGATCATCTGTGTGCCAACCAGGATATCGACATCGCCGGCATGCACCCCGGACAACAACGCCTGTGCACTGCCCTTGCGCCGCGTGCTATCCGCATCGATGCGCAACACTCGCGCACCGGGCACCGCCGCACCGAGCGCCTCCTCGATACGTTGCGTACCGCGGCCGAACGGCGCTAGATCGACGTTGCCACACGCCGGGCATGCTCGCGGGATGCGACTTTCCCCACCGCAGTGATGGCATCGCATGCGCTGCTCGGGCCTGTGCAGCACCACATACGCGCTGCAGCGCGAGCAGCCTGCGACCCAGCCACACGCGTCGCAGGCCAGCACCGGCGCGTAGCCCCGGCGGTTCAGGAACACCAGGCTTTGTTCGCCACGCGCCAAGCGCTCTTGCAACGCTTTCACGAGCGGCATCGATAACCCATCCGCGCGATGGCGACCCGTCTGTTTCTCCGCCTCCATGTCGATTAGCCTGACCCGAGGCAACGTCGCGTCCGCTACCGCGCGCCGCGACAACGCCAACGTCGTGTAGCGGCGCTGGCACGCATGCCACCATGTTTCGAGCGACGGCGTGGCCGAGCCGAGCACGACGGAGACGCTCAACTGCTTGGCCCGCCACACCGCCAGGTCCCGTGCGGAGTAGCGCAGCCCTTCTTGCTGCTTATAGGCGGGCTCGTGTTCCTCATCGACGATAATCAGTGCCAGCCGCGGCAGCGACGCGAGCACCGCCATCCGCGTGCCCAGCACGATCCGCGCACCGGCGGCGTGCGCCGCCAGCCAATTACGCGCTCGCTCACCGTCCGCCAGACCACTGTGCAAAGTCACCAAAGCGGTGGCCGGCCAGTGCGAAAAACGCGCCCGGAATACCGCTTCGAACTGCGGCGTTAAGTTGATCTCCGGCACCATCACCAGCGCCTGCGCATCGGGCCGACGGGCGAACAAGGCAGCCAAACTGTGCAGATACACCTCAGTTTTGCCACTGCCGGTCACGCCATGCAATACGAACGGCGCGAAGCCTCGGGCGGCGTCGATCGCCTCGACCGCCGCCCGCTGTTCAGCATTAAGCTCGGGCACCGCGCACGGGTCCAGCCGCGACGAGACATCGTGCCCGGGCCGCCCCGGCGGCTGCGTCGTGTCGCTCATTTCCAATGCCTCGACGGCGCCGCGCCATTGCACGTGAACCCATCCGTGCTCCTGCCACTGCTCGAGCGTCGCAACGGCCTTCGGGTGGATCGCGCGGGCATCGTCAGCGCCCAGCGTGTCCGCCCGCAACAATGCCTGGGCGAGCCGTCGCAACGCCGTCGCGCGGGCCGGCAACGCGTCAGGCAACCTATCGCGCCCGGCCGTCGTCAGCCGATAGACCGGCTCACGCGCGAACAGCCGTGGCCAACGGGCCGCATCGCGCAACGCCTGCGGCAACGCTGGCAACGCCACTTCGCCGCGGCCGCGCTGATAGTAATCCGCAGCAAACGCGATCAATTGAAGCCAGTTTGCGTCCAGCGGCGGACAATCGATGCACGCGCTTTGGACGTCTCGCAATCGATCCTCTGGCACGTCAGTCGCATCCGCGACCTCGATGACCAGTCCCACTATCTGCCGGCGGCCAAATGGCACTTGCACGAGCATGCCGGGCAGCGGCTGCGACGGCAAAGTCCAGCGGTAGTCGTACAGTGCCGAAAGCGGATGGTCCAGCGCGACTCGAACGTAACGAAAAAGCGTCGGTTGCATGGGTCGTGTGTCGGCGCAGCCACGGCGATCCGAGCCGGCGCGGCGAAGCGTCACCGAGAGGGGAGACAAGGCAGCGTAAAGTTAAAGTAAAACATCGCAACCACCGCTAAGCCATGGATTCATCGTAAAAATTTATGATCGCTCGGCATCCTGTGGATAACTTTGTGTAAAAGCCCGCGGCCACCCCCGTGGAGCGGCCGAGCGACGCACATTTCGCCGAGATCGGGCTTTGCGTCGGCTCGATCCAGATTATTTTACAAATCAAGGATTTAGAAAAATAATTTGCGCGTGATGCTACTCTGCTACGCCAAAATTCACGATGTGACAAAGGTGGCAAAAAAATGTGTATAAGTGGCCGCCAGCAGGTGTTGACAAGTCGCTACTACCGCGGTTTGCACAAGTCCAGGCCCCTGACGAACAGGGTCCACGCTATGGCATTGCAGCAACGGCCGGCGATCATTCGACGGCACGCATTGCGCGGCTGTACTGGTGTACTTCGTCGACCAGTTCGGTAACCGCCTGCACTGGCGTGAATTGCGAAATGCCATGCCCGAGGTTGAATATGTGCCCCGGGTGATTGCCGTAGGCGTCCAGCACCTGACGAGCCTGGGCGCGAATCACCTCGGGCGGGGCAAACAACACGTTCGGGTCAAGATTGCCCTGCAAGGCAACCCGGCCGCCCACTCGCGCCCGTGCCCGCGCCAGATCGACGGTCCAGTCCAGCCCCACCGCATCGACGCCGCTCGCGGCAATCGCCTCAAGCCACTGCCCGCCGCCCTTGGTAAAGGCAATTACGGGGACAGGCTCGCCATCATGTTCACGCTTGAGCGCCGCGACGACCTGGGACATGTACTGTAGTGAAAACGACTGGTAAATGCGCTCGGCCAGCACGCCGCCCCAGGTATCGAAGATCATCACCGCTTGCGCGCCGGCATCAATCTGTGCATTCAGATAATCGGCGACCGCGCGCGCATTGACCTCCAGGATCCGGTGCATTAGATCGGGCCTGGCATACAGCATCGATTTCACGGTACGGAAATCGTCACTGCCACCGCCCTCAACCATGTAGCACGCTAGCGTCCACGGCGACCCGGAGAAGCCGATCAGCGGCACGCGCTGACGGCCATCGGCGCCCACCAGCGCGCGACGGATCTGCGCAACCGCATCGGTCACGTAGCGCAACGTCGCATCGATGCCGGGCACGGCGAGCCGGGCGACGTCGGCCTCGGTGCGGACCGGGTGGGCAAAGCGTGGGCCCTCGCCGGGCGTAAATTCAAGTCCCAGCCCCATCGCATCGGGGATCGTCAGGATGTCCGAAAATAGGATTGCCGCATCGAGCACATAGCGATCGAGCGGCTGCAGCGTCACCTCGGTTGCGTAGTCGGGCTGCTTGGCCAAACCGAGGAAGCTGCCCGCACGGGCGCGCGTGGCGTTGTACTCGGGAAGATAACGGCCCGCCTGGCGCATCAACCAGATCGGCGTGTACTCGGTCGGTTCGCGCCGCAGCGCGCGCAGGAAAGTGTCGTTGGCGAGATTGTGAGGCACGGTGCGCTCTGCCCAGGAAAAGCACCATTTTAACGGACGCGCGCCGCGCATCGGCGATTCGAGCAATGGATGCCGACTCGCCTATGATGGACGGGCCTCGGCGTTTCAGCGTTTCGACGTTTCGGTGCGTTAGTGCGCCGTGCACGCATGCGGCACGTTAGGACTCTAGCAGGTTCCGATGCCGGTCCCGCCGTCCCAAGGAGACGCAATGAACGGTTTGACCCGTTTGATCCGTTCATGCGGTGCTTGTGGAAAAACGTGAACGACCGTAACACAAGGCCGCAGCGCACGCGTGTAGCAACGGCCGCACACACTATCGGCTACCTGTGGTCCAAATATTTTAATTAAAAGGCAAAGGCTGCGGAAATAAATAACTTGCAAATGGCAGACGAAAGGAAGTTACAACCTGAAACACTTTGTTACCCCACGGGCGGCGGGTTTCCCCCAAAATGCTTCCATTGGTTTCCAACACGGATGCGGTCTACTGTGTCGTATGAGCGGATGCGACGCGTGAACACCGGTCGGCACTGCCGACGCTCTGCTGCGCAGGGACATCTTTGTTGGCACCGCGTCAGACGCGGTAACACAATGCCACCCATGGTCTCCTCGCGCTAACCCCGTAGCGTGTGGTTTTTAGCGGGCTCCGAGCCCGCTTTTTTTTGCCCACGCTGGCTGCCTACGCGGTCTTGTCCAACGATAGCTTCAACTCGTCTATCATTTTGGCGCGCATCACGAATTTCTGCACCTTGCCCGTTACCGTCATCGGCAAGTCCGACACGAATCGGACGTATTTCGGGATTTTGTAGTGAGCGATCTGGCCATGGCAAAAATCTCGGATATCCTCCGCGGTCGCCGTCTCGCCAGGCCGCAACACGATCCAGGCGCACAGTTCCTCCCCATATTTCGCGTCCGGCACCCCGAAGACCTGCACCGACTGTATCTTTGGATGCCGAAACAATAATTCCTCGATCTCCCGCGGATAAATGTTCTCGCCGCCACGGATCACCATGTCCTTGAGTCGTCCTACGATATTGCAATACCCCTGCGCGTCCAGCGTCGCCAGGTCACCCGTATGCATCCAGCCGTCGATGATCGACTCGCGCGTCTTTTCGTCGTCGCCCCAATAGCCCTGCATTACCGAATAGCCTTTGGTGCAAAGCTCACCAGTCTGCCCGACCGGCACAATATTGCCCAGCGCATCGATGATCTTCGCCTCCAGGTGCGGCTGAATCCGGCCCACTGTCGTGGTGCGCTTTTCGAGCGGGTCCGACGCCGCACTCTGGAATGAGACAGGGCTCGTCTCGGTCATCCCATACGCAATCGTGATCTCACCCAGGTGCATGCGTGCGACAACCCGCTTCATCGTTTCAATCGGACACGGCGAGCCAGCCATGATGCCGGTGCGCAGCCGACTCAAATCATAGTGCTCGAAATCGGGGTGGTCGAGCTCGGCAATGAACATCGTCGGCACGCCGTGTAGCGCCGTGCATCGCTCGTCCGACACTGCGGCAAGCGTGGCCGCCGGATCGAATCCTTCCCCCGGGAATACCATCGCGGCACCAGTGGACACACAGGCGAGCACCGCAAGCACCATGCCGAAACAGTGATACAGCGGCACCGGGATGCACAACCGGTCCTGCTCCGTTAGACGCATCGACATCGCGATGAAGCGCGCGTTATTGACGATGTTGTGATGGGTCAACGTCGCCCCCTTCGGCTTGCCGGTGGTGCCGCTAGTGAACTGGATGTTGATCGGGTCATGCGCGTCGAGCGTGCCGCTTATCGCGGCGAGGTGCGCCATGTCCAGGCGGCTGCGGCCTTGCTGCACCAGATCGTCGTAGCAAAGCATGCCCGGCGTCCGGCCGGCGCCCATCCTGATCACGTGGCGCAGTTCGGGCAGGCGCGCCGCCTGCAATTCCCCCGGCGCGTGCTGCGCAAGTTCCGGTGCAAGCGTCTGCAGCATCTCGAGATACCGCGACGTCTTGAATTGCTCCGCGGCCACAATCGCGCGGCAGCCGACTTTGTTCAACGCATAGTCGAGTTCAGCCAGCCGATAGGCGGGGTTGATGTTGACGAGGATCGCGCCGATGCGCGCGGTCGCAAACTGCGTGACCAGCCATTCGACGCGATTCGGCGACCAAATACCGACCCGGTCCCCCTGGCCGATGTCCAGCGACGCAAACCCAGCCGCCAGCGCGTCGACCTCCTGGGAGAATTCCCGCCACGTCCAGCGCACGCCCTGCTCCCGGAACACAACGGCCAGATGGTCAGCGAAGCATCGCGCGGTCTGCCCAAGAAACTCGCCCACCGTTGCCCCGGACAGTAGAACATCGGTACGGCCACGAACGTAGGACAAGCCGTTCTTGGGCTCGATTTGTGCCGGCGGCAAGGCGAGTGCAGTGGTCATTGTCGTCTCCGGTTTCATCCGCTGAGTCGTTCAGGATGACCTTTACGTATTGGGAAGCTTTCAATCGCATTGTGTGACTGTGGAATATCACATTGAGCATCGATTGAACCCGGACGCAACCACAACGCTTAAAAAGACGAAAAAAAACCCACATCGCTCGATGTGGGTTGTTCACACTGGCGCGGCCGCGAACTTGCCGCAGCCCCCTCCGGGTCAATGCTGTCCGCGACGACGACGCAGTTGCGCGATGGCCGCGAGTTGAGCCGTGGCATAGGCCAGTTCGGCTTGTGCCGTAGCGTACTCGAGGTTCGAGTCGGTGTTCTGCAAGGCCTCTTCGGCACGCTTGCGCGCCTGCTCGGCCTTCGCTTCGTCCAGTTCCGCGCCACGGATCGCGGTGTCCGCGAGCACCGTCACCGCGCCGGGCTGCACTTCGAGGATACCGCCGGCAACGAACACGAACTGCTCGTCACCATTCTCGTCCTCGATACGCACGGAGCCCGGGCGGATACGCGTGATGAGCGGCGTGTGGCCGGGCAGGATGCCCAGTTCACCCGCTTCGCCCGGCAGCGCGACGAATCTCGCGTGTCCCGAGAAAATACTTTCCTCGGCACTGACGACGTCTACTTTGATGGTTGCCATATCGACTCCTGGTTGAGCGTGAATCGCTGGGGTGGGCACGGCCAGTTCTGACTCTCCCGGCGCCCTCAAAAAGAGGACGCCTCCCCGCTACGAACACCCGACCGATTAGATCTTCTTTGCTTTTTCGAAGGCTTCGTCGATCGTACCCACCATGTAGAACGCCTGCTCCGGCAGATGATCGCACTCGCCATCGACGATCATCTTGAAGCCGCGGATCGTTTCCTTCAATGGCACGTACTTGCCGGGCGCGCCCGTGAACACTTCTGCCACGTGGAACGGCTGCGACAGGAAGCGCTGGATCTTACGCGCACGGGCCACCGTGAGCTTATCTTCCGGCGACAGTTCGTCCATTCCGAGAATCGCGATGATGTCGCGCAGTTCCTTGAAGCGTTGCAGCGTCTGCTGCACGCTACGCGTGATCGTGTAGTGCTCCTCGCCAATCACGTTCGGGTCGATCTGGCGCGACGTCGAGTCGAGCGGGTCAACCGCCGGATAGATACCGAGCGACGCGATGTCACGCGAGAGCACGACGGTGGCGTCCAAGTGGCCGAACGTGGTCGCCGGCGACGGATCGGTCAAGTCATCCGCCGGAACGTATACGGCCTGCACCGATGTGATCGAGCCGGTCTTCGTCGACGTGATGCGCTCCTGCAGCTTGCCCATTTCCTCGGCGAGCGTCGGCTGGTAGCCCACCGCGGACGGCATCCGGCCCAGCAGCGCCGACACTTCCGTACCCGCCAGCGTGAACCGGTAGATGTTGTCGACGAAGAACAGCACGTCACGGCCTTCGTCACGGAAGTGCTCGGCCATCGTCAGGCCCGTCAACGCCACGCGCAGGCGGTTGCCCGGCGGCTCGTTCATCTGGCCGTACACCAGCGCGACCTTGTCCAGGACGTTCGAGTCCTTCATTTCATGATAGAAGTCGTTCCCTTCGCGGGTCCGCTCACCGACACCGGCGAACACGGAGTAACCGCCGTGCTCCTTCGCGATGTTGTTGATTAACTCCATCATGTTCACGGTCTTGCCCACGCCGGCGCCACCGAACAGACCCACCTTCCCGCCCTTTGCGAACGGGCAAATCAGGTCGATCACCTTGATGCCCGTTTCAAGCAGCTCCGTCGATGGCGACAGTTCGTCGAACGCCGGGGCCTTTTGGTGGATCGAGCGCGTGTTCTCGTGCGAGATCGGGCCCGCTTCATCGATCGGCCGGCCGAGCACGTCCATGATCCGGCCGAGCGTCGGCGTGCCGACCGGCACGGTGATCGGGTTGCCCGTGTTCTTCACCGTCAACCCACGGCGCAAGCCTTCGGACGATCCCAAACAGATCGTGCGCACGACGCCATCGCCGAGTTGCTGCTGGACTTCGAGCGTCAGATCGCTGCCTTCCAGAATCAGTGCGTCGTAGATCTTCGGCATTTGCTCGCGCGGGAACTCCACGTCGATAACGGCGCCGATGCACTGTACGATCTTGCCTTCTACCAAAGCAGTAGTACTCATCGCATTTCCTTTAGATACTTGATTCTTTCCCCGCGCGCGGCGCGTGGTTCCGGGCTTCGTCCAGGCGTGGCTCAGACCGCCGCCGCACCGCCGACGATCTCCGACAGTTCCTTCGTGATCGCTGCCTGCCGGCTCTTGTTGTAGACGAGCTGCAGGTCGTTGATCACCGTCTTCGCGTTATCGGATGCCGCCTTCATCGCCACCATCCGCGCCGATTGCTCGGATGCCATGTTCTCGGCCACGGCTTGGTACACCAGCGCTTCCACATAACGCACCAGCAGGTCATCGACCACCGCCTGCGCATCGGGCTCGTAGATGTAGTCCCATGACGACTTCGGCGTTGGGGCTTCATCCGCGCGCTTCTCGAAACGTTCGTCGGTCAACGGCAGCAGTTGCTCGATCACCGGCTCCTGCTTCATCGTATTGACGAAACGTGTGTAAGCCAGGTACACCGCCGACAACTCGCCTTGCGAATACCGGTCAAGCTGGACCTTGATCGCGCCGATCAACTTCTCCAGGTGCGGGGTATCACCCAGATGCGTGACCTGCGACACGACCTTGCCGCCGAAGCGGTTCAAAAAGGTGAGGCCCTTGCCACCGATTGCAGTTGACTCAGTCTTGATGCCCTGTGCGTCGAGGTCCTTGAACTTCTGCACCAGCGCACGCAGCACGTTCGTATTCATGCCGCCGCACAAGCCCTTGTCGGTGGTCACCACGATGACACCCGCCGTCTTCGCGCCGACGTTCTTCACCATGAACGGGTGACGATACTCCGGATTCGCCCCGCTCATATGCGCGGCAATATCGCGAACTTTGTCGGCGTACGGACGAGCCGTGCGCATGCGCTCCTGCGCGCGTCGCATCTTCGACGCGGCCACCATTTCCATCGCCTTGGTGATCTTGCGCGTGTTCTGCACGCTCTTGATCTTGCCGCGGATTTCCTTCATGCCAGCCATTGCTTACTCCTTGTCCGAAGCGGCGCAGCCCGTCGTGACGTTGCACGATGTAGGCCGCATTCTGTCCGCATTCCCGAGATCAGTAAGCGCCGGACTTTTTGAAGTCCTTGATCGCCGCATGCAACGCGGCTTCATCGTCCTTCGCTAAGTCCTTGTTGTCTTCGATACGCTTGATCAGCGCGGCATGGCTGGTCTTCAGGAACTCGCCCAGGCCCTTTTCGAACGGTAGCACGTGCTTCACTTCCAGGTCGTCCAGGTAGCCGTTGTTCGCGGCAAACAGCGCAACCGCCAACTCCCAAACCTGTAGCGGCTGATACTGCGGCTGCTTGAGCAGTTCCGTCACGCGACGGCCACGCTCGAGTTGCTTACGGGTCGCTTCGTCTAGGTCCGATGCAAACTGTGCGAACGCCGCAAGCTCGCGGTACTGCGCCAAGTCAGTACGGATGCCGCCGGACAGCTTCTTGATCACCTTCGTCTGCGCCGCGCCACCGACCCGCGACACCGAGATACCGGCGTTGATCGCGGGGCGAATACCGGCGTTGAACAAATCGGTTTCCAAGAAGATCTGGCCATCGGTAATCGAGATGACGTTGGTCGGCACGAACGCAGTTACGTCACCGGCCTGCGTTTCAATCACCGGCAGCGCGGTCAGCGAACCGCTCTTGCCCTTCACTTCGCCGTTCGTGAACTTTTCGACATATTCCTCGGACACGCGGGCCGCCCGCTCGAGCAGACGCGAGTGCAGATAGAACACGTCGCCGGGATACGCCTCGCGGCCTGGCGGACGACGCAGCAGCAGCGAGATCTGGCGGTACGCCCACGCTTGCTTGGTCAAGTCGTCATAGATGATCAGCGCGTCCTGACCGCGATCGCGGAAGTATTCGCCCATCGTGCAGCCGGCGTACGGCGCGATGAATTGCATCGCGGCGGAATCGGATGCCGACGCAGCCACGACGATCGTGTAGTCCATCGCGCCATGCTCTTCGAGCTTGCGCACGACATTCATGATCGACGACGCTTTCTGGCCGATCGCGACGTAGATACACGTCAGGTTCTTGCCCTTCTGGTTGATGATCGCGTCGACGGCCACGGCGGTCTTGCCGGTCTGGCGGTCGCCGATGATCAGCTACGCGCTGGCCACGGCCGATCGGCACCATCGAATCGATCGACTTCAAGCCGGTCTGCACCGGCTCGGACACCGACTTGCGCCAGATCACGCCCGGCGCAATTTTTTCGATCGCATCGGTGGTCTTCGCGTTGATCGGACCCTTGCCGTCGATCGGGTTGCCCAACGCGTCGACGACGCGGCCGATCAACTCCGGGCCGACCGGCACCTCGAGGATGCGGCCCGTCGTCTTAACCGTGTCGCCTTCGGAAATGTGCTCGAATTCACCGAGAATCACCGCGCCGACCGAGTCGCGCTCCAGGTTCAGCGCCAAGCCGAACGTGTTGCCCGGAAACTCCAGCATTTCGCCTTGCATCACGTCCGACAGGCCGTGGATGCGGACGATACCGTCGGTCACGGAGACCACAGTTCCCTGATTGCGAACGTCAGCGTCGGCCTCCAGTCCCTGGATCCGGCTCTTGATCAGCTCGCTGATTTCAGAGGGGTTGAGTTGCATAATCGCTCCTGATGTTCAATTCTGTTGCGCGTCGCGTTAGCGTGACGCTGGCGGACCGCAATTCGGTTATGCGGTCAACGCCGTTTGCATCGCCGCGAGCCGCGCGCGGACCGAGGTATCGAGCACTTCGTCGCCAACCGTCACCCGCACGCCGCCGATCAGTGCAGGCTCAAGCTTCACCGTCGGCTTTAGCTTGCGCTGAAATTTGCGCTCGAGCACCGCGACTAGATCGGCAAGCGACTGCCCATCCAGCGCAAACGCACTCTCGATGGTCACGTCGGCCGCACCTTCCTGTGCATTCTTCAATGCATCGAACTGGGCAGCGATTTCGGGCAGCAACGGAACCCGGTGGTTCTCCACCAGCATCTGCACAAAGTTCTTCGCGGCAGGCGAGTCCTTTACCGGCGACTTCAGCGCGGCAAGCAGCAGGTCGACGACCTGCTGGCGGCCCACCTTCGGGCTCGATACAATCGACAGCACCTCGGGAAGACGCGCAACCTGCGCCAACTCCTGCACCAG
This sequence comes from Mycetohabitans rhizoxinica HKI 454, assembly GCF_000198775.1. NCBI lineage: Bacteria > Pseudomonadati > Pseudomonadota > Betaproteobacteria > Burkholderiales > Burkholderiaceae > Mycetohabitans > Mycetohabitans rhizoxinica. Next base: position 133,918 of record NC_014722.1, on the reverse strand, counting down.
TGCGGACCAGGCGGCCAGATCGGCGGCACGATCGGTGGACGCTACGCCAAACAGCGCCTCGGCGTACGGACGGGCGATGGTTGCTAGTTCGGCCATGATCAGAGCTCGGCTTTCAGTTGGTTCAGCAGCTCGACGTGCGCGTTCTGGTCAATTTCGCGCTTCAAGATCTGCTCAGCACCCTTGACGGCCAAGGCGGCGACATCGCCGCGCAATGCGTCGCGGACCTTGACCACTTGTTGCTCGGCTTCGGCCTTCGCTTGCGCGATGATCCGCGCCGCTTCAGCCTGTGCGTTGCGCTTGATCTCGTCGGCCATGAGCTGCGCGCGCTTTTCCGCCTCCGCGACGCGCTGCTGCCCTTCATTGCGCGCGTTCGCCAATTCCTGATCGATCCGCTTGTGGGCCGCCTCGAGTTCCGTCTTGCCCTTGTCGGCGGCGGCCAGCCCATCGGCGATCTTCTTCGCACGTTCGTCGAGCGCGCTGATCAGCGGTGGCCACACGAACTTCATCGTGAACCACGCGAGGATCAGGAACACGACCATTTGCGCAATCAAAGTTGCGTTCAGATTCACGGTGTTTCCTTAACGATAGCTTTGCCGGAATTGAAAGCGGGCGCGTTCGCAGGACCTAGCGAAGCTCGCGCCCGTTTCTTCAATACGCCGCGCATCATGCGGCGCGTGGTAACCGAAAACCTTAGCCAGCGAGCTTCGACAGCAGTGGGTTCGCAAACGCAAACAGCATGGCCACACCGACGCCGATCAGGAACGCCGCATCGATCAGACCTGCAAGCAGAAACATTTTGGTCTGCAGCGGGTTCATCAATTCCGGCTGGCGCGCGCATGCTTCGATGTACTTGCCGCCCATCAACGCGATACCGAGGCAGGCACCGATCGCACCCAGGCCGATAATAATGCCGATACCGATGGCGGTCAGACCCTGGATGTTGGCGATGAAAGCTTGCATGATCACTCCTTTTTAAAAGACTCGAAACTAAAAATTTAAACTTGGTGAGCTGGAAACGCTTTAGTGAGCGTCATGTGCCTGGCCGAGGTAAACCAGCGTCAGCATCATGAAAATGAAGGCTTGCAACAGCACAATCAGGATGTGGAAGATCGCCCAGATGCTGCCGGCGAGCACGTGACCGACAAAGCCGAGCACCGTGGTGTCCGCACCAAAGCTCCAGATGCTACCTAGCAGCGCGATCAACAGGAACAGCAGTTCGCCTGCGTACATGTTCCCAAACAACCGCATGCCGAGCGAAACGGTCTTCGCGAGAAACTCGATGAGGTTGAGCAACAAGTTCGGTAACCAAAGAAACGGGTTCGAGCCGAATGGTGCCGACACCAGCTCGCGTACAAAGCCGCCGGGTCCCTTGATCTTCACGTTGTAATACAGCATCAGCACGAGCACGCCGAGCGCGATACCCAACGTGCCGTTCAAGTCGGCGGTCGGCACGAGCCGATGATGTGAAATCGTGTTCGACAGGCCGATCCATTCGATGATGCGGCCCGGCAGGTCAACTGGAATGAAGTCCAGCGAGTTCATCAACGCAACCCAGATGAACACGGTCAGTGCCAGCGGGGCGATAAAGCGGCGATTGCCATGGACGATTGCCTTGGACTGGTCCTCGACCATCTCGACCAACATTTCAATCGCGCATTGGAACCGGCCCGGAACCCCTGGCGTTGCGGCACGTGCAGCAATCGCCAGTATCACGATCGTGACGAGCCCCATCGCGATCGACCAGAACAGCGTGTCGAGATTGATGATCGAGAAGTCGACGATCGAAGTCTGGTGCTTCGTCGCGAAATTCTGTAAGTGGTGCTGGATATACTCGGACGGATCCAGATGCGTTCCTGCGCTAGCGGCCATGACGTGTCAATCCAATAAATCGAAAACTTGCTTCGTCGGGTACCGCACCGCTCAGCGCCATGCCAGCGCGAGCCAGTACGTTTTCAGCGCAATGAGGTAGGTGACAAGCAGCGCGAGCCAGTGGACGTTCCGATACAGCATCGCGGTCACAACAAACATCGCGACCGTCGACGCGATCTTGACCGCCTCGCCCAGCACCCAGGCAAGAATGCTCTCGGTGCTGCCCTTCCTCCTCAGGCGTGCCGCGAACAACGCACTCGGCACCCAGCATATCGCCCCGCCCAACACCGCGGACAGCGCAGCATGACCCGGCGACTTTGAAAACAGCCACCACGCGAGCGCCGCTGCCAGGGATACAACCATTTGCGCTGTCACGACCTTCGTCGGCGTGACGCGCGATGGACGGCTCACCTGCGGCCCGAACATTCGTTCGGCTTCGCCCCGGGTGAGCGGAACGATGTCGTTATCTTCCAGCTCGTCGTCCCGATCGTTGTGCGCAGTGGCAAGCCGGTTTGATGGCTTGCAAGGCGATGGCGCCGAACCCGACGCAACGGCCGGATCACGCTCGTTTTCCGGTACGCCGGTTGTCATCACACATCCTCTGCAGCCCCACCACGCTTACACGCGCCTTTCGGGGTAGGCAAGCTGATAAATCCGGGCGATTGTAAGCGATTGTTGCAGCGTATTCAAGGCTTTATTGCCGCCGGCACCCGTGCGTCCGGCCCGGCGTGCGCAATGTACGGTGTTGCTTTGCCTTAGCGTTTTCCTTACTACACGCTGACGCGGGGCATGCGTCATGGTGCACGCCTGCGCTACAACAACATCCTCCCCAGCAACAACGCAAGCACGTAAAACGGCAACGAAATCACGTGAAAGTACCACCAGCTGCCATGCGAGCCGACCAGGCGCATCGCAATGAGGTTCGCTAGCGAACCGATTGCGATGCCAAAGCCGCCGACGCTGACGCCGAATGCGAGCGCGCGCCAATCTTGCGAGTACTCGGCGAGTATGATCGCCGCCGGCACATTGCTAATGAGCTGCGACACCAGTGCGCCGGCAAGGTAGGCCGGCCCCGGCCGCGTGAGATCGGCGTCCGCCAGCAGTCGGTGCACGATCGGCAGCAACGCGGCACTGCGCAGCACGATAAACATCAGCACGAAGATCAGCAGCAACAGCCAGTCGATGCGCATCACGATGTCGCGCCGCCACGCTCCTAAGCCCAGTGCCACCAACGCAAGGCCGATTCCGGCATGATGTGCGTCGGCCAGCGCCACGAAGCCGGCGAACGAGGCCGCGGCGGCGCAGAACAACGGCCGGTCAAGCGTGCCTGGCAATGGATCGCGTGACAGGTCCAATGGCCGCGCGCGGCATGTCACTAGCGTCAACGCCACCAGCACGGCCATCAGCGCGGCGCACAACGGCGCAAGCGCAACGATGAACGCGACGAACGACTCGCCGCTGCGCTGCCACAGAAACAGGTTCTGCGGGCTGCCGAACGGAGTCAGGATGGAGCCGGCATTGACCGCCAAAGCCACGAGGACCACCAGGCGGCCGACGGGCAGCGGCACGAGCGCATGCAGCGACAGCATCAGGGGAACGATCACAAATAACGCAACGTCATTGGTGAGCAGCGTCGACAAGCCAGCGGCGAGCAGCACGAGCAACACCGCAAGGCCACGCTCACTGCGAATGCGACGCACCAGGCGATGCGACGCCCATGTCAGAAATCCTGAATATTCGACGGCTTTGGTCAGCATTAGCAGACCGGCCAACGTCATCACGGTTTGCCAATCGACCCGGGCCGGCATGGTGCGCCAGGGCTGCGGGTGAACACACTGCAATAGCGCGAACGCCGTGACCAGCGTCGCCAGTATGGGCTCCTTAGCAAGCCCGTGGCACACTACCACGATGACGCGACGAAGCCGGCGATATGTGTCGCCCACGCCGCGTGGCATAGCGACGGACTGCGCAGAGCCGGCGCCCTGCTTGCATTGCACGCGGCGCGACGGCGCTTCGTGACGCGACATCACGCAGTCGCGTCGCGACGCAGGCGTGCCAGGATGCCATCCAATGCATCGAGGCTACCAAAGTCGATTGTCAGCTGCCCACGACCACGCCGACCCATCTTAATCCTGACCGTGGCCGCAACCAGGTCGGACACCTCCTCCTCGAGCCGCATAATGTCACGACTGCGCTCCTGGCTCGCTCGTTTGGCCGATGGCGGGATCTGCTTGGCGGTGGCCGCAACCAGCTTCTCCGTTTCACGGACCGACAATCGGCGGTTGACCACCTGGTTCGCCAACGTAATTTGGGTCGCCCCATCCACGGCCAACAGTGCCCGGGCATGTCCCATGTCGAGATCGCCCGCCAACAGCATGGTCTGAACCGGCTGCGCCAGATTGAGCAGTCGCAGCAGGTTCGACACCGCGCTACGCGAGCGTCCGAGCGATTCGGCCGCTTGCTCGTGCGTGAACTTAAATTCGTCGAGCAGCCGCTGGATGCCCTGCGCCTCCTCGAGCGGATTGAGATCCTCGCGCTGGATATTCTCGATCAGCGCCATCGCGGCCGCCGCTTCGTCCGCGACCTGCTTGACTAGCACCGGCACCTCGTCGAGGCCGGCGAGCCGTGCCGCGCGAAAGCGTCGCTCCCCGGCAATAATCTCGTAGCGCTGCGCTGCCACCGGTCGCACCAGAATCGGCTGCATCAGCCCCTGCGCGCGGATGCTCGCAGCGAGCTCCTGTAATGCGCCTTCGTCCATCCGCGTGCGCGGCTGATATTTGCCGGGTTGCAGCCGGTCCAGCGGCAGCACGCTCGGCGAGCCCTGCTGCTTGACGGCCTCGGTAATGTCGGCACTGCCCCCGAGCAGTGCATCTAGGCCCCGACCTAATCCCTTCTTCTTGACTGCTGCGTTCATCATCATCCCTCGCGACGCGGCTTCGCCGCGACACCTGTTTCACCCGACCTGTGCCTGCGCAAACAGGCCTTAAAGCGCACGCACGCGCTCGATCATTTCCGCACCAAATTGCAGGTATGCCTGGGCACCCCGTGACGCACCATCGAATACGATACCCGGCATCCCATAGCTGGGCGCCTCGGCCAACCGGACATTGCGCGGAATCACTGCATTGAATACCTTGTCGCCGAAATGCTGCTTCAATTGGTCTGATACCTGCTGTTGCAGCGTGATTCGTGGATCGAACATGACCCGCAGCAGGCCGATCACGGTCAGCTCGCGATTCAAGTTTGCGTGAATTTGCTTGATGGTATTGACCAGATCGGACAATCCCTCGAGTGCGAAGTACTCGCACTGCATCGGGATGATCACACCATGCGCCGCGCATAAGCCATTTAAGGTCAATAACGATAGCGCCGGCGGACAGTCAATCAGCACAAAGTCGTAAGCATCGGCGACCTTGGCCAGCGCGTCCTTGAGTCGTCGCTCGCGTTGCGGCGCGCTCACAAGCTCGACCTCGGCCCCCGCGAGCTCACGATTTGCCGGTAACACGTCGTATCCCGACGTCGGCGCGCGGGTGCAGGCATCGGCGATTGCCACGCCGTCGACCAATACCTCATAGACAGTGTTAGCGCAATTGGCTTTGTCCACGCCACTGCCCATCGTCGCGTTGCCTTGTGGATCGAGATCGATCAGCAACACGCGCTGTCCCTGCATCACCAGGCTCGCGGCGAGGTTAACCGACGTCGTGGTCTTGCCAACTCCGCCCTTCTGGTTCGCGATACAAAAGATCTTGGCCACGGCTTGCTGGCCTGCGGGGCTTGTCGCGTTCACCACGCGCGACTCGGCCAGGGTGTTGTCAGCATCGCTCATTCAGGCTCCACAGCTATTTCAACAAGATGACGCTCAGCATTGAGCGACGGAACAGTCAGACGAATGACCTGGCGCACCGTCGCACCAGTCGGCAACCGGGCGATCTCCTCATCCGGACGCACGCCCTTCATGGCCCATAACGCGCCGCCTGGCCTGACCAAATGCCGAGCGAGCGTAACAAAATCGGCCAATTCCGCGAACGCGCGCGATACGATTGCATCGAATCGAACCGGCACGTCAATCTCAGCGCGCAACGCCTGCACGCGACCAGTCACGATAGACAGGTTCGACAAGCGCAAGCATCCCTTGGCTTGCTGCTGGAATGCGGTTTTCTTGTGCACGATATCGTTGGTCACTACGTCGCAAGACGGCATAGCGAGCGCGATCACGATCCCTGGCAGACCACCACCCGAACCGACATCAAGCAACGACGCTGGCGAACGGGACGCGATATATGGCACGATCGCCAGCGAATCGAGCAGATGCTGGATCACCATTTGACGCGGCTCGCGGATCGCCGTCAGGTTGTAGACCGCATTCCATTTCGTCAGCAAGCCAACATAGTCCAACAATCCGCCGATCTGTTCCTCCGACAGCGGAACGCCCAACTCAGTGGCACCACCACGCAACAATAGTTCAAGCTCGGGCCGTTGCGCCGCAAAATTTTCTGGCGCGCGTCGAGTTGCCCCACTCCCGGTACGGATCATTGCGCGGTAGCCCGAGTGGAGGAAGCGCCCGTTGTGGCATCGACGGCTTCTGGTTCAGTGAGAGGGGTATCCGCCGCCACTGCGCTTTTTTTCAGTGTCGAACGACCCAGGCCTTTCTTCAGATGAACCATCAACAGCGAAATGGCCGCGGGTGTCACACCGGAAATCCGCGAGGCTTGGCCGATGGTTTCAGGACGATGATGATTCAGCTTTTGGCAGACCTCAAACGACAACCCGCGGACCTGCACGTAATCCAAGTCTGCCGGCAACCGGGTATTCTCATGCGCTTCGTTCCGCTCGATTTCGCCTGCTTGTCTCTCGATATAGCCTTGATACTTGATCCCGATCTCGATCTGGTACTTGACTTGCTCAAATAGCCCCGGATCGTCGACCAATACGTCGGGCGGTGCATAACGGCTAGCCTGCAGTGCCATCAAGCCTTCATAGCTCACTCCAGGACGGCGCAACAAATCCGCTAGGCTGTATTCATGGTCGATCGGCTTGCCCAGCAACGCAACCGCGTCCTCCGCCGGCAACGTCTTAGGATTGACCCATATCGACTTCAAACGGGCTGTTTCACGTGAAACAGCTTCGCGTTTACGCGAGAATGCCTCCCAGCGCACGTCATCGACGACACCCAATTCCCGGCCGATTTCCGTCAGCCGCATGTCGGCATTGTCTTCGCGCAGGCTTAACCGGTATTCAGCCCGGCTGGTGAACATCCGGTAAGGCTCAGATACGCCTCGCGTCACAAGATCGTCAACGAGCACACCCAAGTACGCCTGGTCGCGACGGGGCACCCATGCATCGCGCTGCTGCACAAAGCGCCCCGCATTGATGCCCGCCAGTAGCCCCTGAGCGGCGGCTTCTTCATACCCAGTCGTTCCGTTGATTTGTCCGGCAAAGAACAATCCTGCGATCGCCTTCGTCTCCAGCGATGCCTTCAGCGCCCGTGGATCAAAATAATCATATTCGATTGCATAGCCCGGCCGTAGGATATGGGCATGCTCGAGACCTTTCATCGAGCGAATCAGGTTCAGTTGCACGTCGAACGGCAAGCTGGTCGAGACACCATTCGGATAGAACTCGTTTGTCGTCAGCCCTTCCGGCTCCAAAAAGATCTGATGGGATTCCTTAGTGGCGAATCGATGAATCTTGTCCTCAATCGACGGGCAGTAGCGTGGACCTACGCCTTCGATCACGCCGGTGTACATCGGTGAGCGATCCAGGCCACTACGGATGATCTCGTGCGTCCGCGCGTTCGTATGGGTGATCCAGCAAGACACTTGCCGCGGGTGCTGGTCCGCGCAACCCAGGAATGAGAATACTGGAATTGGATCCAGATCACCTGGTTGCTCTTCCAGCTTCAAGAAATCGATAGATCGGCCATCGATCCGAGGTGGTGTGCCGGTCTTCAATCGTCCCTGTGGCAGCTTCAGTTCTCTCAGACGCGCTGATAACGACACCGCGGCCGGATCGCCGGCGCGACCGCCTGTATAGTTGTTCAGGCCCACATGAATTTTGCCGTCCAGGAACGTGCCTGCGGTCAAGACAACTGCACGGGACCGGAAGCGAATGCCGACCTGCGTAACAGCGCCTGCTACACGGTCGCCTTCGATGATCAGGTCGTCAACGGATTGTTGGAACAACCACAGGTTCGATTGGTTTTCCAGACGGCGTCGAATCGCCGCCTTGTACAAGATACGGTCAGCCTGCGCGCGCGTCGCTCGAACGGCAGGGCCTTTGGACGAATTGAGAATACGAAATTGGATTCCGGCTTCATCGGTGGCAACCGCCATTGCCCCACCCAAAGCATCGACCTCCTTGACCAGATGTCCTTTACCAATGCCCCCAATCGACGGGTTGCAACTCATCTGGCCAAGCGTCTCGATGTTATGTGTCAGCAGCAACGTCTTCGCGCCCATCCGGGCGGAAGCAAGCGCGGCTTCGGTGCCGGCATGTCCGCCGCCAACCACGATGACATCAAATTCGGTGGGGTAAAGCATGATGATGACGCGCCGAGCAACCGTGCGCGCCCCTGTAAAAGAGATAAGGGAATCTACGAATTATAGCGGTTCAGCTACATTGATGAATTGATCCGCACGATTTATGCACGAAAAAAGCGTCGTGTTTCACGTGAAACAACCGCAGGATCATCGCCGCGCCGACCCTAGCCGCGAGGCCGGCCGCAAGGAGACGCTGCGCCGCGGCTTTTTTGGTAAGGCTTAGGTATGTCTTGATCATGTGCAGATGTCTCAAACACGCGCGGATTCAATGCAAATGATGCTGCGATATACGCCGATCGTTCCACGCAAATGCACACCGCTCGCGACATTCTCGAGCACTGTCATGATCATACATTTCATTTACTGAAATGTACGACCGATGCCTCGCTTGACGGTATTGTGCGAACCGAGCCGATCGATGCACTGCCCACGACAGCGTGATCTCACCGCGCGTAGGTTGCAGCACGCCGGTCACAAGGTGAAATGTCGTCGATTTGCCGGTGCCATTAGGGCCGATCAACCCAAAGACCTCCCCCGCCTTCCATCCAAACGACACGCCGTTGACCGCGACCAGCCTGCCAAACTCCTGACGCGCATGATTGACCGACAATAGCAGTTCGCTGGCCGTCGGCTTTACATGTTACGGCAGCGGCGGCTGGGCCGACTGCGGCACACCGAACACAATGGCCTCGAAGTTGCCATTCTCGCCGAGCAACTTGGACGACAGCGACTGCAGCCCGTCCCGCAGCACCAGTCAGGATCGCCGCGCCAAGCACAGCGCCCCATACATGCGTAATGCCGCTAACAACGGCCATGAACCGGCACTCGACCCCATGGTCCAGACCAAAGGGCGTTGGATTGATTGACGGCACGCTACAAATGCACGTACAGGAAGCCCGAAATCGAGGCCAGCACCGCTGCATACACGAAAATCACGATCTTCATCCATGTCATGTTTACGCCCATCGCTTCAGCCATCGTCACGCCGCAGCACAACGCGCGGATGGCACGTTCGGGCTAGGCTATTTAGCAAGTTTTACACCGACACGACCGTGGCCAGCACCACCATCCAGATTAGGTAGTCGATGCTGCGGCTACTATCCGGTATCCAACCGAATCACTCGAGCGCCGGCATGCCGTTGATCCCGTCGTACTTGCCCAGCCATTCCATACTGCTGAACAGAAAGAAAAGCGAAATACCTCAGGCTATCGTGTCCAGCGGCAGGCAGTGCCCAGACAGCCGCATCATGATGGCGCCAATCGCCAGTGCGGCGAGCGCTGCGATGACGACGCCGACCACTAGGCCGAACCATGGCAAGATCCATAGCGAGTGGCTAGGAACGCGGTCGCATAGGCGCCCAGCCCAACAAAGGCGGCTTGACTAAAGCTAGTCATGCCGCCTACGCCGGTCAACAGCACGAGCCCAATTGCGACAATGACATACAGACCGATATAGTGGAGTAAATAATCCAATATTCGGGCAACCGGCCACATCGGGCAGCCGTTGATCGTAATCGACTATTTATTTAATTCCTTCATATTATTTCAGAAAAACCACGCGTCGTTTCCTCGATACTCAGCAGGCGAATGAGCATGTCGAGCATGCATTGCATTATCCGTCGATGACGCAGATAAGACAGCGAATCGGCGCGTGCCTTTAAATCGGATAGATATCACACTCTCCTCCATTTCGTGATTCCCATACGCTCGCTGCGCCAATACCGATCGTGCATCCGGCACACGCCACTGTCACACCGCGTGACGCCGCCACCTAAATCAGGCTGAAATACAATCGGCGACAACGCAATTGTCTGATAAACGTCAATTGACGGCGCAAATAAAAAGCGCTGTTGGATACTTATCCAACAGCGCTTTCTTTTTCGGGCGCTTTGCGCCACTTGTCTCCTCGTTCTCCACCTGTAAATTCGGTGCGTTGAACGGTTTGAAGATTAAACAATCACCTGCTCAGCAACAACTAGCATTTACCCTAGTGGTGCATGATGCTCGAAATGGGTGCTTCCCATTACATTGCCATGATGCGCCACACCGCTGTTTCAACCGCAACGCCCGAGGCGCCGCGCAGGCGACGATCTCACGCACTACGCCGCGCCATTTCCGTGCGACGGTGCTGCCGCTTGCCGTGTTGCACGGCAAGCGGTTTTCCCGTCACGGCTTGCAGCGCAGCGGCTCGTTCATGATGGGCGGTTCTAGCCAGGCGCCCCTGCCTTAAGCCGCCGCGCCAGCTCCACCGCCACCCAGTTCAGCCGCGCGGGCTTCTCAAAGGGTTTCACATCGTATTGCTGGATCACCCGCGCCACGTCATCCTCGTTCGCCTCGCCCGTCACGAGCTTGCCGGTCAGCAGCAAAATGGGCGCGTCGCCGTAGCGCGACTGCCGGATCGACTGGATGGTCTGTTCGGCCGTGCCACTCTCCAGTAGCCAGTCAACAATGAATCCGTCGAACACGTTCTCGCGAAGCGCCGCGCGAAACGTCGCCTCCGTGTTGTACGGCTGGGCAACATAGCCATGGGAATGAAAATACGAGCACATCTCGGCAGTCAAGAGCGGATCGTCATCGAGTATCGCTATGACCGGGCTCACCTCAGGCGCGCTTCGAGCGCGTATCAGAATCTGCTCGACCACGAAATAGTCGCCCCCCGGCGCCGCCTCAACCGGAAACACCTTCCATCGATTGCCGTCCTTGAGCGCAACAAACTCCAACCCCGACACATCATGCGCCCGCTCTCCAATATCGGCTAGGCAACGATAGGTAGCATCGCCAATATAAAACACCGCTTCTTGCATCTTCGCGGCTATTGCGCTAACCGGCTCGCTTGAGTCGAGGCCATCGAGCAGCATCGCCGCAGACTCGCCATACGCTTGCGCCACCGCCTTGACCTGCGCAATGGTCCACGGATTGGCCCCCTTCATTTTCCGGTGCGCTTGCGAATAGCTCAGCCCGAGAATGCGCTGAATCTCCGCCGCATGCTGACGTTTGCCAACACCATGCCGGTTCAGCAAATCATGAATTCGCATGGCAATCGCCAGCGACTCTTCTGAAATCTTGTCTTCGCTTGAAAACATGTAATGTCTGGTTCGTCTGCTCGCCCCCAACCGGATGCCCAGATCCGCCGAGAGCCGGTTCACCAGCACGCAGCTTGGCGTGCCCGTCCCCGCAATGATGTAGTCCTACTCGCCGACGTCGCCACGAGCCGGCGATTGCTGCTGCGCTGCGGCTGGTTGAACAACAACGGCATAATGACACGATGATACGCTAAGCTGCATGAGCAGCCGCGCGGCAGGCGCCGTTCGGCCATTTACCGCACCCATCGTCGTGGAGAGATCAATGGCACGCAACATCGAGATCAAGGCCCGGGTTCCGAACATCGACGCGCTGCGCGAGCGCGCGGCGGCGCTCGCTAGCGGCGACGCCCCCCTGGTGTACCGCCAGCAGGATCACTTCTACGATGTGCCGCGTGGCAGACTGAAACTACGGCAGTTCGAGGATGGCACGCCAGCCGAGTTAATCTTCTACCAGCGCGATGACCGCGATGGCCCAAAGGTGTCGTTCTACCAGCGCTGTCCGGTCGCGAATCCGCACGCCACGCATGCGCTACTGGCTGCGGCACTGGGCACGCGCGGCATCGTCACGAAGGAGCGCACCGTCTACCTGGCCGGCCGCACCCGGATCCACCTGGATCGCGTCGACGGCCTGGGTGATTTTGTCGAGCTTGAAGTCGTGCTCGCGCAGGATGACGAGGAAGCGATCGGTGAGGCGGAAGCACTCGATATCTTCAGCAAGCTGGGTGTCTCCGACACAGACCTCGTGCCGCATGCCTATGTTGATCTACTGCAGGAACAAGTGACGACATGATCCAGAAACTCAGCACCGACGAGCGCGCAAAGCTCGGCTCGACATTGCCCGCGTGGCAGCCGGTCAGCGGCCGCGACGCGATTCGGCGCCAGTTGCAGTTCGCCGACTTCAACGCGGCGTTCGGCTTCATGACCCGTGTGGCGATTAAGGCACAGGAAATGAACCATCACCCGGAATGGTCCAATGTCTACAATCGGGTCGAAATTACGCTGGCCACGCATGAAGCAGGCGGCATCACCCCACGCGACATCGAACTGGCCAGGTTCATCGATTCAATCGCCGACGCGTCATGCTGTTGAAAGCTCGCGCGGGCCCTGCCTTTCATGAATGTTAGCGCCCGTTCAGCCGTATGTAAGCCTGCCACGCATCGCGTGCCGCGGGCTCTAGCGCGTCCTCCGGAATGGCGTGCTGACGCGTTACAATCAAAAGCGCATAAGGTTTCGATAGCGCGCTCGCCTCGTTGCCCAGGCGCAATTCATCGCCGGTGGACGGCGAGCGAGCACGCCAGTAGTTGATTGCAGCTTCTAGTTCGTGAATCGAGATATTGGACATCACGGGCCCTTGTGCAAAACGTGGGGCGTTGTCGCCCCGGCAGGCGGTCCAACCCATTGTACTTGAGCGACTTCCATGCGACTTCTCCTGATCGAAGATGACCGCCCCATCGCACGGGGTATCCAGAGTAGCCTAGAGCAGGCGGGCTTCACGGTGGACATGGTCCACGACGGCATTTTTGCGGAACAGGCCTTGACGCAGAACCGGCATGAACTCGTGATCCTCGACCTCGGTTTGCCGGGCATCGACGGCATGACGTTGCTGGCGCGATTCAGGCAGGCGAATCGCCATACGCCGGTCATCGTGCTGACTGCCCGCGACGAATTGAACGATCGCGTGCAGGGCTTGAACAGCGGCGCCGACGACTACATGATCAAACCGTTCGAGCCGGCCGAACTCGAGGCCCGGATCCGTGCAATTATGCGCCGCAGCGGATCGCATGGCGACATGCCGCGCCCGGAAGTGAGCCTTGGCGGACTGCGGCTATCCGGCGTCGATCGGCGCATCTTCAACGATGACAAGCCGCTCGAGTTGTCGCCGCGCGAGTTCGCGGTACTCGAGATGCTGCTGTTGCGTCACGGGCGCGTGGTCAGCAAGGCGCAGTTGCAGGATCATCTGACGCACTTCGGCGGTGACCTCGGCGACACGGCGATCGAGGTCTATGTGCACCGCGTACGCAAGAAGCTCGAGCATTGCCGCGTTGAAATCGTGACCGTGCGCGGCTTCGGCTACCTGCTTCAGGAAATCCGCCAAAACTCGTGACCCCTGCCAAGAGTCTGCGTCGCTCGCTGCTGCGCAAGCTGGCGGCGCCATTGTCGATGCTGGCGTTGATGAGCGGACTCATCGCGTACTGGCTCGCGTGGGAATACACCGAGCGGGTCGTTGACCGCTCGATGGTCGATCTGGCCAGCGCCATTGGACGGCAGGTCGAGCTGTCCGGACCGGACGCGCCGCGGACCGTGCCACCGCTCACGCATGCGATGTTTTCCGATCCGGCACAGCAGTTGATCTACCGTGTGAGCCGCGGCAACCAGCTGATCGCCGGCGACCCGGCATTGCCGCTGCACGGCACGCGGGTGCGCCACATGCGCTACGCGTACGTGTTCGATGCCCGCTATGGCGACAGCCTGGTGCGGGTGGCCCAAGTCCGGGTCGAACAGGTGAACGGCGATGCAATCATCATCGAGGTGGGCCAGCACGTCACACACGGCTACCAGATCGCCGCTGAATTCCTTGTCGCGATCATGATGCCGCTGCTGATTTTGCTATTCGCCGGCTGGGCAATCGTATGGCGCGTGGTCAACCAGCAGTTGAATCCGCTCACTGACCTGGCTGACTCGCTGAACCGCCAGACGCACCGATCGCTGGAGCCCGTAGACGAAACGCATGTGCCACTGGAAATCCGCCCGTTGACCCGTGCACTGAACGCACTACTCGATCGGTTGAAGGCGGCACTGGACGCACAGCGCAAGTTCATTGCCGATGCCGCGCACCAACTGCGCACGCCGTTGACCGCAGTCAAGCTGCATGCCGAACAGGCCAGCGTGGCCAAGGACAACACGACGTTGCGGCTTGCGCTACACGAGCTGCGCACCTCAGCGGACCGCGCAGTGCGCCTATCTAACCAATTGTTGTCGTTGGCCCGTGCGGAACCGGAGGAGCAAAACGCGCGATTCGTCGACATCGACCTGACCGAGCTTGCGTTCGACACTGGCGCGGAATGGGTGCCCCGGGCGCTGGCCGCGCAGCTGGATCTAGGCTTTCACTCCGATCCGCCACCGGATGGCAAACCGCTGATCGTGCGAGGCAATCCGGTGCTGCTACGCGAAGTCATCGGCAACTTAATTGATAACGCGCTTAAATATGTCCCACCGACGCGGCCCAGCGGCGGCGGCACCGTCACGGTCACGGTCACGGTCGGCCGTGTCGATGCCCTGTGCCACGATGCCGGATTGGCTGACGATCGCGCGAGCGCGGCCGTCGAACCCACCGACCTGCGCGGCTGGGCGGAAGTGGTTGTCGAGGATAACGGCCCCGGTGTGCCGAAGGCGCTGCATGCCGACCTGTTCAAGCGCTTTTTCCGCGGCGACGCACAGACCGGCAGCGAAGGGCCGACGGGCGCGGGCCTTGGGCTGGCCATCGTACGAGACATCATCGCGCTGCACGGTGGCTCGGTGCACTATGAAGATGCGCCAGACGGCGGAGCGCGATTCATCGTGCGCCTGCCGCTGCCTTCGTCGCACAAGCCTGGACACGATAACGCGCTGCTAGAGCCAGCCCACTGAGCCCCGGCGCGGCCTACGAATGTAACCTGGCCCGCCGTCGCGGGCGGGCCGCGTTCAGCGCTTTTTCTTCGCCGAGGCCGAATCGCCGCGCTGGCGACTGCCGTTACGCGGCTTCGCGTCGCCGCTGGCGGCACGCGGCTTCTTACCGCTGCCGGGCACCGGCGATGAGGATGCGAGCATCGTGCCACGGCACTTCTTTGCGCCGCACCGGCACTCATATTCCTTTTTCAGCTTCTTTGTCAGCCGCGCGTCGATGACCAGCCCATAGTCGTAGAACAACTCCTCATCCGGCTCGATCGTGCGGATTGCATGGATGAATACGCGCCCGTCGATCTCCTGCGCTTCGCAGTTCGGCGCACACGAATGATTGATCCAGCGCGCACTGTTGCCGTCGACCTTGCCATCGATCACTGTGCCGTCATCCAACGCGAAATAAAATGTGTGGTTTGGCTGCTCAGGATCGTGCGGATGACGACGCAGCGCTTCCTTCCAGGAAATGCGCTCTCCTTTATATTCGATCAGCTGCTCGCCCGGCGCAATCTTGCTGGTCGCGAACACGCCTTTGCCATGTACTCCAGAGCGGCGCACGGCGATCCTGCGTGAACTCATCGAATCGTCCCTTCCCGAAGAATCAACTGTGAAACTGCGCATCGTACACGTACACCATTGCGCTGTTCAACGCGGGCACGCATCGAATGCATCGAGGATCGCACCAACGAGCCGTGCTGCGCATGTCCCACAGTCCGAGGTCTGCCGGCGTGATGCGGCCGGCCGGTTCCACCACGCTCGCCTCGCCGATGCCTAGCATGCCGGCCCTGGACAACGCCAGTTAGCCCATGGATCGTGTGCCAGTCCGTAGCCCGGCCCTGCGACGCTGAATACTGGCACATCGACAAGATGACGATCCGGTTCGCAAGCATCACATCGCGCAGTCGGAACGGAGAAAAGAGGACGTTCATCGCGGCACGATTCCAGGTAGTGGCACACTGTGCATGAGCATAGTATAGGGGCAGGCCGCGCGCCGGCTGCAACGCGCCGCGCGCCCGGCCCTCGCCATGCCTGGCGCCAGACGCTGCGGCCACGACATGGCGGTGCCCGCCCTCAGGCGGCTTGCGAGAAGATCTTCCAGGTTCTCTTTTGTGTGGGTACGTCAGCTTCTTCGAAGACCGAACAATCGAGCCGCAGATCGGTGTCGCCCATTGACAGATCGAGCAACTCGCACCGGTGCGGTGTCTTCTTCGGAGTTTTGCTCGGCCCAAAATGAGTACATGAGACACACATCCGATGACGCGGAATATGGTCCTTCTCCTGCATCTGCCAGATCATCTTCAACAACGAGCGATAGAAGTGCGATTGCTCCTCCGGGCGCAGCACACCGAGCGCATGCCCGATGAAGTCGGGCCATTGCAATGCCTTCTTGGCAGCCGTCTTGCCACGCGCACTCAGACGCACCGCGAGCGCCCGCCCATCGTCCAGCGCGCGGCGCTTCTCGACCAAGCCCTTACTCTCTAGGGTACTGACCGCATCGCTGGTGGTGGCCGGTGTCAATGCCGTCTCACGCGCGATCTCGCCCAGACGCATCGGTCCCTTACGCTGCATCAGCAACACCAGGATTTCTCCCTGGGTTGGCGTCAGACCCCGCGCCTTCTGCCCAGCCCCAAGCCTGGCTGCGCATTGCCGTACTCAGCCGCAGCAACCCATGGGTAATTCGACCGGTTACCCTATCGCCGTAGACCCCTTCGCTCATAGTCGTGTTTTGCAATCCATCCAAGATAAATATAAAGACGGGAACTTGCAGCGATACACTGCGGCTCCCGCCGTCCGGTTCACTGCCGGCGCAGCGCTGCCGTGCGCCAGGACGCCGACAATAAAATTTCGTACCACGATGTTCCGATGGCCACGTTACCGGGTCGGCGTGTCCATTCTATGCGAGCCTGGATGATAGGTCATGTCGCGCGCGGACATAAACTGTGGATAATCCAGTGGAAAAACGGCGTTGATCACGGTGCATCGATTCTGCACAAGTGCCCGACGATAGTAGCAAGCCAACATTTGTTCATCGCGATCCACCGTGGCAACACCGTCATTCCTATTGTTATTATTTTCGTAACGCATTGATATAATGTTGTTTTTTGTGGTTTTCCACGCTGCGGGCACACCTTTGTTAACGACTATTACTGTTGTATACAACAATACTAATCATCCTGGTGAGGATGTCGAATCGAGTTGACTACAGTGTTAAGCGCGAACATTTCCAACGTTTACCAAGCTTTCCGGACGCCTACATATAATGGCGGACAACAATAAATCGCCGAGTTTCCGTGGGGCTATTCGTTATTCAGCAAGTCGATCCGGGCGTGACCACCACGCGCCATACAGCCGGGATTGCGAAACAATTGCCGACACAGCGATAACGGCAACGCAGCGATGTAAAGGTAACGCGGTGATGTGTCAGCCCCGCCAGCGCAACGTCTGCTGCCGCACCACTTCGGGCAGCGACTGTTCCTGCTCGAAGACGTTGCGCAGCCACGTTGCATCGTTTTCGCCGCCTCGCGCGATTCGCTCGATGTCAGTCAGCGCGTCGATCGAGCCCAGCGCGCGTGCATGCGGCTCTAGTGCGGCGAGCGTTGTCAGGATATCTTCACCGATCGTGCGCCGCTCACGGGTCTGTGGATTGACAAGCACACCGGAAAGTCCGAAACGGCATGCCTCAAAACGGTTGAACGTATAGACGAGATAGTCGTCCTCGGACAGCGTCAGCGGCCGATCGAGCAGTAAGTAACGCGCAAGCGCCTGGATATACGCCGCAATTGCTGCAGCCCGATCGATGGACAGCGGCGTATCCATCACGCGCACCTCAATGGTACCGTAGCCGGGCTTCGGCCGGATGTCCCAGTAGAAGTCCTTCATGCTGTTCACCACGCCGGTGCTGACCATTTTCGAGAAATACGTCTCGAAACCTTCCCAGGTCAGCTCGTACGGCGCGCGGCCCGAGAGTGGAAAGGCAAATACTGAATTGAGCCGCGCCGAATGAAATCCCGTGTCCACGCCCTGCACGTACGGCGATGAGGCCGACAACGCGATGAAATGTGGAATGTACCGCGACATTGAATGCAGTAGAAACAATGCACTGTCCGCGTCCGGGCAGCCGACGTGCACATGCTGGCCGAACACGGTGAATTGCTTGGCCAGATAACCGTACAGTTCCGATAGGTACTGGAACCGCGGCATGTCGAAGATCTGCCGCTCGTTCCATTGCTGGAAGGCATGCGTGCCGCCGCCGCATAGCCCGACATTGAGTTGATCGGCCGCAGAAACCAGCATGTCACGGATCACGCGAAGCTCGTCCAGCGCTTGTGCATGGGAGTGGCAAATGCCGGTCGACAGTTCGATCATGCTTTCAGTGATCTCGGGTGTGACCGCGCCCGGGGCCTTTTGGACCTTGATCAGCCGCATCAGGTCGGATGCGGCCTTGGTCAGGTCATAGTCGTGCGTATTGACGACCTGGATCTCCAACTCGACGCCGAACGTGAACGGTTCCGAATTAATGAAGGGTTCGAGTGCCATGATCAACGCCTCTGGATGCTTCGATTGTGCTTGTTGTCCACCTGGCCGCAGCCGTGAGTTGCAGCTGCGCCGATCGTCATTGACGCCGTTCGCCCGCGCGCGCCAGCCCCCAATACACGAGCAGTGGCGCAGTCAGTTGCAGCATGACAATCGAGCACATCAGCACGGCTCGAAACGCGGGGTCGAAGTCAGGATACAACGCATAGGTGTCGTCCATCAGCAAGTACGCGAGCGCGGACATCGGCGCAAGCGACACGCCCAGCGCAGTGCCTTGACGCAGGTCGATACCGCTGGGCTTGGCAAATGCCAGTACACCCACGAGCTTGGCGACAAAGCGCGCGACGATCAACACAAGCGCAGCCAATCCACCCATCGCGATCTGCGACCATTGGAAGCTGAGCAGCGTCAACACAAACAGGATCACGGTTAGCAGCCAGCCGGCGCTGCCGAAATGCTCGGGCCACAGTTGCGGGCGCTCATCCAGGTTCTTAAAGATGATCCCCGCCGCAAGCAAGGCCAAGACCGTGGACAGCTTGAACAAATGCGCGATGGCGATCGCCAGCAGCACCAGGCCAAAAACCGCAACAAACGAATGCTCGTCTTGCAAGCCGATGCGCCGGTACAGAAAATTACAACTGCGCGCGAGCCCATAGGCCAGCACCGACGAGCCGGCGATCAAGTAGATCGGCTGCACAATTGTGGCGAACGCGTTGCCGTAATACTCCTGGTGCAGCCAGCCGGACACGAGCTTCACCAAGACGACAGCGTACATACTGTTCAGTGCCGCGAGGGTCAGCAACCGCTGCGTGACCTGCCCCTGAGCGCGCAGTTCGGTCTTGAGCTGGATTACCATCGCAGGCGAAGTCGCGATCGCGATAGCCGCCAGCACGGTGGCCTCGACGACCGGCATCTTCAAGAACAGCAATGCGCCAAGCACCGTGATGAACGTCAACGCGCCCTCGGCCAGACTCGATACGATCAGCCATGGATTCTTGCGCAACCAGCGCAAGTCGACGCGGCTGCCGAGTTCGAACAGCAATAGCCCGAGTGCCACGTCCATCAACAAGCGAGTCGAAAAACCCAATGTCTCATCAATCGCATGTGCGCCGGTGCCCGAAGCCACCAGGCCGATGATCGCATAGCCGGTAATGCGCGGTAAGCGAAACGCCCGCCAACAGGCTTCGCCGCACAACCCGGCGACCAGCAAGATGAGTCCGGCGTAGAAAACCGCGTCGGGAACTAACGGCCAGCTCGGGAAAAAAGAAAACGCCGACTTCATCGTGATGCCTTCTCCTGTCAAGTATCCAGCGTTTCTGCAAGTATTTGCCTAGGTGACAGTCGTTGCGCACCACCAGCGCTTAAGGCTGGCTCATTATCTACGATCGTCGCCGGTTTGCGCGTGGCCGCCGAGCGGCATGCGTAGCGATATCACCCCGTGCGGACACCGCATCAAAACACTGCGGCCTGAAGAAAGTGCGCAGCCTGATATGACCGGTCGAGCACATTTTGCAAAGGTGATGACTGTTTCGACTGACAGGCGCGCCCGCCGTTGCATCGCAGATCGTTTTATAGCGACGCGCCCCGCGCGATGCCAGACAAGCCGGATTGGCTGCCTGGGCAAACACGAGCAGAGTAGAAAGTGCCTGATTTTGCCACAGCCCGGCTATCCCGATGCAACGTTGCGGACCTCGAATCAAATCGGTATGCCTGAATCGGTAAAAACAACGCAGCATTCATTGACGCGGCATGAGTGATGGGTAATTTTGACCGACATATGCCACGCCCGAGGCTATCCGAAGCGTTTGATGGGAATGCGTCTGTTCCCGGACAGCCACGTAATACGTTGACGTCGGTCTTGTTCAYTTCGCTCCCGTCTAATCAAATCACGCTTCTCCAATCGCTTGAGCACATCAATCATCGTCGTGCAGTCAATGCTCGACTCCATGCATAGCAAGGTCTGGTGCATGCTCAAGGCGGGTATGCGACAACTGGACCAGCAAACTGTACTGTAGGGGTGGAATGACAAATTGCTGACAGTTCCCGAAGAACAGCAAGTCGTGAATTGAGTGACGTCAGTACACGAGGCAACTTGGCTATTCCCAAAGTCTCACGTGGACAGAGGTTGGTACCTTAGGAACTCTGATGCTCGCGTCAAGTTATCTGTGCTGACGTAAATGGATTGTAATCGTTGGAATTGACAACGTTGACATCGGGTACATTCGACTGACCGGGCATGACCGAGTGTTGGTTTTAAGGTTTACCGTATATGTAAACGTAGTAGAAGTTAACAAAGCAGTGCTCCGTCTGTGGATAACTTGAGTTAACGCTTTGTAAACATCTACTTGCCATACTGAGAAGTCTTCGGAGAAAATGTGCGGCGCGCATTGCTTTTGCCGAACAACTTTGTTGACGCAAGGTCACGTCCAGCAGTTACCCAGAATGAGTCCACATGCCGTGCGCCGGTAACCCACGCGGTTATCCACAGCACAAGGTGGATAACCATCGAACGGGCGTCAGGCCATCGCGCCGTACCGCTACCCCGCTCTATCGTTGAGCTGTGGCGCGCAGCGTGCGCAGCAGGTAACGCGCCGGATCCAATGCGTCAGCCAGGTCCCGCTCCAGTGGCCAAGGCTCGCCGTTGATCTGGCTGGCGAGCAATTCGCCGCTTATCGCCGCCCACACGAGTCCTCGTGAACCATAGGCGAATGCGCCGTACAGGCCTGGGCGCCGTTGCAGCTCCGGCAGCCGTGCGCCGGACTGGGAGGCGCCGGCTGCCATCGGATCCGCTTCGTCCGCCAGCGGACCGACCATGGGCAGCCGGTCACTGACCACGCAACGTAAGCCTACCCGCCCCTGTACCCTAGCCCAGTCAACTGACGGCGCGATTCCCGGTATGAGCGCGCGCAGGCGGCTGATATTCTCGTCATGTGACGCGCGCCGTTCGTCCAAGCCAGCGTCATCCATGTCGTAGCTTGCACCGGTCATCAG
Source organism: Mycetohabitans rhizoxinica HKI 454 (assembly GCF_000198775.1). Taxonomy (NCBI): domain Bacteria; kingdom Pseudomonadati; phylum Pseudomonadota; class Betaproteobacteria; order Burkholderiales; family Burkholderiaceae; genus Mycetohabitans; species Mycetohabitans rhizoxinica. The sequence goes on along the minus strand of NC_014722.1, from coordinate 112,245 downwards.
GCGGCCGTTATCCAGTGCCAGTGCGTAGCCATCGCCGATTACGGGCATGCGAAGCGAAGGCGGCGCGGCATGTGGCAATATCGTCAATTGCCCGCGGGCCGAGCGCACCGGCGCGTGGGCCAAATGGCCCAGACGGATCGCGTCGTGCGCGTTGGCGATGACCACGACGGGTGCTGTGGCGATCCGCCCGCCCGCTGCATCGAGCGCGTGCCAGCCTTCCACGTCATGAACAAGCTGTTCAACGCGCACGCCGAACAGCGTGCGCCACGCCAGACTTTGGCCGTTCGCGGCGAGCGTGGTGCGTGCCGCGGCCAATTGGGCACGGCACAGTGATGGCGGTGCGATCCACCCGCCACGTGGGAACCAGATGCCACCGCGCTCGAGCGTGACGCCAGCGTAGGCGCTGGCCGCATCGCGGTCTACCGCGACGGCGAATCCGGCCGGCAGTCCGGCTGCGACGATGGCGTCGCGCAATGCCGCGGCGTCGACGTCGTCTTGCGCGAGCTGCAGCAGTCCACCGGCGTGCCAGTGCAGCGCATGGCCAGCGTCGGCCAATGCCTGCCAGGCCCGCAGCGCATACAGGAAGCCCGCGCTGGAGAGCCGCATGGCAGGTGTCATCGCGCGCGCGATCATCGGATGGAACACGCCCGCCGGGTTACCTGAGGCTTCGCTCGCCGGTGCATCGCGCTGTTCCAGCAGCGTGATCGCCCAGCCGCGCGCAGCCAGCCGCTCGGCTACCGCGCAGCCAGCCAGCCCCGCGCCGACCACAATCGCATGGCGGTGCGTCCAGGCAGCGCGCGGCGGCGGTTCATGGCGTCGGACCCGGTAGGCCGGTGCGAATTCGCCGACTAGCATGTCGCGCTTGGTGCCATAGCCCCGCGCCTTACGGTGCACGAAACCGGCGCCGGTGAGTGCAGCCTTGACCTTGCCGGCCGAGGTATAAGTGGCGAACGTGGCGCCGACTTCGGCCATTCTGGCTAGCGCCTTGAAGATCGCGGGCGACCATAGCGCGTCGTTTTTGGCCGGCGAGAAGCCGTCGAGATAGAACGCATCGGCGCGCACGGCCAACTTGGGTAGCATTTGCGCTGCATCGCCCAGTGCCAGTGTCAATGTGACGCGTCCGTCATCGAACGCCAGCCGATGAATGCCGGGCGTGAGCATGGGCCAGGCGCGGACCAGCTTGCGTGCAAGGCCTGCAAGTTCAGCATGCGAATCGAGCAGGCGCGTGAGCAGCGTGTCAAGATCGTCGCGGCTGAACGGATGTTTTTCGACGGAAACGAAATGCAGCCGATCGCATCGCGAGGGGTCGCCGCGCCACTGTGACCATGTGACGAGGAAGTTTAAGCCGAGCCCGAAGCCGGTCTCCACGATCGAAAACACCGCCTTGTGTTGCCAATTGGCGGGCAGCCGGTTTCCCGCGACGAACACGTGCAGCGCCTGGCCGATGCCCCCCATCGCGCTATGGTAGACGTCGTCGAACAGCGGTGAATAAGGGATGCCGTCCTCGCGCAACGCAAGTTGCGCGGCAATGAGTGGGCCAGTCATCGGGCTCGAACGTTGGCAAAAACCAACGCTGGCCGGGTTTTTATCGGGATGAGAGCGAACATCACGTTCCTTTTCGGCACAAACTGCGCACAGCGTGTGAAAGAGCAGGTAAATTCTGCGGAACCCTTGTCAATAAAGGGTTTGCCGTGGTTATCATAGCAAGCGCCGTCCACGCACGTGGGGTACGCCAGTTCGGGCCGGGAAGCGGCAACGCTGATATTGCATCGCCGCAAGTGATGCGGGGAACGCTTGCAGCAAGATCGCGGGGCTCGACGCCATGGTGCGCGCACGTATAATCGGCGCGTTTATGGCGTTCATAATCAACCAACTTTAAAAGGATACGTATGAACAAACAGGAACTGATCGATGCGGTCGCCGCGCAGACCGGCGCCAGCAAGGCGCAAACTGGCGAGACGCTCGACACGCTGCTCGAAATCATTAAGACGGTCGTGTCCAAGGGCGACAGCGTCCAGTTGATCGGCTTCGGCAGCTTCGGCTCGGGCAAGCGCGCGGCGCGCACCGGCCGTAACCCGAAGACCGGCGAGACGATCAAGATTCCCGCTGCAAAGACGGTCAAGTTCACGGCCGGCAAGGCGTTCAAGGACGTCGTCAACGAGCGTTAAGCGCTGACGCAAGCAGCCGTGCCGCCCGCTGCCCACAAGCGGGTGCACTTTCCCCGCGCCACGCCCGGCGAACACGCCGGACGTGGCGCGCGGCACCGTGGTTTATATTGATCGGCTGGCGAACGCCGGCGACCCGGGTGCGTTCCCGGGCGGGTCATCGACATCGTTGACGTGATCGAACGCTTCGCTCCATCGCGGAAACGGGTCGGCGAATCCCTGCCATGCCGACGGATTGGCGCCTTTCTGCCCTGCTTGCCATTGCGCATCGGTCAGCACGCATGCGTCAAGCCTGGCTTGCCACGCATCGCGATCCAGATGCGCGCCGATCAGCACCAGTTCCTGGCGACGATCACCGATCGTCGGATCGCTCCAATCTCCATGCCAGTCCGTTTTCAACTCCGACAGGAACGCGTCGTCTTGCGGCCACGTATCGCGCGGCTGGGCGGCCCACCACGTTCCGGCCGGCCCGTGCCGGCATACCGTGCCGGCCTGAGACAGCGTGCCAGCAAGGTCGTTGCGGGTAGCGAGCCAGAAAAAACCCTTGCTGCGCAGCACGCCGCGCCAGGCAGTCTCGTTGTGCAGCAAGTCCCAGAAACGTTGCGGATGAAACGGCCGGCGCGACCGATACACCACATTGCCGATGCCAAATGCGTCGGCTTCGCCGGGATGATCGTGATGTAGCGACGCAAGCCAGCCTGGCGCGCTCGCCGCCAGATCGAAATCGAAGCGGCCGGTGTTAAACACCTCGGCTAGCGGCACGTCGGCAAAGCGTGAGACCACTTGGCGCGCGCGCGGATTGATCCGCGCAAGGATGTGCCGTAGCCGGGACAGCTCGTCGGCGCTGACCAGATCGGCCTTGTTCAGCACCAGCACGTCGCAAAACTCCACTTGCTCGATCAGCAACTCGACCAGCGCGCGATCATCGCCGGCATCGACGGCCATGCCGCGGTCGGCCAGCGCGTCGGTCGATTCATAGTCACGCAGGAAATGGCACGCATCGACCACCGTGACGAGCGTGTCCAGCCTGGCAAGGTCGGCGAGCGCCACGCCGTCGTCGTCGACGAACGTGAAGGTTTCAGCAATCGGTAGCGGCTCTGCGATGCCAGTCGATTCGATCAGGATCGCATCAAAGCGGTTTTCTGCGGCAAGCCGCTTCACCTCACGTAGCAGATCGTCGCGCAACGTACAGCAGATACAGCCATTTGAAAGTTCAACGAGCCGCTCATCGACGTGCGACAGCTCGCTCGCGCCGCGTACCAGCTGCGCATCGATATTGACCGACGCGACATCGTTGACGATGACGGCCACGCGCAAGCCGGCTCGGTTCGCGAGGATATGATTGAGCAGTGTGGTCTTGCCGGCGCCAAGAAAGCCGCAGAGCACGGTGACAGGCAGGGGAGCAAAAGTCATCGCCACATTCTACGCCTGCCGCTTGCGCCGCTCAGCTCAGCGCTGCGCGAGCAGGTTCCACTTGTTCAGAATCGCCATGATCTGCTTGGCGTACTTGTCGCGCAGCGCCGGTGTTTCGGAATGATAAGAGCCGACCGCCTGCCAGGTATTGCCGTATTTGTCCATTTGGCGTCGCAAGTGCCAGGCGGCGATGTAGACGGCCTTGCATGGCTCCATTAGCGTCTGGTGCGAGATGCCGTATGACGCGAGCTTAGGTAAGTGGATCGAGTTGATCTGCATCAAGCCGTAGTCGGTTGAGCCGTTCGCGTTCTTGTGCAGTGCGTCAGGCCGGTTGTGCGACTCCTGCCACGCGATCGCGCGCAGGATCAGGGGATTCACGTGATGATAGGCAGCCGCGTTGTCGAAGCAGTCCGCATGCGCGCGCGGCGACGTCAGTGCGAGCACGCTGGCGGCAAAGGCGATCGAGGTGATGGATCTCAGGTTCATCGTTTCGAACAGGAGCAGTTTCAAGGCGGCACCCGGCGTGTACAATGCGACCCCGCGGCGTGGCCGACCCGTGCCGGCACACGCACCTTCGTGCCACTTCGTCGCTCATGGTAACGCATCGGGATGCCCGGTCTGTGGCGTTGCTTCGCGCCGGCACGCGTCACTGCGCGGCGCGCCGCTGAGTTGCGTCGCGTATGGCCCATCATCTGGCACGATAGGCGGCGGAACTAGGCGTTTGCCCACAGAAGCGGCAGGCGGAATAGTCCGCCGCCGGCATTTTTGCCATGGTGACGCATGCGTGCGCAAGTAAGGATCGGTTAGGGATAACTTTTTGTCCGAATTCAAGGAATGATCGTTCTTGTGATAGTTCAGACTTAAAAAGCTGTTAATGTTGCGACTTTGGCATTGCGCATGGCATCTTTGCGGTGCCACACCAAGCTGCTTGCATAATTGATCGGACTGAGCACTGCTCGGCCGGCGCCAAACACCACTATCCAATGACACAGAATCGTTTTCCTGCGCGACGCATGGCGCGTTCGCTGCTGGTCGCGGGTCTGATCGCCGCCGTGCTCGGGGCGTCCCCCGCTCGCGCGCAGGTCACCTTGAATTTCGTCGATGCCGATATTGACCAGGTTGCCAAGGCAATCGGCGCGGCGACCAACAAGACGATCATTGTTGACCCCCGCGTCAAGGGACAATTGAATCTCGTTTCCGAGCAGCCGGTACCGCGGGAACAGGCACTTAAGACGTTGCAGTCTGCGTTGCGGATGCAGGGGTTCGCCCTGGTGCAGGACCACGGGGTGCTGAAGGTCGTGCCGGAGGCGGATGCGAAGCTGCAAGGTGTGCCGACCTATATCGGCAACACGACGCCGGCCCGCGGCGACCAAGTGGTCACACAGGTGTTCCAGCTGCGCAACGAGTCAGCGAACAACCTGTTGCCGGTGTTGCGGCCATTGATCTCGCCAAATAACCAAGTTGCCGCCTATCCGTCGAACAATACGCTGGTGGTGACCGACTACGCGGACAATGTGCGCCGTATCGGCCAGATCATTCAGGGCATCGACACGTCGGCCGGGGCACAGGTGCAGATCGTGCCGTTGAAGAACGCCAGCGCAGTCGATGTCGCGCAACAACTGGGCAAGCTACTCGACCCGGGTGCGATTGGGGGCACTGATGCGACGCTGCGCGTGAGCGTGAATGCCGACCCGCGGACCAATTCGGTGCTGCTGCGCGCGGCGAGCCCGTCAAGGCTGGCGGCGGCGAAATCGCTGATTGCGACGCTGGACGCGCCGACGACGCAACCGGGCAATATCCACGTGGTGCCGCTGCGCAACGCGGAAGCGGTACGCATGGCTAAGACGCTGCGCGGCATGCTCGGAGGCAGCCGCGGTGCAACAGGCTCGGAATCGCAAAGCAGCGGCGGCAAATCCGATTCGTTCGGTGGCGGTCTTGGCAGCTCCACCGGCGTGTCTGGGCTGCCACCGCTACCCTCGGGCTCATCCAGTGCCATGAGCCGCAACCCGCTGTCGGGCAGTGGCGGCGCTGGCGGATTCGGCTCCGGACAGTCGAGGGACCAAAGTTTCAGCGACAAGGAAAGTAGCAACGACGACAATGCGCAGGGCGGTATCGTGCAAGCCGACCCGGCTACCAATTCGCTCATCATCACCGCGCCAGAGCCGTTATACCGGAACATCCGCAACGTGATTGACCAGCTCGACCAGCGCCGGGCACAGGTCTACATCGAAGCGGTGATCGTGGACATGAACGCGACCTCCGGTGCCAACCTTGGTATCCAATGGCAGGGCGCGCTGTTGTCGAACAACGGCAATAATGGGGTGTATGGCGGCTCAAACTTCAATGCAAACGGCAGCCAGAGCATCGTCGGCTTAAGCGCCACCGGCGCCATCGTCGCGCAGGACCCGGCCACCGCGGCCGCACAGATTGGCCCGAACAACCTGCTCAACAATGGCCTGAACATTGGCCTGCTGCACCGCTTCGGTAAGGTCTTCGGCCTGGGTGGCCTGTTGCAGGCGCTGGCCACGAGCAGCGATACCAACATCCTGTCTACGCCTAACCTGATCACGCTAGACAATGAAGAAGCGCGGATCGTGGTCGGCCAAAACGTGCCGGTGGTGACTGGTTCATACGCGACGCCGACCGCCAATACGACGACTTCGGTCTCCGCATTCAACACGTTCGATCGCCAGGACGTGGGTATCACGCTGCATATCAAGCCGCAGATCAGCGAGGGCGGCGTGCTCAAGCTGCAGATCTACCAGGAGGATTCCGCCGTGCAACAAGGCACGCAGTCCAACCCTGGCGGTGTGTCGATCACCAAGCGCTCGATCCAGTCCACCGTGCTGGCGGACGACGGCGAAATCATCGTGCTCGGTGGCCTGATCCAGGACAACTACGCGAACGGCAATTCGAAGGTGCCATGGCTGGGCAATATCCCGGTGCTCGGCAGTCTGTTCCGCAGCGAATCGAAGACGCGCACGAAATCGAACCTGATGGTGTTCTTGCGCCCGGTGATCGTGCGCGACCAAAGCACCAGTAGTCAGCTGGCGCTGGACCGCTACGAGTATTTGCGCGCCGAACAGGCCGCATACCAATCGGATAACCGGATCGTCAAGGACCGCGAAACGCCGTTGTTGCCGCCCGCGCCGCTGGGGCCGAACGAAGGAGGCGGGCCCGCGGCGAATAACGTGTTCGATCTGCGCTCGGCATATGGCCGCAGCGGGCCGCACCATGGCAATGGAGCCGATGCACGCGGCAACGGCGCCGCGGCGACGAGCGTGTCGCCACCTGTTGACGCACCCGACGCGTCAGTGGGTAATGCCGATGCACCGGTAGGCGCACCTGGCGCGTCAGTTGGCAATGCCGATGCATTTGTAGGCGCACCTGACGCGTCAGTTAGCAATGCTGATGCACTGGTGGGTGCACCCAACGCGTCAGTTAGTCATGCCCCTGCACCTGTGGGCGCGTCGCCTGCGCCAGCGTCGCCGGCCGATTCCACGGTGGCGCCCGGACAGCATCCGTGACGCCTGCCCTTTCTGTACAAACAGGTCCGTCAATGCGTACCGTGACTGCTTCGAGCGAAACCGTTGCCGAGCGCGAGCCGCCGTCGCCGTTGGCCGCGCGGCTGTTGCCTTACGCGTTCGCGCGCAGCGGCCAGATCCTGATCGCGCACCAGCACGCCAGTGGACTGGATGTCTGGATCAGCGAACGCACCAGTGCCGCGGCGCTGGCCGAGGTGGCACGCAACTTCGGCGCGCTGACGCTGACCCGCTTGCCGTCAGACGAGTTGACGCAGGCGATCAACAACGCGTATGCGCGGCAAGACGGCAGCGCCGCGCAGGTGGTCGGCGAGGTCGAGGGCGAAGTCGACTTGTCCAGGCTGATGCAGGACATTCCGGAGGTCGAGGATCTGCTCGAGTCCGAGGACGACGCGCCGATTATCCGGATGATCAATGCGCTGCTCACGCAGGCTGCCCGCGAAGGCGCGTCGGATATCCACATTGAGCCGTTTGAGAACACGTCGGTCGTGCGCTTTCGCGTGGACGGCACGTTGCGCGACGTGGTGCGGCCCAAAAAGGCGCTGCATGGCGCACTGATCTCGCGTATCAAGATCATGGCGCAACTGGACATCGCCGAAAAGCGTTTGCCGCAGGACGGACGCATTACGTTGCGTGTCGGCGGGCGCCCGGTCGATGTCCGGGTATCGACGCTACCCACCGGTCACGGCGAACGCGCGGTGTTGCGGTTGCTCGAGAAGGATGCGCAGCGACTGAACTTGGAGCGGCTGGGAATGGGCCCCGACACGCTTGCGCAATTCGACAAGCTGATTGGACGCCCGCACGGCATCGTGCTGGTGACCGGCCCGACCGGCTCGGGCAAGACCACGACGTTGTACGCGGCGCTGTCGCGGCTGGAGACCGAGACGTCGAACATCATGACGGTCGAGGATCCGATCGAGTACGACTTGTCCGGCATCGGGCAGACGCAGGTCAACGATCGCATCGGGATGAATTTTGCCCGCGCGCTACGCTCGATCCTGCGGCAGGACCCGGACATTATCATGATTGGGGAAATTCGCGACCTGGAGACGGCGCAGATCGCGGTACAGGCGTCGCTGACCGGGCACTTGGTGCTGGCCACGTTGCACACCAACGATGCGGCATCTGCGGTGACGCGGCTCACCGACATGGGCGTGGAGCCCTATCTGCTTGCTTCGAGCCTGCTGGGCGTGCTGGCGCAACGACTGGTGCGCCAGTTGTGTCCGGTATGCAAGCGACAGAGCGTCGATGATGGTCGTATGCAGTGGCATCCGGTCGGTTGCGACAAGTGTGGCCACTGCGGCTATACCGGCCGCCGTGGCGTCTATGAACTGTTGCTAATTGATGACGCGATCCGCACGTTGATTCACCGCAATGCATCGGATGCCGAACTGCTCCAGCGCGCACGCGCGAGCGGCATGCGTACATTGCGCGAGGATGCGCAGCGCTGGCTCGACACCGGTGTGACCTCGCTCGAGGAAGTGCTGCGTGTAACCGGCGGGGAATAACACGGACCGCCTATGCCCGCTTTCCGATTCGAGGCGATCGACGCCACAGGCAAGTCGCAACGCGGCGTAGTCGAGGCTGACAGCGCGCGCGCCGCGCGTGCGCAACTGCGCACGCAAGGGTTGACGCCGCTGCTGGTGGAGGCTGCCGGCAGCCGCGAGCGCGGCCAACGCGGCCAGCGGCTGGTATGGGGCCGCAAGCTGTCGCAGCGTGAGCAGGCACTGTTCACGCGGCAGCTGGCCAGCCTGTTGATCGCCGGGCTGCCGTTGGACGAAGCGCTCGCTGTGCTGACGGACCAGGCCGAGCGCGAGTACATCCGCGAGTTGATTGCCGCCATCCGTGCTGAAGTGCTCGGCGGTCAGTCGCTGGCCGGCGCGCTGGCGCAGCATCCGCGCGATTTTCCGGATATCTATCGCGCACTGGTGTCGGCCGGCGAGCATACCGGCAAGCTCGGGCTCGTGCTGTCCCGGTTGGCCGACTATATCGAGCAACGCAACGCGCTGCGCTCGAAGATCCAACTCGCCTTTACGTACCCTGCCATTGTCACGCTGGTGGCGTTCGGCATTGTGACGTTCCTGCTCAGCTACGTGGTGCCGCAAGTGGTCAGCGTGTTCGCGAGCACGAAACAGCAATTGCCACTGCTCACGGTGATGATGATGTCGCTGTCCTCGTTCGTGCGGCACGGCTGGTGGGCGATTCTGTTGATTGTGGTGGTCACGGTCTGGCTCGTACGTCGCATCCTGCAGCAAAGCGGGCCGCGCTTGGCGTTCGATCGCTGGCTGCTCGGCGCACCGCTCGCCGGCAAGCTGGTACGTGGCTATAACACAGTGCGCTTCGCGTCGACGCTCGGGATCCTGACCGCCGCTGGCGTGCCAATCCTGCGTGCGCTTCAGGCCGCTGGGGAAACCTTGAACAACCGTGCCATGCGCTCGCTGGTGGATGAGGCGATCGTGCGCGTGCGCGAGGGAACCTCGCTGTCACGCGCGTTGGGTAACACGCGCACCTTTCCGCCGGTGCTGGTGCATTTGATTCGCTCCGGCGAGGCGACGGGCGACGTGACGTCGATGCTCGACCGCGCATCGGAGGGCGAGGCGCTGGAGCTGGAGCGGCGCACGATGTTCCTGACCAGCTTGCTGGAACCGCTGTTGATCCTCGCGATGGGCGGGGTGGTGCTGGTGATCGTGCTGGCGGTGATGCTGCCGATCATCGAGTTGAACAACATGGTGGGCTGAGCGTCGCGGCGATGGTCGCCGCGCCCGTGGTTCAGCGTCTGCGATTCAGCGCACGTAGATCGTGGGTTGGCCTGGTGCGTTGGGCGGCAGGAAGATTTCTGAGCGTCCGCCATTGCGTTCGACGACGATCGAGCGCTGCCGCACGGCGACGAGCTTCACACCCCGTGCGATCGGGCTGTTCAGCGATATCGCGCGGGCTGGATCGGTGCCGTACGACACGATGGCGGCTGCGCCGTCGGCCAGCGCGAGGATACCGGACAGGTGGATGTTGGGCGCGCGCGTGTCGCCGGCGTGCGAGCCGAACAGAGTTTGAGCCGCGTCGGTGGTGACCGGCAAGCGGCCTGGCGCGGCGGCTGGAAGCGGCGCGGTGTCACGGGAGCGAAGCGTGATGACCCAGTAAGTGACGCTCGCGCACAACACGGCGAACAAGGCGAGCGATGCAAGCCGCACCGCAAGGCGTTGAGTCAGAAAGTTCATGATAGATATTGTACGAGCTTATATGACATTGAGGAGCGTGCATGACGCGCCGGATCGCAGCCGACGGCATGATGAGTTTGTGCGTCATGGTGCCACGGGGGAGGGCGAAACGGCGGCCGCGCGGAGCGGCCGCCTGGGCAGCGGCTTAAAATGGTCGCGACACGAGACCGGTCGATGAGCGCCGATGCACCGGCGCGTCGCGACGGCTTTTTTCCAGTCAATTCGAGTAACGAGGTAGGAATGCAATACGCAAGACCAACAATTCGCCGCCAGGCCGGCACGCCGGCGCACCGCCAGCGTGGTTTCACGCTGATTGAGATTATGGTCGTGATCGCGATTCTTGGGATCCTGGCCGCCCTGGTGGTGCCCAAGATCATGAGTCGTCCCGACCAGGCACGCCGCGTGGCGGCGGGCCAGGACATTCATACGATCATGGATGCGCTGAAGCTGTATCGGCTCGACAACGGCCGGTATCCGACACAGGAGCAAGGTTTGCGAGCGTTGATCCAGAAGCCGGCGACCGATCCGGTGCCAAACAATTGGAAGGAAGGGGGCTACCTCGAGAAGCTGCCGAATGATCCCTGGGGTAACCCGTATCAGTACCTGAACCCGGGCGTGCACGGCGAAATCGACGTGTTCAGCTATGGCGCCGATGGTAAGCCAGGCGGTGAGGGCAACGACGCTGACATCGGTTCGTGGCAGTAGTGCGCGAGCCGACGCACCCGCGATGGCCCGCGTGATGAGTGTGGCGATGATCGCCCGTCGTGCCGCGGCGTGTGGCGCTGGCCGCGTGCAGCCGTGCCGAGGCGCGCGCGCGGTGGCCGGCTTCACGCTGTTGGAAATGCTGGTGGTGCTGGTGATCGCGGGCATCCTGATATCGATGGCGACGCTGACGGCAACGCGCAATCCTCGCACAGATCTGAACGAGCAGGCGCAGCGTTTGGCGTTGCTGTTCGAGTCGGCCGGCGACGAGGCGCAGGTGCGTTCCCAGCCGATCGCTTGGGTGCCGGTGGCGGGCGGCTATCGCTTCGAGGCACGCACCGCGGATGGCTGGCGTGCACTGCGTGACGACCTACTTGCGTCGCGTCGCTGGGACACGGAAGTAACCGGGGTGGCGATACGTTATCCAGGTTCGGACGAGACGGTCAGCCGAATCGTGTTCGGGGTGGAGAGCATCGACACGCCGGTAGAGGTCACGCTTTATTCGGCGATCGGCCAGGTCAGCATCGTCGGCAATGGCAATGGCCGCTTCGAGGTGCGTTGAAATGAGGCGCGGCATACGGGGTTTCACGATGATCGAGGTGCTGGTCGCGTTGGCGATCATCGCGATCGCGCTTGCCGCATCGTTGCGTGCAGTCGGCGTGCTGGCTGTCAATAGCAGCGAGTTGGACAAGCGTATGTATGCGGGCTGGAGTGCGGACAACGAACTGGCCAGGCTGCATTTGATGAAGGCGTGGCCCGATATCGGCTCGCGCACGTTCGACTGCTCGCAGGGCAATCTCGCGTTGCGTTGCACGGAGCGGGTATCGGCCACCCCCAATCCGATCTTCCGGCGCGTCGAGGTGTTTGTCGCCACCCCGGGGCAGTCGGGCTACCTAGTGCAAATGGTTACGGTCATCGCCAATGAAACCGGCCGCTCGCTCTGACCGACAGCGTGGCTTCACGCTGATCGAACTGCTAGTCGCGATCGCGATCCTAGCGGTGATCGCCGTGCTGTCGTGGCGCGGGCTGGATTCGATCATGCGCAGTCGCGAGGCGATCAGCCGCTCGATGGAGGACGAGCGCGTCCTGGCGCAGCTGTTCGACCAGATGCGCGCGGACGCTCGGCAGGCGGCCACCGATGACCAGGCGGGCACCGCGGCGGTGGCGATTGGCAATGGCGAGCTGCGCATCGTGCGCCTGCTGTTCGCTCAGGACAGCGCGCCGCGGCTGCAAGTGGTGCGTTACCGGCTCGACAATGGGCGAATCCTCCGTCTCGCGTCGCCGCCGATCGCCACGCAGGGACAATTGCGCAGTGCGCTGCGCGGCGGCGCCGAGGGCTGGAGCGAGGTGTCGCTGATCGGCGGTGTCAGCGCGATGCGCATGCGTTTGTTCGTGCCGCAAGTCGGCTGGACCCGTTCCATGGCCGACGTTGACGCGACCATCGCGAAGAGCATGAACAACCTGAAGATACCCGGCTTGAACGCTGCGCCGCTGCTGCGCGCGGCCACAGGGCTGGAAGTGACGCTGCGCGCGCCGCAGGTCAGCGCGCCGCTCACGCGCGTGCTGTTGATCGGGGAATGACGATGCATGCCCATCGCCGTCCAGACCTTCTCCATTGTGCCCGGCCGCCACGGCGCACGCGCGCCGAGCGCGGCGCCGCGATCATCACCGCGCTGTTCGTAGTCGCGCTCGCGGCCATATTGGTCTCTGGGATGCTGTGGCGGCAGCAGGTGCAGATCCGACGGATCGAGAACCAGCGGCTGTTGGCACAGGCGCGTTGGATTTCGCGCGGTGCGACCGATTGGACGCGGCTGATCCTGCGCAGTGAGGGCGACACCGCGCCGGGCTTTACGTACCTGGGTGGTATCTGGAGTGTGCCCATCGCACGCACGCGTCTGTCTGACTTCCTTGGCCAGATTGGCGAGGTACGTGCCGAGGAAGGGGCCGCAACGTACCTGTCCGGTTCGATTGAGGACGCGCAGGCGCGCTTTAACTTGCGTAACTTGGCCACCATTCCACGCCCCGGCGTCATCGCGGTCGATCCGAACCAACTGCTGGTGCTCCAGCGACTGCTGTCGTCGCTAGGATTGGATGGGCAATTGGCCGGCCGTGTCGCCAGTGCGGTGCGCGACAGCCTGGCGGGCTCCGCGACGCGCTTTCAGGTGAATGCTCAGACGCCGTTTGGCGCGAGTGGTGTGCCCGCTCAGCAGGCAGCGGCCGGCTCGGCGATCGGCGGCGAGTTGACCGATAAACCGGGACTCGAGGGCGGCAACGATGCGTCCGCGCGCCGGCCGATTCAGATGGTCGAGGCAACCGCGCTGCTGGATGTGGCCGGTTTCACGCCGGAGATGGTCGCGCGCCTTAAGCCGTTTGTGATCGTGCTGCCAACCCGCACGGTGCTCAACATGAATACCGCCAGCGCCGAAGTGATCGCCGCTAGCATACCGGGTATGTCGATCGGCGCGGCGCAAGCGCTGGTGGCGCGCCGCAGCACGGTGTTTTTTCGCAATACGGGCGAGGTGCAGCTCGCGTTACAAGCGGCCGGCATCCCCGCGGTGGAGAAAAACCTGAACACGATCGGCGTCGATACGAACTACTTCATTGTGCATGGCAAAGTTCAGCATGAGCGCGCCGAATTGATCCGTACAACTTTGATATACCGCGACGCGTTGACCAAGACCACGCGCGTTGTCAGTGTGAGGGATGAGTGATGCGCCAGCCCCGCGTCGCAATTTTTTACCCTGCCATTCAACCCCGTCATCGAACGAGGACTGCTTCTTGACCACGCTGATCGTCCAACTGCCGCCGCGTGACCCGGCGGTGCCTTCGCAGGAATGGCAACTGCCGGATCTGCCGTTCTTACTGCTCGACAAGCACGGCCGGACCCAACGCGCCGGCCGCGCGTCGCTGGCGTTGCTGCCGCGCGCCACCCGTACCGTGCTGATGCTGGCTGCACGCGATCTGCTGATGCTGGCCGCGACAGTTCCGCCGCTCAATGGACCGCGCTTGCGCCAGGCACTGCCCAATGTCATCGAAGATCACCTGATTCAGGACCCGCAGACCTGCCACATCGCGCTCGATCCGGCCGGGCCAATCGACGGCAAGCGGGTGATCGCCGCGATCGACCGCGGCTGGTTCCGCTTCATCTGTGATGCGTTTCGCAGCGCCGGCCATACCTCGCTGCGTGCGGTGCCGATCACGCGATGCCTGCCGCAACCGGGCGCTGTGCAGCACGCGCTGGACGCGATCGACTCGCAGGCTGCTGCCGGCGCGGCACTGCCCCGGGCTGCGGCCGACGGCAGCGGCCCGGCCCCGTCCAATGCTGAGCCGGGTGATGAAACGGGCGTTCCTGCGCATTTGCCGATCGTCGCCGCGATCCTCGGCGATGTCGTGCGCACGCAGCCGGCCGCGCTGCTCGGCGAGCCGGGCGAGTTGTCTGGCGCGTTCGGGCCGCATTGGGAGCTGGCGCTGGCGCGCGGCGCGCTGGGCGAGGGGTTTGCGGTACCGGTTGATGCGCTGGAGCCGACGCTTGCCGCCCTGGCCGCCGATGCGCCGGTGACCCTATACTGTCTCACTGGGGTGCCGGGCAGCGAGCCGCGCGCCGGCTGTGGCGGCAATGACGCGGCGGCGCTCGCCACGCATCTCGAGGTCCTGCCGCTGACGTTCGAGACGCTGGCACGCAACGCGCTGGCGCAGGACTTTGACCTATGCCAGTTCGAGTTCGCGCCGCAATTATGGAACCTGTCCGGCGCCACGCTCGCGCGCTGGCGCTTGCCGATCGCGCTCGCGCTCGCGTCGATCGTCGTCGCGGTGATCGGCGTGAACGTGCAATGGCTAATGTTGGCGCGGCAGCGTGATGCAATCAATGCGCAGATGACCGAGTTGTTGCTCAGCGCCTTTCCGAAAACCACGGTCGTGCTCGATCCGGCTGATCAGATGACGCGGCAACTGGATCAGTTGCGGCTGGCTGCCGGCGAGCCGGCGCCGGACGATTTCCTGTCGCTGGCCGATGCGCTTGCCCGCTCGCTGGGACCCGTGCCATCCAATACGATCGCGCAGCTGGACTATCGCAACCGCTCACTGGAGGTGACGTTCAAGCCGTCAGTCACCGTCGACAATGGGCTGACGCAGCGTCTGGCTCGCAATGGCGTAGCGGGCGAGGTGGACACCAGCACCGGCAAATGGACGATCAGGAGTGCGCGATGAAAAGCAAAAGCGCCGTAGCGACGGCTCTGGGCGATTTTTGGGACGAGCGTGCGCCGCGCGAGAAGAAGATGATCACGATTGGCGGCGCCGTGTTGGCACTGATTGTGCTGTATTCGGTGGCGTTGGACCCCGCGCTGAGTGGCCGCGCAAAACTGCGCGCTGACTTGCCCGCGATGCAGCGTCGCTTGGCGCAGATGACGGCCGACGCGAACGAGGCCCACCTACTCGCCGCGCGGGCGCAGGGCAGCGCGCCCACCGGCAATGCGCTTAAGGAGGCGTTGGCCGCGTCGCTCGCGCAACGCGCACTGGTGGCGACACAGCTAAGCGTGGCCGGCCCCAACGTCCAGCTTCAATTAAAGAACGCGCAGTTCGGCAGTTGGGTGGCGTGGCTGAACGACGTGCGCCGGCAATTTAAGGTCAAGGCTTCGGAGGCGCATGTCATTGCATTGAAGGACGACGGCCAAGTGGATGTCACCGCGACGCTGCAGCCGGCTAATACAAAATAATTCAACGGACCCACGATGTTTTTTTTCTGGCACCGGATCGCGCGCACGCTGCCCTGGATCATCGTGGGCGGCTTGGCGGTGCTCATCACGCTATTATGCATCGCGCCCGCCGCGTGGATCACGCCGCAATTCGGGCGGGCCACCGGCGGGCATGTGAACCTGGTGGACCCGGCCGGCTCGCTGTGGCACGGGTCAGCCACGCTGCTGCTGGCCCCCGGCAGCGATCGCGCCAATTCGACGCTGCTGCCCGGCCGGGTCGAATGGCATACTGCCTTTTGGCCGCTGTTTGGCGGTCGCTTGCACATGACGCTGCAGCATACCGAAGCGATGCACCAGCCGGTCACGCTGGACGCGTCGCGCAGCCAGGCCGTGCTCGGTGCCGGTTCGCTGGCGTTGCCCGCCACGTTGCTCACGGGTCTGGGCGCACCGTTCAATACGCTGGATTTGCAAGGCGACGTGCGGTTGTCCTGGACCGACATGCGCGTGCTGAACCAGCAGGCGTATGGACAGCTCACCGTGCTGCTGACCGACATGGCCTCGCGCGTGTCGCTGGTCCGGCCACTCGGCAGCTATCGTGTCACGCTGCTCGCGCAAGGCCCAGCGGCGACGTTGCAACTGGCGACGCTGCGTGGCCCGCTACAACTGAATGGCGCCGGGCAGTGGCAGCGAGGGCACTTCGCGTTCAATGGCGCCGCCCGTTCGACGAGCGAGGCCCGCGGTAGTCTGGCCGGGCTGTTGAACCTGCTGGGTCGCCGCATCGATGACGCGACATACGCGATCACCTTTGCGCGCTGAAGCCACGCGTTGAATCGCCCGTTGCGGCACATACGGTTCAGTGGCGCGGCGCCAGGCCGATGCCGCGCCGCGGCTTGGTAATCCAGACTAGACTGGCCAGGACAATGAATGCCAGGCACGAAAGCCGAAAAAAGTCGTTTGCCGCCATCATCATGCGTTGCTGCGTGACGATCTGGTTGAGCATCGCCGTCGTGCTGTCTGTCGCCGGCCAGCCTGAGGGCTTGCAGTGCGTCGCGATAGGCGTGCGTATGTGCGTATTGGCCGCATAGGCTTCACCGATTCCCGTAAACTTTTGTAACGTGGAGCGCGACGCGGATAACGCGCCGGCGTATCGCGCGGTTTATGCTGCGCATTGCGCGGCAGGCCGTTCCACGGGCCGAGCGCCGCATCCGGTTACAGGAATGTCAATGCATTTGGACTTTTGCTATTTTCCGGCGGCGCGCCGCGGCGCCGCTGCGCCGTGCCGCGCTCCTGTTCTACGCTGCGCGCTGGCGCTCGCCCTACTGCTCACCGGCTGCGCGGTGGGTCCCGACTACACGCGTCCGAGCGTCACGGTACCGGCGAGCTTCAAGGAGGCCACGCCTGGCTGGAAAGTGGCGCAACCAGCCGATCATCAAGACCGTGGCAATTGGTGGGCCATCTATCGTGATACGCAACTGGACACCTTGATGGACCGGCTCAATGCCGCAAACCAGACCGTCGCGCAGTTCGCCGCGGCTTACCGGCAGGCGCGTGCGCTGACTGCCGAGGCACGTGCAAGCGGGTTCCCGACCCTCAGTGGGTCGGCCTCCGGCAGCCGTGCCGGATCAGGCAGCGCGTCGCACGGCACGACGACAAGTGGGGTGGCGGCCGGCCACTCGCGTGTATCGAATAGTTTCAGCACGTCGCTGGACGCATCATGGGAGGCAGACCTGTGGGGTGGCATTGCCCGTGCGGTGGCGTCGCAGAAGGCCGGGCAGCAGGCGGCGGCGGCCGCGCTTGCCAATGCGCGACTGTCCGCGCAGGCGGCGTTGGCACAGAATTATTATCTGCTGCGCACGTCGGACGCACAACAAAAGGTGCTTGACGAAACCGTGGCCGCGTATCAGCGCACGCTCGAGTTGACCCAAAACCAATACAAGCAGGGCATCGTGCCGCGCTCGGACGTGATCCAAGCGCAAACACAATTGCAGTCGGCGCAATCCGTCGCGCTTGGCAATGGTATTGACCGGGCACAATATGAGCACGCGATTGCCGTGCTAGTCGGCGAGCCCGCCTCGACGTTTTCACTGCCGCCCGCACCGCTTGACGTGACCCCGCCGGCGATCCCCGTATCGTTGCCCAGCGCGCTGCTCGAGCGCCGCCCGGATGTCGCGTCCGCCGAGCGCAAGGCTGCTGCCGCCAACGAGCAGATCGGCGTAGCGATGGCCGCGTTCTTCCCCTCGCTGACGTTGTCGGCGCAAGAAGGATTCTCCAGTTCGGTGCTGGCGCAGTTGGTGCGGGCGCCGTCGCGGTTCTGGTCACTCGGCCCGGAGTTGGCTGCGTCGATCTTCGATGCAGGCCTGCGCAGCGCGAAACTCGACGCGGCACGTGCCGCCTACGACGAGCAGGTCGCGGTGTACCGGCAGACCGTGCTGGCGGCGCTTCAGGAGGTCGAGGACAACCTAACCTCGTTGCGGATCTTAGCGCAGCAAATCGCGCTGCAGCAAGCCAGTGTCGATTCGGCCCAGCAGGCGCTGGACATCGTGCTCAACCAATATAAGGCCGGCACCGTCGCGTACTTGTCGGTGCTCACCGCACAGGCGAGCCTGCTGTCTGCGCAGCAGGCGCTGCAGTCGCTGGCTGGCCAGCGCATGACCGCGTCGGTCGGACTGATCAAGGCACTCGGCGGTGGCTGGGACGTTGCGCGACTCGATACCGAAACCGGCTCGGTGGCGGCGCCGACCGCCGCTTCCGAGGTCTCGCGCAACTGATGCTGGCACGGCTCGGCCCATTATCTCAGGCACACAGGCAGCTTTCAGGCGAACAGCGGCAGCCCTTCGACCAGCACGATTGCAAACACGACGCCAAGCAGCGCGCCCAGGAGGCGTAACACGTTTGCGGTGAAGCGTGAGGCCACCGGCAACATGCCCAACGCGAACGCGCCGGCCAGCGCCATTGGGGCCAGAATGATGAACTCACCCGCCGTAAAATTGCCGGACATGGCGTGCTCCATGGATTCATGTCGTGCAACCAGTATAGGCGATGAACCGCATGCGTTCACGGCGCCTAGCGGCCGCCGAAATACGGTGACCAGGGGCCGGACGGGGGGGCATGGCGGCGCGGCGTGCGAACCAGACGAAGGTGGGGCGTTTGGCGCGGATGGCGCAGCGCCCGCGCCGGCGTGACGCGCACCGAGCGGCCCAGCGAGGCACGCCAGATGCTGTACAGACGTAGATGGACGAGCGAGTGCACCCACGCGCGTACGCTGCCGCTCCAGCGCTGCGCGATATCGCGCGACAAACGCGCGGTCAGCGCGCGCGTGCGCGCGACGTGGTGACGCAGCGAGCGCGCGGCGCGCCGTTGTGCGATACGCGTGATATGAGCGGCATGCCAGACGGTGACGGACATGCGTTTGGACAAACGAGCTGACATGATCATTGACTCGAGAGGGAAAGCGCCGAAGCGCTATTGTGTAGCGGTAACGGACTCAGCGTACACCCGAAATAGCTTATCCGACAGTGACACGGACCACGCCGCCGCGCGCGGGTTCAGCAGTTAAAAACAGGGTTGGAAGCATGCCGGGCGTACTGCACGTAAAATCATTGGAATCGAAGTCATTGAACCGGATATGCGATGGCGGAGCATTTCTCAAAGAGAGGTCAGGTCGAGTTGCTGAGGCAGCACGGTTTTGTCGTCGTGCCCGGCGTGTTGCCGGCCTCGCGTTGCGAGGCGATCAAGCAGGCGGCGCGTGCCGAGCTTGCGCAGCCGCAGGGGCCAGTCGAATTCGAGGCGGATCTATGCTATCCCGGCGCACCGCAATCGCACACCGCGCCCGGCGGCAACACGGTACGCCGCTTGCTCGACGCATACGCGCGCAATGCACTGTATCGACAGTGGGCCACGTCAACGGAAATCCGCGGCTGGATGGAATTGTATTTTGGTGAACAGGTAGCGCTTTCGCGCGCGCATCACAACTGCATGATGACCAAGCACCCGACATATGGCAGTTTGACGGGCTGGCATCGCGACATCCGGTATTGGGCATTCAAGCGCGAGGACCTCATATCGGTGTGGCTCGCACTCGGTACGGAGACCGTGGAGAACGGCGCGCTGTGGTTCGTGCCTGGCTCACACGCGGTGGATTTTGCCCCGGAGCGTTTTGATGAAGCGAAGTTCTTCCGCGCGGACGTGCCCGAAAATGCAGCGTTGATCAGCACGGCGGTTTCTCCGGCGCTGAACCCGGGTGACGTGGTGTTCTTCCACTGCAACACGCTGCATTCGGCGGGCAAGAATCTGGCTGACGACGTTAAGTTCTCACTGGTCTTCACCTACCATGGCGTCAGTAACGCACCGGTGCCGGGCACGCGCTCGGCGGCCAAGCCGGAAGTGCCGCTGTGAGCGCTGGCGGGCGGCGGGCACGCGTGGCATCCGGAGCGGGCGCGCGCTGGTCCCGCGCGCTTTAGCGCCGCGAGCTGAGCGCGAGTCCGACGATGCCGGCAACCAATGCCACCGCGCCGGCAGCGAGTAGCGTGATGGTGCGCTCGGTCGGCGTGCCGGTGAACAGGCGCGACACATCATTGCTGAACGAGTGCAGTGATGTGCCGCCGAAATACAACAGCACGATACCGCCAACAATGAGCGCGATCGATACAGCGTTGCCCATGAAAGTGTCCTCCGTCGTTGTGTGATGCTCGTCGAGCGTGACCGGATTATCGCCGATGCGCCGTGCGCCGCGGCGCACTGGATCATTTGATTGCGCATAGCCCTAAGACTTTTCGCATGAGTGACCAAGCTGCCGTGCAACGCTATCGTCCGGCATGCAGTTCCGGCTCTATCGCGACGAGTCGCCTGATTTCGACCCAGGCCGGCTAAGACATGGCCTCTGACGCGACGCGGCGCCGGTCGGTCCCGTCAACTGCGCGCCGAGACGCGGCAACACGCGCGCCAGCGTGATACCGCGCGCCGCCATGAACAGCAGCAGTGACGCCCATAGCCCATCGTTGCCGAACAGGCCGGGCAGCGTCATCGCGCCCAGCATGAACATGGCAAGCGAGATTGCCATCGCCCACATGAGATCCCGCGTACGCGTGGCGCCAATGAACATGCCATCGAACAGGAAACCCCAGACGGAGATCACCGGCAGTGCCGCGGCCCACGGCAGAAAGCGCACGGCCGTATCGCGGACCGCATGCTGATCGGTCAGGCAGCCGATGATCCATTCGCCGCCGCTCGCGTAGACCAGCGAAAAAAACAGTGCGCCGAGCCCGCCCCACACCATCGTGGTCCGCACGGCCTGACGGAGGGCGTCGCGTTGGCGCGCACCGATGGCGGCCCCGACCAGTGCTTCGGCGGCATGGGCGAAGCCGTCGAGCGCATAGGCCATGAAGGTCTGGAAGTTCAACAACAGTGCGTTGGCCGCCAGCACCAGGTCGCCTTGCGCCGCGCCGGCGTGCGCGAACCAGCCGAAACATGTCAGTAGGCACAGCGTACGCACGAAAATGTCACGATTGAGCGCAACCAATCGCCGCAGCGCGCTGGTATCCACAAGCGTGGCCCAGCGCAATGGCGGCAGCGCGCGCGGCCGCTTTCGCCACAGCAGCCACGCGCCCAGCACGAAGCCGCACGCGTCGGCCGTTGCGGTAGCTGCGCCGATACCGGCAATGCGCCAGTCAAAGACATAGACGTACAGCAGTACCGCCGCTACATTGACGGCATTGATAAACAGTTGAATGAGCAACGCAACGCGCACGCGCTGGCAGCCCAGCAGGAAACCCAGTATCACGTAGTTGCATAGCGCCAGTGGGGCGGCCCAGATCCGCGCGTGGCAATAGTCGCTGGCGTACTGCTGTAGTGCGTCGCTGCCGCCGATGAGGCGCAATGCGGTATCGATCAATGGCGTGCTCAGCGCGAGCACGACTAGGCCGATCACGATCGCCAGTGCCGACGCACGCAACAGCGTCGCGCGCAACGCGACGCTGTTGCGTGCGCCGAATGCCTGCGCCGTGAGCCCGGTGGTGCCCATGCGAAGGAAGCCGAAGCCCCAAAAAACGAAATTAAAAAACAAGCCGCCGGCGGCGACCGCTCCCAAATACGCCGGATCCGGCAGGTGGCCCGCGACGGCCGTGTCCACTGCGCCGAGGATCGGCTGGGTCAGGTTTGCCAGGATGATCGGTACCGCCAGCGCGAGCACGCGGCGATGCCACCGCACAGCACTGACCGGCGTATGGGACGGGGAGGCGGACAGCGACTGGCACGGCGGTAAGCGGTCGTTGGATTCGTTCATGGACAGCGCCATGTTGGGCAAGGTCGTGATGATGACGGGAAAGGGCTTGACGCGACGGATTCGCGTACTGTGGATAGCCGCGACATAAAAAAAGCCCGCTCATCGAGCGGGCTGAATCCATATCAGGAGGAGACATGGAGGAGACGGTTCCCACTATACGGATTCTCATGCTGCAACGCAACATCTGCGCGTGGAAAATTTTAGAGTCAACCCACTATTCATCGATCAATGATAGGTCCCTAATAATTTTGACCAAGCGCTTTGCGCTACCGAAATGACAGCGCAAGATACGTGGTGCCCGCGAACGGCGGCATCGATAAAGTGAAGCACACGCCATCCATTGCCAAGGGTCCATCATGAACGATCGAGTCAACATGCCAGTTTGCCCGGCAGACCGGGCCGGTTCATCACGCGCGGTCGCCCCCAAGTCTGCGTCGAAGACGTATCATTCGCTCGTCATGACGCACGATACAGCCAGTCAATCCAGCGGCGCGCCGGGCGATTACGCGAGCGATGATGCGCGTTGGGCCGCGGTGCGCGCGCACGATCCATGCGCCGATGGGTATTTCTTCTTTGCGGTCCGCACGACCGGCGTGTTCTGTCGGCCGTCGTGCAAGTCACGTGCGCCGCGGCGCGAAAATGTGCGCTTCTTCGAGTCCGCCGACGCCGCCATGGCAGAGGGCTTTCGCGCATGCAAGCGCTGCCAGCCGCTGCGCGCACCCCGCGAGGTCGAATTGGTCGCGCGGGCCTGTTCGGTGCTGGCCGAACGGATCGACGAGCGCGTCACGCTGGCGCAACTCGGCGACGCGGTCCACACGAGTCCCTACCATCTACAGCGCGTCTTCAGTCGCATGATGGGTATCTCGCCGCGTCAATACCACGCGAATTTGCGCGCTGAGCGGCTGCGTGAAACGCTGCGCTCGGCTAGCAGCGTGACCGATGCGGCGTTGGGAGCTGGCTTCGAATCTGCGTCGCCGCTGCGCAATGCCGCACGAGGGCATCTAGGCATGACCCCATCGGCGTACCGCAGACAGGGCGCCGGCATGACGATCGCCTATGCGATCGCTTCGACCCGGCTGGGTCCGATACTGATTGCGGCCACCGAGCGCGGCCTGTGCAAGGTGGCGTTCGGCGATGATGAAGCCTCACTGCTACACGCATTGCACGAAGAGTTTCGCCATGCGAAGCGAGTCTGCGACCCTGAACGCCTCGCGCACTATGTCGAGCGGATCGACGCCTACCTGGACGGACGCGCCGATCCGACGCACTTGCCGTTCGATGGGGTGGCGACGGCGTTCCAGCGCCGCGTCTGGGATGCGCTGCGCCGGATTCCGTACGGACAAACGCGCAGTTATACCGAGGTCGCGGCCGAACTGGGTGTGCCCAACGCGGTGCGGGCGGTCGCCGCCGCATGTGCCGCAAATCCGGTGGCCTTGGTCATTCCTTGTCATCGCGTGGTCCAGAAAAGCGGTGCGTTGGCCGGCTACCGGTGGGGTCTGCAACGCAAGGCGGCGTTGCTCGACGCGGAACGGCGCGATGGCGATGTCCGCGCTGCAACGCCCGGCTCGGAAACCCTCGATGTATAACGTGTTCACCACGTCGATCGCTTATCGGCCGCCGTACGATTGGCATCGCATGGTGGGCTTTTTTGCCGCGCGGGTGACGCCTGGCGTTGAATTCGTCGATGCGCAGGTCTACCGGCGCGGTATCGAGATCGACGGCGCGCTGGGCACGCTTGAAGTGAGGCACGACGCGCCCGGTGGTGTGCTGCGCGTGACGGTGCGCGGCGCCGCCCTCCTGATGCACAGCGTGCGCCGCGTGATGCGCTGGCGGTGGGCATCAGACGCTGGTCCGGTTCAGCGTGTACGCGCGGTAGGACGCAATGAACTGATCGAAGTGGCCAACTTCGGTGTGCTCGATCTCGGCTTGTTGCTGCAGCGAGTGCGCCGCCAGGGCCGCGTAATGGGCATGCAGCTCGCGCGGCAGCGGCCGGGCACGCATCGCCGCGGCGTGTTGCGCGCTGTGCTCGAGCGCGAAGCGCACGAACGAGCGCCCGGTTGTGCGCATGTCTTCTAATACACGTGCCGAAGGGGTCAGCGCGAAGTCCTCGACCTTCGCGCGTTGCGCGGCCAGTGCGTCGCCATATCGGCTGCCGCCCTCCTGGGCGTCGAGCAACGCCGCGGCCGGCCCGATTCGCTCGAGCAACTCGAGGGCCCAGTCCCGCAAGGGCACCGGGCGGCCGCCTCGGGACAATGCAAGTCCCGGACGCCGCCCCTGCGTCACCACACGGGCGAAGTTGTTGCCTGCTTCGGTACACTCCGCCTCGTGGAGCAACGCACTCGCGTCCAGCGCGCAAAATAACAGATACGCTTCGATAAAACGCGCGGTGGTGGCCGAGATCCCGGTGGCCTCGAACGGATCGATATCCAGCAGACGCACTTCAATGTATTGCACGCCGCGCGACGCAAGCGCGTGCAGCGGTCGTTCGCCCGGTTGCGTGACGCGCTTCGGGCGGATCGTCGAATAGAATTCGTTTTCGATCTGCAGTACGTTGGTGTTGATCTGCACCCACTCGCCGTCGCGCTGGGTGCCAAGCTGCTCATACGGCGCATAGGGCTGGCTGACCGCGCTCGCCAAGTTGTGTAGATAACCGTCCAAGCTGTTGTAGTCCGCGCGCAATGCAGCCTGCGCGGACGTATTCTGATAGCCCAGGTCACTCATTCGGAGACTGGTCGCGTACGGCAGGAACAGCGTGTCGGCATCCCATGTATCCAGCGCATGCGCGCGCTCGCCCACGAAGCTGCGCGACAGCGCTGGCGAGGCGCCGAACAGCAACATGAGCAGCCAACTGCTACGGCGGAAATTGCGGATCAGCGCAAGGTAGGCATCCGACTGGTACTGGAGCGGCGAGCCGTCAACCCGCTCGTGTTGTTGCAGCAGGCGCCAAATGTCTTCGTGCAACGAAAAATTGTAGTGAATGCCGGCGATGCACTGCATTGCCCTGCCATAGCGCAGCGCCAGCCCGCGCCGATAAACATGCTTAAGCCGGCCAATATTCGACGTGCCGTATTGCGCGATCGGAATCTGTTCGTCGGGCGGTAGCACGCCGGGCATCGACGCGTTCCACAGCAACTCGTCGCCGATCGATTCGTAGACGTAGCGATGCAGCGTATCGAGCTGCTCCAGCATCGCATCGACGGCGTGCCCGGCCGGCGTGATTATCTCGAGCAACGCTTCGGAATAGTCGGTTGTCAGCTGCTCGTGCGTGAGCGCCGAGCCCAAGGCGGCCGGATGCGGCGTGGGCGCCAGCGTGCCATCGCGCTGGACTCGCAGGCTCTCCTTCTCGACACCGCGCAGGCCTTGCGCCAGCAACGGGCGATGCGCGGGCTGCGCCAACAACGCCAGGCGTCGGGCGTACCCATCCGTCGTCGGGAAGGCGGGCGTGTTTTTGAGCATTATTGGTATGGTGTACTGGAGGCCGGTCTGCCGCGGCGGAGGGATTCACGAGTAGTGGGCACTTTAACATGCGCTGCGAAGCGTTGCTGACGTTATGCTAGGCAAGGTTAAGCGGGCAGTCGGGGGGTATCCCCGTTCAGCGCTGCGGCAGCCGCGCCGCGGCGCGGGTGGACATCACGACGATCAGCTTCATCGTGGCGCGAGTTGCTCCGACAAAAAGCTTGCGGGCGGCTCGCTCATCGAATGCATCGAAATCCACCTCGGTCAGGATTACACAGGGCGCGGCCTGGCCCTTGAAGCGGTGGATCGATTCGTACAGCACGTCGCCGTCGCGGTACTCGGGGTTGCCGAACAGATCGTAGCGGCCGGTGAAGCTGCGCAGCCGGTGCGGCCCGAGCTGTTCCAGTGCGGCAAAGCGTGATTTTTCACGGCCGCGGAATGACAGCAGCGCGATATCCTGCTTGCGAAAACCCAGCGACAACGCCTGAGTGATGGCGCGCTTAGTCGGCTCAAGGGGATCGTCGCCGTCATAGGTCGACACGGAAACGTCCGAGCCACCGAATGGACTGCCGCTTTCGATGGTGAACGACGGGCCGATCACCTCGCGCAAGTAGTCGAAGATCTCGCGTGGGCTACGATAGTTGACGCAGGCATTCAGCGTGACCCAACCCGGTAACGGGACCGGTTCGCGCATATATAAATTCTGCATCGGATCCTCCAGCCACCACCATGCGCCGCTTGGTGCTAGCAGCCGTTGCAGCGCGGCGACCCAGTGCGCGCGGAAGTCCTGTCCCTCGTCGACGATCAGCACATCAAAGCGCCACGCATCACTGGGGGGCACGTCGGCAAAGCGTGCGTCGAGCCAGCCGAAGACATCCGGGGATGCAAAGTCTGGCTCCTGCCCGCTGTCGCGCACGACCCAGTCACACAGCTGGTGGTAGGTCGCGACCTTCGCGCCCGGCGGTGCGACGCGCGCGATGTGGTCCGCCAGGGGACGGTTGAAGCAGACGTACAGCACACGCCGGCCCTGAGCGAGCGCGTCCTTCATCACCTGGATTGCCAATTGCGTCTTGCCCGAGCCCGCCGTGCCGGTCACGCGCAGCCTGAACGGCTCGAACGACAGGCGCCGCGCCCATTCGGCCAGGCCGCCGGAGAGCCGCGTGACCAGTGTGTCCGCCTGCCCGACCAGTGCGCTGGCGTCCGGTGTGAGCGCAAGGTGATCGGACAGGAAATGATGCAGCTTGGCAGCACAGTCGAATGGGGCCTCGTCGGGCGGCAACGCGCGCTGAATGACCGCGGCGAGTTGGTCTTTGCGCGTCGCGTCGACGATGCGCTCTGGGGCGACACCGGCAATGCCCGGGTCGCGCACGATGTAGTCCGGGCAATACAGCAGCGCCTCGATGCAATAGGTGCCGGCGCCGAACGCCGCGGTGAAGCGCCGATGCAGGCCTTCGATCGTGCGGGCCAACTGGACCGCGACATTGCGTTCCTTCTGTAGGTAGACCTTGACCAGGCCTGTAGACGTCTCGCGCAGGAATCCCGACTTCTGCTCGATTACCATCAGGCGCCCCGATGGTCCCACCACGACGAAGTCCGCTTCGCCAAATACCGAGAAGCCCTGGTTCACGCGGGTCCAATGCACGCCGTGATAGACCGTGTAGCCGTCCGGCAGTTGCTTGGCCAGCGTGGTCAACGTTTCGCGCTCGCGGGCTGCGGCGCCTGCTGCGTCCAGGTGTTTCCAGTCGTCGGGAATGATGCGCGCCATGTTCAGCAGTGTCTCGAATAAGGGCTAGCGGGTACGCGGTGCTGCGTAGCATTCTATGCGAGCTGCCGCGTGTCGGTTAGAATGCGCAGGTCTTTGGGGAGTAGCCTTTCCTGCGTTGCCGGGTCGCGGATGCGATGCGGCGGCCGGCCTGAGTGGCCGCGCCGCGTCAGTCCGACGCCAGCACGCCAGGAAGATCGCGCCAACAGTCTCCGGCTCATGCCGTGGTGCGCTCGGCCCACGCGGGTTTGGCCAGACCATCGACGCCGCGCCTCGTCCCGGTCGGACCGTCGCGCCGCGTCATGGTTCATGTGTCCGACCGTGGAGATATCGTGCACCATCCCCGTTCCCCCTACCCGCCTGCCCGTTTGGCCATGCCGCCCGTTGCGACGGGAGCGTGCGCATGACTTGGCTCGTGCTCGAACTCATGCTGATGCTCGCGGTGATCCTGGTCGCCGCCGAATTGTTCACGAACGCGCTGGAACACCTGGGCGAGCGGATGAAGCTATCCGAGGGCGTGACCGGCTCATTGTTCGCGGCGGTCGGCACCGCGCTGCCCGAGACGTTGATTCCGCTGATCGCCATTGTGTCGGGACGCGGCGAGCGGCTCAACGAAGAAATCGGTGTGGGCGCGATTCTAGGCGCGCCGCTGATGCTCGCGACGCTGTCCACGTGCCTGATGACCGTTGCGGTACTGCGCCAGCGTGGGCTCTGTGGACGGATACGGCCGGAGGTCGGCGGTATCAATCGCGATCTCAACTACTTCCTGTTTGCGTTTGCGTTATCGGCCGCCGCGATGTATGTGCCGCATACGAGCGTGCTGGTGCGGGCAGGGTTGAGCGCCGCACTCGTGTGCGTGTATCTGTGCTACGTGTATGCGACGTTGCGTGCATCGCAAGCGTTGGTGGCCGGCGGGCATGGCACCGAGGCGCCGCACGTCATGTATCTGTCGCGCTTCGGTATCCCGACCCGGCTTCGTGACGATCGTGCTGCAGCTGGCCATCGCGCTGGCCTTGTTAATCGGCGGTGCGAAGGGATTCATTGATGGCGTGGACGGGGTCTCCCAGCTGCTGGGCGTGTCGCCGCTGCTGTTGTCGCTGCTGATCATCCCGATCGCCACGGAGTTGCCCGAGAAGATTAACAGTATCTTGTGGGTGCGTCGCGGCAAGGACACGCTCGCATTTGGGAACCTCACCGGTGCGATGGTGTTCCAGGGCACGCTGCTGCCAGCGCTGGGCATCATGCTTACGCCATGGGAGCCGCGCATCGAGGTGCTGACCGGCATCGCGATTACACTGGTCGCGGCAGCGTGGTGCCGCGCGCTGTCGCGCGGTCGCGGCCTGCCAGTCTGGGCGCTGCTGTTCAATGGCGTGCTCTATGCGGTCTATCTGGCCGTGACATTGGCATAAAATGCTGCGGTGCTGTTCGATTTTTCGCCGTTCGATTCCGGAGGTAGGAATGCAGGTCAAGTCTCTGATAGGCGCCACTGCGGCGCTGTTTACCATGCTGAGCGCCGCCGCGCAGGCCGCCGGGCCGGTGGGGGTGCAGGTGAGCGGCTGCTGGGTGCGCACGATGCCGGCGACCCTGCCGTCATCTGCCTATTTCACGATAAAAAACGACGCAGACACGCCGGTTTCGCTAAAGGACGTCGATGCGCCGGCCTTTGGCATGGTCATGATGCACCAGACGCGGAGCAACGGCAGTACGTCGCGGATGGTCCATGTCGATGCGGTTGGCGTGCCGGCCCACGGTACGCTGAAGTTTGCGCCGGGCGGTTATCACGTGATGCTCGAACAGCCCAAGAGCGCATTGAAAGTCGGCACGACGATTCCATTGACGCTCGATTTTGGCGCCGACGGCAAGCTGGACGTCCAGTGCGAGCTTCGGCCCGCCTCGGCGTCGGCGCATTGAGGTGGGCCGCTGCGCCCCTCGGGTGGCCGCACGCCGGTGGATCGAGCGGGTCGTCAGCGTCGGGATCGTCGGTCTGGGCGTGCGGATGACGTTTGTGACGACGGGCGGGTGACACGATGAACGGACTTGAGTGCTCGATGCTGAACTGGACCCAGGGGGGCCAGACTCACCACGCGCGCTGGCGCTCGCACGCCGGGCTACCGCCGCCTCGGCGCGTCGTGCCGGCCGACGACACGCTCGGCGCCGATCACGCCTATCGCCTGGCATGCGAGGGAACCGCGATCCTGTGGCAGGGCGACTTCAATAACGCGCGGCAGCTATTGCAGGCCATCGCGCGGCGCATCGAGCGTCGTCGGCCCAAGCGCGGTGCGACGCCACAGGAAACGTTCAACCTGCATCGGCTGGCGCAAGCGCAGCGGGCCCGCACGCTGGCGATGCTGCTGGTGCCGCTCGATGCGCATTACCGGATACCGCTGCGCCGTGCCCCGGACCTAAGTGGTGCGTGCGCGCACGCATACGGGCCGCCGCCCGGTGGTGACGCGGTCAGCGTCGTTTCGCTGCGCGAGTTGCTGGGGATGGTCGGCGCGTTCGAGTGGCATCGTAAGGGTGTGGTCATCGACGCACTCGGCGGCGCCCGGATCCATCCGCACTATGGCGTATTCTCGCCCGTACGCGGCGAATACCTGGACCTGATAGCGCAGGCGCCGTTGCCGGCCGGGGCCGATGCGCTCGCTTTCGACATTGGCACCGGCACCGGCGTGATCGCCGCATTGCTGGCCCGGCGCGGCGTGCGGCGCGTGATCGCAACGGACGTCGATTCGCGCGCGCTAGATTGCGCGCGCGAGAACGTCGCGAGGTTGGGGCTGTCTGCGCAAGTGGAGGTCGTGCGGGCGGATCTTTTTCCGTTATCGCGCCGCGCGCCGCTGGTAGTCTGTAACCCGCCGTGGGTGCCGGCGCGCCCGAGTGCATCGATCGAGCACGCTGTATTCGATCCGGACAGTCGCATGCTACGAGGATTCCTCGCCGGTTTGCCGGCGCATTTGGCCCCCGGCGGCGAGGGTTGGCTGATCATGTCGGACCTGGCTGAGCATCTTGGCTTGCGCCCACGCGAAGCTTTCCTCGCGATGATCGACGCGGCCGGCTTGCAGGTGCTTAACCGCGTCGATATCCGGCCGCGTCACCCCAAAGCGTCGGACGCCGCGGATCCGTTGCATGCGGCGCGGGCCCGCGAGGTGACGTCGCTGTGGCGCCTCGCGGGCCGAGGCTGATGAACGCGCGCTACGCGGTGCCGCGCAACGTATGCGCGGCGGCCACCATGTTGCGCAGCGCCGGGATGACTTCAGCCCATGCGCGCGTCTTCAGCCCGCAGTCCGGATTGACCCACAGGCGCTCGGCTGGGATGCGCTCGGCCGCCTTGCGCATCAACTGGACGATGTGCTCCTGCGTCGGGATGTTCGGTGAATGGATGTCGTACACGCCCGGTCCGATCTCATTCGGATAGTTGAAGTGATCGAATGCATCGAGCAGTTCCATGTCTGAGCGCGATGTTTCGATGGTGATGACATCTGCGTCCATCTCTGCAATCGACGCAATGATGTCGTTGAACTCCGAATAGCACATGTGCGTGTGGATCTGCGTGTCGTCGCGCACGCCGTTGGCCGCGATGCGGAATGCGCCGACCGCCCACTGCAGGTACTCATGCCATTGCGACTTGCGCAGCGGCAAACCTTCGCGCAAGGCCGCCTCGTCGATCTGAATCACGCGCACGCCCGCACGCTCCAGATCGAGCACCTCTTCGCGGATCGCTAGCGCAAGCTGCTGGCACGACACGGCACGCGGCTGGTCGTCGCGCACGAACGACCAGTTCAGAATCGTCACGGGCCCGGTCAACATACCTTTCATCGGCTTGTGAGTCAGCGATTGCGCATATTGGATCCACTCGAGGGTCATCGGCTTCGGCCGGCGGATGTCACCGAACATGATCGGCGGTTTCACGCACCGCGAGCCATACGACTGTACCCAGCCGAACTGGCTGAACGCATAGCCTTCGAGCTGCTCGCCGAAATACTCGACCATGTCATTGCGCTCGGCCTCGCCATGCACGAGCACGTCGAGCCCCAGCGCCTCCTGTTCGCGCACGCTGCGCGCGATCTGCTCGCGCATGGTCGCGTGGTAGCTCGCCTCGTCCAGTTCGCCACGACGGAAACGGCTGCGCGCCTGGCGGATTTCTTCGGTTTGCGGAAACGAGCCGATTGTCGTGGTCGGATAAGGCGGCAGTTGCAACTGCTCGTGTTGCTTGCGCGCGCGCTCCGGATAGGGGTTCGTGCGGCGTTCCATGTCGGCGTCGATGCGCGCAAGCGCCGCCTTGACGGCTGGGTTATGCACGCGCGCCGATACCTTGCGCGCCGCGATGGCGGCCTGGTTGTCCCGCAGTTCAGCCTCCACAGCCTGCCTGCCGTTGTTCAGTGCCGTAGCCAGCACATTCAGTTCGTCCAGTTTTTGCAGCGCGAATGCAAGCCATGAACGGAGCTCGGCGTCGAGCCCGCGCTCACTGGCCAGGTCCACCGGCACGTGCAGCAGGGAGCACGACGGCGCCAGCCAGAGCCGCTGGCCGAGTTGGCGGTGGATCGGCTCGAGCCAGTCGAGCGTTGCGACGAGATCGGTTTTCCAGATATTGCGGCCGTTGACGACACCGAGCGATAGCACGCGCTCGGCCGGCAGACTCGCGATGACGTCGCAGACTTCATCGCGTGCATTGAGCGTGTCCACGTGCAGGCCCTGCACGGGCAATGCGCACGCAAGCGGCAGGTTCTCCTGCAATTGCCCGAAGTAGGTGGCTAGCAGCAGCTTAACGCGATCGGTGCGTAGCGTGTCGTAGGCGTGCACGAACGCTTGCTGCCACTGCGGATCGAGCTCGGTGACGAGGATCGGTTCGTCGATCTGCACCCATTCAGCACCGCACGCGGCGAGTTCGGCCAGCAATTGCGCATAGACCGGCAGCAGTCGCGGCAACAGCGCGAGTTTGTCCGAGTCGTCCTTAGCCTTGCCGAGCCACAGGTACGTCAGCGGCCCGATGATCACCGGCTTGGCTTTCACGCCAAGGCGGCGTGCCTGTTCGAACTCGCCGAGCAGGCGCGATGCGTCGAGCGAAAAGGTCGTGGACGCGCTCAATTCCGGCACGATGTAGTGGTAGTTGGTATCGAACCACTTGGTCATCTCGCCGGCCTGCACGCCGCAACTGCATGCGCCGTCCGTGGCTGAACGCCCGCGTGCGATCCGAAAGTAGTTGTCCAGCGAGTCACCGTCCAGGTTGCGTACCCGCTCCGGTAGGTTGCCGAGCGTAAAGCTCATGTCGAGCACCTGATCATAGAACGCGAAATCGCCCACCGGTGACCAGTCCAATTTCGCCTGGTTGGCCCAGTGCTGCTGGCGCAGTTGAGCGCCCGCTGCTTTCAGTTCGTCCAGTGAGGACTGTCCCTTCCAGTAAGACTCGAGCGCGAATTTCAATTCCCGCTTCGCGCCAATGCGCGGAAAGCCCAGATTGTGGGTGATGGCCATGATTCGATAGAGGTTGAGTCAAGAGTGCGTCGATCATAGGGGTTGGGATATATGAAAAAAAGTGGCATTATTTCATTGTCCCATTAAATATATTCATGCCTCGAGATGCTCGAACGTATTCACCTGGCGATCGTGCGCGAGGTTGACCGGCGCGGTTCATTGACCGCTGCCGCCGAGGTGTTGTGCCTGACCCAGTCGGCGCTGAGCCACACGGTCAAGAAAATGGAGCAGATGCTGGGTACGGCGGTCTGGCGCCGCGAAGGCCGCAACCTGCGGCTGACGCAGGCGGGCGAATACCTGTTATCGGTCGCCAATCGCGTACTGCCGCAGCTGGAGCACGCGCAGGCGCGCTTGGCACAGTACGCGCAGGGCGAGCGTGGCACGCTGCGCATCGGAATGGAATGCCACCCCTGCTACCAATGGTTGCTGAAGGTTGTGTCGCCGTACCTGGCACAGTGGCCGGACGTCGATGTGGACGTAAAGCAGAAGTTCCAGTTCGGCGGCATTGGCGCACTGTTCGTCTATGACATTGATATTTTGGTCACGCCCGATCCATTGCACCGCGCGGGCCTTCGCTTCGAGCCGGTGTTTGACTACGAGCAGGTGCTGGTGGTCCAGCGCGGACACGCACTGACACGTGGCACGCACGTCGAGCCGGCGCAGTTGACCGGCGAAGTGCTGATCACCTATCCGGTCGATATTGACCGACTTGACATATATGCGCAATTTCTGGTGCCGGCCGGCGTGCGGCCGAAGCGTCACAAGACGATCGAGACCACTGACATCATGGTGCAAATGGTCGCCAGCGGCCGCGGCGTTGCCGCGCTGCCGCGCTGGCTGGTGCAGGAATATGCGAACAAGATGCCGATCGAGCCGGTGCGGTTGGGACGCAACGGCATCGCCAAGCAGATCTTCGTGGGCATGCGCGAGGCGGATGCCGACACCGACTACCTGGCCGCCTTCGTCGCGCTTGCGCGGCATTCAGCCCACTACGCGGCAGCGTAGCTGACCCGCCTTGGCTCATGGTGGCCGGCCACGATCCGCTGCAGGTTCAAATGGCCGCTGTGGTGCCTGCCGTGAAAGACGTGCGGGCCGAGCACACGAAAACGTAGGCGTCTTACCAGGCCTGCTCGTAGATGGCGAGGGCGTCGGCTTCGCCAACTTCGCGAGGATTGTTCACGAGCAGGCGGGTTTGCAGCATCGCGTCGGCGGCCATTCTCGGCAATTCGTGCCGGCCGACGCCAACTTCGCGCAGCGTCCTCGGGATCCCGGTGGCAGCAATCAGCGCATCGATCCGTGCAATCCATGCCGCTGTCCTGGCTTCGTCGCTGCCGCGTGCGTCGGGCGCGATGATTTCGGCAAGCTGCGCATACTGCTGTGCGGCCGCGTTCGCGTTGAAGCGCAGCACGTGGGGTAGCACGAGGGCGTTGGACAAACCGTGCGGCACGTGGAACAGGCCGCCGATCGGATACGCGAGCGCGTGTACGGCGGCCACCGGCGCATTGGCGAAAGCTTGTCCGGCCAGCATCGCGCCGAGCAGCATTGCCTCGCGCGCTGCGCGGTCCTGCCCGTTGTCGCACGCCGGCAGCAGGTGGCGGGACAACAGCTCCAGCGCCTGCAGCGCGAGCCTGTCCGATAGTGGGTTCTTCAGGCGTGCCGACGTGTACGCCTCGATCGCATGCACCATGGCATCGATGCCGGTGGCCGCGGTCGTCGCGCGCGGCAGGCCAAGCGTGAGTTCCGCGTCCAGAATCGCGACATCAGCGAACAGTTGCGGCGCGACCACGCCCATCTTGCGCGCCTCGCCGAGCGTGACGATCGACACGGCGGTGACTTCCGAGCCGGTGCCCGCGGTGGTCGGCATTTGCACCAGCGGCACGCGCGTGCCACGTACGTTGCCTACGCCGTACATCTCGGCCAGCGGTTGCTGCCCGGCCACCAGGACGGCGATCAGCTTGGCCACGTCCATTGACGAGCCGCCGCCGAGTCCGAGCACGATCTCGGCACCGACGGCCGAGGCGCGTGCGGCGGCGTCGAGCACCACCTGTTCGGGCGGATCGGCCACCACGTCATCGATGACGGTGACATGCCAGCCCTGTGCAGTGAGGTCCGCTAGCGCGGGCCCGAGCAGCCCGCTGCGATGCAGGAGTGTGTCGGTCACCACGCACAGCCGGCTGAGCGTGCCGAAGTGCTCACGCAGCAATGTGCCGAGCCGGCGTGCCGCGCCGAACTCCACGATGACCGTTGGCACGGTCTGAAAGCGAAATGGGATCATTGGCTGGCTCCGTGCACCATGTGGCTGCTGACCTCGCGGCGTTCGAGCATCGGAATGATCTGCTTGTAACCGATCTGCTGAAAATGCGGCGTTTGCCGATGTTCGTCCAATCCCGTTGCGTCGGTATACTGTTCGAGGATCACAAAATGGTCAGGATCGTGCGGCGAGCGGAAGAACTGGTAATCCAAGTTTTTCGGCTCATCGCGCGTGGCGCGCGCGAGCGCGTCGAGCAGCGCCAGCACGCGCTCACTCTGCCCGGGCTTGGCGAAATAGTGGGCAATGACCTGCAAGTAGGGTGGCGTCACCGTTGATTTCCTCCTCCACAGTCCATCGCGCGTTCAGCGCGGCGTAGTCAGATTCCATAATTGACTGTCGCTGGTGGACACCGCCACCGCGCCGTGCGTCTGCGCCTGGCGCACATCGTGCTCATTGCAGATGAAGCCCGACGCGACGATCGGCGGCAGCGCCGCACGGTCTTGCTCACGTAGGTGCGGCAGCATCGGTGCCGGCATCAGCTGCACCAGATTGGGATCGCTTTGCTCGATCGCTTTGACGCTGCGCGGCCACGTCGAGCGATCCGTCACGAAGACCTTCTGCATTGTCATCAGGCCGGCGCGGTTGGCGCGCTGCACCGTCGCCACGCGCGTGGACACCAGGCTGGTGACGCCAATATCAACGAGATAGTCGACGCCGCCCTTATCCTGCGACAGCCCATCGCAGCTGTCGATATTGACGATCACGCACTTGCCGGCGCGCGTCAGCGCGGCCACGACCGCCTGCAGTTTGCGCAACTCGACGTTAGCCACGATGCCGACCTCGGCCGCGCTGCTGATGAAGCTGTCGAGCTGCTCGGCGCCGTACAGTGTCGCGATGACAGGATGTCGGGCGAGACGCGCTCCGAGGGATTTGTCCATATCGAAATATCAGCTTGCCGGCGAGACGATGTCGTCATCCAGGCCGAGCTTACCAGGATTGAGGATGTTCTTCGGATCCAGCGTACCCTTGAGTGCTTGCAGCACGGAGAACGCGCTGCCCAGTGAGTCGTGCATGTAGGGCGCGCGCAGTAGACCCACGCCATGGTGGTGGCTTAGCGTCGCATTGTATTGGAGCAGCACGGCATTGGCCGCGTCCCACGCACGGCGATACCACGCGGCGCGCTGCTCGATGGCGACTTCGCCACGCAATGAGAAGTACAGGCACGCACCGTCCACATAGGCATGCGACTGGTGCGCGGAGCCCGCCAACGTACCCGGGACCGATTGCAGCGCATCGACCACGTCGCGATAAATCGCGGCTAGATCGCGCCAGCGCCCCGCCATCTCCAGCGTGTCGGCGACGAACCCCGGGCTGCGTTTGAAGCCCTCCGCGCTCTTGCCGGTCAAGTACCGCGTGTTGAGCCACTTCTCGAAGATCGCGTCCCCGTCCAGCTGCTGCCCTTGCGGCTCGCACACCTGCTCGCAGACTCTCATCCCCGCATCCACGAGTTCGCGCGTGCCCTCGTCGGCGATCAGCAGCACATTCGTGTCTGGCAGGCCGAATTGCACGCCGCTTTCGAGCGCATCGTACAGACGCAACGCCGCCGGATGGGCGCCGCGCTGCATGATCTCGCGGCACGCGTGCAGGCCGGCGGCGAACGAGTCGAAGCCATAGGCGATCGCCCGACCGTAGTCCGGCAGACGGTGCAGCTTCAATCGTGCCCGCACGATGATGCCCAGCGTGCCTTCGCTGCCGATAAACAGCTGCTGCAGGTCCGGCCCGACCGCCGCGCGCGGATAGCCGCCGACGCTGATTAGCGAGCCGTCGGCCAGCACGACGTCCATGCCGTACACCATGTCCTCGATCTTGCCGTAGCGCGTGGACAGCTGCCCGGCGCCTCGGCAGGCGATCCACCCCCCTATGGTGCTGATGCCAAACGACGACGGCCAGTGTCCCATCGTCAACTTGTGCTCGCGCTGCAGCGACGCCTCGAACACGTCGCCGAACATACCCGCCTCTACTTCGACGAGTTGGCTTTCATGGTCCACGCCGAGCAGCCGGTTCAGGCCGCACAAGTCCAGCACGATGCCGCCACGCACCGGCAGTGCCGCGCCGGTGACGTTACTGCGCCCGGCCGACGCCGTCACCGGAATTGACGCCGCATGCGCAATGCGCATCACCGCCTGGATCTGCGCGACGCTGGACACGCGCACGACGACGGCGTGCGGCGTGGCCGGCTGGCCGGCGGTTTCCGTGACCATCGAGGCGGCCCACCAGTCACGGGTCCACGCGACCACTTGCGCCGGCTGCGTAATCACCTCGTCGGCGATTTCCCGCAGCGCGTCGCATTGCTGCTCCGAGACCTGCACCGGTGCGCGCTGCATGCCGCCGGCCGGCGCGTTGTCCGGCACACTGGACAGGTTCAGCGAGTACGGTGGCGGCGTGTGAGCGCCGACGACATAATTGCCACGGTTGTAGCCGCGCTGAATGGCTTCCTTGCTGATCATCCGTTATCTCCGATGAGGACCGATTTCTCGTATTGGACGGCCGCGACGTAGTCGCGCACCTGGCTGGCGACGAGCGCGTCGGACAAGCCGAGCTCCGCCTTTAAAATCTGGCCCACGCGCGGTGCGGCGCGAGCTGACGCATCGCGCGCCATCAATCGCGCGCGGGTGCGCCGCGACAGCACGTCGTCTACGCTGCGCGCCAACTCATGGCGCGCAGCGTAGACCACTTCCGCTTCGCTGTACGGCAAGCCTTCGACGATCGGGGCGAGTAGCGACGGGTGCGCATCGATCAGGTCGCTGACGAAACGCGCTTCGGTGCCGTAGCGCTCGCCCAGATGCGCGGCCAGTCCGCCCGAGGCGACGATCGCCTGCGGGTCGTAGCCGGCCGCGCCCAGCAGGTAGGCCGATTTCGTGCGGCATGGCGCGCGTTTGCCAATGACTTTCTGCGCCGCGTCGATGGTTTGCTCCGCCATGTGCCGGGAGGTCGTCAGCTTGCCGCCGACAATCGTCACCAGGCCGTCGGGCGCGACGCGGATTTCGTGGTTGCGGCGCATCTCGATTGTCTTGCCGCCAGGGGGGCCGACCAACGGTCGGCAGCCGGCGATGCTGCCCACCACGTCGTGCGGCTGCAGGTCTGTCTTCAAAGCCGAGCGGGCGCCTTCCAGCAGGAAATCGAGTTCTTGGCGCGTGCAGTACACGTTATCCAGGTCGCCGTCGTAGTCTTCGTCGGTAGTGCCTAGATACGAGACGTTGCCCCAGCGGGTGATCGTCGCACGCCGATTGCGGCCCGGCACCGGGATCGTAACGGTGCAGTCGTTGCGGATCTTTAACCACGGAATCGCCACGTGTACGCCCTTGGCTGGTCGTACCTGGAGCGCTGGTGTATCCCCTTTGCGGCGCCCGTCCCAGTCGCGCAGCCAGACGCCGGTTGCCATGATCACCACGCCGGCGCGCACGCGGATCTCGCAGCCGTCGGCATGCACGATGGCACCGTCGACGTGTCCTTGCTCGTTACGGGTGACCTCGGCCACGTGCGCATGATTGACCACCGCCGCGCCGTGAAACGCCGCGGTGCGTGCCAGCGTCAGCGTCAGCCGCGCATCGTCCACGCGCGCATCGAAATACAGGAAGCCGCCGCTCAGGTACGCTTCGTTGAACGTTGGACAGTGCGACAGCACTTCGGCCTTGGTCAGTTTCTGGTGCAGGATGCCTTCGCGCCAGCCGCCAGCGAGGTCATACGTCCACAACAGACCCTCGAAGGCCTTCGCCAGGCGCTGGTCGAACACGCCGTCGCGCTCCATCACCGGGAACAGGAACGGCAGCCGTTGCACCAGGTGACGCGCATTGCGGCGCAGGCGCTGCCGTTCCAGCAGCGAGTGGCGCACCAGGCTGAGATTGCCTTGCTCGATGTAGCGCAGGCCGCCATGAACCATCTTCGAGGATTTGGACGACGTCCCGGACGCAAAGTCGCTCTTCTCGATTAAAGCGACGCGATAGCCGCGCAGGCTCGCGTCCAGTGCCGCGTAGGCGCCGGTGACGCCGCCCCCGACGATCAACATGTCGAATGTGTCATCGCTCAGGCGCGCGAGCTGTTCCTCGCGTACCACGCGCAGTGGCGACGTGGTCGTCATCGCAGCCCGATCCTGCCTGGGCCGTCTGGATGGCAAGAAAATCATACTGGTGAATCTCCGTACTCAACCGTGATCGAAATCGGCCGCATGAGCAAGTTCAGATTGGATGCGCGCGTGCCATTTCGCGCGCCGCTGTTGCCGCAAGCCGGTGTCGGGCGACGGCTCGAACACCGCGTCGGTGACCAGCGTGGCGCGGGCTGCGTCCAGCGAGTCCCACAACAGGCCCGAGGCGCCGGCCAGAAACGCCGCGCCACGTAGGCTCGCACGGTCGCTTTCGCGGATACGCTGCACCGGCAGGCCGCTCAGATCCGCCTGGATCTGCAGCAGCACGTCGCTGCCCGACAGGCCGCCGCCGACCACCAGCTCATGCACGTCGATACGTGCCACCGCCTGGTTCGCCTCCATGCATGACGCCACCGAATGGCCAATGCCCTCGAGGAGGGCGAACGCGATCTCTTCCCGCGTGGTCGCAATCGATATCCCGGACAGCGATGCGCGGGCGCTGGGCTCCATCTGCGGCACGCGCAACCCGGTCAAGGCGGGGACGAATAACACGCCGTGCGCCGACGACACAGGGCGGGCCAGGGCGCTGATTTGCTCTGGGTGATCGAACCAGCGCAACGTGTCGCAAACCCAATTCAGCGCGGAGCCCGTCGTGGCGACGAAATTTTCGAGCGAATAGTGTGAAACGCCGCCATGGCGGCGCGCTGTCATGGCCAGCGTTGCGTCGTATGATGGCTGTTGCCCATGCCCATCCATGAGCGTGGTGTACGGTAGGGCCGGGCCCGTTAGCAGGTCGACAAAGCTACCCGTACCGTGCACGCACATCGATTGCCCACGATCGAGACACCCGAGTCCGACCGCGCCGGCAAACTGGTCGCCCGCGCAGGCCAGAATCGGCACGTCGAGCCCGAGTAAATCGGACCGGGTGCGGCCAAACGTGTCCGCGTCCTCGCGCAACGCCGGCAACAGCTCGCGCGGAAAGCCCAGCGCATCGACCCAGGCGTCGAAATACCGGTGCTCGCCCAGCAGATAGGCGCTAGCTGAAGTCGCATTGGTCGGCGTGGTCACACATGCGCGCTCGGTGGACAGGTGCCACAGTAGCCAGGTGTCAATCGTGCCAAACGCGAGTCGGCGTGCGTGGAACGCATCGGCGACCGCTGGCACCGTGCGCAGTTGATGGGCGGCCCATAGATACGGCGAGCGCACGCCGGCGGGCCGACCCACGCTCGCCCTTAACCTGCGGTCCCATGTGGCGGCTAGGCGGTCAAGCTCGGCCGCATGACGCGTGTCCTGCCAGACCATCGCGGGGACCAGTGCCCGTCCCGTGTGCGTGTCCCATAGCACGGCCGTTGCCCGTTGGGTGGAGATGGCCGCCGCGACAACACGCACCCCTTGCTGGGCGGCCTGTGCCAGCGTCGCGCGGCAGACTGCGATGGTCTTGTCCAGGATCGCATTCGCATCTTGCTCAACGACCCCTGGTTGCGGGCTGTCCACGCGCAGCGGCAGATATTCGAGGCAGAATACGTGTCCACTGGCATCGACTAGCGCGGCCCGTGTACCAGACGTGCCTTCGTCGATCGCAAGGATGGCGTTTCGATGCGCGGTCATAGCGGGGTCTTCTCGATGACGGGGTTCGTGAGCGCCGGCTTGGACGGCGGGATGTCCTTGAAATGAGGTGCGTCCGGCTCGTTATCTGGGGTGATCACCGTGCGCGTGGGATCCCAGCGAATCGCAAAGCAGATCGCACTGGCGGTAAGCGGCACGACGGCCAGGATCAGAAAGGTCTGCTCCAAGCCGTAGCGTTCTAGGAACAGCGGGAAGACGAGCAGTCCCAGCGCCGCACCGATCGAGCCGAGCGCGCCGACAATGCCGTTGGCGCTGGCACGCAGTTCGCCGCGGAACGACAGCGATGACAGAGTCTTGCCATTCGCCCCCGGCCCGCCGGAATGAAACAGAATGAACAACGATGGAATGACCACGCACGCCCACAGCGGCATCCGGGCATGGAACAGGCCCAGTATCAGCAACATCGCGAAGACCGCTGCAAATCCGATGGCCGACGCGTGCCGCAAGCCCAGCCGGCGTGCGATTAGCGGCGAGGCGAAGCCGCCCGCGATACCGAATACGTTGAATACCAGTGCGCCGAGCGTCGCGTACACAAAATCCTTGCCGAACAGCGCCGCGCTGATCAGCGGCAAATACCAGCCGATGGCGAAGTACTCGATCGATTGGCCGATCTGCACGGTGGCCGCCAGAATCGTGCGCGGCAGGTACACGCCGCGAAAGATCAACAGCACGTTGGCCAGCCCGCGCGTTGCCGGGTTGATCAGTGGCACGCGCTCATGCAGCGGCGCAGCGACGAATGGACGACCATAGATTTGCGTCATCGCACGGACCGCGTCATCCAGCCTGTTCCTGC
This sequence comes from Mycetohabitans rhizoxinica HKI 454, assembly GCF_000198775.1. NCBI lineage: Bacteria > Pseudomonadati > Pseudomonadota > Betaproteobacteria > Burkholderiales > Burkholderiaceae > Mycetohabitans > Mycetohabitans rhizoxinica. The sequence continues at coordinate 70,739 of NC_014722.1, read as the reverse complement.
GGGCGAGCCAAATCGGGCTTTCAACCAGGAATGCGAACTGCATGAGCACAATGGCGACACCGAATACGACAGTGGCCGCCACCGAGTAGCGCCAGATCGCATCCCCGACGTTCCATGAGTGGAACAGCAACGCCAGCAACAAGTTCGTGCATACCGCCACGTACCACATGCCTTGCCACGCGTTTAGGCGGCTTTTCAAGCGTGCTGGCGTGAACTCGGCCAGCATCGCCATGGCGATCGCGAAATCGATACCGTACGCCATGCCGACGAAGAAGCGTCCCAGCAGGATCACTTCGAAGTTCGGTGCGAGCACCACCAGCACCGCGCCGAGCACCGACAGTAGTTTTGCGATGATGAGGGGGCGAATCCGGCCCCAGCGGTCCGCCATCCAACCGCCGATTGGATTGAACGCAATCGCCACCCATGAGGCGAACGACGTTAACAGTGCCACCTGCGCCGCCGTCAAATGGAGGTCGCGCGTCATCGGCCCGAGGCCCGCGCTCAGCGCTGAATTGGTGAATGCGTCGAGAAACAACCCACCGAGCGACAGCCACCAAATGAGGCCGGCTCTGCCCGCGATGCCGGGCCGCGAGTCGAGAAACGATATGATGTCTTCAATGCCACGAATCTTGATCGCGATGGCTTGCACTGCCGGCCTCCATTCTCATGATTCTGTAAGAGGCCTGAACAGACAACGCGATCGATGCGCGCAAGAGACCATCTTACAGATAGTCTCTTATCTAGATCTGCGCGCCCACTTTACGGCGAGTGTGGGCGGCGTGTCAAGCGCGGCGAACTAGCCGGGTCCCGCGCCCATGGATTGGCGATAGTGCCGCAAGACGTCGATGTCGTGGCCCGTCAACGCGCGTGGCTCGTCCTGGATGGCCTGGCAGTAGGCCATCACTTGCGCATCGTGTCGCATCCCCTCCAGCAGCAGTGTGGCCGCCGGTTCGTCATCTTCGCCCAGCGGCTGATATCGATTGCTGCGCATCGCGCGCAAAATGGCCCAGAGCACGGCCAGATGGCCGGTCAACAACGCCGCGGCGATTTTCCAATGGCCGCCGCGGCCCGCGTCGATATCCTGTAGCGCGCGGTAGATAATCATCATGCACAGCAGTACGGTGACCGCCGCCGCGCCGATCTGTAACCATTTGGTCACCTCGAACGCGACGGCACGGCGGTTCAGCTCTTCACGCGTCAACGGCCGTTCCAAGGCGGCGCTCGCTCGTGTACCGGATTCGAAGCTCATGCCGCCACCCCCGATGCCGCTGTGTCCCGTCTTCGGCATCCATGGCACCCGACCCGCAAAGACGGGACCGGTCCATTCGTGTCTCGCTGTACTGTCGCCTGCTGTCCAGGCCTGCCTGCACTACGCTCGTTCATTGTCAGCGTTGTTGCCTCCACGTTAAGAGAAATGGCCACGTGGCTTTTGCTTTCACATTGGCCAGCATGATCAAACCGTGCGGATAGGGTTGCGTTCCATTAGGAGCGGTTCGATGTTGTAGACGCGCCTCGTGGTTTGAATGAACCCGACGGCGCAATGCGGCGATGATTGCTATGCAACAAATTGCATGGCCTTTTGCGTGATCAATTGTTTGACTGCATGGGCTTTCGTCAATTGAGGGCAACCGGCTGCGCAATCCATTTAGGCGTGCGTCTTACCGTTGCACTATCGGCTTATCGAATCCGCGGCGAACCACGCTGAATTGATGCCGGCACGGGCCACTCAATCCATCGCGTTCGACTGACCCCATGCCGCCATATCGGATTGATTGCATTCATGACGAGTACCGTGTGCATCCAGCAATAACAAACCCAATCTTTGTACGAGGTGCAAGTATTAGCGGCTAAACATCGTGTGTCAAGCAATATATTAGTGAATTTCTTAAAATAATGTTGCATGCGATGCAACTTTTCTCCTAAAGTTGGGGCGAAGCAGACGACCCGGACATTACATGTTTTCAAGCGAAGACAAGGTTTCAGAAGAGTCGCTGGCGATTGCCATGCGAATTCATGATTTGCTGAACCGGCATGGTGTTGGCAAACGTCAGCATGCGGCGGAGATTCAGCGCATTCTCGGGCTGAGCTATTCGCAGGCGCACCGGAAAATGAAGGGGGCCAATCCGTGGACCATTGCGCAGGTCAAGGCGGTGGCGCAAGCGTATGGCGAGTCTGCGGCGATGCTGCTCGATGGCCTCGACTCAAGCGAGCCGGTTAGCGCAATAGCCGCGAAGATGCAAGAAGCGGTGTTTTATATTGGCGATGCTACCTATCGTTGCCTAGCCGATATTGGAGAGCGGGCGCATGACGTGTCGGGGTTGGAGTTTGTTGCGCTCAAGGACGGCAATCGATGGAAGGTGTTTCCGGTTGAGGCGGCGCCGGGGGGCGACTATTTCGTGGTCGAGCAGATTCTGATACGCGCTCGAAGCGCGCCTGAGGTGAGCCCGGTCATAGCGATACTCGATGACGATCCGCTCTTGACTGCCGAGATGTGCTCGTATTTTCATTCCCATGGCTATGTTGCCCAGCCGTACAACACGGAGGCGACGTTTCGCGCGGCGCTTCGCGAGAACGTGTTCGACGGATTCATTGTTGACTGGCTACTGGAGAGCGGCACGGCTGAACAGACCATCCAGTCGATCCGGCAGTCGCGCTACGGCGACGCGCCCATTTTGCTGCTGACCGGCAAGCTCGTGACGGGCGAGGCGAACGAGGATGACGTGGCGCGGGTGATCCAGCAATACGATGTGAAGCCCTTTGAGAAGCCCGCGCGGCTGAACTGGGTGGCGGTGGAGCTGGCGCGGCGGCTCAAGGCGGGCGCGCCTGGCTAGGACCGCGGTGCGTGATGCGTTAGGACCGCGGTGCGCGATGCAGATAGATGACGTCTTGCTGCACGGGTATCAGGTTCTGGCCGCTATCGACGACGAAATCGGTGCCGTTGTAGGCCGGGGAAGCCAATAGCAGGACCGCCGCTGCGACATCAGCCGGGCCGGCCACCCTGCCCAGCAAGTTGGACTGGTGGGCCGCGTACTTGAAGTCCGCATCGGTCTGGCTGTCGCTGGGCAGCATCAGCCCGGGAAAGACCGCGTTAATGCGTAAGACCGGCGCGGCCGAGATCGCAAGCATTTGCGTCAGGTTGCCGAGCGCGGTCTTTCCGACCGTATAAGTGAAGTGGTCGCGGTGGAAGTTGCCTTTCACCTTTTGGTCCACGACATTGACCACTGCACCGATTGCACCCGCGGCCTTCGCGCAGTCGTGGAAGGCCCGCGTCAGCAGGATTGGCGCCCTGCAGTTCACCGCCCATGCCTGATCCAGCGCTTGCACGGAAAAGTCGACGAAATCGTCTTGCCAAAAAACCGCTGCGTTGTTGACCAGCAGGTCCAGCCGGCCGAAGTGCGCGAAGACATCTTGGATGAGTTGGTCGATCTGGGCGGCGTCCTGTAGGTCGCCGTTAAAGGCAAGCGCGTCATATCCGGCATGCTGCAGCGCCAATGCGGCCGTTTCTGCCTCGTCGCGCGCTGTGTGCGCGTGCACTGCCACGCGATACCCGTTTTTTGCGAGATGCTCCAGAATTTCCCTGCCGGCCCGTTTGGCCGAACCGGTCACCAGTGCTACCTTACCGACGCTCATGAAGACTCTCCATCCAGCAGGTTTCCGAATGCGGTGCGCAGCGCGTCAATCCGAATCGGTTTCATCAAAAGATCGTCGAACATGGCCAATTGCGTTTCACTAAGCAGCTCCGGCGCCGATGCGCTCATGCCAATCAGCTTTGAATGAGGCGCGCCGGTTTTGCGGATCCATCGCGCCAACGAAGCGCCGCCTTCCCCCGGCATCTGCAGGTCAATGAGCGCGACATCCACTTCCCGCTGGCTGAGCATGACTCGAGCTTCCCACGCTGAGTCCACAGCGGTAACGGCCAAACCCAAGCTGCGCATGAGCGCGACCAGCGCGTCGCGCATCTGAGGCTGATCATCCACCACCAGCGCCTGCTTGCCGCTCAGTGGCGTGTTTGGCAGCGCGCTTTGCCTGTCGTCGCTCGGCTGCCCGCGACGTATCAACGAGTCGGTCGGTTCGCGAAACGTGACTTCGAACGTCGATCCAACGCCGAGCGTCGACGTAACGGTAATATGGCCGCCGAGCAGTCGCACCAGCCCATCGACAATGGCCAGACCCATGCCGATGCCCGTGTGGCTTCGCGTGTTGCCGTCGTCAAGCTGCACGAACGGCTCGAACAACTTTTCCTTGGCCTGCTCCGGGATACCAATGCCGTGGTCGGTCACCGCGATCCGCGTGACGCACTCCGATGCAGCAATGTGCTGCGTCGCACGGATCAGCACGTCGCCTTGAGTCGAATACTTGATTGCGTTGTCGACTAGGTTAAGCAGGATCTGCCGTATCCGTTGCTGATCGGAGTGAATCAACCAGACGATGCCGCTCGTGTCGGTTCGTACAGACAGCCGCTTGAGCGCAGCCATCGGTCGCATCTGTGTGGCGACCTGCTGCACGATATCGATCAAATCCACTGGCGCAATGCGCAGCTTGAGCTTGCCCGCGTCAAGCCTTGCATAATCGGCCAGGTCTCGCAGTTGCGCGTCGATCTGTTCGGCCGCCTGCTCCATTCGCAATACGGCGCGCATACTCCTCGTCGACAGCTCGGCGTCTGCGAGACTCGACAGACCGGCCGATATGGTTTGTAGCGGCGTGCGGATCTCGTGCCCGATCGCTCCTAGAAACGCACTCTTGGCTTTTAATGACGCATTGGCTGCTGCCGTCGCGCTTTGCTCGGCGATTCTCCAGGTTCGCTCCCGCCAGGCGGCGCGCATGCCACGATATGTGGCGATGGTCAACGTGATCAATAGCGTGCTCGTCAACGAAGCTGCAATGATACAGCTCCCCCACAGCACTCGCCGTTTGTGTCGGAAGTCCTCCAGCGCAATGTCGCGACGTTTGTTTTCCGCTTCGCCGATGCCTTGCGCCAATCGAAGTGTTGACTCATCCAGCGCGTGCAGATGGCCGGCGATGACGCGCGCCGTCGACCTGTCGCCTGGCTGCAGATCGACGATGAGCGGATCGATCGTTTGCAGGCAATGTCGGATTGCCGCGATGGCCTGCACGTAGTCCGGCACGCTTAGCTGTACTTGGGTGGTATCCGACGGCTTCGAAATAAGCGAGAACTTTGACACCAGGATCTCATAGGAACGCTGGATCTCATCCAGGTCCTGGCTGTCGCCGCTTGCATACCGTAAAAGCAGGTTTTCCAGGCGATCTGCATTGAACTTGAACTGAGCGGGTGCCCAGTAGTAGTTTTCCTGCGGACCGGCCAGCTTGTACACGGACATGGGTTCCGTGCTGGTCCATTGAAGTGCCGTATAGCCCCATGCTGCTATCACCAGCGCGAGCGCCGCTCCCAACAAGGTGCCTGCCCGTGACCAACGAGGCCATTGACACGTATCATCTGACCTCAATCGACTTCACCTGCCACACAAACCGCCCGGCGACCTCTGAGCGATTCAATTCCTTTGGGAACTGGTCGCGGGGGTAGACAAGAAACAGCGGGCCAAAGTCCCTGAGCGTCAGCTGTTTGCCGTTGATCTGGTCGGCTAGAATCACGCCGTACCGGTGTGCGTCGCTGATCGGGACCGCATACGATACATAGCCATCGTGTGCTGTCACCCGGAGCGTCGTTCCCTTTGCGCCCACCTTCGATAGCACGTCGCTCAAAAGCACGCCGGAAAACTGCGACGAGGGCGTCCAGTTCGTGGCCGTGGTGAACTGGGCACGCGGCATTGACCGCCATTCCTGTTCCGTGAAACGGTACATGTGAGTACCTGGCACATTCGTGCGTTGGATATTTCCGGTGACGTCCAGTTGCATCGGCGTGGCCTGTGCGAGGCCGCCGAAGACGAATAGGACGAGCGCGAGGCCTCTCGCGAGCGTTGCAAACTTGTTCATGCAGGTTCTCCTGACGAGCCCATTGGCTCAAGCAGTATCTCGGGATTCACATGCTAGACAAGCGGTTCAACTGATCGCCACGGCGGCTGACTGTGGAATGCGACATGCAAGCCGTCGCTCAAATGATTAAACGTACTCGTGGACAGCCGACCGCGTTGACTGCAGTGCATATAGGGTATCGGCAGTGGGTTTGCTTGCTCGTCGTTGCGGGATCGACACAGCTTTTCGAAAAATCAGCGTACCCGTCCAAACCAGCCGGTGCGCCGCACACCTTGCAGTTACAAACGGCCACATCGCTATCGCTATCAGATAAGCGGATCCTCGATGCAGCCATTCATAAATAGACAGATTTGTCTGGACGAGGTTGGAAACTAAGCCAGCATATCGTCGGTGCCCGTGTGTCGCAATGCTTGCGTCTGACCTTTTTACAAAAAGACGGAATGCTTGCTTTTTATGACGAGGTGGTGGGTTCAGTGGGCCGCTGGTGTCGACCGTATCGACGGCGTTGTCGTGGACGACGAAGCCATCGAACGCCACCTGCTCGAAGTTGTGACTTCGGACCGCTTCGCCGGTGCGAGGGACCCTGACGACGACTTCCGGATCTCGCTAGCCGGCGCTCAAGAGAAGGATGCCCACCACGCACATCTTCAAGCTGCCCCTTGGCCTGGCCGGTGGTCGGCAGGCCGACTTCAGCACCTCCGTGGACAACGGGTGGCTGTGCCTTCGCTGGTTCAAGGCGTATGGCTTATCCACGGCAAAAGCTCACATCTGAGCAGATTACGGAATTGGCGCATGGGTGGAAGGCGGCACGCGGATCGCAAAACCAGGCAGCGCCGGCACGCTGGCCTCAGGGGGAGCACTTGCAAGCCCGCCGGAACAATGATGCGAAACTGACTATGATCGCCATGTTCATCCGTACGGTGACGCATGTCGCTTCCAGGTTGCCGTTCTTGATCAAGGGGGCAAATTTCCGCGCACCCGGCATCGGCGAGGAGAGAATAAAATCTTTGCGAAAGACTCGCAGGTAATTGCGCAATCAAGATTCAATCTAGCGCCCGCAATAATGAGAGAACTCGGTTGAACACAGTATGGGGAACGGAGTGATGACGCAGGAACAGGCAGACAATGCTAAGGATCTGACGACCGACACCGACGTGAAGCTACCTGATGTTCAAGTTATTGCCGACCTGACGATAGGGTATGCGGCGATTCAGAATCATGTTCCGGTCATCCGTGAAATTCGGGTCACAAATGAGGGTGAAACAACGCTCTCTGACGTTGAACTAATGGTCAAATGTGTACCGGCTTTTGCTGAAAGTGCCCGTTTCCGCTTCGAGGCATTGATGCCTGGAGAGAGCCGTCGCCTTGCACCGGTCGACCTACGCCCTGATCATCAGTATTTCAGCCAGCTCGACGAATCTGAGCGAGCGGTCATCACAGCAACGCTGCATGCTCGGGAAACGGCACTCGTAACGGCAACGCACAACATAGATGTGCTCGCCTACGACCAGTGGGCCGGCACACGGTCGCTCCCCGAACTGCTTGCCGCGTTTTGCATGCCAAACTCGCGGGTCGTAGACAAGCTTCTCGCACGAGCATCCGGGTTGTTGCGCCAGACGTCGGCCGACCTGACCATGGACGGATACCAGTCCAAGAATCGTGAGAAGGTCTGGAAACAGGTGTCGGCTATCTACAGCACGATAGTTGCTGAGGACATCCAATATTCCAACCCGCCGGCGTCGTTCGGCAATGACGGTCAGAAAATTCGGACGCCGGAACGCATTCTGGATGGCAAGCTCGCGACGTGCCTAGACCTCGCCATGCTGTTTGCGTCTTGCTTGGAGCAGGCGGGCCTGCATCCCGTTGTGCTGTTCAAGGAAGGTCACGCCTGGGTCGGTGTCTGGCTGATAGAGATCAGTTTCCCGACCGCATTGGTAGACGACGTTCAGACTGTTCGCAAGCGGGTGAAATCCGGCGAGTTCATGGTTTTTGAGACCACCAGCGTAGCGGGCGGACATAAACCGTCCCTTCGCTGGGCCTGCGCTCGTGGTCAGGAACACCTGAATGACGAGGACGAGTTCGCGTATGCAGTAGATATCCGGCGCGCACGCGAAGTCCAGCTTCGTCCCCTGCCATCGCGCTCGTCGCAGGTCGATGCGTCTGCTGTCCCGATTGCCAAGGCCGAAACGCCCATCATTGAGGACATGCCGCAATTGCCGCCGCTGGACCCGGTCGTCGTTTCACTGCGCGATAATGTTACATTCGACACACCTGAAGGCCGACTGGCGAAATGGAAGAGCAAGCTGCTCGACCTGACGCTTCGAAACAAGCTTCTGAATTTCAAGCCGACCAAGTCGACGCTGCGCGTCATCTGCCCTAACCCGGGTGCGCTAGAAGATCGGCTGGCAGACGGAAACGAATTCCGCGTTCGTGCGAAACCGAAGATGATGTCCGGTTCGGATGGTCGCGATGCCGATGTGTACACCGGACGGAACGGTACGGCGGCAATGGATGACCTCGCGACCGACGCGCTTGATCGAAACGAAATCATCACAGACATCGACGAGGAAGCGCTGGAAAGCAGGCTTCTCGAGATATTTCGAACGGCCAGCACGAGCATGGAAGAAGGCGGGGCCAATACGCTGTTTCTGGCTTTTGGAATGTTGGAGTGGCAAGAGAGCCAGGATGCCGAATCCAGCCACTTAGCGCCTATTGTGCTCATCCCAGTCACGTTGTTCCGCCAATCCGTCCGGAGTGGTTTCCGCCTGGCCCGTCACGACGACGACGCGCTCGTGAATCCGACGCTGCTACAAAAGTTGCAGCAAGATTTCAGCCTGAGGCTGCCGTCGTTCGACGTTTTACTGACGGATGATCGTGGTATCGACGTCAACCGGATTCTGCAGATCTTCCGGCTGCATGTGGGCGAAATGAAGGGATGGGAAGTCAAGGAGCAGGTGCATCTAGGTATCTTTTCGTTCACGAAGTATCTGATGTGGAAGGACCTCCAGGACCGCCAGAAGCAGCTTCAGGAAAACAGCGTTGTCGCTCATTTAATTAACAATCCCGGCAAGGCATTTGCTGACAGCGCGACTGGATTCGAGCCCAGTACCCTGGATGAGAAGTTCCGACCTCAAGACCTATTTACGCCGTTGCTAGCGGATTCGTCGCAGTTGCGTGCCGTTTGCGTCGCTGCCGAAAGCAAGAATCTTGTCATCGAGGGTCCGCCAGGTACGGGTAAGAGCCAGACCATCTCGAACCTGATTGCGCACTTGTTGGCGACTGGGAAGACCGTGCTGTTTGTCTCGGAGAAGATGGCCGCGCTGGAGGTAGTACATCGTCGGCTCAGCAGCCTCGGTTTGGGGCCATTTTGTCTTGAGCTGCATTCGTCCAAGGCTAAAAAAAGGGATGTTCTGAAGCAGCTTGGCGTCGCGCTTGATGCTGCCAGCACACGTACGGTGAAGGATTGGGAACGGGAGTCAGAACGGCTTCTAACGCTTCGTGCAGACCTCAATGGCGTCGCGCGTGCGCTACATCACATCCATCCGAACGACCTGACCATTTACGAGGCCATCGGAACCAGCCTGCAGTATGCGCAGTGGCGGCCTGGCGCGATGCCGTGGGCGGATGCAGATGTACATGATCGTGCCCGGCTCGAGGCACTGCGTGAGAGCTGTCGCCAGATGGGCGCTCTGGCTGGCCAGTTGACCGGTTTGCAGAACCATCCTCTGGCAGCCGTCCACAAAACCGAATGGATGGCGTCCTGGCAGCAAGAGTTTCTCGACGCGGTTTCGGCGTTTGAAGCCCAAATCAAGAAGCTGGATGAGACTGCATCGAACCTGCTGGATCAATTGGGTCTTCCTAAAATTGCTTTTTCCCTGAATGGGCTGGGCCAATTGGATGTACTGGCCGACGTGCTCTTTGCCGCGCCCACCGTTCCTATCGAGGTCGCCCGGTCGGCGCATGACGAATCCACGCGCAACCGACTTGCCAACCTGCGGCGCCATGGCCTCGCGCGCAATCAGGCATGGGAGCCGCTGAGCAAACACTACGTGGAAGACGTTGCCACCCTAAATGCGTCGGAGCTGAAACTGCAGTGGGCGGCGGCGACCCATACCTGGTGGCCGAAGCGCCTATTTGCCCAGCGTGCGGTTACCGGACGATTGCGACTGTATCGACAGGACCAGCGTCGCCCACCAGGTGGCGATGTTCCGTCCATCATTACGGCATTGACCGCCGTCAATGCCGAGGACAAGATCATCGAGTCTATGTCTCATGACGCGTCGCAATTGCTGCATGAAGCGTTCGCTGCGTCGAAGACGGACTGGAACGCCATAGAGTCGGCCGAGCGGTGGGCGACGTCATTTGCGGACGCGGTAGCGGCAATCGCGGACAACGACATCGAGTTGGCCCAGACGCTCCGCGCAAAGCTGCAGCCGTTTGTTTCCGACAACCGGGGCATGCTGAAAGCAGGCATGCCTCTCGGCTCCAGTTTGTTGGCGTACCGCGATTGCTATCGGGACGTCATGACTAAACTCCGCCAGGTCATTGAGCTTGGACACTGTCAGGCTAACTTCGGACTCGATCCAGCTGCCGCCAGCGTGACTCCTCGGCTGTTGAACTTGCTTCAAAGATGGCAATCTGCTTCGCGGCAACTGCAGCCGTGGTGCCTGTGGCGGAAATCCCGCACCAATGCAATCAACAGCGGGTTGCAGGGTATTGTGGATGCACTGGAGGCTGGCGAGGTGCCATTGTCCGCTGTGGCAACGTTCTTCGAATACAGCTACCAGAGCTGGTGGCTGCGCAAAGCGATTGACCGCGAGCCGGTGCTCTGCAACTTCTCGAGTGCTGAGCATAATCGCAAGATTGCTGAGTTCAACGAGGCCGACGAGCGGTTTCAGAAGCTGACCCAGCAATATATTGTGGCCAAACTTGCGGGTCAGATTCCGGCGAGCCTCGAAGTTGTGCCCGGTGCTGATGCTGAACTGGGGAAGCTACGGCGCGAATTGCAGAAGCAGCGCAAGCACATGCCGATTCGGCAGCTGATGCAAAACCTGCCGAGTCTGATGACCCGGCTGAAGCCATGCCTGCTGATGTCACCCTTATCAGTCGCCCAGTATCTGGACGCGTCGCACGCTCAGTTTGATGTGGTCATCTTCGACGAAGCATCTCAGATTCCGGTGTGGGACGCCGTCGGTGCAATTGCGCGCGGCAAGCAGCTTGTCTGCGTCGGCGACCCGAAGCAACTGCCGCCGACCAACTTCTTCTGCCGGTCAGACGACTCGGAAGTCGGGGCGGATAGCGACGATGTTCAGGACCTTGAGAGCATCTTGGACGAGTGTCTCAGTATCGGCCTGCCTGAGCTGCGGTTGAAATGGCACTACCGAAGCAAGCATGAAGGGCTGATTACCTTCAGCAATGTCACGTACTACAATAACGAATTGATCACGTTCCCGTCGCCGATGACAAATGACCAGAGCGTGCGTTTTGAACGCGTACTGGGTGTCTACGACCGCGGTGGTTCGCGAACTAATCGGGCGGAAGCCGATGCCATCGTCAAGGCAATTGAGCGGCACTATCTGGACTCGGCGAAGCGGCATCTGACGCTCGGCGTAGTGACCTTCAATCAGGCACAGCAAAGCCTGATTGAGCGGATGCTGGATGAGCGCCGTCGAGCGTCTCAGCAACTAGACCAGGCTATTGCACAGGCGGTGCAGGAGCCGCTGTTCATCAAGAACCTGGAAAACGTCCAAGGTGATGAGCGGGACATCATCTTCTTCTCCATTACCTACGGCCCCAATGCATCGGGCAAGATCAGCCTCAACTTTGGGCCGTTGAACCTAGAGGGCGGCCATCGGCGTCTCAACGTGGCCGTATCACGTGCTCGTGTCGGCGTCGTGATTTTTAGCACGCTGCTTCCCGAGCAGATTGACCTGTCGCGCGTCCGGGCTGCCGGCGTACGAGATCTGAAGAACTACCTGGAGTTCGCCATTCGAGGCCCACGCGCCCTGGTGGAGCAAAATGTGCCGACTGGACGGGAGCCCGATAGCCCGTTCGAGCAGCAGGGTGATTTCCGCACTTCGTGAGAAAGGTTGGACAGTCCACCCGCAGGTCGGCGTGTCCGGATACCGGGTTGATATTGGCGTGGTCGACCCGCGTGCGCCGGGACGCTATCTGCTGGGCGTCGAATGCGATGGCGCCATGTATCACTCCGGCGCAACTGCGCGCGACCGTGACCGGCTCCGCCAGCATGTCCTTGAAGGGCTGGGTTGGGAACTGTATCGTATATGGTCCACGGACTGGTGGTTGAATCCGCAAGAGCCGATACGAAAGCTTGTGGCCCGACTGGAAGAGTTGGTAGCGACGGTGCCGGCCGAGGACGAACCGCCTGTTGAGCTGCCGGAAGAGGAGAAGTATGAAGAAGCGCCGCATGCTTTGTATGCCCGGGCCGGATCGGTTGTCGAGTCGATTGCGCCTGCTACTCAGTTGCCCGAATACGAACTGACCCGCTTGGATAGAGGCAACCCCCACCTCTTCTACGAGAGCCGCTCGATGCCGACTTTGGCCGGGCAGTTACTCAAGGTAATCGAAACGGAAGGACCGGTATCGCAGGCGATAGTGTTCAAGCGTGTGACGTGGGCTTGGGGATTGTCTAGGGTTGGTAGTCGCATTGAGGCTCATTTGATTGCAGTGATGCCCAAGCAGGTGACCCGTACGACGGACAAGGACATCACTTTTTATTGGCCAGGGCATGCTAACCCAAGCACCTGGGAAGGTATCCGGGTACCAGGAGGTGACCCCGAAACGCGCCGCAGTATCGACGAGATTAGCCTTGAAGAATTGGGTAATGCGGCTATGTATATCTTGATGCAACAAGGTGGTACGTCGCAAGAGGGATTGGTAAAAGCGGTTTGCCGACTACTCGGTGTGGCTAGGGCAACTGCCGAGGCCGGCATACGGATTTCTCGGGCGCTGACCCACGGACGAGTCCAGGCAACAGTGGCTATGGAGGGCGGGTCTATTCGGTTGCGGAACTGAGTTAGCGTAGGTAGGCGTTGTTTCGGGGACGCGTTGATGTTCAGAATTTGGCCCACTCGCCGAATAGGCTGCTGGTTACTGGGTCGAGGAATGGCCGCGCTTACCGACGATGATAAGCGGCGTGTCCAGCGCTTTGTTCAAAACTGCCGAGCGAAATCCGCACATCTCAGTGCTCCAACGATTGTTGCTTGAGTTCGCCGATAGGGTAAAGCATCGTTCACACGCAGCGCTGCTCAAGCTTTCAAAGGACGTCAAAGTTGCCGGATTTGTCGAAACCGTTGAGCTAGGCGCTGGCGTTCTTCGATAAATTTTTCGATTGCTTGCTCAAGCGCATCAGGCTTAAGCGTCTCGACAGGCAAACCGAGATGATAGACGAATGCGTCCATCGGCTCAGAAACTGAAATCACACCGCCACGCGTGCCTACTTCCAAACAATTCAAACGCAACATATCGGCAAGAACTTGCCCATCCTGAGCATCATTCAACGGCGCAAAGGGTGCGTATATATACAGTTTGTTTGATTCAGCATTGAACCTTAGGTACAAACGCTCCCCCCACGCTAGCTCGATCCCTGCCTCGTCATTGGCATCCAGTGTCAAGCCGGCGATGCGGTGACGTTGACCAAGTGCTTCAAGACACCTACGCACGCGTTCTTTAGCTTGAAAGTGCATGACTGCAAAAAAATGATTCATAATATTTTTACTGCCAATAGATGCAATAGCACATGACCGCTCAAAAAGTGAAGCGCTGTTTTGAAAATCTAAAAAAACTTTTTTCTAGGCATTTGGCCATAATTTGCGAAAATTCTATCAAGACAGATGGTTTATGTCGAAAGGCTTGTTTGTATTAAATATTTTTTGAAAAAAATTAATTTCGCGGCATGTGGGCGTTAATTTCATTTCCATGGATTAATCGGTGATCATGTGCATTATTTCTATGCCGCTCAGAATAGCAAAGCGGAAAATGTGTGAATTTTATTGGCATCCGGCTGCGCTGATTAATAGCCGACATTTTTGTAAAAAATATTGCTCAAATATTTTGTTAAAAATAAAAATCCAGATGGTTTACGGCATCAATTTCGATGTGCATTCTCTCGGTTGCCCACTTACACCCGTGCGGCTCCATTTGTTTATGCATTTTATCCTATAATTAATTTCATGTTAAATATGAGTTTTTGTATTTTCCTGTTGCAATCGAAACCTTTTGGCAAGTTTAATGCGGTTGGGGGTATTTTGCTCTAATCCAAAAATGTTTTTTTGAATTATGCGCGCTGAAAATGCAATTTAAAATTAGTCAAATCATTGTTTATTCCGAATAATAGCGAGAGCGTCCAGAAACGCGGAGGCGCCCGGATTGTTGAAGAGCCGATAGTGGTGAACCAATTGGGTCGGACACCGTTGAAACTGCTGATAGAGCTTTGACTGAAGTCGCTCCTTCAAGGGGGCTCTTGGTCCAAGTGTTAAAAATTGTATTAGATTGATTATCGGAAGATTTTTGTTTATGATAATCTAATATAATGCGCTCTATAATACATGCTGCGACGTTGTGTGATTCTGGGCTTGGGTGTTGCTCAATATATCCTTGCTTTTTAAAATGCTCCATGAGTTCATTTAAACTCATGGTTTTCCCATCAAATTCAACTTGGGTATCCTTTTCCGCTTCAAAAAGCTTCTTAAGGGTTTCGGGGCGCATTTTTTTCCAATAGTGATTGAGTTCATCCTCCTGGCCCTTGAGTTCCTTCTTCACAATTTTTCCTTCCATTAAGGCGATATTTTTTAAAATATTTCGACCGCCTTCTTGTTTAAATTTTTGGATTAAGCCTTGCTGTATTCCCATAAGCATGTCTTCTCCGCCTGCAACCATATACGCAGCATAGATTCCATCTTCCCCTTTTTTGCGAAATGGAGATTTTATAGAAACGTATTGTTGTGCTGGCGATAGAACTGATCGCTCGTTTGCCGTTTTTGGTTTTTTGGGGGAATATTCATTTTTTTCGAATCCAAAGTGTTTCGGAGGAGCTTCACGTGTAGGATAACCAACTCCAAGTCCAATGATGGATTTTTGAGTATTTTTATGTTTATTGTTTAATTGGGTTTTTATACCAGGGTTGGTGTGTCTAGTATTTTCGGTTAAAGCAACGTCCTGATCCATCATTATAATTTGCTGAGGACGATATGGCAGTGTATCTGCAAACGCCAAGGCTGCAGCGCGCGCAGCGCCGAAACCGGTCAAGCTACCGCCGTACCACCCGACAAGGTGCAAATTTTTATATTGCTCCATCATTTCGTTAAGAGCAGCCTCATAGCATTTGAACTCTGTCTCATGAACAAGCAAATAAATTGATTCATCTCGCATATATTTTGGATGCCATGCGAGGCTGCCGCCTGTTTTGCTTTTAAGGTCACCTGCAATTTTATTTGCGCTCCCGCCGCTTATAACAATAATTGGCACTTCATTTGACTGCAGATCATGTTCTTGCCATTTATGTTCTTGTGTACCCTCTCTTTTCCTGAATGAGAACCAGCCAACTGAATCACCTTGATAAGCAAGCTCCTTACATGTGGCAATTCTTTTTTCTAACACTTCTTTCATGTATTCAAAATTTTTATTTTTATCGCCTGATACGTTGACGGGAGCATATTTGCATTTTGGTCGTGTTTCTTTATTGGCCCAGTTGGCGTTTAGATTTATTTTAATTGCAGGTTTCCCTGTAGGCGCAGTGCCAGAATTATTTTTTATATCAGGAGCGCTACGATCTCCAATAATGTTGAATCTAGAGAAATGAGGTTTTGAACTTTTTAATGGGCTCTGGCGATCTTTCGAAACAGAAGTTTGTGTCTCCGACGATCTGGGCGGCCTAGAAGAATTTGTAGAGCTATGCTTTGAATTTTTTTGTTTATACATAATTTTTCTGCTATTTTGATTAATTAAAATTGAGGTATAATTATATTTCCAATTCTCAAAAAATTCCTTTTTTATTGGCGTATTTTTCTACGTAATGCACAAAGCATTTGGACTGTCAGCCAACGGTCAAATCTTCAGGGTAGAATAATTTGGGTGATCTCTATTTATTTTGGCGGCGATCGGCTAGATTATGTCTGATAAGCCTAAAATATCAGGAGCGTGTTATGCACTTTGCAAGATAGGCGCGGCATGAACGAGCATGAGCATGGCAAAGACGACGAAATGCAAGCCGACGAGCGTTTCAGGCAAACGCTCGTCGTCGCGAGCGAGCCTTCGAAAGCGATTGAGCCATCCGAAACTGCGCTCGACGACCCATCGGCGCGGCAGCAGGGATAAAGCTCTTCTTTGCCTCTGGCAGTTTGATAACCTGCACTTCGATGCCTTCATCTTGCGCGGCTTGCGCAGGCTCTTCTCCTATATAACCTTGGTCGGCAAAGGCAAGCTTTACGCTCTGCCCGCTCACAAGTTGTCCCTCTTGTGCCAACACCGGAACCTGCGCGCGCGCTTGCTCATTGGCCGGCGTGACATGAACCGCCAGCCAATGCCCGAGCGTATCGACGGCCCTATGCACCGTGCTTGCCCGTTTGCGCTTGTCGCCGTCGTAGCCTGCGCGTGGGCCACTCTCGCAGCTCGAGTGCAACGTACGCTCGTTCAGAACCACCGCACTGGGCTGAGCTTGCCGGCCCTACGCAACACGCAGCACCGAACGCAAATCTTGAACCATCGCTTCGAAGCAGCCCGCTCACAGCCAGCGTTGAGTTTGCTGATACACCACGCCTTCCATGGCGGAAAGTTCGCCGGCAGCATGCGCCACGCAGCGCCTGCACGAGCCAGCCAACGCAGCGCGTTGCACAACTCGCGCTCATCGCAGTGCTCAATCGGTCCCAGTCGATCAGATCAGCCAGACGAACCAACGGATGCTTCAAGTTGATCTGCTCGCGCAGCGGTTGGCGAAACAAATCTCCCTCTGGCACCGGCGTCTTCGGACCCATCCGAACCTCGTCGAAATTTGCAGGAATCTCGCCTCAATATGCCTGCCTCTTGCAAATCCCACAACACCATTCTGGCCTCAGAGCCTTACTGCACCAGCGTCTGCGGATTATTTGGGACCAGATAATAAAATTTAGGAAAGGTGGGCATTGGAAAATTTGTGAGGCTACGAATATTGGCTAATTTCGGCCGGCTTTTATGACCTTTATTCTGTTGCCAATAAACTAGTTTGCTTACGCCAAAGACTGGCATAGACACCATGTTGCGCCAATAAACTACTATGCGTGCCAGCTTCCACAATGGAACCCTCTTGTAAGACTAAAATTAAGTCAGCATGCTGGATAGCGGAAAGCCGATGTGCGACAACGAGCCGGGTGGTTTGATGGTAGCGTTCGTAAAGATGCTTAAAAATATCAGCCTCGGTGTGTGCATCAAGTGCCGTGGTCGGCTCATCAAGAAGTAGTAAATGGCTGTTCCGCAAGAAAGCACGGGCCAATGCCACACGTTGTCGTTCACCACCGGACAATTTGTTACCTCGCTCGCCAATTGGCGTGTTGAGGCCATGACTCGCCGCGGCAATAACAGGTGTAAGCGCAGAACAACGGATAGCTTGTTCGAGTTCCACATCGGAGGCTTGCGGACAGGCAAAACAAATGTTTTCGCGTATTGAGCGATCCAGCAAATGGGCATCCTGCGTCACATAGCTAATCGACTGACGCAGCTGCGATTCGGAAAAGGACTCGATTGGCTGGCCATCGATGAAAATTTGCCCTTCGTCAAGCTTGTACAGACGCAATAGCAATTTTATGAGCGTAGACTTCCCAGCACCGCTCGATCCGACAAGCGCAACGAAGGCACCGGCGGGAACCGAAAAACTCGCGTGGTGTAATACATGTTTACCGGACGGGTGACGAAAGCTGGCGTTGCGAAATTCAATGGAGGGCGCACCCTTGAAAAGGTTTTGAGTGATCGGTTCAAAGCGCCGTCTAACACTCAGTGCGTGCAGTAACTCCGACAAATTGAATAACCCGATTTGGGCTTCTCGTACCGCATAGCCGAACGTGCTCAGTGGCAAGGTAAATTGCAGTAAGTAGCTGTTTAATAGCACAAAATCACCAATCGTCAGCTGGTGCGCAAGGATATCGCTGCCCGCCAAACAGGTAAGCGTGGTCAGTCCGATACCAACGATTAGTAATTGGAGTGCGCCAAACATCTCCATTTTACGCGTGATATGAAGGCTCGCTTTTTCGCGTACTTTGAGGACACGATCAAGTTGGAACAATTCATTGGCTTCATTTGAAAAGGATTTAGCCGTGTCCGCATGCGTTAACGTATCGACCAAACGAGCAGATGCCCTATCCGACGCCCGGTTTTTCTTGCGTTGCAGTAACTCGCAGCGTTTAGCCGTCAACACAGTTGAATAAAGATAAATTGCTAAAAAACCAAGGCAAGACGGCCGCATAGATAGGACCAAAAAGCGAAAATACGATGATGTCGGCAACCACGATTTCGACACAAAGTGGTACGATGCTCCAAAAGATTCCGATAAGGGCGCGCAGCACACTGTCTTGCGCACGCGAGACCTCGCTTACAGATGCCCCGGTTTGATGATCGCTCAGCGACGCAGCGGGCTGAGCGAGCACTTGGCTGACGTAATTGAGCGTAATCGTGCGTTTGATACGCTCATGAATCAACACAAACAAGTACTGCTCGCAGCGGCGCATTACTTGTGATAGAAACCATGCCCCACCGTAGGCAACACACAAAAGGTAGACGTTCACCGCCGAAAGTGACGCATCGGAAAACCCGTCAATGAGCCACTTAAGCAGCATTGGCGCGATAACGGTGAGCCCAATCGAGCATCCGGTACAGACAATGGCTGCGATTGTCTGAAGCCGTGCATGCCACTCAGGCGTCCACAAACAGCGCAGTAAGAAAAGGATCGTTTTGAAGGCGTCGTGCCGCATGTCATTTTAACCGCTGTTATTGCCATCCTTGGATAAAAAGCTCGACGGCGTATAGATGAAGAAGGTCCATAAAATAATTACTATGGCCTTTGCTGCTATTGTCAATTGCGGCACGTGTGCGCTTTAAATCGAGATAACCTTCTTTGGCTAGAAATCCCTCGAGGCAAAGCGCCATCAGGTGGTTTTTATGGTCGCGTATGCCCAGTAAATCGATACCCGATGTTTCGCCTTTGTTTCGCCGCCACAGGTTCGGGTAACCTGTGGCAGCTGAGACGGACTTCCTCAGAACGATGCGGTTATGCGCCCCTTCGAAATGATCGTAGCTTGGCGTTGACAGCGCAAACTCCACCATCGGTTGACAGAGGAATGGGTAGTGCGTTCGGGAGGTAAATGGATAGGATGGCGCTCGGATATCGTCAAGCGACAAAAAAGCCAAAAACAACTGGTATAGTTTGCCGGGCAAACGAATCTTCGTTTGCTGAAGGAACGGGTGGAGAGGGGTTCGGCGATCGAACGGTTCGTGTTGCGCATCTGTGGACAGCAGGTCGAATGTACCGCTGATATTTTCAGAAGGATCCGCAGAAAACAGCGATCGAGCCGCGCTTGTGACCACTTCAACCAAGGAGGCTCTGCGAATAAGTGCCAAGTCCATCGCAACACGGACGAGTCGCCGCCATTGCCATGCCAGTGCCGCATCGGCAAGTGCACCGAAAGGCGGAGGGGATAGAAAGAGGGAATCTCCTCCATGCCCGCTGATAAGTTGGGTGTTTTCCCGCTTTTCAAGTTGGTTTGCAAAATATTGATTAAACGCGAGCAAGCAATATCTGATATGCGGTTTGGCGACACGCGGAACGGATTGAACGGGAGCAAATGATAAGATCTTTGCATCCACCTCATGAAGGCAAGCCCGCGTACTTTGCGCAACAGCACGCGCATGTTCAAGCTCGTTGGATGAAGCCACATCGGCGTGGTAATAATGCGCGCAAAATAGCGGCTGTTCAGCGGACGATAACGCTCGCAGCGCGAGCAGCACGGCACTGGATTCCAGCCCCCCGGAGAGTTCTAAAACGGGCCGCTCGGCCAATGAGACAAACTTGTTAAGATAGTTTTTTAAAATGTCAAATGGGGTCTCGCCGTGACCCTTTATTGCATGTTTGAGTGGGTCCCAGACCGTCAAGAGTTGCGGCTTACCGCCATCGGTATAGGAAACAGCGCATCCTACCGGAATTTCATTGATACGATCAAAAGGCAGCTCACCATTTTGTACGGAACCTGTCCGCAACCATGTTGTAAAAAACGCTTTATTCCATGCTGGTCGCTCGCCATTTTCCACGAGTGCTTGATGCAAACACGTGATTGTATCTGAAAACAGCAAACCATGACGGCTGGACCACGACCAATATAGAGTCCACTGACTACTTGGATCGCTGCAGCAGATGAATTTCCTGGCAGCCTGGTCAAAGCAGATAAATAAATATTTTCCCCAGAAATGGGCCATTAACCGTGCAGGGCCTTCTGCCGCAATCTTTTTTAGATCATCTTCCTGGATTTCACTATGGTTTAGCTTCGAAAAAGCTGCGCCATAGAAGCAGTAGAAGTACGTACCCAATTGCCCGCGTATGACACGCTGGCCAGCACTATCTTGTTGATGCCAAAGTGCGCCTGCAATCCGGTTGGATTGATCGTGTACAAGCATCCAGTCCCGGTTCTGTGCCAAAAAATCCTGCGTATTAGGATAGGCGATGCCGAGAAGAGCCATGGGAAAGATCTAACAGGGGATGAGGAAATTCCAAAATGACGGAAAGTTCTTTTCTTCTAAGCGCGCTGTCGCCAATCACTACATCTGCGGCTTCCGACCATGCATGCGCATAAAAGGGAAAGGACTGGACGCCAATAACTAATTTTAATGCCAAACTGGCACGCGCGCACAACAACGTCAGCGCGACGGACCATTCCAAACACTTGGTTGACCGAGGATAAAACAGGGCATGCCCAATTGAGCGTGTTCACGAACGGTGCATACTCTTCTGGCTGGCCAAAACGCAGGTGCTCTGCAGCCTCATGGTGAGCTTGGTCGCAAAGTCGCAGCAGCCCGGCGAGTCCATGCTGTGCGGCGCATTTGTGCACGGATCGCAAGATGAGTGTGGCTTTGGCAATACTTGCCCAAGCGGGGCGATGCGCGAACGCCTCATCCGGCAGCTTCCAGCCATTGGCAGACATTCCCCCCGTTTTCGGAGACGGGCTAAGCGCGTTTAACTTAGCGTCAATGACTGGGAATAAATTGGTGCTAATCCAGTTAGCACGCTTTAATTTTTCCAGAATGGCAGTGCTCTGAATGCTATCAGTCTGCGCAAAAAGTTTATCATCGAGACCGAGGTGCGGTGCCAGTGCTGCGGACTGTGTATCGGACAAGACAGCGTATCGATCCCGCACCACATCGAGCAAAATGATTTGTTTGGAAAAACAAGTTCCAAATACATTGGGCATTAAATGATGCGGCATTTTATATTATTATTTCATAATGTGGCTACCAGGATACGCTAAGCAAACCCTCACACCACTCACAATGAATGCTAAGTCCACATAGACTGGTGCTCGGAGTATTGCTTAGCGTAGTCTTTCAAGCTACTAATCTAGGAAGCGGCCAACGCCAGCTTCCTTATATTTCCCTGAACCGCCTAGAGTCGATTCGGAAGCACACAGCTCCATCAGCGACTCATCATCCAACAAGAGGTCCAMTGCTTCCTGATGCATACTTTGGTGCTGATCCATGAGAATCTCCTTTCCGTAGCTAAGAAAGCGCCACCCATGTATATAAGTGGCTTCCAAGCCTATGTCGTTTAAACGGCATAGGTGTAGACAGCTTAATAAAGAAATAGAATACTGCAAAGGTTGAGCGTTGTTTTTTTTGCAAACCTCGTTGACGCCAGACCTAAAGTGTGAAATGCAAGCATGAAAATTGAAGGAAACACCGCATGCATCACACCAAGGGATGCCGCATGTCGTGGCTGAGTACTAGTACAACACTGGCTAAATTTAAGATACCTTAAGAATTAAGCCGTGATAAAAGCTTCTTTGTTTTTGCCTGGAGAAGTGATGGGTTGGAAAACTCCATTTGAAGAGTATCTGGGACATTCGAGCGAAGCAGTGCGGCATAGCGATCGTCGCTGCAGGTTGATCAGCTATTGCCGGGGCCGAATGCTGCTAATCCAGCGCAACGATGTTAACCCGCTGGTGTCACACCTAGAACCACAGCGCGTGGTCGTGCAGCATAAAATGCTGCATCACTTTGTGTCAAGGTTGCCATGGTCTAACTGAATAATGAAACGGGTTTTGCGAGGAAGGACAAGCAGTCAGTAAAGCTTACTAGCTTTATCTGCCATCCGAATGGACCAATGACTCGACCAGGCGGCAGCAGACCGGCGTGCCCAATGAGAGCGACCAAGCTCAGACAGCTCCAGCAATGCTCCTTCTGCTGTGCCTCGCGTCCGAGATTTTATGAAGCAGTAGGTGAGAACGATGTGGCCAGTACCTTTCGGTATCATAGTCCGTATCGTATTGCATTCACATGCTCGGATTTGCTTGAAAATTCCGCCATACATGAAGAAAAATTTTCGCCATGGGCGTGCCGCGGTAGTTGGTGTTGTCGCCATCGTTCTGGTTGCCGCGCTGTCACTGCATTTTTTTGCGCGGGACAAGCATGCGCAATACCTGAGCGCGAAAGTCGAACGCGGCGACCTAGAGAACGCGGTGCTCGCGACGGGCACGCTGCAGGCATTCAAGCAGGTCGACGTCGGCGCGCAGGTGTCGGGACAATTGAAATCGCTAAAGGTCAAGCTTGGCGACAAGGTTACGCAAGGACAATGGCTCGCGGAGATCGACCCGGTGCTCTCTTACAATGCGCTGCGCCAAGCGCAAGCCAACGAGCAGAACCTTGCCGCGCAGAAACGCGCGATGGCCGCTCAACTGATGCAGGCCGAGCTTGCATTCCGTCGCCAACAGCAGATGCTGCCGGAAGACGCGACCTCTCGGCAAGATTACGAAGCCGCGAAATCGGCGCTCGAAGTGCAGCGCGCGAATCTCGCATCGCTCGACGCGCAGATCCGCTCGGCCCGCATCCACACCGAGACCGCACAGGTCAACCTCGGCTATACGCGGATCATCGCGCCGATGGACGGTGAGGTCGTTGCCATTGTCACGCAGGAAGGTCAGACCGTAATCGCACAGCAGCAGGCACCGGTGATCCTGAAGCTTGCCGATCTCGACACGATGACTGTGAAGGCTCAGGTATCTGAAGCCGATGTGGTGCGTGTGTACCCGGGCCAGAACACGTACTTCACGATCCTTGGCGAGCCTGACAAGCGCTACTACGGTAAGCTGCGCGCGATCGAGCCCGCGCCGCAAAACTTTCTCGACACGCAAGGGACATTCGGTGTGATGGGCGGCGGCGCGTCCAAGCCGAATACCGCCGTGTTCTATAACGCGTTGTTTGAGGTGCCCAATCCCGGGCATCGGCTGCGCATCGCAATGACCGCGCAGGTCAGCGTGCTGCTCGGCACCGCGCGCAACGCGCTCATCATCCCGGTCGCCGCGCTCGGCGCAAAAGACAAGGATGGTCTGTACACAGTCCGCGTGTTGGGCGCAGGCGACAAACTTGAGACTCGCAAGATCCGCATCGGCATCAACAACAATGTGAAAGTCGAGGTGCTAGCCGGCTTAAAAGCCGGTGAGCGTGTTGTGATCGGCGATGCGTCCGACACGGGTAACACTGCGTCGGACGTGGGAGTGTGACGATGACCTGGCCACTGCTGCAACTCGTTGGCGTTACCCGACGCTTTCCGGCCGGCGATCGCGACGTGGTCGTATTAAAAAACGTAAGTTTGACGCTCAACGCGGGTGAGTTTGTTGCGATTGTTGGCGCGTCGGGCTCCGGCAAGTCGACGCTGATGAACATCCTCGGCTGCCTCGATCATCCAAGCGAGGGCAGCTACCGGGTCGATGGATGCGAGACGCACGAACTGGACAGCGATGAACTCGCGCGCTTGCGTCGCGAGCGCTTCGGCTTTATCTTTCAGCGCTACCACCTGCTGCCACACCTGAGTGCAGCGGCGAATGTCGAAATGCCGGCTGTCTATGCGGGCAGCGTGCCCGCTGCGCGGCATGCACGCGCTAAGCGGTTGCTTGCGCGTCTTGGATTGGCTCAGCGCGCCGGGCACCGGCCAAGCCAGCTATCTGGCGGACAACAGCAGCGCGTCAGCATCGCACGCGCGTTGATGAACGGCGGTGAAGTCATTCTCGCCGACGAGCCGACGGGCGCGCTCGATTCGAAAAGCGGTCAAGACGTGATCCGGATTTTGCAAGAGCTAAACGCGCTCGGCCATACGGTCATCATTGTCACGCACGATGAGCATATCGCCGCGCACGCACGCCGGATCATCGAAATCCGCGACGGCGAAATTGTCGCGGACCGGCCGAACACGCCTGTCACGGATGGCGCGTTAGGGCCGGTATGCGCCACCGTGGATGCGCGGGCCATCTCACCCCCACCGCCCACGCGCAGCTGGTCGGCAAGCGCCGGTCGCTTTGCCGAGGCATTTCGGATGGCATGGCTCGCGCTCGCATCGCACCGACTGCGCACGATCCTGACAACGCTCGGCATTATCATCGGCATTACGTCGGTCGTATCAATCGTCGCGATCGGCGAAGGCGCGAAGCGCTACATGCTCGCTGAGATTGCGAGCCTTGGCACGAACACAATCAGCTTCTACCCGGGCCGTGACTGGGGCGACAATCAGGCACACACGATCCAGACGCTCATGCCCGCCGACGTGACTGCGCTTGCTGAACAATACTACGTCGACAGCGTGACGCCCGAGACGTCGCGCAGTCTGCTGCTACGCTACCGAAACATCGACGTCAACGCACTCGTGAACGGCGTCAGCGAACATTACTTTCAGGTGCGCGGGATAAAACTCACGCAAGGTGTCGGTTTCGGCCCTGACGGCGTACGCCGTCAGGCACAAGTTGTGGTGATTGACCCAAACACGCGTCGCAAGTTGTTCGGCGCAGACTCGAATCCACTTGGCGAAGTTATTCTTGTTGACAATCTACCGTGCGTCGTGATCGGTGTGACGGCGGACAAGAAGAGTGCATTTGGCGACGTGAAGAGCCTAAACGTATGGGTGCCCTACACGACGGCAAGTGGTCGGTTGTTCGGCCAGCGCCATTTCGATAGCCTCACGGTACGGGTACGCGACGGTCAGCCGAGCACGACGGCCGAGAATAGCCTCGTGAAGCTGTTGATGCAGCGCCATGGTCGCAAAGATTTTTTCACTTACAACGTGAACAATGTGGTCAAGACGGCTGAGAAGACCGGTCAGACGCTGACGCTCTTGCTATCGCTGATTGCGATGATTTCGCTTATTATCGGCGGGATTGGTGTGATGAACATCATGCTCGTATCGGTCACCGAGCGAACGCGCGAAATTGGCATCCGGATGGCCATCGGCGCCCGGCAAAGCGACATCATGCAGCAGTTCCTCATAGAAGCTGTGATGGTGTGCCTGATTGGCGGCGCAATGGGCATTGTACTGTCATTCGGCACACGTTTCGTATTCGCTTTGTTTGTCACCCAATGGAAAATGGTGTTTTCCATCGGCTCGATCGTCACCGCATTCTTGTGTTCGACACTGATCGGCGTTGTGTTCGGCTTCATACCCGCACGCAATGCAGCGCGGCTTGATCCGATCGATGCGCTCGCGCGCGATTAAGGCGACGCTCTCATGATCCACATTCCGACCGTCCCCCGCCACCTGCTCTCGCTCGTATGTGCCGCTGTGCTGCTCGCTGGCTGCGTGAACGCGCGTCGCCAGTCACTGCCCGCCGTGAAGCTGCCCGCACATTGGAGCGCGTACGACGCGGCCGGTGCGACGACAAAGACGCCTTGCTCCGCCGTCTCTGACACATCCGAGCCTTGCGCAACTGCGCTGATTCCGACCGACTGGTGGCGCGGCTTCGGGGACCCCGTGCTCGATCGGTTGATCGACGACGCGCTTGCCGTAAACAACGACCTCGCCGCCGCCGCGATCCGTGTCTATCGCGCACAACTGCAAGCAGGTCTCGTCGCCACCAACTTGGCCCCCACCGCGACGCTTGGCGGCAACGGCCGCGTATCGCGCACGCCCGATTCGCGCCAGACATCGCACGCGAGCAATCTGTACGGCTCGCTTAGCTACGAGCTTGACCTGTGGGGTAAGCTTGCCGCGCAGCGCGACGTGGCGCGTTGGAAAGCCGCCGCGACGCAGGCCGACCACGACGCGGCGCGGCTCTCGCTGATCGGCACGATCGCTGCGCTGTACTGGCAGATTGGCTATCTGAACCAACAGATCGCGCTTGGCAACGCGAACATCGCGTATGCACAGCGCACGCTCGCGCTGGTACGTACGCGCCACGCGGCGGGCGCGGTATCCGGCCTTGACGTCGCGCAGGCCGAGCAGAGCTTGTCCGTGC
This sequence comes from Mycetohabitans rhizoxinica HKI 454, assembly GCF_000198775.1. NCBI lineage: Bacteria > Pseudomonadati > Pseudomonadota > Betaproteobacteria > Burkholderiales > Burkholderiaceae > Mycetohabitans > Mycetohabitans rhizoxinica. The sequence goes on along the minus strand of NC_014722.1, from coordinate 44,322 downwards.
AGCGTGCGGCCCAAATGCAACTGATTCAGCAGCGTACCGAGAACCGTCATGCGCTCGCGATCTTGTTTGATCGCCCGCCGCAGGCAAGGGCCGCCGAACCGGCCGCGCTGCCTCACCGGGTGCTGCCGGTGGTGCCAGCGGGTCTGCCCGCCGACTTGCTTAGGCGGCGTCCAGACCTGCGCGCGGCCGAGTGCCGGCTACGCGAGTCGCTCGCGAACGTTGACGTCGCGCGTACCCGTTTCTATCCGTCGTTCACGCTAACGGGCTCGGTCGGCACGTCAAGCGCGAGCCTGGAGCGTGTGCTGTCGAATCCTGTCGCGGCGCTTAGCCTTGAACTCGCGCTGCCGTTTATCCAGTGGAACACGATGCAGCTGCAGATCAAGGTGTCGCGGACACAATACGAGGAAGCCGTCGTCAACTTTCGCCAGCAGTTGTACACCGCGCTCGGAGAGGTCGAGAACGCATTGTCCGCACGCGTTCAGCTTGAACGTGAAGGCGAACAGCGCACGCTGTCGCTCCTGCAAGCACAGCGCGCGGAAGCACTCGCGCGGGCCCGCTTCGTAGCCGGTGCAACCAGTGTGCAGCCGTGGCTCGACGAGCAGCAGCGGCTGCGCGACGCGCAAAGTACGTCCGCGCTGAATCGCCTGAACCAGCTTAACAACCAAATGAATCTATACAAGGCACTGGGGGGTGGTGATGACGCATTTTAACCCCAGTTCTCGGACCACTGTCTTACAAAAGTCCCCGAATCTCGAGTGCTATCTTGGTAAAACATAGCTTGGCTATGGAACATCCGTGCATATTTTCCACTTTGTCTTATGAGGTCATCATGAGATCCTTCCTCAATGAGTCGCCCTTAGTTTAATACGAAGATTGCGCTCGACAAATCGGGTCAATGCGAGTCGATGGCTAACAATAACGGCGGTTCTTTATTCAGAGAGTTTGAGTATCAGTCGCGTGATGTCAGCCTCGGCAACAATTTCTCGATGACGAATCTCCAGGTTGATCTTGTTAAGGGCGGTATGCTCCGCACCAAGATACCATAAATCGACATTGCGCAATATTACGCAGGGCGCAGTGGTAGATTATTCACCCACTGATTCTCGGGCACGCGCTGGCGACGTTGCTGAACACATCGGCCGCACGCTCTTGCAATTGCCGCTTCCATTCCGTGAACTGATTCGGGTGCACATTGAATGGGTGCGCCAATTCCACCAGCGTTCGCTCACCCTTGACCGCCCCCAGTGCCATCTTTGCTTTGACCGCCGATGAGTGCTGCCATCTCGTTCTCTTCGTCGTTTCCTGGATTCCTTTGCCAGCATTATCGCCGGCTCAAGCCCCGGACATTCCACTTACCAGGATGTCCGATTTTGCAAGGCCACCTCGGCTAACTTGAGACTCGAAACTTCACACGATATGTGGAAGAGCCAGCTTTTGAAAAGCGTTGACTGGGCGAGTTAGGATGGACTAGTATGAATTAAGAGCGTGTTATGTACTTTCAGCGAGGCTCGACGCAGACAGTGTTTTGTCAGCAGCGCGAGTATTCGCGGCCAGTCTGGACAAGCTTGATGCTAACGTGAGTCTGCTCTTGTCGGAAATCGACGCTGGCGGCTTGTCAGAATTGTCGGTGCGGGCAACTTACGCTGCAATGGCCCGCCATCTACCGGCTATCCATCATGACCCGTTCGATTGGCTTCTTGTTGCACAGGCGTTGTTTGAACCGTTGCACTTATTGATATCCGATGGCTATTTATTGAAATACACTGATTTTGTGATTCCCTTATAGGGAAAAGAATCCTATTTTAGATTTCGCGGGACGTGGTAATGGAGTGGTCGACTTTTAGCTGAAGGTAATGGAGATCATCGATGGGCAAGCCGATCGTCGTGACGGGCGCTATGCTGGTTTTTCCGGTTCAAATTCAGGATGTACTATTCGTGCCCCCGATTCCTCCACGACCCCTGTCGGGAAGCGGTTTTGCCAAGGTCAAGGGGCGGCCGGTTTGTCAGCTTGGCGATGAAAAGAAAATCATCGTGACAGCTAGCTATCAGACGGCATCGGCCTCCATTCCAGGCGTCGCTATTCTAACGGTCACCCAGGCCGAAACCGCCAAGCGAACAAAGAGCCCGCTGCCTGTCATTATCGCGCCCAGTTGGGATATTCTATGTACCATCACAGTTCCGGCACAAATACCGGGTACGCCCCCCGTTCCACAACCCCATCCACCCGTTTCGGGCAAGGCTACCGTGATGGCCAATCCCAATATCAATGTGATAGCGAACTAGGGCATAGGTTGCCCACCTATTTAAAAACCACTGTATTCTCATACCATTTTCTCATGCTGTTCAATGATAGGAATAACATGACGTGAGAAACCATAAGCTCAATCCAACTGAAATCATAGAGGTGTTACAAGCACTCCGTGAGGGTGAGACGGTGCCTCAAGTTTGTTGCCGATGGGGTATCAGTGCGACGACGCTTTATCAACTAAAAAGAAGTTATGACGGCCTGAGTGTGCCTGTATTTGAGCGTATTACCACACTGACGCGGGAAAACGCACGGTTGCGCCAGCGTGTGAAATCACTCGAACGCGATAGTGAAGTGCTAAGCGAGGCGCTTCGAGCGCAGAGTCTCAGCACACACAAGCGTCGCAAGTTAATCGATCACCTAAGACAGCATCTCACCGTGAGTCTGGCGCGTGTATGCCGCTTAGTGGGGATGTCGCGCACCCTTTATTACTATGAATGTGGCGGACTAGAAGAAGAACAAGATGGCCCGGCCTTTGACCGAAGCTCGCTAAAATCGCCCAGAAGTAGCCTTACTCAATCGGACAGGCTTCGAGGAAATGAGCAAGAAGATAAGACGATTTCTAAGAAACGCCTTGTACAGGTTGAATGAGAAGACGAATTCCGCCGCTTGCCGATGTAATCGTTGGATGGCCCGCTCCCTGTAGCGCTGTTCGTAATGGATCTGCGCCGGGAACCGCGTACGTCCTGCCGAAACGCATCGCGCTGTAGAGCAGCACCGCAACCTTCCGGGTGGTGGCCGTTACCACCTTCGTTTTACCCGCCGCTTACATGCCTGCTGCGCTGGGAAGGCCATGAGATTGGTCGATGACGCGTGCGCACGCTGTCGAAGCGCTCGAGGAAGCGTTTGCACGCTACGAGCAATCCGAAATCGTAAACACGAACCAAGGCAGCCAGTTGACAGCGAACGCGTTCATCGAGGCCGTGCTAGGCCGGGGCATCCGAGTGTCAATGCAGAGCAAAAAAGTTGGCGCGACAATGTGTTGTCGAACGAGGGTGGCGAAAAATTACAGAAAAATGTCCGAACAACCGAGGCCACTTCCCTCGTCTATTACAAGAATAAATTGTACTAAACTATTTTTCGCACTGAACTAAGCTTTTAGCCACGGCGATACACTGTCGAGACTGCGAACGAAGCATCACTCGGGCGGTGCTGGCGCAGGAACCGAGTCAGAGGTGAGGGTCCAGCGCGAACCGGGTGAATTGTCAAAACCACGAAGCATAAAAAGGATACGAAGATGACAATACTAAATTGGCCTTTATCGTTTGCTCAGCCGCGGGCGGGTGCCGATATTCGAAGCGTTGAAGCTCGACTTGCTTAGCCGGTCAATCCATTCTCTCAATGAAGCGACGTATTACCGCCGATGAGCTGGGCGCGTCTGTCAGCGGATCAAGATATCGCTGAGCGGCACGGTATGTCGTTTCCACTAATACGCAATACGCGCCAGTCAAACGGCACAGGCTCATGATGCAATCGGGACGCAAGGTTTCCTAATAAACAATAAAGGAGAGGTTATGGCAACCACGGCAGATCAAATCGCAACAGATTACCCGATTCCGGTTTACCGGTTCAAAGTGACGCTTGGCAAAGACGAGATGGCGTTTAGCAATGTCTCGGGGCTGGATTTGGGATTTGAGACGATTACCTATAAGGATGGAGCGGGACATGTGTACCGGATGCCCGGGCAGAGCAGTGAGTTAAATATCACGTTGCGGCGGGGCGTGATCAAGGGTAAAAACGAGCTGTATGACTGGATTAGCAAAATATCGAAGAATCTGATCGACAAGCGGGACCTCTCGATTAGCCTAACCGACGAGGCGGGCACCGCGTTGCTGGTGACGTGGAATGTGACAAATGCATTTCCGAGCAAATTGTCGGGGCCAAGCTTTGATGCGACAAGCAATGAGGTATCGATCGAAGAGTTGACGCTCGTAGCTGACCGATTGACGATGACATTCCACTGAAAGCGCGATCAGCGGCACATGCCGCCAGTGCCTATCTTAATTGAGGTGAGAACATGGCTTACGATTGGCCGGGTGTCTATGTCGAAGAAGAGCGGGGTTTGTCTTTGGCGATCACTAGTGGGGCGACCGCGGTGCCGGTGATTGCGTATGACCCTGACGGTTCAACTAATAAAGATAAAGATAAGGCGGTTAATAAAGACCTAATTTCGGCGCCGGCCCGTATCGATTCGTGGATGGCGTTCATGAATTTACCCGGTGTTCAGACCGTAGCAAATGCTGAGGCAGAAAATCCTCCTAAGAAGCGTCTGCTTGATTGCCCGCTTTATATCGCTTTAAAAACCTATTTTGACAATGGCGGTGGCTATTGCTATGTGTGTCCGACGAACGGAGAAGGTAATGATAAAGATACTTTATTTAAGACCGTACCCGAGCTGGATGACGTGACGTTAATTGTTCAAGCGGGAGCTAAGTTGTCGGAAAAGGTTTTTACGCCAGGTACAGGTCTATGCGCAGAAGGCAAATCGCGCTTTGCAATTCTGGATGGCCCCCTAGAGCCGCTTAAAGGGGACGCTAAGGACATGGACACATATACTAATACGTCATATGCTGCTGCGTACTATCCTCCTTTGAGGGCAGAGTGGGCAACGTACGTCAAGGAGGATAAGAATGCGAAGGTGCCGGTAACACTGGATATCCCGGTGAGCGCGGCGGTTGCCGGCGCATATTGTTCTGTTGATCGTGACCGGGGCGTGTGGAAGGCGCCAGCCAATGTTCAGTTACAAGGCAGGGTCGTGCCTAAGTTTGTCGTATCCGATGCAATCCAGGGAATCTACAATCAATATACCAAACCCTTGAACATCATTCGCTGCTTTCAGACAGGCGTGCCATTGGTGTGGGGTGCGCGCACGCTGGCGGACGACAGCGAGAAGGAGCGTTGGCGATACGTGCCGGTGCGGCGGCTATTCGGTGCGGCGGAAAAAGATATTAAACGGGCGATGGCGTTTGCGGTATTTGAACCGAATAACCAGCCGACGTGGGAGAAGGTGCGGGCGGCAATCGACGCATATCTGTATGGTATTTGGAAGGCGGGCGGACTCATGGGCACGAAGCCGGAGGAGGCGTACTTTGTGCGGTTAGGGCTGGGGGTGACGATGACACAGGCCGAGATCAACGAAGGCAAAATGATTGTTCAAGTTGGCATGGCGCCCGTATTCCCTGCGGAGTTTATTATTTTGCGCTTCACTCAGGATATGCACGCCGCGTAATGTGAATGCTTGATCGAGCGGATAGGATGTACTAGAAAATTAAGAAATATAGAAATAGTGAGGATAGTCATGGGCGGACCTTATAAAGTTCCTGGCGTATACATCGAAGAAGACCATTCGTTGTCGCTGAGTGTGCTGTCTGGTGCAACGGCCATTCCAGTGTTTGTTGGGCAGTTTTTTAAACCCGGGAAAAATAAAGAGGATCCTCCAATTTCAATACCAGAGGGCGCAGACCCTGTAGCCTGCGTCAGAGTGAATAACTGGGCTGAATTTACTAAGCAGTTTGTTAGCACGCTTGATTTAAAGTCTGCCGTGCTCAAAGTGACTAACGATGCCATTACAGGTACGTGGGATGTTGTGCCCGACTCCGCCAGTGCCGTATCGGTACAGGCGTATTCGAAAATGGTGGTGGGCCGTGCTATATTTTGTCAATTAATAACGGACAGACAGTAACACCGTCATCCGATATTGAAAGTGCAATTCTAGCCTATCCCGACATTTCACTACTGTGCTATTGTGGAAATGCATTGTCAGAGCCAAATAACGTTAAAACTGTCTTTAGAAGCTTGATCGATCCGCAGAAAAACCTCGGCTATTTTGTGCTGACGGACAGTAATCTTGACAATGTAAAGAATGTCGATTTCGGCAATAAGGAACAGGTTGCGATTTACTATCCAGCATTGCAGATGAAGTACCAGATGACAATACCTGATGATAGACAGATTGCATTAAGTGGAAATTTTAAAAGTTTTTCATCTGCCGGATCACCCTTGCCGCAAACACTTGAATCGCTGATTGATCACAAGCCAAAAAATGACGCGGAACAGAGGGATAAAGAAGAACTGATTGGAAAGATTAGGTCGTTGTCAGCCATTCCTCTTCGTGCAAGTGGGGTCATGGCGGGCGTCTATGCGCGTACCGATGCATTGCGTGGCGTATGGAAGGCCCCGGCGAATGTGACCTTGTCATCGGTAAAAGGGACGGTGTGGCCTTGCCCAACACCCCAGCAAGTACTCCAGAAAGCACCCCAGCCGGTGAAGGTGACCGATGAGGATCAGGAGAAACTGAATCCAGTAGGTATCAATGCAATCCGATATTTTACGAATCAACAAGCTTATGTGGTTTGGGGAGCCCGGACGCAGAATGGTACCGACGACAATCCTGATAAGCGTTGGCGGTATATCCCCGTGCGGCGCTTATTTAATGCGGCTGAACGGGATATCAAGGCCGCGATGAGGCAAGTGGTGTTCGAGCCGAACAGTCAGCCGACATGGGAAAAAGTTCGTGCGGCGATTGATACTTACCTGTACGCGATATGGGGCAAGGGCGGCTTGCAGGGCGCGAAACCGGAAGAGGCGTATTTCGTGCAGGTAGGCAAGAATGTGACGATGACCGATGCCGATATTCGCGCGGGCAAAATGATCGTTAAAGTTGGGATCGCTGCGGCGCGTCCGGCCGAATTTATTATCTTGCAGTTCTCGCAGAAACAGCAAGACGAGTGAGCGCTTGAGTTTGGCACACCAAGTGTCGTTTGGAGGCGTTGAGATGCGTTGAGTTTTACGAATTTTGGAGTTCGAACAGTGCATCACGAACAACCTGGTGTCAGTTTCAATTTTCAAGAGGAAGCCCGTACGACGACACCGGCCGATACGACGGTGCCATTGTTTGCTGGCTATACGAAAAAAGATCCGGAGTCACAGGATCCAGAATTTAAGTGTCCAAAATCACCTGTTCTGCTAAATACATTTGAAGACTTTACGCAGGTTTTTGGTGGTTTTCCGTTATCTGGCAATCCATTGGTTCCGTTGACACAGGAAGCCGCTTTCTATTACACCGTGAGGCATTATTTTGATAACGGTGGTAGTGCATGCTATGGTGTTTCATTGGGAAGCTATACGGATTTGCCAGAAGGAGACGACTATTACGCACGGCAAGAAATTGCTGATTGCATCACCAGAATTGACTGGAATCATCTTCTTGAGCAGGCGCTAGATGCAACGCTACTAGCGGTGCCCGATATGGTGATGCTATCGGCACCCCGGTACTATCAGGCAAGCGACAGCGGCCGGTTGAGCAATCAAGAGGAACAGTCGGAAGATGTAGACCGTTGGATGTCGGTGTGGCAAAAGTTATTAAGCACAACCCAATCCCATCGGCAAGTTTTTGTCGTGCTCGATGCGCCGGACAATCCGAAGCTTGTGCGCCAGTGTTTGAATGGACTGGCTTCAATGGATGAGGCACAGCGGGCGCGCGGTGCGGTGTATTGGCCGCGTCTGCAAACGAACTATTACGTTGATTACGATGACGGACATCAGGGGATTCGACGCCAAATCGTCGTTCCACCCTCAGGCGCTGTGGTGGCGGCGATTGGTAAAATCGACCGCGATCGTGGTATTTGGAAAGCACCGGCCAATATTGAATTAACCCAAGTAATCCGGCCTAACTATCGGAACTGGCGTGATGTGTTGCTCTCTGAGCCGCCGTTATTCGATGAAAATAAAATCAGCATTAATCTGATTCGAAGCTTTGTTGGGCGCAGAGTGCGTGTATGGGGCTGCCGCACGTTGGTTGCCCCACCGTTTCCGGACCGGTGGCGCTACGTCCAGGTAAGGCGCACGCTGACCTATATCGAGACCACATTAACGAACATTGGCCGTTATACGATGTTCGAGCCGAATACCCCGATTACGTGGACGACGCTTAAAAGCTTGGCGCGTGCCTGGCTACGCGATCTATGGCTCGCGGGCGGACTGGCTGGGGCACAAGAAAGCGATGCGTTCCAGGTCTTGTTAGGACTTGGAGAGAGCATGACGACAGAAGATATTCGATCGGGCCGGTTAATTCTGATCGCGAAGCTTGCGATGCAATATCCGGCAGAATTTATCGAGCTGCGCGTGTTGTTTCAAACGAGCAGCGATGCTGTGCTAACGGAATCGACGGAGAAAGCGACATCATGAGCAGTGCAATATTATCAACTGCCGAGGCGATGGCTAAGGCGCCGATTACCGGTGATTTTTATATGCATAGCCACCGGTTTTTAGTCCAAGTCTTTGCTAAGACGAATTGGCGATTCACGGGTAATCTTCAAGCACTCAATGTACTACCAACGGTCGTTGATTTTCGTTTTCAACGCATTAGCGGACTGGGCCGGACAATCCAAACACAGATGTATCATCAAGGTGGTGATCCTATTAACCAGATTCACTTACCAAAGGAACTCACACAGGAGAATATTGTTTTGGAGCGCGGGGTCACGACATTATCGCCGTTGACGACAATGTTCATCGACACGATGCGTCAATTCAAAAGTCGGTACCTAGTGGTGGCCATCTTGTTGCTCGATTCATCGTCGTTGCCGCTGTGTAGTTGGATTTGCATGGACGCGTTGCCCGTGAAGCTGCAATGGGGTGAACTCGATGCCAATAGCAACACCGTCTTGCTTAATACGATGGAGCTTGCTTGCCGGGATGTGCAGTGGATGGGGTTGGTGGCATGATCGAGATTCATGAATTAATCATCGAGGCGCGCATCGGTACGCCAGGGACACGGAGTGTGCCGGTGACCGCATTGGGTACGGCTGCGTCGCCCATACCTCCTCGGGAAGCAGCGCCGTGTGAGGCGCGCTGGGTGGATGCGATTGTGCGGCAGGTCATTGAACGATTGCGTGATGAATGGCGCAGTGATGTTCACGGAGGTAGCGTATGAGCGGGAGCGATCAGTCACTGAAGAAATTGAAAATGACGCCCTATTTGCTGGACAAGGGGGGAGCGCTCAAGAACTTGGCAGGGCCTTTCGAAGTTTTGTATAACCCCGAGTCATTGACGATTGGGTATGGTGCGAATTTTCGGGAAGAGTCGCTGGCCGATAGCTCCAATACCCGTGTCAAATTTGGCGCGGTGACACCCAGCACGCTGGCGGTGGAGTTGATCCTAGACAGCAGTTTGCCAGACAGCAAAACAAGCGTCGATGAGCAGTTGTCTAGTCTGTACATCACGTTTTTTAGGATCAACGGTGCGGTGCGTACGCCCAACATTGTTAAGGTCGAATGGGGCAATTTTGGCTGGGCGGGGCAAATGAAGTTTACCGGCTGGATGACGAACATGACGGTGACATGCTCGCTCTTTGACCGCAGTGGCGCGCCTCAACGTGCCAACCTCTCGGTCCAGTTTCTTGAAGAGTTGGAGTTGGATATGGGAAGCAAGGGTGGCAGCGGCGGCAATGTGTCGCAGGGGGGCGGCCAAGGCGGTAGCAGTGGTAGTACGGGGCAAGTCAGTATGTTGTACGAGGGCGGGCCCGTTCCAGATGGTGCCACATTGGCTCATATTGCCGAGGGAGCGTGGTCTGTGCCGAGCCAAACGACGGCGAGCGATTATCTATCGTACGCCCGTGAAAATGATTTGGATAGCCTGGAGGCTTTGACACCCGGCCAATTTTTGCGTGTGCCTGGCTCTAGGGGGGCGTGATGGCGCTGCCCTTTGCGAGTAAAAAATTTGACATCCAGGTGCAAGGCCAGCCGCTGTCCAAGCTTGGTTTAACGGTGATTGAAGCGGAAGTTCAGTATACGGTCAACCGGATCCCAATGGCCCGGTTAACGTGCCGAGTGGATATAGAAGATCCAGCTAACAGCTGGGCATCGTTAAGCCAGATAGACAAAGCATGGCGGCCAGCCCATGCCGTCAAGATCAGCTACACGGATGAAACGGGCACGCGCGTTCCGATTTTTGATGGGATGGTTGCCAGGCCACTGAACCCAAGCTATGTGCAACGGCAACTAACGTGCCAGCTCGAGGTGGTCCATGAGTTGCAGAAAATGGCCAACAGCCACCGCAGTCAAGTGTTGACTCAAAAAGGCGAAAAGCTCACCGATGCCCAGGCTCTGCAAAAGCTGTTCAAGGAGCACGGCATCAAGGTGAAAAAAGTCGATGGCATGACAGTTTCGCACGCACAGCTGATCCAATGGTCTTGCTCGGACTGGGCCTGGTTGATGAGCCGGATTAGCGCGTATCCGGTCTGGTTGATCGGTGCTCCAGAACAATCGGTGTCGATCCTCAAACCGGATATTGGGCAAGCGCCCCAAGGCCTCGTCTTAAAAGCGGCGAAGCAGAATGCCGGGATCGAGTTACGTGACATGAAGTACCGGCGTGATAGCCGAAGACTACCGAGCCAATTGAGCGTGAATTATTGGGATGTCGCGCAGCAGAAAAGCCGGTCTGTGAAGGCGAAATCTCCGGCAGTCGGATCGGGCGTATTCAAGCCGCTCACCTATGCTGCGTCCGATGCGATGCACTGGACACTGAACGCAGGCTTGCCGCTTAGCGAGACGGAAGCGCAATCTTTCGCGGATGCCCGCTTGTTAGGTTGCCAACTGGCGGGTACCCAGGCGGAGTTCACGGTGGATTGGAGTGAAGCAACGGCTAAACTGGCACCTGGACAAACCTTAGAATTGTCAGGCTATGGCACTTTCGATGGCAAGGGGCTGATTGCCGAAGTGCGGCACCAATGGATCGGTGCTGGCCAAGGTAAGACGATCGTGACGACGGGCCGGCCTAACGCCGTGATCGGCCTTCAAGTACCTGAGATCGATGCGCCCTTGATGCCAAGGGTCCAAGGTATGGCACCCGGTGTGGTTGTGAAGCCTGGTCGTGAAAAGGACCCGACTGGTTGGGGGTGTATGGCGGTGCGTGTGCCGGGCCTGGGAGGCACACCAGGACAGGAGCCACCGGTCTGGGTGCGGCCCGGCATGGCCTATGCCAGCAAAGGCAGTGGCTTATGCTTGTATCCGGAAGCTGATGACGAGGTGATGCTGGCGTTTCTGAGTGACGATCCGCGTTTTCCAGTGATCGTCAGCGCTGTGCATAACCCGAAAAACAAGGCGCCGTTCGAGCCGAGCGAGAAAAACGAGCAGAAGGGCTTGGTGTTGGCGAAAGACGGCAAGACACAATTCCAATGGCTTTTTGACATCAAGGACGGTGGCACGCTTACGTTGGAAGCGCAGAAGACGGCATTGGTACTGTCTAAGGCAAGCCTGCGCTTGCATGGCGAAGAAGCGTTCGCGCTTGATGCGAAAAAAATCACGGTAGAAGCCAAAGAAGGTCTCACCCTTAAAAATGGTCAATCTGAAATGAAGATGGGCGGGACTTCCCTAAGCGCCAAATCGCAAACGCTTTCGCTGCAGGGCTCAGCCAAGGCTGACCTCAAAGGCGGCCAGGTCAACTTGGGTTAATCGTATGAATGGAGGACAGGATGGCGAACGGACCTCAGAATCAGCTTGGATGCGGCTGGAAGTTTCCGGTGCAGTTCGAATGTGTCTCCGGTAAGCCAAAAGCAGCGCAAGTGATGATGTCACGCGATGCGGACAATATCAAAGAAAGTTTGCAGGTACTGTTTAGTACGCAGCCCTACGAACGGGTCATGCGCGCAGGCTATGGGTGTGATTTACAAGCCTTTGTGTTTGAGAACATCAGCGATGGGCTACGCACCGAAATTCGCCAGATGATCAGTGACGCGGTTCAAACCTACGAGCCCCGGGGCACGCTGGTCTCAATTGATTTCAGACCGGACAGCAATTCGCCGTGGACGCTCAATATCGACATTGCTTACCGGATTCCCTTGAACAATACGGTGCAGCATGTCGGTGGTAGGCTGAATTTCGGCAGTCCACAGGGAGGGTGGCTTGCACAATGAGCAGCCGGATAAATAGAACGTTCTCTTACGATCAGCATAAAAAAATTTATTATGGCAGCGAAGAAGACATTATCGCCTCAAGAGTCGTTCATACTGGATCAACGCGATTTGGCATGGCACTTAGAGACTTGGCGAGACTATGCAGCTTTGCTGCCATTTGATGATCCGTTTGCCAAGCCGGGCAGCTTTGAGAAAGACGATGAGTCGTGGAAGAAGTTTTTTTTCCCGTCCGATGAAGCCGGTGATTCAGTCGACCCCGTCGCGGCCTTACTTAAGGCGGTAGCTCAGCCCAATGGTTTGCTGCCTTCCCAGCAAGCCTTTCTGGTCGCATTTTTAGCCTCGCTCAACGTGCCGCGAGACCTGTTTAACACGATACCGGCTCGGCATCGCGCGCTTTATTACCGGGACGAGCTTAGTGTGCGGGAAAAGCCTGCTGTGCCGGATCAGGTGATGCTGTCATTTACGCCAAGCCAGCCAAGCTTGATGTTGCCGGCCGGTGAACGGTTCAGTGCGGGCCAGGATAGTGCAGGAACACCATTGGAATATCGGCTGGATGAGGATGTGTGGGTGAATCAGGCGATGCTCACGGACGTGTGCTGGTATCAGTCGGAAAACCATAACGATAACCCTCAAATCCAACATCCTGCCACGAAGCGGGTGGTGCTTGATACGCTTGGTCAGTCTGCCACGGTGTGGCCAAACGAAGGGGTGCGGCTATTTAGTTACGATCCTCAAAGGGACCAGACCGTGGTGCGCGGGCGCGTGGTTGCTTCGCCGGTGCTGGCTGTCGCGCAAGGGGAGCGCGAGATTGAGGTGATGTTTGATGGTGTCGGTGGCCTGATGGAAGGAGACCAGAATCTCAGTGCATGGATGAGCGGGGAGAAAGGTTGGGTTCCCCTAAAGAGGCTTCCCATCATCGGTATGCCGCCTGATGCCTGGAAGGCGGTGTTTGTATTACAGGCCGATCAGGGCGCCATAGCGGTGCCCGCGGGGTTGGATGGTTTTAACGATCCCGTGCCGTTGCTCAAGATAACGTGTCCATTGGCTGATATTCCACGTGTTAAGCAGATTAACGTTACGGTGCACAACTCCACCCAGGTGATGATGGCGACCGATGACAGTGTGGCAGAAACAGGTAAAAAGAGCACGCCATTCGGGGAATTTCCCTCATTGGGCAGTAGCTTGTATTTGATGTCGCCTGACTGGTGCAACAAGCCGGATTGTACGCTAACCATCACACTGAATCCGGCGTGGACGGGATTGCCCACGCAGAACTTCCACGATTGGTACCAATGGGACAGCGTGGGCGGCCAGAATGGAGAGTCTGGTTACGCCATTTACGGCGGTGGCGTACCCGCGAATAATCAGGCGTTCACGGTCAAAATGACGGTGGCAAATGGTCAATCAGACGGTGAAACGGTCCCGTTATACGACAATCAATCGTCGGGAGACGCTCCGCCGCCGATAGGCGCCTTGTTAACCTTTAACGAGATTGAGACACTCACCGCCCCCATCATTGAAAGTACCGATCCGCACGACTGGAAACAGTATCTTCGTTTCGAATTGACGGGCCAGGACTTTGGGCATGCCGCTTATCAGAATTCACTCGTCGCGCCGCAATATAAGAAGACGCCTACGATTATCGAACTCCATCCTCCGTATACGCCTCGGTGGACATCGTTATTCGTGTTGTATGAGTTATCGACAACAAGCCAGCCTACCCGGCACTCGCTCTCGCCTCCGTCTGAATCGGGTTGCGCCATTGCTTCGCCGGTGCTGGCCGTTGCGGGCGGGCAGCGTATGATCGAAGTGATGTTTGATGCCTCTATCGGAGCAAGAGAGGGCCTGAGTGCATGGGTGAGCGGAGAGAACAGAAGTTGGATTCCCTTGCAGAACTCTGAGGAGATCGATGATGATAAAAAGGCTTCGTTTGTATTACAGGCCAGTCAAGGCGCAATAGCGTTGCCCGCAGGGTTGGATGGCTTTAATGATTCTATGCCGTTGCTCAAGATGATGCATTCGTCGGCTGGGATTCCAGGCGTTACGCAGATCAACGTAACCGTGCTCAATTCTCCCCACGTGCTCATGGCGACCGATGGCGGTGTGACGGAAATAGATAAAGAAAACAAGCCATTCGGTGATTCCCCTGTATTGGACAGCAGCTTTTATTTGATGTCGCCGGACTGGTGCAACAAGCCGGATTGTAAGCTGACAATCACGCTAAATCCAAGTTGGATGGGATTGCCTACGCAGAGTTTCCAGAGTTGGTATGAATGGGACAGCGTTGATGGTCAAGATGAGAAGTTTGGCTATGCCATTTATGGCGGTCGCGTACCCGAGAATAATCAGGTTTTCACGGTCGAAATGACCGTGGCGAGCCGTCAACCGGCAATGACGAGCAATTTATCAGATGACGGTAGACTTCCGCTATTTGAAGACAAATCCCCGGGAAACGCTTCGCCACCGATCGGCGCTTCGTTAGCCTTTAACGCGATTGATGCGCTGACCGCCACGATCATCGGGGATACCGATCCGCGCCATTGGGACCAGTACCTTCGTTTCAAACTGACAGGCCAAGACTTTGAGCATGCCGTCTATCAAAGTTCTCAGAATGCACCGCTCTATAAGAAGACGCCTACGATTATCCGGCTTCATCCCCCGTATACGCCGCAGTGGGCCTCGTTGTCCGTGTCGTACAAACTATCGACGGCTGCACTCGACACCCAATACCGACTTACGCCATTTGGTCATTGTGCGGACGATGCGCCAATGGCCCGCGAGTTGGGCCAGCCAGCGCGTCAATTAATGCTGGGCTTCTCGGGGATACAGCCGGGGCAAGATTTGGCGCTGTACTGGAAAGTACGAGCGGCCAATCCCGATGTGCTGTTGTCTTGGGACTATCTTTCCCAGGACAAGGATAAGAAGAGCTGCTGGCAAACGCTGGACATGCAGGTGCATGATAAAACAGGAAAATTGTCAATGTCCGGCTTATGGCGGACAACGTTGCCGCACGATGCGAGCCACCAAGACCCGGCCATGCCCGCAGGGCGCTATTGGGTACGCGCACAGTTCAAGCCGCCTGCCCAACATGAGCACGATGGGGAGCAGGGTGGTTTTGCGGTCAGTGACGATGCGGTGCGACCTTCTGATTTTCCGTGGCTGTTAGGCCTGAACGTCAATTGCATGACGGCTACGCTTGTCAATGTTGAGCATATTGCCGCAGATCATCTGACCACGCCCCTGCCTGCTGATACGGTCACGCGCAGTGTCGAGCCCATCGAAGGTCTGCAAACTATCACACAACCCTGGCCTTCCGAGGGCGGCCAACCCGTGGAAGAAACAGGGAGATTTTATCAACGAATTGCCCAGTGCCTGCATCACCGCGGCCGTGCATTGACATGGGGCGATATCCGGCAATTGCTCACGGAGCGTTATACGGAAATTCATGACGTACGAGAGGCTGCCCCCCGCGTGCAAGACAAAGATGATCCGAACGCTCATCCTTTAATTCAGCGCCTGGTCGTCATTCCAACGCCTGATCAATCCGATAGCGGTGACCGGTTGCGTCCTGCATTCAATGCGTCGCGGCTGAAGCAGATGAAGCAATTTATTCTCGACAGAGCGACGCTATGGCTTAACCTTGAAATCGGCAATCCAGCTTATCGCGATGTCCCGGTCGCCTATACAATCGACTTTACTGCGAGCACGAATCCTGATCAGGGCTATCGGCAAGTGGCACAGGCGCTCAGCGCCCAGTATATGCCTTGGGCCAACGGCTCCAGTCCGGGTGAAGTTCGTACAGGCGTAACACTCGACTACTATGCGATGCTTGCTTTCATCGAACGTTTGCCGATTGTGATGCGGGTAAAAAGCCTATTGCTCGATGGGCAAGCGCGAACCGTTGAGGCAAACGGTCTAGAGGCGCTGGTACTCACGTTTGGCGAACGTACGTCAACGCTTTTTGGTCAACCGCAGCAGGTGAAGCTCCCGGCAGACTATACTCTGGTTGGCAATCGCGTACGCGTTAGCCATGACGGTCAGTATCTGGCGGTCGATGTGACTAAGTCGCCTGACACGCCGGCCATTGCCATTTATGGACCAGACAGCCAATGGCGCCACATTGACCTAGTTGCTGGTCAGACGGTCATATTTGAGTTGACTGGGCCGCATGCCTGTCCTGGAATTGCGTATCTTCGCGGTACCGCCGTGCAGTTTGATCTGCTCAATAACCAGCCGTTTGGCATTGGCCCAAGCTTCGAGGTGGGCATAGAAAAAGGCACCGTGACGGATCTTAGCGTTGAGGGCAACGGGCAGTTCATCGCTGTGGCTCAGGAAGAAGGGTGTCTTCGTTTCTGGACACTCAATAACAATACATATCAGGAAGGACAGAGGAGCCCGGTAACGCTGCCGGATGGGAACGGTCGCCCGATTGATCTCAATGGCGGCGGAACGCTTCCCTTAGTCGCAAACTACAAGGATGATACGGTCGTTTATGTGTACTCGGACGTGATCCATCATCCTGACAAGCTTGTCCCACTGGAAAGTGCTTCAAGTACTGTATCCACTCTCAGCCGGAACGCGCAGGTGATCGCGTGCGCGTATCAAACGGATATCACTATTAATCAGATACAAAACGGCATCTGGCAACGTGCCGGTAAGGGCATCTCATTGGCCCAGCCGGTGACCAGCGTGAGTCTGAGCGATACTGGCTATGTTCTGGCCGCCGGCACTGCTGATGGTAAGCAGGTTGAAATTTGGATCGGTGTGAATGGTCCCGATCCTACCTTGTTGCAAACGCTTGAGGCGGAAACAGGATTCGGCACAAGTGTGAGCTTAAGTGGCAATGGCTTAATGCTTGCGATGGGCGGCGAGCAAGACTCGATCCTATTGTATCGCCGGACAGCAGAGTCAATATGAGCCCGCTGTTGATTCGACGGCACACACCGTCTACGCGCCAGGGAACAGGCACTTTTATCGGCTGGGGCTTATCGCATGGATGACGCTGAACAGGAATACGACGCGATTCACTTTGATAGCCTGTGGGCCACGGCATTGGACACGTTGCGTACGCTCGCCGGTCAACAATGGACCGAGTTTGGCGAGCACGATCCAGGTGTAACGTTCTTGCAGGCGCTCACCTATAACGTGGCCGATCTAGCCTATCGGCACACGCATCCGCTCAAGGATCTGCTGACGCTCAATCCCGCGGATGTGCAACGGCGTGAAGAAAAAAATCGGAAGCGAATTTTTCCATTGACGTTCGGTCCAGATTGGGCACTAACATGCTCACCGGTCACGGAAAACGACTATCGGCGCGCGATTCTGGATTTGCGCTCGGATGAGGCAACGCAGGCCGAAGCCCTATCGCAGGGCTTTTATTTTATGGATGCGCAGTTGGTACGAGAGCCTTTCGATCTCAAACAAATATATAGCTATCGGTACGATGAAAACAATCGCCGTTTCCGATTCGATTTCAATCTGCCTTYCAATCATTCGCAACTGGAGACCAATCAATTCTGTTTGTTAGGCGGATACCACTTGTATGTGGCGAAGCAGCGCGGCATCGATGAAGAAGAAGCGAAGGAGGCCTTGCAAACGTGTCTGAAAAACAATCGTAATCTGTGTGAGCAGGTGCGCAGGATCATCTGGCTCGAGCCCCAAGATGTGGACGTGCAAATCGATATCGAACTCGACGATGAGTGGCAGGATCCGGTCAAGACAATGGCCGCCCTTTATCAACAGGTCGATGCTTGCATCAGTTCACCGACGATGCGCACGGGGGCGCGGCAGCTCATCGAGCAAGGCATTCCGGCGGAGGCTGTCTACGATGGCCCACGATTACAGAACGGTTGGATCACCTCAATACCCGTTCCCGTTGACTACACACAGTCCCGTGTCGTCGATATTAGTGGACTTGCTCAGTCATTACTGGCGCTTGCCGGGGTCGATAGGATGATGAAGCTGCAAATCGGCGATATACCGTCCTGGACAATGATGATTGACCCGGCATGTTATCCGGTCGCCTGGGGGGACGATCCGATTGCTTCGTTAACCGGTAATACCGGTGAGTCACCTAAAGTCCGCTTATTTAAGCGAGGCGAACTACAAACTATTGACCCAGACGCTCTCAAACAAGCGATCCAAGATGCGCAGCCCTCCATCGTCACGGACACACCGACGGGTGTGCCGATTGGCCGTTGGCGTGGCAATACTTACGCACCGGCGAGCAACCGCATCCCGCCATGCTACGGTTTGCAGGATGGATATTAAGCACCAAGGGGTTGGATGAAAAAAATCGTCTGCAGCGCCAATACCAATTCTTTTTGCCATTCGAGCAGTGGATCGCAAACGGCATAGCGCAAGCGGCCAATGTTGCCAAATTATTGGCATTCGACCGGTACACCTTGAAGCAAGCTTCGCCAGGGAACGTATGGGGATATCAGTGGCCCTATTTGCCGGATTCTCGCTTGAATGACTTGTTCGATCACTGGAAAAAGGACCTAACCGATTGTATGGTTGAGCGTTCGGAGGATGGGGCCAAAGAACTCGCGATTATCGACTATCTGCTGGGGTATTTTGGGGTTCAGCAAGGTTTAGGCGTGTTGCGCGATAAGGCGCGGTTTCGTGAATTTATTCAGCTTCAGCAAGGTTACCTCGAACATTTTTGTACGCTGACCTACAATCGTGCCAATGTCCAGATCGGTCAGATCTCCGATCTTCAAAAGCGAATTGCCGCTCGATTGGGCATCGGCGCGGAACTCTTTGCGCTGACTCGCGGCGACAAGCTGAACAATCTGCCGTTTTACTTGATCGAATATTGGCTATTGTTACCGCCGCAAACCAGAAAATCCATTCAGTTGGGACCTGCGTCTAACGCAGTCATTGAATTTTTAGACGAACAGGAAACGGAGAAAAAAGCACTAGCTCTGAGCTTTATAAAGGGAGCAGATGTTCCCGAAATCGGACAAATTTTCAAAATGACTGTGGCAGGCGGTTCTCCACCGCCCGACGTTAGTGCTTATCCTTGGGCGGTTGTTTCGAATGTAAAGGATGACGGAGGGTCTATTACGCTATCGTTCGATCTGCAGCACAATAACCAGCTGTATGTCGATGCCGAATACATTTTGGATGGTGTATCCAATAAAGCGTGGCAGTTGTCTTGCGAGACATTGAGCGAATGGATGTGGGGCGTAGACTATCCACTCGTCTATGCTGCTGATCAATCTGGTTTACTCGATAATCAGCGAAAGCGTTGCCAAATTGCCTCCAGCGCTACAGCGATACAGATCGGAGACACGATCGCTATTCCATCTAATCCAAACATTCCCGGTGATTCAATCAAAGTGGTTGTTGAGCAGGTGAACATATCGCAGGGCACCTTTGTAGCGAAATGCGGCAATGGCGCCCAGTGGCCAGGAACCAACGGAGATGGCAAAACACTTCGGCGCTGCTACGTCGAGCGTTCGTTACCCTTGACAGACCAGTTTTCGTTTAGCATCGGCGTCGTGTTGAATCGCGATAACGATTGGTTCTCTCCGTCTTCTAAACCCAGCGACGTTATTGAGTGGGTCGAGCAGGTTGTGCGGGATGAAGTTCCGTGTCATATCCAATCGACTGTCCACTGGTTGAACCGTAGCGCGTTCCGTTCCTTTGGACATGCGTACAATGGTTGGCAAAATAGCGGTTGTCCGTTTGGCAATGAGGCGTACCAGCTGCTAGAGCTCTTGTCACTGAGCCGCTTGCCGGATCAACCGGCTGGCATTGGCACGCTCTCTCTCTATAAAACAGATGGAGATGTGCATCTTAATCCTGATGGGACTTATCAAGACGAAGAGGCCATTAAGAAAAATGAAGTGATGTATATTTTAACGGATAAACAGTACTAGACACCATGCGATATTTGAGCGCGACGCTGCTGATATTACCGGCGAGGAGCTTATGACGCTGCAAGAAGCCATGCGCCGAATATTGGACGCCCGTTTGGAAGTTAAAATTGCCGATTTGAAAAAGCGCTTCGGGACCGGTAGAAAACCGAGCGAAGGCGATTATGTCCTCTTGTTCAACGTGCTCGAGGCATTGTGTGATGCGCTGGACATGGCGCAAGATCTGACGAAAGTTGTGCCGGGTAATGGGCTGCGGTTGGAACAAGACCGTCTTGCGCTGAATCTGGAGGCGCAGGGCGGGTTGAAAATCAACGCATCTGCGCCGTATCTGTTTGCCGATTTCGACGGTGGCACATGTTTAGCGGCCGATGACAACGGTATCTATGTTAAATGCCGCCCCGTGCTTCATGATGGCGAAGGTTCCCTGTCTGTGCAGGCGGGGTTTGGCGTGAGAGTCGAAACGGTCGGTGGTGTCGAAAAAGTGGTGCCGCAAGGCGTGAATCAACCCGTGGGCGGTATTCGGGCTACGGAGGACGGCTTAAGGGTGGAGGCAGCCGGTAGCGGGCTTACTATCGAAGAGGGGCTGGCGTTGATGTGCGGCAAAGGCATGAGCGCCGAGCAGGGGCTGCAGATCGTGCTGGCTAAGAGTACAGCGTTAGCGCTCGATGCCGATGGTCTGCGTGTGTGTACAGGCAAAGGCAATGCGCTGCAGATTGACGAGAACGGTCAATTGACGCTTAATCCAAAAGTCTCAGTGAGTACTTTTGAAAAGATGTCATTCGCCGAGCGTCAAGAGATATGGAAGCTTTTAGAAGCGACCGCTCAACCCGCTGCGATCGGTAAACTGCGTATTTTGAGCCAGTCTGAAGATGTGCATTTGAATGGCATTCTCAATGATCAGGAAAAAATTGAACTGGCCAAAGTTTATTTTGTGCCAGCTGCTTCAGAGCAACCGGTTCAGGCAGTCACGGGTGATTTGGCATCGGTCATTGTGCAACTCAAGGAGGCATTTCAGACAGAAAAGTTACCGTGTCCCGAACATTACGTGTCATGGTTCAATGTGCTCGAAGCGTTGTTTGACGCGCTGGGCATGACACAGGATTTAACGAAAGTCGTACCAGGTGATGGACTGCGATTGGAACAAGACCGTCTTGCGCTGAATCTGGATAAGAAAAGCGGGTTGAGTATCGATCAAAAATCATGCCTGACGGTCCATCTTGACGACAGCACATGCTTAGTGGCTGATGACAAAGGGATCGATGTGAAGTGCCACCCCGTGCTCCATGATGGCCAAGGCTGCCTGGCTGTGCAAACGGGGCGCGGCGTGACGGTAGAAAAGGTGGGCGGTGCCGAAAAAGTGGTGCCAAGCAATTGGCAAAGCAAGAATCAACCTGTGGGTGGTCTTCAAGCCACGGCGCAGGGTTTAACGGTGGCGGTGGCTAGCGGGCTTACGGCCCGCGGGGGGCTGGCAGTGGTTTGCGGTGGCGGTGTGAATGTTCAGGACGGGCTGCACGTCGCGCTGGCTCAGGACACAGCGTTGGCGCTCGATGAAAGCGGACTCCATGTGCATACAGCCGAAGGCAACGCGCTGCGACTGAACGGCAGCGGTCAATTGACGTTCGATCCGGGCGCTTTGGTCTCGGTTGAAACGTTTGAAAAAATGCCGCTCGCCCAGCGTCAAGAAATATGGCGGATTTTAGTGAGAGCAGGTCAAGAAAAAGAGGATGAGTTGACATGAATTCAGACGATGAAAACGGTATGCCGCAGAATACGCTCGTTCGGAATAGCCCGCTGAGAGACCGGATTGCAGAGCTGAAAGGCTATTTTCAAGCGGGGCAGGTCCCGACTGAAGCTGACTTTTCCGAACTATTAGACCTGTTGCAAGAAGCCTGTCAAGCAGTTGGGGCAGTGGATCGTAATCCGGGAGCGGGTTTGCAGCTGTCCCCGCCGTCGACAAACTTGGACGGTCCGTTGAAGCTGAGCGTCAAGTGTGACGGCCGGACAACTGAGCTAGGCGCCGAGCAAGAGGGGTCAAAGGCACTGAAACTGAAAACGAACCCGGACGGCGCGTTACAGGTTTCTGATGATGGAAAGCTTCAGCTTGTTTTCAGTTCGGAGTTGGAGGGAGAAGGTTTGCTTCAGATCCAAACGGGGCCAGGACTGGAGATTATGAGGAGCATGGGCAAAGAAACTCTTGCGATGAAGTTGCAAGAGGATAAAGGTTTGAGGTTTGACAGCACAAACGGAGACAGCGTGCTGATCCATTGCGGGCCTGCCATCAAGATCGATAATGGGCCACTTGAGGTTGTGCTGGGTGAAGGATTGCAGTGGAATGATCAAGATAAAAATCTCGAACTCAATCTGGCAAAAGATAGTGGTTTGATTTTTAATGGTGACAATGCTGTCGATTTGCTGATTAATCCAGAAGAAGATAACGTGATAGAGAAGATAGAAGAGAATGGCCAAAATACTCTGCGTGTAAAGAAAGATACGTTGCTTTGTGATGTTGACACATTTAGAAAACTTGATAAGGATACAGAAGGTCGCCTGATCCTAAAGGATATTTATCAGCTTTTATGCAAAGCTGCACAGGACGATACATGATAAATCCGGATAAACAAGAGCGCTGCACGTAGTGGAAAAGGCGGTAAAGTGCTACTTTCAATTCTTAACGGAAAAATAGGGCGATTCGATGAAAGTTGATGAAAACGTTAAATTTAGATAGCGGAGTAGAATCTTCGTATCAAAGCGTGGAATCAGCGGGACTCGATCGAATGGTGAGTAATGGAATCGAATAAAAACCCTGATGCGGAAAAAGAGGTCAATGAAGAGGGCTCCGCTGTAGAGGATCCATGGTCGCTGCCAAAGCTGAAATCGTGCTTTGAAGCCAAACATGTTCCACGACAGGAGCACTTCGATGCCATTTTGGATGGACTGTCGAAATGTTTTAAGGCCATTGGTATCGATTCAGAGGGAAAGCCAGAGTTGCCGGAGAATGGGTTATATTTGAATAAATTGCCCAACGATAACTATCAATTATCTGTGTACTTGGATGAAAAACGGTCAATGACCAGCAAGACAGGTAGTGTGGCTGTCAAGGTAGACCAAAATCGGAGAATCGGCTCGAATGATAAAGGTTTAAAATGTATTTTTAAAGACGAGTTGAAGGGCGAAAAAAATAAAAGCGGTGTGACGATGCTTGCTTTGCAGGCGGGCTATGGAATTGAGGTGACAAAGGTTAGTGTGGGTGGTGATAATAAAAGAGTCCAACTAAAAATCAAGAGCAAAGACGCATTAGTCTTGGATAAAAAAGAAGGGCTGGGATTGAAGTGCAAGGAGAATAGTGGGTTCAAGCTCGATTCTACCTTGCAACTAGATATATTTGAAGGAAAGGGGCTGGTCATCCCGGATGAGGGAAATAATCAAAATAAATTCAGTGTCCAGCTTGATAAGATAAGGGGCGTAAAATTTAATGGCGGATTAAGTCTGAATCTCGATGCCGAGAGTCATTTTGAAGACATTTCGAAAGGGCTTTGTTTAAAGCAAAGCGATATATTTTCAAAAGAGGTTTTTGAGGATCTCGGAAAGGAGTCGTTAAAAAAAATATACAATTTACTTCGTTCTGTTTTTGATGAAAATGGTGTGCCTTTTGGGTCTAAAGTTAAAGATTTTTTATGGGCGGATGCCGTTTGTGGTCGTTACGATAATTATCGCTCGAATGTCGGTTGGTTTTCTGTTTTGACTCGTAATGAGGATAGCAAAAAAAATTCGTTAATGTTTTTGGATCAGGAGGAAAGAAAGGATATTGGGGAAATTGTGGGGAATTCGATTGTTGTTTTGGATAATAAATTGGTTGGTATTGGCGTATGCGAAGAAGAACCTGTGTTTTACAGTGTAGATATCAGTACTACACGCTATAGGGATGAAAAAATTAAACTTGAACCGAAATCTTGTCCAGAAACTTGTTTTCGTGGGCCATTGTGCTTTAGTTCGGATGGGAGTCGAGTAATTTTTTTGGATGGCGACAAAAAAGATGTCAGTGTATATTATTTTAGTGATGCTGCTGATGATGATGGTGGTGGCGATAATGAAGGTGATGGTGACGTAAAGAAAGAATACGAAAAAAGTAACGATTTTTCTTCTAATGATGGTCTTCCTCCCTCTGTTGTTCCAACTTGTGTGACGTTAAGTGGAAATGGAAAATTTGCAGCGGTGGGAGATAAAGAGAAAATATATTTCTTCAAAGAGGAAAGCGGAAAGAATTGGACTAAAGAGGAGCACGAATGTGAGTTGCCTCATTCTGGGCTAGCCATCGGTGAAAATGCAGATTACTTCGCCGCGATAGAGGAAAATACCATTGGAATTTATCGAATTAAACGGGGAAATTCTGCTATTCAGTCTATTGATAAAGTGCAAACGCTTAATTATTCCGCGCGGTCCATCTCGATGAAAGTAATCGAGAATTTGGAAGAAAAAAAAGAACAGTACCTTGTTGCAATCAAAGCAGCCAATGACGAGTCCTCGCCTTTGGGGATGGTTTTCAAAGGGTCGGTCATCGTATGACGTCATCCGTTCGATGATTAGGTCATGCACCTGAAAGGGGGCCGTATGAGCTGGCTGAATGGCAAACTGTCCCACTTCTCGAGAGGCTTATGTTAGAAACTCAACTACAAACTGATGAGGCCGTTCAAGACACCGCGGCAACAGCGCTTGCGCCCTTTGTCTCGACGTATGACCGCTTGCCGTACACTTCGTATCCGTTCGAGCAGACACACCCAGGAGCACTGGCTGCGCTGGCAGGACTGTTTGGACTTGCCGCGCCGCCAGTGCGTACCGCGCGGATTCTGGAGCTGGGTTGCGCGGCTGGCGGAAATTTGATTCCGCTCGCCGCTGAATTTCCTGAGTCGGTGTGTGTGGGTATCGATTTGTCGCCGGTCCAAATTGAGGATGGGCAACAACGCATTGTCCACTCGGGGCTGCGCAATGTACGCCTCGAGCGCCGCGACTTGCTCGAGCTTCCTGGCACATTGGGCCTATTCGATTACATTATTTGTCACGGTGTCTACAGCTGGGTGCCGCCCGCGGTACGCGCGGCGATTATGCAAATTTGTCAACAGCATTTGGCACCCGACGGAATCGCGTACGTTAGCTATAACGTGCTGCCGGGTTGGCGGCAGCGGCAGGCGATTCGGGATGCGTTATTGTGGCACATTTCAGCGGACGCGGAGCCAGCCCAGCAGCTCGAGCAGTTGCGTGCAATGCTGAGTTTTTTACGAACGCATGCGTCGTCTGATTCGATGTATGGCTCGGCAGTATGTGCCATCATCGACGATTTGGCGCAGCGCTCAGATCCGTATTTGATGCATGAATATCTGGCTGCCACCAACGCACCGTGCTTATTCAGCGAATTCGTGCAGGCAGCCAAAGGGCTGGTGTTCCTGTGCGAGGCGCGCTTAACCACTATGCTGCCGGAGTTGAGCGCTCCCGAGCGGGCGGCCGCGATCCGAGCGTGGACGGGCGATCGCTTACTTGCGAATGAGCAGATGAGTGATCTCGTCTCGGGTCGCCCGTTTCGCGAAAGCTTGCTCGTGCATGATCATCGGACGATTGAGCGCACATTGCGGGCTACGCATATGGATAAGCTGCACGTCGTTTTGTGCGGGTCTTACCGGTTCGAGCAGGAGAATGACGCTTGGGTGTTGCATGCTCCTCAAGGTCAATACCGGACGTCCGATCCTATTGTGCAGGCGGCTTTGAAGACGCTTATCTTACGGTATCCGGCTTCGAGTACGTTGGATGAATTGAGCGCGGCTGCGGTGGGACCTGGCATTTCAGAGCCCGTTCGAGCGGCGATACGTGACGCGCTGTTTTACCTCGTGGTGGGCGGGCTCGCGATCGCGCGCACGGAACCGGTGTGCGCACAATCTGCGAGCACACTGGAATGCGCGGCGCTGGAGGATAAACTGGATAGGACATTTTGCTGTGCCAGTGCACTGGCGCGCAGCGATGCCGCAGCCGGCGCGCGGGCCACGGCGAACCTGCTTCACCGGCCTGTGCAGCTTACAGCCATTGATATCCTTCTGTTACCCCGCTTGACGGGGGACATGTCGATCGCTGCGCTACTCACAGCACTGTCGGGTGCTGTGGAAGAAGGGCTGCTTACGTTTGCTGAGCACGGTGATGTGTCGCTGCGTGAACTGCTCATCGCACGTTTGCGGCATTATGCGCGGGCGGCATTGCTGGTCGCACAGGCAAACGACGAACCAGGCGGCCACTGGCAGGATGCCGAGCACGGCCAGGTGCGAGCGATGACCTTATCAGGGGAGGCGTCAAGTACAGCTGGGCAATCGATTAATGAAGCGATTGTCTCGTTCAGTCCGCCAGAAAATTGACTGGAGAGCAGCCGTGTCCAAGATTGACCGACTGCGCTTATCGTTCAAGGCTGAGCAATTTGATGGTCACGCGTTGCTGCGTGAATGCAGCCAGTTGTTTCACCAGCGTGTGCTTGCTGATCTCGATCAGCTCATCCATCGTTTAGCGAAGCGAGCCTCCCGTCCCAGACTCATCAAACGGCTGGTGATTGATCTGGGTGTGTTGGATGCGTCCGACTGGAAAGAGCAATGGCGAACGCGCTTGCTGCAGCGAGTGGAGCAGGCGCTTATCGAGGAATTGGCACGTGCTGAGCAGGGCAGGGCCAATGAAGATTCGACAACACCGCATGATGGGTTTCAGGCGTGGATTCGCTGGCTGCACACGGGCGTTGGGACGGCGCCAGATGCACCGTCTCTTTCCGCGATGATGAATCTTCAGGCACATCCAGCGATGCCGGCAGCACCTGTGACGCAGCTCACCGAGAGCGCTATGCGCACTGTACGAACTCGGCTGCAACAATGGTTGCAAGCGAACCCGGTATTGCACCCAGCAGTGCGTCACCGGTTGGCGCAGCTGTGTGCGATACCGGCGCTACAGGATATTTGGGTTGCCTATGAGGCTCAGCACCCCGAACCGGCTAAGCTGGATAGCCTGGCCCGTGCGGTACAAGGCATTCCGCTCACCACATACTCCCCGGACGCTATTGCAGGGTCCAATCGGCCGGCTCCGGAGGCGGTGCCCGTGCAGCAAGGTAACCTCTGGCCAGATGCCTCCATGCGCGCACCGGATATGGCCTATCGGATGAACCCCGCGATTGTGCCGAACGAACCCGCTGGCTTCAGCGCTGGTTTTGGGCTGCTCTGGCCGTTGTTGCCGGGCGTGTTTCGTGCGCTTGAACGCAATAAACCGGCGGCGGATACTGATAATGCATTGCTGTGGGCTGCGTTGGAGACTTCTCAGTCACCTCCGGCAATGCCGACATCCTCCGCAATGCAGATCACCGAGAAAGCCATACGTACCGCGCGAACCCGTCTGCAGCGGTGGCTACAAGCGAAGCCGGTGTTGCGCCCAGCAGTGCGTCATCGGTTGGCGCAGCTGTGTGCGATACCGGCGTTACAGGATATCTGGGCTGCTTATGAGGCTCAGCACCCTGAACCGGCTAAGCTGGAGAGCCTGCCTCGTACGGTACAAGACATTCCGCTCACCACATACTTTTCGGACGCTATTGCAGGGTCCAATCGGCCGGTTCCGGAAGCAGTGCCCGCGCAGCAAGCTACCATCTGGCCAGATGCATCCGTGCGCGCACCGGATATACCCTATCGGATAAACCCCGCGATCATGCCGAGCGAGCCCGCTGGTTTCAGCACTGGTTTTGGGCTGCTCTGGCCGCTGTTGCCGGGCGTGTTTCGCACGCTTGAGCGCAATAAACCGGTGGCGGATACTGATGACGCATTGTTGTGGGCTGCGTTGGAGTCTTTTCAGTCACATCCGGCAATGCCGACATCCTCCGCAATGCAGGTCACCGAGAAGGCCATACGTACCGCGCGAACCCGTCTGCAGCGGTGGTTACAAGTGAACCCGGTATTGCACCCAGCAGTGCGCCACCGGTTGGCGCAGTTGTGTGCGATACCGGCGCTACAGGATATCTGGGCTGCTTATGAGGCTCAGTACCTCGAACCGGCTAAAGCGGATAGCCTAGCCCGTGTGGCGCAAGACATTCCATCTGCCACAGATCTACCGGATGCTATCGCAGGATCCAATCGGTCGGCTCCAGAGGCGGTGCCCGCACAACGTACTGTTCGACCAGATGCATCTGTGCCACCAGATACTCCCGATCGTATAAACAGAAGCCGTGACCGGAGCACCGCGTTCTTACTAGCCGAGCTTGCCGTCTTAAGCGCGGGTCTCGTGCTGCTGTGGCCGATGTTGCCAGGCTTGTTTCGCACGCTTGCGCTGCTCGATGATACCAATCACTTTATCGATGCCAGCGCACCATTGATTGCTGCGGGTTGGCTTGATGAACTGGCTTGGGGGGATGACACGGTCGCCGAGTGGCGCACACCGGTTAATAAACTACTGTGCGGTGTGGCACTGGACGCTATGTTACCCGATTGGCAGCCTGATCCAACGGTGAGGGCGCAACTGAACGGCTGGCTCGCGGCGTTGCCATCTCGCCTGCCGGGGTTGCACCGCTGCGGTGTGACTGATGTGCGGCAATTGTTCCTGCAACGTCCCGGCATACTGACGCGTCAGCCCAATAAGCGTTGGACGCTGCAGGTTGAACCACATGCGGCTGACGTGCTATTACACGCGATTCCGTGGCCATTTGAGCAGGTGTGGCTGCCATGGTGTAACGACTCGTTCTGCGTGGAGTGGCGCAGATGAAGAGTCAGTGCCTACCGCACTCGTCGTGCTGAAGATGAGCGTGGTAGGCACTACGGACTACTCGCTCCCTTCCCACTTAAAGGTGGTACTGGCGGCGAGCGTGGTTTGCAAGGGATTTTGCTCGTCATACCCGCTTTTGAAGTAGCCGAGCGTATATTCGATGCCATTCTCAATGTTTTGACCTTCAAGGAGGGCGAACACACCGTTCCCCTTGTTGGTGTGGATTGGCACCGGCGAGAAGCATCGAGGTCTTTTGTAGTACAGCTCAGACACCGTAGAACCTTCCCATAGTCCGATCCAATCGTTGTCGTCCTTCGGATTCATTCCTCTCGGCACGCAGAGCCGGTACGATAACGATGCCGGGCCAATCTGAGTTACCGAAAACGATAGGCTATCCGTGGGAAAAGATACCGAGAATCGACCGTCGCCCACACCTTCGATGAGCAGCGTGGCGACAATGGCCTTGACGTTATCATCCACCGCATAGGCCATTAAGTACGGCTCTTTACTCAACGAAAGCCCCGTAAAGTTGGTCGAGGCGTTAGGTTCGTTGCGACTGATGGACTGCGATCTGAAAGGCGTGATTTTGACGAGAACGTCCTCTCCTTTCGTTTGCCAGAGATAGACAGTATTTTTGTTTGTCTTCGGCTGGTTCCCCGGCAGGGTGTCATAGCGAAAAGGGATGATTCTCGGCTTGATGTCCTCCGCTTCGACAGTGAACTGAGTGATCGAAGTTGCTTGGGAGGAGGGCTCGTCCATCGTTTTTCCCTCTTAGTTTGAGAAAAAGGAGCGCTTACGTTTGACTGACTTGGCGCAGCTGAACTCAGGCGCGGGCGCTCGCCGGGCCCTTCATCATCCGCCCAGGTGCTGCCCCGCGGTTATGGGCCGGTAAAGATGGTAACGGCGGCGAGCGTGGTTTGCAAGGGGTCTTCCTTACCTCCTCCTTGATTGTTCTTATCCTCTTCTTTACTTTCCACTGCTTGTTCGTCCTTCTTATCTTCTTCCTTACTGCCCCCTTCTTTATCGATTTTCTTATCTTTCTTATATCCGCTCTTGAAGTAACCAAGGATGTATTCAATACCGCTCATGAGGTTTTGGCCTTCAGGCAGCGTCAGTCCACCGTACCCGCTGTTGATGTCGCTTAACACCGGTGAGGAGAATAGGGGTTTTTTGTAGTAGAGTTCCGAAACCGTAGAACCTTCCCACAGTCCGACCCAATCGCCATCGTCCTTCGGACTCATTCCTCTCGGCACGCAAAATTGATAACACAATGATGTCGAGCCGACCTGGGCCACTGAGAACGCCAGCTTATCTTCTGGGAGGGATACGTCAAATCGGCCGTCACCCACGCCCTTGATGAGTAGTGTGGTCACAACGGCGTTCACGCTATTCGCTACCGCGTAGGCCATCAAATACGAGTCTTTAGCCAGCGAGAGCTCGTCGAAGTTGATGAGATTATCAGCCCGATTAGAATCGATGAGCATCGATTTTCGCTGCGGGTCTTCATGGAAGGGAACCTCTTCTCCATTTGTTTGCCAAAGGTAAACGATATTCTTATTTGCCTTCGGCTGGTTCCCAGGCAGCGTGTCATAACGAAAGGGTATGATTGTTGACTTGATGTCTTCCGGCTCGACAGTGATTGAAGTGAGCTGAGAGTGGAACCTACCTGGGCTTATTATCATATCGCCTCCTAGTTTAAGGCCTATCCGGATGCTGCTTAGTGCTTAGGGACCCCTGAAGTGGACAATGGCGGCGAGCGTGGTCCGCACGGGTTCGTTTGGTTTGTTCTGATCGTATCCGCTCTTGAAATAGCCGAGCATGTAGCTGGTGTTGCTCGCGAATTGCTGGCTGTCAGGAAGGGTCAAACTATCGTTCCCGTGGCTGTCGTCGATTGATATCGGCTTTAAGCCAAGGGGTTCTTCCGCATCGTTGTATAGTTTCGACACCGTAGTACCCTTCCACACTCCGATCCAATCCCCATTGGCTTTCGCGCTCGTCCCAGCTGGTGTACGGAAGCTGTACGACACCGTTGTCGTATTGACATGAGTCACCTTCAACGAGAGTGCCTCGTCACTGGGCGCCGGGATGATCTTGTAGCGCTTGCTATCCTTCTGGTACTCTAGGCGCTGGGTGGTCACAACAGCATTTGCTGTTAGACCTACCGCATAGGCGATCAAGTAATTCGCCTGGCCCAATTCAACGCTAAAGTTCTGGGAACCTTCGACTGAGTCAGAGGTAATTGAATGCTTCTTGTCCGTCGTTGACGGGACCGTCCAACCTTCTGTCTGCCAGAGGTAGACGGTATTTTTGTATGTGTTTGGCTGGTTCCCGTCCAGCGTTTTATAGTGAAAATCAATTTCGGTCGCGTCGATGTTAATAGAATCGACACTGAACTGGGTGAGGCTAGGCCTTGGGGGGCCTTTGAAAGAGATAACGGCAGCGAGCGTGGTCCGCAAGGGGTTTTGCGTATTGTATCCGCTCTTAAAGTAGCCTAGCATATAGTTGACGCCGATTTCGAATTGCTGCGCATGGGGAAGGGTCAGGCTACCGTTACCGTTGCTGTCGTCGTCTTCTACCGGCGAGAAGTAAATAGGCTCTCGTGCATTGTCGTAGAGGTCCGACACCTTGGGATCCCTCCACACCCCGATCCAATCCCCATCGTCCTTCGCGCTCGTCCCACTCGGCATGCGGAAGCTGTACGACACTGTTGTCGGATTAACATCAGTTATCTTAAACGAGAGTGCTTCCTCCTCGGGCGGTGGGGTGACCTTATATTGACCATCGCCCAAGGGCTCTAGGCGCTGCGTGGTCACAACGGCATCCCTTCCTTCGCCCACCGCGTAGGCAATTAAATAATTCGCACGAGTCAACTCGACGTTAAAGTACTGGAAAGCGCTGGGGTTGTCGGCGGTGATTAAAGGCTCTTTTATTAGATTTGGGATCGATGGAGGAACTTCCCAACCGTCTACCTGCCACAGATAAACAGTATTTTTGTATGTATTCGGTTGGTTTCCTTCTAAAGTATTATAGTAAATGGGAATGCTTGTTGCGGTGAGGTGTTGCTCATCGACATTGAACTGGGTAAGAACAGGATGATCAGCGAGAAATTTAGCTAGCAACACCATCATTTCCTCCTATTTGAATTTTTTATTTAAAGGACATATGTTTGATTTTTCCCGCGCAGCTGAACTGAGGGGCAGGAGAGGGCGCCCGGGTAACTTCATCTGCCCGGGCTCAGCTCAATGCTTACGGACCCTTAAATTTGACAATGGCGGCGAGCGTGGACCGCACGGATTCTGTCGGGTTACTACTATTGTACCCGCTCTTGAAGTAGCCGAGCATGTAGCTGGCGCCGCTTGTGAATTGCTGGCCGTTAGAAAGGGTCAACCTATCGTTCCCGTAGCTGTCGTCGATTGATATCGACTTTAAACTAATAGGCGGTTTCTCTTTATCGTAGAGGTACGACCCCGTAGAACCTTTCCAGACTCCGATCCAATCCCCGTTGGCTTCCGCGCTCGTCCCCAGCGGTATGCGGAAGCTGTACGACACCGTTGTCGTATTGACATTGGTCATGTTAAACGAGAGTGCTTCAGTATCGGGCGCCGGAATTACATTCCATTTACCCCCGCCTTGGGTCTCTAAGCGCTGCGTGGTTACGACAGCCCCCTTTCCTTCACCTACCGCGTAGCCTATCAAGTAATTTACATTAGCCAAATCAATGTCAAAGCTCTGAGGGCCACTGGCTTGGTCGGATTCGATTTTAAATGTTTTCAACTCCTGTACGGAAGTATCCCAACCATCTGTTTGCCACAGGTGAATGGTATTTTTGTTTGTCTTCGGTTGGTTTCCCTCCAAAGTATTATAGTAAATTGGAATGCTTGTTGCGGTGAGATTGTCCTGATCGACCTGAAATTTGGTGAGAACGGCTGGGTCAGCGAGAACTCTAGCTAAGAACATCATCATTTTTCCCCTATTTTGCGTTTTTGGCAAAGCGGTTGGCTACTTCTTATTAGGACCACGACGCTTTCTCAACTTCCTGCTTCTTTCCATCCATTGAGAATGGTGCCGCTAAAAGACCGCATACGTCTGACTTGTCCGATGCAGCTGAACTCGTCATCGATGAGGTGACTGTCCCACCAGCTTGAGTTCCCTGGCCAACCAACAGCGAACTCACACTCACTTTAGTCTATGTTTAAAAATAGTCAATGACTAAATTGCCCCGGATGCTGTGGAGGCTCGTACTCTTGAGAGAATGGAGCCATGAACAACAGGGCAAACAAGTTTCACCGGAAGTCCGAGCGCGCGCCGTGCGCCTGGTGCGTAAGCAGCGTCTACCGGCACCATGCTGTACAGTTTTGCGATCCGTCAAAACGCTGCGCCCGTGCAAAACGCGATGAGATTCTGTAACCGGAAACAAGCTGTTCCCTGACACATTCATTGTTGCAATGTTGACGCATTCAATGCAATCCACGTCTTTTGCGGTGGAATTTTATCTTTTTTATTCACAATTCCATTTCGTTTCCTTCACAATACAACGTGACAAAGTTATTTAGTTTGCCTAAATGTAAAGCCAAATAGTGTTGTGAGATTTGCAAGAAACGTGCATATTGACGCATGAGGACTGCAAATCCTGAAAGGTGTAGACGGGTACGAGGATAGCGGTGAGCGAGGAGATTGATTCCGCTAAGCGCTGCGCGAGCTGTTCCTATAGCGCCCGGGCACGCTGCGGCAAGAAGACGGTAGGCTGCAGTTTAGCGTCGATCGCGCGGCGATCGACATACTACTCAATGAAGTGCCGTGGCCGCTCACGCAAGTATCGCTGCCGTGGCTGCCGGCCCCAATCAGCGTGATGTGGCTTCAATGAAAACTCTTTCGACTGACTTGTTAGACGCCCTTGCATCGGGCGCTAGACAACCCGATACGGTTGATTTGGCCAATGCACCGCCTGCGAATGCATGCGTGGCACATGCGTTTGAGGTGCTGGGGTCATGGCTCGAATACGTCGATCAGGCGCTGCAGCACCTGCTGGTGTGGCAGCACCAACGCGAAGACGACCGCTTTAACATAGCGGAGTTGCTGTGCACGCAGGAGGCGCTTGAAGCCACACGCACGCAACCGCGCGGCATGCCACATTGGAGCACAGCGAGCGGCGACGCTCCCCCGTGGACAACGCTGTGCGCACCCGTGCCGCGCGGCCGGCTCGCCAATGTTATCGACCGATTCGGGCTGACGCATTTTGAAACCCAGGTGCTGGTGCTGTGCTTATTGCCGCTCATCGAGCCACGCTACCACGCACTGATGGCTTATTTGCAAGGTGATGAAGGCGCGAGTTGGCCTGGCGTGGAGCTCGCGTTGACGCTATTTAGCGCCACGCCGGTGGAGCGCATCGCACACCGCCACCAACTGTACTCGAGCGCAGGCAACTTGTTGCCCAATGAGCTTGTGCATACGGCCGAGCGTAATGGTCGCGCATGCGCGCGCGACGATGCGGCCTACCTGCGCGCGAACGAGACCGTGTTTCGCTATCTCAGCGGGGCGGACACGATGTCCCTACCCATGGCACTGACGGAACTCGCACAATGGCGCCCAACCTCACACATCGGCGACGCGCTGCGTCACGGCGCGTGGGCCGCGTGCGCGGAGCAGATTGCGACGTTCTGTTTCGGAGGTGGATCACGTGCCATGCCCACCCCACTATTACTGCTGCAAGGGGGCGATGGAAGCGAGGCACTTATCGTGCAGCTAGCCAGCGAGGCAGGCCGCCCAGCCCTGACTGTCAACCTGCGGGCGTTGCCAGACGATGCGACGGATGCCTGGCCGCTGCTATTGGCGGTGCTGCGTGAGGCGCGCTTGCACGGCGGCATATTGGTATTACACCACGTCGCCGAAGGCGTATCTCGGCACGGGCCGCTACTCGAGGCGCTGGAGCCACGACTGGCGCGGCATGGTCAACCCATTGTGTGCCTATTGCCTACGCACGGAACAGCAGAGGCGTTCGCAAGCCTGCCGAAGTTGCGCCTGACGATGCCGCCGCGCATGCACGAGGATAATGTGCGGTTGCTGCAAGCTGGCCTGGGGACTAGCAGTAATGGGTGGGACCTGGCGGGCTTGCTTAAGCGTACACGGGTAAATCCGGACACCCTAACTGCAACGCTGCAGGAGGCGCAAGGCTATCGGGCACTGCGTGGGGCGCAAGCGCCGCTCGCACAAGCTGACCTGTGCCAAGCGCTGCGCGTGCGGGGCCAGCAACACTTTGGGCAACTCGCACAGCGCATGCAGCCGCAGCGCACTCTCGACGACCTGATCGTGAGCGAGAACCTACGTGAGCAGCTGCACGAGATTCTCGCGGCCATCCGGCAGCGCGACGCGGTGCTGACGCGCGGGTTCGCCCGCAAAGTAGGCTATGGCACTGGCATCAGCGCACTGTTCTATGGCGAATCCGGTACGGGCAAGTCGATGGCCGCAGAGGTACTCGCCGCGGAGTTAGGGCTGGATCTGATCCGGGTGGACCTGTCGACGGTGGTCAACAAGTATGTCGGCGAGACGGAGAAGAATCTGTCGCAGATCTTCGATCTGGCGGTGGCGGACACGGGCGTATTATTGTTCGACGAGGCGGATGCGCTGTTTGGCAAGCGCAGTGAGGTGAAGGACGCACAAGACCGGCATGCGAACATCGAAGTGTCGTACTTGTTGCAACGGCTGGAGCAGTACCCCGGGCTGGTGGTGCTGACGACGAACAACCGTGCGCATTTGGATGATGCGTTCACGCGCCGCTTGACGTTTATTACGCGCTTCGAGATACCCAATGCCGTATTGCGTGAGCGCATGTGGCGGGCGATCTGGCCGGAGCAGGTGGCGGTGGATCAGGAAGTGGACTTTACGCGGCTCTCGGCGGTCACGGAGTTGACGGGAGCGGGAATCCGGAACGTGGCGTTGCTGGCGAGCTGGCTTGCTGCCGAGCAGGATCGGTCGGTAAATTGGGTTGATATCGCTCGCGCGGTGCGCCGCGAGCTGAGCAAGACGGGGCGGATCATGCCTCAGCTTTAAGTAAAGGTCTTTGCCAATGCAAGGCGGGACTGATGAAGCACGTCAATTTTAAATGACGGACGCAATCATGGCAGACTAAATCATGGATAGGGGCGAGGAGTCAGAAAGTATGCAGCCGATCATCACTTTGAATAAAGCGATTGCACTTTCGTTGGAAAAATACTTATTGCGGATCAGCGATGAGTCGATCGACATTCGTTTTGATATTCCGGACAAAACATTGCTACCGGATATGCCAACCGTTTGTGTGTTTCTCTATGACATTCAGGAAGACCTTGAGCTACGCCAAGGGCAATCACGCCAGTATTGCGCAAAGACAGGGACATTTGATGCTAGACAAGCAAACGTACGTTGTTGTTATCTTGTGACGTATTGGGAGCAACTGAAGAAAGAGGGGATGAAGCCGGACGGTCAACCGATGGTAGTCATGAATGCGGTGCTCGATGCATTACTCAGTGCTGAGCTAGGTACGCTTCTTCGAGAGGCAGGTCTGCCGTCATTTTCTCGGGTGATCGCACCAACGGAGCATTTGTCAAGTTTAGGGAATTTTTGGCAATCGTTGGGTGATCGGCCACGCCTGTGCCTGAATTTTCAAGTGACGATACCAGTTAAAATCGTTCCGGATCAGCCTATAAAAGCGCCACCCGTGTTCAGTACGGAACTTGAATCGTCAAAGTGGGAACAGTATGATAAATCGTTGCCCTTCAAGCGCGCGCTGGTTAAACAAGTTCTGCAGGAGTCGGACGTCAACACAATGCCTGAGGTACGAGCACAGCTCGCACGTTTGGCAATAACATGTGAGTATAAAGAGCCCAATCAGCCTGCGGTTCACATAAGCGGCCTACTTGACCAAGCGACAAATAATGCAGTAGGAGAAGTGATTAACGAGTATAACAACCGTTGGAATGAGATGGATGAGGACTTGCCTAATTCCCTATTGGTGAGTACTGATTTGACTGTAGTGAACGCTCCCGTTCACGATGCCGATTGATGAATGGAGACTGACTTGCGTGCTCGCAGTGTCATGAATTTTAAGTATGGGAAGGATACTGCTGGCGAATTGAGGATTGGCTTGACTGTGACGGCATTATAGATGCCGCAATGATATACCAATTCGAGATGGCATTCCCACGTAGATGATTTTGAATTTGATGTGTTAAATATGCAAACCTAACATTGACCTATTGTCTATGAAATGATGTGGTGCCGTTAAGCCTGATGCGCTGGCGCAAGCGGGCCAACGTCATTAAGAGTTCGAGGCTGAAACGAGTGATCATTGACGCATTAAAAGTTATAGATAAACCCATCTATTAATGAGGTGCACAATGCCAAAGACAAGTTCATATAATATTCAATCCAAAAAACAACGAAAAAATCAAGGTGAGCTTGCTGCGTCAGACCAGGACGCGATGGACTTACAAGTTATGCCGCTCAGCCGGCGTAACCTGGACCCTGAAAATCTGGATCGACTACCCGAGAATCTGCCAACTTTAGATCACGCAGACCTACCGCCTCAAACACGGTGAACCCAGCATATTAAGCTGGGTTCACACGATGCAGGCACCTATCTGTTTAGTAAAGAAAAAGCGCAAGGCAGCGGTGGGTTGGGAGAAAAATTTCCGGGCCCTTTTAAGTGCCAATCCCTGGATTTGGTGGGACAAGCTGAAGCGGGAGTCCGCTATTTTGATTTACGAGTAAAACGTGATGAAGGTAATATTTACCGATTTTTCCATGGCCCTGGCTCGACAGGCGGGGATGCACTGGAAGAGGTCAAAAAGCTGCTTAGTCATGCAGCCAGAGATGAAAGAAATTTATATATACTGAAGTTGCATTTCAAAAAAAGAGATGCAAGGCACTTCATTCGTCAGCTATCAGATTTCGAGCAACGTATTATTGAAAATAATGCATCAGGTTCAGAAAAATCTCTTGGGAGTTTGACCATTGATAATACGATTGGCCAAAACAGAAATATTTTGCTGCTAGTCAAAAATGCGGAAGATAGTATTATGGAGGGGTCTTTAAAGAAATATTTTTGGGACTATGATAAAAATACTAATACGAAATGGGCCAATCAGGCCAGTGGCTCAGGAACAGGATCTCATATTCTAAATTTTCATGGCAACCTTGATGTCGATAGAGAAAATAAATTAAACATTATACAAACAAACATGCCAATGAGGGCCAATCCTGTTTCAAAAGATTTTAATCATTTTTTTGATATAATGAAATTATTTAGCGTTAAAAATTTGGCTGCGGATCAAAAAGAGCGGGTTACCAATTTTGTTCGTTATCTTGTTTTGCGAGGCGTCAGTCCGGGCATTATTTCGATGGATTATGCAGGAAAGGATGATAGGTCTGATACGCGTTTGTATAGACAACTGGTTGATGATGAAAATCGCCGATTGGCTAACACCAACAATGCGTAGTAAAAATTAACTAATGGAATATTTATTGAATTATTCAATTGAGGGCATGGCCGAGACTCTTAAAATTCATTGCATCTCATGTTAAATGGATGATTAGTAAGGTTCGCGCCCGCGCGCAGTCAGCGCGCCGAGCAGCTGCATCGGTACCGGGGATACGATGGTCGAGGTCTTATCGGGTAAGTGCACGGGCGACAGGGCCGCAAACAACGCCTGCGACCTGCGTAGAGGCGGCCTCAGCCCGCGACTCCCGACTGTGATTCGGAAGAAAATTATCGTGGACGCCATACTGAGAGCCAGGACATCTTTTCTGCGAAACGACAAACCTCAAACATCAATATTCCCCGCCCGCAACGCGTTGCTCTCGATAAACGCCCGTCGCGGCTCGACCTCGTCGCCCATCAACGTCGTGAAGATCCCATCGGCGGCAATCGCATCCTCGATCTGCACTCGCAGCAACCGACGCACGGCCGGGTCCATCGTGGTCTCCCACAGCTGTTCCGGGTTCATTTCGCCGAGCCCCTTGTAGCGCTGCTTCGACACGTTGCGCTCCGCATCCGCGATTAGCCACTTCATGGCACTCTTGAAATCCGTCACGGCCATCGTCCGCTCGCCGCGCTTGATCATTGCGCCGACGCCGATTAGCCCCTTGAATGTATTCGCGGTATTCGCCAGCTGCTGGAAGTCCGCGGTCAGTAGGAACTCTTCGTCGATAATCGAGACCTTGATATTGCCGTGATGCCGCCGCTCGATGCGCAGCGAACGCAATTCGCGCACGGCGTCATATTGCGGCAAGACCGATACGTCCGGCTTGAGCGCGCTATCGCGCAGCTTGTCCTGCAGGGCCTGCGCGGATTGCCGCGTCGCGTCTTCGGACGTCAGGTCGATGGTCACGCCGTCCATGACTGCTTCGAGCGCAGCCTCATCATAGAGCTTGCTGAGTCGGTCCACCACTGCCTGCGCAAGCAGGTACGAGCGAGCGAGCTCGCCCAGCGCGTCACCGACAATTGGCGCCACGCCTTCCGATGGCACCAACTCCGCGCCATGTAACGCCAGCTTCAGCATGTGCTGGTTCAACTCGTGCTGGTCCTTCAGATAGCGCTCGTCCTTGCCGGCCTTCAGCTTGAATAGCGGCGGTTGCGCAATGTAGACATACCCGCGCTCGATCATCTCGGGCATTTGCCGATAGAAGAATGTCAGCAGCAGCGTGCGGATATGCGCGCCGTCCACGTCCGCATCGGTCATGATGATGATGCGGTGGTAGCGCAGCTTCTCGAGGTTGTAGTCGTCTTTGCCGATGCCGCAACCAAGAGCAGTAATCAATGTGACGATCTGGTCGGACGACAGAAGCTTGTCGTACCGCGCTTTCTCGACGTTCAGCACTT
Source organism: Mycetohabitans rhizoxinica HKI 454 (assembly GCF_000198775.1). Lineage (NCBI taxonomy): Bacteria > Pseudomonadati > Pseudomonadota > Betaproteobacteria > Burkholderiales > Burkholderiaceae > Mycetohabitans > Mycetohabitans rhizoxinica. The sequence continues at coordinate 4,609 of NC_014722.1, read as the reverse complement.
TGCCGCGCAGCGGCAGGATCGCCTGGAATTTACGGTCGCGCCCCTGCTTCGCGGAACCGCCCGCGGAGTCGCCCTCGACGATGTAGATTTCCGATTTCGCTGGGTCTTTTTCCTGGCAATCAGCCAGTTTGCCGGGCAGCCCGACGCCATCTAGTACACCCTTGCGGCGCGTCATCTCGCGCGCCTTGCGCGCCGCGTCGCGCGCACGCGCGGCATCGACGATTTTGCCGCAGATGACCTTCGCATCGTTCGGCGTCTCGAGCAGGTATTGCTCGAGCGCTTTTGCCACGACCTCCTCGACCGGCGCGCGCACTTCCGACGACACCAGTTTGTCCTTCGTCTGCGAGCTGAACTTGGGCTCCGGTACCTTGACGCTGAGTACGCATGACAGCCCTTCACGCATGTCGTCGCCGGTCGTCTCGATCTTTGCCTTTTTCGCGATCTCGGTGTCGGTGATGTATTTGTTGATCACGCGCGTCATCGCCGCGCGTAGCCCGGTCATGTGTGTGCCGCCGTCCCGCTGCGGAATGTTGTTCGTGAAGCACAGGACATTTTCGTTGAAGCTGTCGTTCCATTGCATCGCGACCTCGACGCCGACGCCGTCCTTTTCGCCGACGACATGGAAGATGTTCTGGTGCAATGTCTGCTTGGTTTTGTTGATGTATTCGACGAAACCCTTCACGCCGCCCGCGAACGCGAAATCGTCTTCCTTGCCGCTGCGCTGGTCGGTCAGCCGGATCCGTACGCCATTGTTCAGGAACGACAACTCGCGCATGCGCTTGGCGAGGATGTCGTAGTGGTACTCAACCGTGCCAAAGATCGTGTCGTCGGCCAGGAAGTGCACTTCGGTGCCGCGGTTCTCGGTGTCCCCGATGAGCAACATGGGCGAGACTTGTTCACCGTCGCGCTGCTCGAGCACGCGCTCCTGCACGACGCCGCGATGAAATTCCAGGAAATGCTTCTTGCCGCCACGGCGCACGGTGAGCCGCAGCCATTTGGAGAGTGCGTTGACGCACGACACGCCGACGCCATGCAGCCCGCCGGACACCTTGTAGCTGTTTTGGTCGAACTTGCCGCCGGCGTGCAGCTCGGTCATCACGATTTCGGCCGCGCTGCGCTTCGGTTCGTGCTTGTCGTCGCGCTTGATGTCGGTTGGGATCCCCCGGCCGTTGTCGGTCACGGAGATCGAGTTGTCCGCGTGAATCACCACATGGATGTCGTTGCAGTGTCCGGCAAGTGCCTCGTCAATCGAGTTGTCGAGTACTTCAAATACGAGATGGTGCAGACCGGTGCCGTCGGAGGTGTCCCCGATATACATGCCTGGGCGCTTGCGTACAGCTTCGAGACCTTCGAGGATCTGGATCGACGACTCGCCATAGCTGTTATCCGCGCTCGAATTCGCTTGCAGATTGTGCTGTTCAGTCATGAATTTCTTCCGGTTCTGCGTACTGCTTAAACACCCAATAAACATCAAAGGGGCCGGGATGGTTCCCTAGGCCCCTTGGTCATCGTTCTGGTCGGCGGGTTATATCCGCATTGGCATCACCACGTATTTGAATTGCTCGTTCTCGGGGATCGTGATCAACGCGCTCGATGTCGCATCGCTGCCCAACGCGACTTGGATCATGTCGACTTTCAGGTTCGCGAGCACGTCCAGCAAGTACGTGACGTTAAAGCCCACGTCCAGCGTATCGCCTTGGTACGCAATCTCTAGCTCTTCCTGTGCCTCTTCCTGATCGGCATTGGTCGACATGATTTTCAGCTGGCCGGGCGCGACGATGCACCGTACGCCCTTGAACTTGTCCGACGTCAGGATCGCCGCCCGTTGCAACGAATGCTGCAATTCGTCACGGCCAATCATGAACGTATTCTTGTGGCCTTTCGGGATCACGCGCTGAAAGTCCGGGAACTTGCCTTCGACGAGTTTGGATACCAGTTCCACCTGGCCGAACGTGAATTTCACCTGCGTGGACGCGATGTCGATCGTCAGCGGGTCGTCGATGTCTTCCAGCAGCCGCTGTAGCTCGAGGATCGTCTTACGCGGGATGATCACTTCCTGGCGCGCGAACGCGCCGTCCGTCTTCATCGATGAGAACGCGAGGCGGTGGCCGTCGGTCGCCACCGCCATCAACTGATCACCGTCGACCACCAGAAGCATGCCGTTCAAGTAATAGCGAATGTCCTGCTGCGCCATCGCGAAATGGACCATCCCAAGCAATTGCTTGAACGTCTTTTGCGGCACCGATAGGTTCGCGCCGAAGTCCTTTGCCTGCGCTAGCGTCGGGAACTCGTCGGCCGCCAGCGTTTGCAGCGCAAACCGGCTTTTGCCGGACTGAACGGTCAGCCGCTTGTCGGACAACGTCAGCGTGACGTCGCCGATCGGCATCGCACGCAGGATGTCGACGAGCTTGCGCGCGGCCACCGTCGTGGCGACTTGCTCGTTGCCTATGCCGAAGTCGGCACGCGTGGTGATCTGCAATTCGAGGTCGGTGGACAGGAACGACACGTCCGGGCCGTTTTTGGAGATCAGCAGATTGGCGAGGATCGGCAGCGTGTGGCGGCGTTCGACAATACCGCTGACCGTCTGTAACGGACGCAGCAGGGTGTCTCGTTCGGTCTTGACCAATTGCATAGAATTCCTTCGTTGATATGACGGCTCATCCGCCCCCATCGCCATTGCCGTGCATAGCGCCCGGTGCGGGGCGGCCCCGGGCCCCGCGCCGCAGGGCATGTGGCGGGTCGATCAAACAGGCGTTTGAACAAGGCATAGCGCCCGGCTGTCGGCCCGCCGGCCATAAACCCGTATTGTGCCTGAAAAACGCCCAGATTTGACCGGATCCATATGGGGGTGACCATGCCGGCTTCCCAGGCGGCGCCTGCGGCGGCGTATGGGCTCTGTGCTGCGCGGCACCCCCGGGGGCCGCCGCCCGCCACGCGGGATAGGGGTGATGGCGGCCGGCGCCGCGACGCGGCACCGTGGCGCATCGTGGGCCGCCGTTCCGGACCGCCGGGGCGGCTACCCCTTGAGGGTTTGCTCGAGCACGTGTAACTCGTGGTTCAACTGCGCATCCTTGCCGCGCTCGTCGGAGATCTTGCGCACCGCGTGCAGCACGGTTGTATGGTCGCGACCGCCAAACAGCTCGCCAATCTCGGGCAGGCTCTTTTGCGTAAGCTCCTTGGCCAAGTACATCGCGATCTGGCGCGGCCGCGCAATGTTGGCCGGGCGCTTCTTCGAGTACATGTCGGCGACCTTGATGTTATAGAAGTCGGCGACGGTCTTTTGGATGTTCTCGACCGAGATCTGGCGGTTTTGCACCGTCAACAGGTCCTTGAGCGCCTCTTTGGTCAACTCGATCGTGATTTCGCGTCCGTGGAACTTCGAGTACGCGAGAATCTTGCGCAGGGCCCCTTCAAGCTCGCGCACGTTCGAGCGCAGGTGCTTCGCGACGAAGAACGCAACATCCTCGTTCAGCGCGACGCCCTCGGACTGCGCCTTGCGCATTAGGATCGCGACGCGCATCTCCAGCTCGGGCGGCTCGATCGCCACCGTCAGGCCGGAGTCAAAGCGCGAGATCAACCGGTCATCGATGCCGGAGATCTCCTTCGGATACGTATCGCTGGTGATGATCACCTGCGCCTTGTTCGCGACCAGCGCCTCGAACGCATAGAAGAATTCCTCCTGCGTGCGCGACTTGCCGGAGAAGAACTGGATGTCGTCGATTAGCAGCAGGTCCAGCGAATGGTAGTAGCGCTTGAACTCGTCGAACGCCTTGCGTTGGTACGCCTTGACGACGTCGGACACGTACTGCTCCGCATGGATGTAGCGGATGCGCGCATTGGCCTTGTCCTGCAGCAGTTGGTTGCCAATTGCGTGGATCAAGTGCGTCTTGCCTAGCCCGACGCCACCGTACAGGAACAGCGGGTTATACGATACGCCAGGGTTGTCGGCGACCTGGATCGCCGCGGCGCGCGCGAGCTGGTTCGCCTTGCCGGTGACGAAGTTTTCGAACGTGAGGACCGGATTGAGCTTGGAGCGCTCGTATGCGGAATCGGCCTCGGGCGACGGCGCGGATGCCCCGGCGCGAAAGTTGCGCCGCGCCGCCGCGGCTTCGTTCGCGTCTAGGTTCGGCAAGTCCAGTTCCGCGTTGCCGTCCGCGGTCGCGGCGCTGGCCGTGCTCAGCGCCTGAGCCATCGTCGGCTGAGGCGGTGAGCCATTGGCCAGCGCGGCGGCCGAGGTGCCCGAGGCCGCGGCAATGACCGCGTCCACGGCGTTGGCGAGCGGGCTGCCGCTGGCGCGCCGTGCCGGTGATGCCTTCATGCCGGCTTTCGGATCGAGGACGAACTGAACGTGTACCGGATGCTGCCAAAAGTCCCGCGCCAGATCGGTGATGCGCCCGGAAAATTGGCTTTTTACCCAGTCAAGCTTGAAGCGGTTTGGCGCGGCAATGCGCACCGTGCTGGCTTCAGCGTCGAAGTCGACCAGCGTGAGCGGTTTGATCCACGTCGCGTACTGCTGAGGCGTCAGTTCACGCGCCAGCAGTGTCGAGCAGTGTTGCCAGAAATCGTTCATGTGGTCTGTCGTGGTGTCGCGACGCCGTATCGGCCGCAC